>NZ_CP117202.1:0-4256 GCF_029866845.1 Pantoea sp. SS70 | reverse complement strand
TTTGCAGTCCTTTTCAAAATCAGTATCGGGTATATACCCACTATTAATGTGTGGTTTTTTGGTGCCGTCTACAACCTTCTATTTCTTGTTTAGATCACAATTATGCAAAGGGTTTTCGTAGGCTGATTGCCATCGGTTTCTGTATTTCTGGCGGAATTGAGGTATGATGCTATACGTGTATAGCAAATAGTGTTTGGGAGGTTGGAATGTTAGCTATCCGGCTGTCTGATGAAATCGAGTCAAGACTCGACTCGCTGGCAAAACAAACGGGCAGGACAAAGACGTTCTACGCGCGGGAAGCGATCCTGACTCATCTGGAAGATTTAGAAGATTATTACCTAGCGGCGGAAACCGTTACACGTATAAGGCGCGGAGAGGAATTCGTGCATTCGTCCGAAGACGTGAGGAAGTCACTTGGTCTGGACGATTAATTACTCTGACCGTGCACTGAAAGCGTTACGTAAGATGGATAAGCAGAATGCGCGACGAATAGTGGATTTTATGGACATGCGCATTGCTGTTTCGGACGATCCGCGTCAGTCAGGAAAACCGCTCAAGGGGGAGCTTGGTGAATTCTGGCGTTACCGTGTCGGTGATTATCGAATCCTATGTGAAATCAGAGATGACGAACTGGTGATTCTTGCCGCGACGATAGGACATCGGCGTGATGTCTACGAATAAAGCCCGCTACGCGGGCTTTTTCATGCGCGGCAGGTGAGATGTTATGTTTAATTCGGCCGTGTGCCGGGTTCAGACACAAAAAAGGCCGCCCGTGGGCGACCTCTTCTGGCACTTCCTTTTGCGACCATCCGTTATTTGTACAGCTCAGCCGTCATGTGAACGACGTTGCCGTTGCTGGCCTCAATGATTTTGTACTGCTGACCGTTCTGCTGCGCCTGCGCGGCGATTTTGGCTTCTGCACCGTCCAGTGTCAGGGACGTTGCGGTAACGCTCTGCGCGAAGCTGGCTGCTGACATCAGTGAAAGAGCGGCTACGGCGGCGATAGACATTGCTTTGATGGTTTTCATGGTCTTTATCCTTGGGTTATATGGTTGAAAGCCTGTGTGCTTTCGATGCAATAATGATAACCAAGGTTACTATTAGTATATTAACTATAAATGCTGTTATTGTGATCGTGCTAACTATTTACCAGTAGGTGCGCTCGATGATGGCGAGGTGTTGTTGTTTTGTGGTAAATCCGGCAGCATTTTTTCAATTCCTCACCCAGATCCCTCTAGATCCTTATTATGGTTGTTTAACTTACTAATAATATTGAAAAAAAATTCGCATATAGATTTTACAGATCAGTGTAGATCTTTCTAATAGATAAAAACGTTAAAAAAAAACGTCCATTTTACCGAGCTGAGTGGCCACTCTAAGGCGACGTTATTTGCAGTACATCCGGATAGCTATTTTAAAAAAAAATTCAATGCTGGCTCTTACACGTTCATTTGACTGTATATTCATTGAGGATCTCAAATGACAGTTATTGGGGGTCGCTTGGGTTTTATACAGTATTTACCTACGGGTTCTTGAGCCTTATCATCCCGGTCGTTGGCTGTGGTGGCCGACAAAGAAAATATAAGTGAATAGCTGTGGTGGCTATTTGCTGGGGCCTGAAATGGCTTCTATCGAAGGTGAATCCTTCACAGAAAAACCCGCTACTAGCAAAGGAAGCGGGTTTTTTTGTACCTAATAAAAACTGGCCATCAGAATGTTGATGTTTCTACGTTTTATTTTGCTGTGGTAGAATCCCAGCAACGGCAGATTTAACCCATCTGCGGGCCTAACCAGCTCACGCCTAGTTAGCAAAACCCTTTTTCCTTTGCTGGCCTACAAGGCCTAAGGTGCAACTATGTTTGCCTATCACCGTGTCCATTCCTTGGGCGCAAAAAGTAATCTCTGTGTATGCCATGTTCTTTCTATTACTTCCGAGATCTTCTTTTCTTCGGAGGTGAAAAATGGCTAAGGTTACTTTTGATTACCCACCCGAAATTGCTCGTCGCAAACTCTCTTCTATCTTTTCTGAATCTCCTGCCATGATTGCGCATATCAATGATATGTGTGATTCACAAGCCACAGTATTTGCTGCCTTATGTGACGGCAAAAGTGTGACAAATGCGGGTAATCGAGTTGAATCCGACTACGAAGTTACGAAACTTGCTTCGGTTATCGATGTGTTGGAAAACAAATTTTTCCTTCCGATCTCTCGGCAGAAAATCCATACGAAATCCGATACTGGTGCGGTTGCGTTGCAGGCGCGCTACACGATTTCTTCGGTAGATCTTGATGAGTTGTTAGAGCAACCGGAAGAGGTTATCTCCCGCCGTGAGCATGAAGCGTTCATTAAATTGATGCGCAGAGATAACCTTTGTTTGAAGCGATTAATTAACGTCCATGGGTACGAGGAGGTATTGCGTACCTTATCATCAATGGCCCCAGCCAATGATGATGTCGGGCATCGCTATGGTTGAGTAGCAGTACGGGCATGCGTTGACGCTAAACGCATGCCCGTATTACTTTGTTGTTCAGAAAGAAAAAAGCCACCGGGCAAGGTGGCTTTTTCAAGGCTCACTAAACGGGCAAGTTTATGAGCCGGGTAACTGTCGTAAGGGCGACGAGTCACCAAATCTATGTCCTGCCAGTGTAGCTGTAAGCAGCTAATCACTCAAGACTCTCTCCCCTACTCAGTTGCCATTGGCTGCCGCCTTTGGCGATCGTTCGTGTCTTCCAGGATTGGATTCAAGAGTACAGTTACCTGGGTAGTGCGCGGCAGTCGGGTTGAACGGGGAGTTCGTGCATACAGCCCAGCTTGGAGCGAACCACCTAAAAGGAACTCAGTTGCATGGGTAGGAATGAGAAAACGCCACCTTACGGCGGTCTGCAACGGGTAAACCTCATGGTGGGAACAGGAGAGCGCACGAGGGAGCGACCCATCGGAAACGGTGGGGATCTTTAAGTCCTGTCAGGTTTCGCCACTTCTGATTTGAGCACCGGAAATCGACTGATTTTTGTGAAACTCATCAGGAGGGCGAAGCCTATGGAAAACCGGCAACTCCTCTGCCCTCTTACACTCTCCGTCATGGCCTTCTTCCTGAGCAGGTAACGCTCGCCGCAGCGTCATGACCGAACGAAGTGAGCGAATGACCGAGGAAGCGTAATATCTGTAATGCTGAACAGGGCTCGTGTCGCTCAGTACACGCATTTCCTCTCTCATTACACATGCTGCTGCAACGGTTTCCTGTCGTTTTCCACTTTTGCCTGCACAGCTATACAACGGCAACATCCGGGCAGGACATGTAAAGTGGGCCCACTTTATGCCTGCCTTATTCGCATGACTGCTCAAAGGAAAAACCATGGCTGATGATCGAGCACTGCAACTGCGCTTAACCGGATTCCGTAAGGCTGAGGCTTCTCTCAGGCTTGAAGGCATGGATCCGTCCGGAACGCCGATCTATGAGTCCGTAAAGGCGCGCATTATTTCCGGTGAGCTCAGCTATGACGAAGGGCGTGCTGAGATACTGGCTTATCACCAGAAGCGGGCGAACAGCAACTGACGTGGACAGGAAATGTTTTGTGGCCACCGCCGCTCCGCCGGCGCCACAAAACAGCGGGACAAGATGTGTCTTTGGAGTACCGCCGGCACGCCAAATCCTCTTGGTCAGGCTCCGCCCGACACCCGCCAGGGACTCCGGTCCCTCCTCGTTAAATCCGACCCCTTTGACGATATTCCTGCCGCGCCTGGCGGCTCACGATCGCACAGTAAACTGCGCGCCCGTGAGCCGTTATTCGCGAGATTCAGTCGTGCTTTTGAGGGTTCCGCAGGATTTTAGCGGCTAAAATTCCAGCCAGGCATGTCCGTGCATAGCCATGCAAATACGCAGAACTTATCAGGGGCGATCTTCGTCGGTATAGCTGGAGAAAGTTGCCGGAAACAACCCGTCTGCGCCAGATCCGCGCTGAGGGCGGCTGCGGCGGTGCCGGTAAGTAGTCTTATGTTAAATCAGGCTGGCTGGCATGGTCAGCCTGATTTATTACAGCGGCTGTCAGCTCAGCCGGTGAATCTGGGTCAGTATGTACGCATGGAATTCTTTGTGCGTCAGGAAGGTTTTACCCAGGCGGGCTTTCAGCTCTGCGCCCATCGTGCGAAGCGTGGAGCGGTTTGCTATGGATTCCTGCTTGTTCACCTTGCGTAGGTGATAGTTAAGCTCATAGTCTTCCGAAAAATTCACGTATTCATGATCGCTTAAAGCCAT
>NZ_CP117201.1:0-196862 GCF_029866845.1 Pantoea sp. SS70 | reverse complement strand
CTTCATCTCATTTATAAAGAATTATGGAACGATAATTTAAGGACAAAGAATAGATTATTATTCTAGATATTGGCGTGTAGAATTAGAATTTCATGGCTTAAAAATCCCTATATTTTAGGCCTGACTCTAGGATAACCAACGCTTTGCTAAAAGTGAATAATTTCTTATGTATTTAATGCTATACCTGAAATGTTATGACCCGCCTAGTATACATCCCCCCTTTATGCATGAGAATTATCTCCATATTTTCATATAGTTATCTTAAATGGTTAAGTCCCCAGTTTTTTTATAGGTCTCACATTTCGAAGCAGATTTTAGTTGGTAACTACTGAATGGTAAGGGCATTGTTAGTTTCCGCTGAAACATTTTTTTTCAGTCAGGCATCTCATCCGGCTCGCCGCGCAGCTGCTCGATGGCGAACAGCAGCGAGGAGGGACATTCTTCTCTTTTCTCGATCACGGCGCCCAGCAGTCTCATCAGTTCAATGGCCAGTCGCTCACGGTTGATTTCTCCGCCCTCGCTGGCGAGTTTCAGGCGACACATGCCGGCCGCAAAGCAGGCATCGTGATAAATTTCCTCGTCGGTTTCATAATCATCAGTGCTCATCATGACTCCTGCTGACGCCGTATCCGATAATTAATGCATGCTTACAGTGAAACAGGCGTACCAGGAAGGGGATCCCGTAGCCTGAGAAAACTGAATCTCAGGTTACCACCGCCGCGGGCGTAATAAGTACAAATTTCGTACAGGCGATGATTATCGCAGGTCAGGGATGAAGTCCGGTTCCCGACCTGTCAGTAGGGGCTGCAACACACCGCTGCGGATTTAAACACGTTATTCTGTCGTACAGAACCCGGGCTCCCTGAGCACTTCACTGACGTCATCCAGCAGCTGCCTCAGGGCAATTTTTCCGGGGAGTTTACCTATGGTTTTCCCGTCACAGGACGTCCGGGCAGCTCTGGCGGCGAAGTCCATGAAGCGTTTGTCCTCCCATAGCTGACCAATCATCATCATGTTAACGCTAATCTGCAGGCTGGCACTGACGTCATACTCGTCGCCAGGGCTGAAGATACTCTCCAGCTCCGCCTGTGCGTCCTCGTTCATACGGCTGAAATCCTGATCGCGATACCACACCATGCACTGTTTTATTCCGGCACCCATCAGCTGCGCAAATTCCGCTTCTTCTTTTTCGGTCATACATCCTCTGAGGTATTTATAAAAATCTGCAGGCAGCAGTACATGCTGGCCACATTCTCAAAAAAACATTGTAGTGCAGCCAGTTCTGGCAGGATATCGGAACAGACAGACAGACAGACAGACAGGCGAGCAGTGCGCAGCCTGCCCCTGAATGCCGCGTCAGCGGCATGGAGGCGCCAGAAACCGTCAAGGACAGCTCTTATGCCATCGGGCGCCGTCAGCCCGGCAGAGCCGGTTGCAGAGCGTTATGTTCATGCAAGGCCAACCCCCTCCCTTGTATCTAACATAATGTGGTGATTAGCTACCATCACACGGAACAGAGTGAGCCAGTCCCCTCCCTGAGGACGATTTCTGATCCTGTCTGGCAGCTTATGGCCCTCTGTTTCACCTTTCACGCCAGCACATTTTGTTGAACGGTTACCGGAAGCACGACTCCGTATGTACAAGGCGAACAGGCGTGACTGTCACTGTGAGAGGAGAATGATGATGTTTCCTGTAGGCATAGACGTAAGTAAAGACACCCTTGATCTCTGCATGCTTTATGACGGGATAAAGGGACGAATTCGAACAAAAAAGATAAAAAATGATGGCACCGCCGCGGCTAATATTTTTCGCTGGCTGCGTCTGCAGCACTGCGGCCCCGGTGACGTTCATCTGATTATGGAAGCGACGGGCGTTTACCACGAACGCCTTGCATTCTCACTGCATGAGGCAGGAGGATACGTTTCGCTGGCCAACCCTCACCGCAGCCGGGATTTTGCCCGGGGCATGGGCATTCTGACTAAAACGGACAAAGTGGATGCTTACATGCTGGCCTGCTATGCATTACTGAAAAAGCCCCAGCGGTGGTTGCCGCCCTCGGATGAAGTCCGATACCTCAGCGCGCTTATCCGCCGGCGTGATGCGTTGCTGAGCGACGCCGTGCGTGAAGAAAACCGGCTGGAAAAATACCAGAGTACGCATACGCCACCTGACGTTATCAGCTCGTGCCTGCGCATGGTCAGAATCCTCCGGGAAGAGGTGAAAGCCACTGAGCAGCTGATTAAAACTCACATTAAAGCACACGAATCGCTGCAACAAGACTATGACCTTCTGACTTCTATACCGGCAGTGGGTCCTCAGCTGGGCATGAACATGCTGATCGTATTGCGGAGCCATGATTTCGAGTCAGCAAGCCAGGTTG
Source organism: Pantoea sp. SS70 (assembly GCF_029866845.1). Taxonomy (NCBI): domain Bacteria; kingdom Pseudomonadati; phylum Pseudomonadota; class Gammaproteobacteria; order Enterobacterales; family Erwiniaceae; genus Pantoea; species Pantoea sp. SS70. The sequence continues at coordinate 194,482 of NZ_CP117201.1, read as the reverse complement.
CCGCCTTTATGGGCGTAGCGCCAATTGAAAAACGATCGGGGACGTCCGTGCGTGGTAAAGCCAGGATGTCTAAAATCGGACCACCTCAGCTGCGGGCAAAATTGTATATGGCGGCACTCTGTGCCAGACGCTGTAATAAGAGGATGCGCAGCTTCTATGAAGAGCTTTTACTTAGGGGTAAGCCCAGAATGGTGGCAATCGGGGCAGTGATGCGAAAGCTGATTCACTGGTGCTATGGCGTACTTAACTCCGGAAAAATTTTCGGTTCTGATGCTGAATTCACTGCCGGTATCAGCTCATCGTGAGGTATTCATGCTGATAGCGCAGATAACAGATATTCACGCCGCTCCCGATAATGATCACCTTCAGCGCCTGGAGCAGGTCCTGTCGTGGCTTGAACAGGTGGGGCCGGACATAATGGTTCTGAGTGGTGACCTGACGGACGGGTGCTGGGATGAGGGATACGTCCGGATAGCTGCGCAACTGGAAGAACAGGATTACCCCACCCTGATACTACCCGGTAATTCAGACGATAGAGGCTGTATGCGAAAGACGTGGGGTAACGAACGCTGGTTACCTGACTCTACGGGAGAGTTTCTGCACTTCAGTCACAATGCAGGCGGAATTTGCCTGGCGGGCATGGACTCAACCGTGAGCGAACAGAATTATGGGTCACTTTCGGGACGCATGGGATGGCTGGAAAATCAACTTGGCGAGACTGATGATGCTCCGGTTCTGCTGTTTCTTCACCATCACATTTTTCCTTCCGGGATACCTACTCTGGATGAAACGATATGCAGGGGACTGAGTGAGTTTGAAGAGCTGATAAGAAGATACCCGGACAGGCTGCTGGCTGTTTCTTCAGGACACGTTCACCGCCCTGTTGGTGGCACCTTTGCGGGAATCCCGGCAAACATCTGTGGTTCGGTCTGCCCTGCCAATCCATTATGGTTTGGGTCGGTAAGTGTTCCGCCCGTGCGTGAAAGCCCCATGCTGATGATTCACCGTTATGAGCGGGGGAAACTTAGCAGCCATCATGTCTGTGTCTGAGAATTTATAGTTATCCGTAAAATGGGATCTGCGGCATTTGCCATAACCACCATCTTAAAGCTGTCCGGGTTGATATTAATGTCCGCTATGAGCGAAAAGCGGACGTCAAATGTACGATGACAGTGTAATTTTGCCAAAATAGACATAACATACCTATCGCACATGCAGGCGACAGGCAAAAAACCGCCATCTGAGTGGGTCAGCTGCGGAAGCAGCCGGGGAGAAAAGGTTATGCATCCCGGAAAATCCGGCGTTCAGCGAACGCTGTCACCTGTAAGCCTTGCTAAAAAAAAGCGAACGGCACAAACCATGTGCTGCCGATCACGTAACGCCGAGAGAAGAATAAAAAAACCGCCGTGCAGGCGGTTCAAAGAGGTATTCAGTGGCTTTTGCTCTTATCGTGGCCGGTCGGAGCAGCCGCCGTTTGAGCTTAATGATAAAAGGCATCGGCAAGATAGCAAGCGTATCTCGGGCAGCGTTCCGGACGGATCCCACGGTATCTGCAGGATAAATAACCCGCTTTAGGCAAAAAAAAACCGCAGGGGGCCGAAGACGTGCAGTGGCTGAAAACTCCTGAATCCCTGGCCTGGTGTTGGCTTGCCGCTTATCTTGAATCTACTATGTGTAGTATCGATAGTAGCTTAGAAAACTACAACATATTGTATCTGCGACAGCTCGTTGCGGTCCGACATTCAGAGTTATAGGGGTTTTATCAACCAGCGGAAGATTAAGAGTACTAATGAGGGGGCCATTATTCTGAATCAATCGTAACCAATTTTATATCACCTATAATTTTCAGGAGTGTACAGCATAAAATCAACCTTTCCTGACTTATATTCATCAGGCTGCTCACCCATTTCAAGATAATGTAGCGCCAGTGTTATTGCCAGCTGAGCATGCCTCAACGTATTTTGATCTATGGTCAATGTCAGCACTCGTTGTTCGAGTAATTGCCGTGTTGTATTGTAAAGTTCATGAGTGACGTAAACTACTTTACCTCTAAGATTATAATCATTCAAAATCTCACTAACCTGAGTGTTACCCATGCCTGTATTATAAATTCCGACAATATCTTTATCAGATGCAAGGGTTCGGTTTAATAAAAGACTGATAAGCTCCCGTTCATCCTGACTGTAAATAGGTTCGCGCACATTGATTTTAGGATAAAATTTCTGCATTACTGAAATAAAGCCATCGACACGCTGACGATGGACTGCGTATTGCGTACGGCCGCTAATTATCACCACGTCCCCATGTGATGGTAGCATACCACCAAGTACAAAGCCTGATGTACGGCCTGCGCTATATTGATCAATTCCTACGTGGCACAATCTATCAGATCCTGGTAAATCTGCCACAAGGGTTATTACCGGGACACCGCGAGATTTACACAGGGTCAGCATTTCATAAATAAGTGGGCTCTCATGTGCAAATATAATCAAAGCGTCCATTTTTTTACTGCTGGCTTCAATGTGTTTTGCCATTTTTTCCGGAGAAGCTTCAGAGAATAAAGTTTTATGAAGTGTTATTCTGCGATAGCCTAAGTTATCAGCCAGGATGGAAAAATCTTTAGCAAGCTGTTCGAAAAAAAAAGATTTATTACTGCTCAACAGGACCTCAAGCTGCCAGGAGGGTCTATGCTTTTCCGGCAGAATACGCTTAAGTCCCGCATCACGGGCGGCCTTGAGTATTAGATTCTCCATGGCCGGCGATACTCCACCCCGATCATTAAGCACCCGATCAACTGTTGCAACACCTACACCTATTTTCTTTGCAAACTCAGTAATAGTTAATTTTTTCATATTTTATCGTATTTACTTTAACAGGTTTCGTCACTATCAAACTATAGTAAGTAATCTATAACACTGCCAGCGTTACAATCTTAACTTCAATTTATATTCTTTTCACATAAAAGAAAAATAAATTTCACTTAAAATTAAGAGTAACACTCCAACAAAACTCTACTTTAAGAAATACATAAAACTTACTCGCATAAAAATTAACTTGAACTTATAGAACTTTTTCAAAAGCAACGCTGCGAGACATCGCATTCCTTACGAACAAATCAGCCGACTCTAAGTTTGACCAAAATGACATTTAATTTTTAACAGAATCATATCATTAAACAATGAGTAGAATTATTTGCCACAATAAATAATGGCAATATTTAAAGTATTATTTACTCTGGATTTTTGACGCGATTTAAATATAGACCCTTTTTTCATGCAACAAATAGTTGCATATGAAAAACATTAATATTCAGCCTTACCATGTCAATCAGCTTTTATATTAGATTATACTTAATAATAGTTTGATAGGATAAAATTTTACTCTCTACGAAAGTTTTCAGCCGGCGTAAGGAACTAACAGCATGAGTGAGTTAAATTGAAGATGTTAACAGCAATAGATGCTAACCATAATGTTCACTGCCTGAGTCAGCAGAGCCCGTCAGGAACCCGGACTCAGCAAAGTTATTAAAAGCTTAGTTATTTTTATAGCTCTGAGCCCGTGTTAAACAGGGGATTCACCTAATATCCAGTTAGGCCCGGTATCAGGAAAGCCTGCCGGATAGCGGCTCGCGGCATTATATGACTGAATCCATCCGGGATAACGTGTACCCGGATGACTGACCTTGTCCAGCATTTCTTTTTCCTCCTCGCTGAGATTAACAGACAGCGCGCTAAGGTTATCTCTGAGCTGATGCACATTGCGCACACCCGCTATGACGCTCGTCACCTGCTTAGAAGACAGCAGCCAGGCTATTGCGATGCTGGCAGGAGTAGTGCGGTGTTTTTCAGAAATTGTTTTGAGAACATCCACGATGTCCCATGCCAGGCTTTTATCAACGGGTGGAAATTCAATTTTTGCGCGTCTTGCAGAGGCCTCATGACTACCACTGCGGTCAAATTTGCCTGAAAGCAGACCTCCTGCAAGAGGGCTCCAGCATAACAGTCCGGTTTGGCTATCCTTAATTGCCGGAAGGAGTTCATGTTCAATGTCGCGGCAGGCCAGTGAATAAAAAGACTGTACGCTGGCAAATTTCTCCAGCTTATGTTCACCTGAAATACCCAAAGCTTTGGCAATCTGCCAGCCGGCATAATTCGAACAGCCTATATAGCGAACCTTGCCCTGACGCACCATGTCGTCCAGTGTCCGCAGAACCTCTTCAATCGGTGTTACGGTATCAAAATTGTGGACCTGATAAAGGTCAATGTGATCGGTCTTAAGCCTTTTAAGGCTGGCTTCCAGCGCCTGCATAAGGTGATAGCGCGACTGCCCTGCATCGTTTGCGCCCGCATTCATTCTGCTGTGCGCTTTTGTTGCAAGAAAAACCTGACTGCGTCGCTGTGCCAGCACTTCGCCCAGCACGCTTTCAGAGCCCCCCATACCGTAGATATCCGCGGTATCAATAAAATTGATGCCGGCGTCCAGCGCCTCACCAACGATAATGTCCGCCTCTTTGCCCGTCAGGCGGCCGATGGCATTACCGGCGGCATTATCCGCCCCGCCAAATGTCATCGTCCCGAGACAAATGCGTGAAACATAAATCCCAGTTTTACCCAGTTCTGCGTATTTCATTTTGTTTTCTCCGTTAAGCTTCAAATGATAATGACGCAGACAAACGCTTTCTTTTATTATAGAAATCCCTTTTTTATTATTCATTCGTCCAGGAAGTTATGGATCCGTTGTCTGATATTCTTTCACTTCTGAAGGCAGAGGCCATCCTTACGGCCCGTATGGAAGCACGTGGCCCCTGGGCAATGCGGTTTCCCTCTTATAAACACATTAAGTTCGGCACTGTGCTTGAGGGGAAATTCTGGCTTTGGATGGACGGAATGCAGCCTCTGCTGCTTGAAAAAGGGGACTTCTATCTTCTGACTTCGGGTGACGCTTACTGCTGTGGCTCAAGTCCGGCATTGATGGTAAGTGACGGACGGCAGATATTCTCTTCTCACCGTGAAGCGGATGGTGTGGTCCGCTACGGACAGGGAGAACTTATCAGTGAGGGGATTGGGGGGAGATTCGTATTTGAGGAGGCTTCCAGCCCGCTGCTTTTAAAACATCTGCCTCAGGTGCTGGTTTCACGACGAGAGGAAAGTTCTTCTCCTGCACTCACCGCCCTTATCACTTTGCTTTCGCATGAAACATCAGCGCTTCGTCCCGGACACGACATTGTGGCCAGTAGCATGGCAATACTTGTTCTGGTGCAGATGCTGAGGGAATACTTAGAGATTAATCAGAAAGGGACATCCTGGCTGAATGCCCTCGGTGACAGGAAAATAGGACCCGCACTGACACTGATACATTCTTCTCCATCTGCAGACTGGACGCTGGCAAGTCTGTCTGCAAAATCTGCTATGTCCCGCAGTGCGTTCGCCAGTAGGTTTCATCAGCTTACCGGTTCAACGCCCGGGAATTATCTGACGTCATGGCGAATGGAGCTGGCATGCGCTGAACTCAGAAAGCATCACTTAAGTATTACTGAGATAGCCAGATTAACCGGATATAAATCTGTTCCCTCTTTTTCTCTGGCCTTCAAACGTCATACCGGAAGAACGCCAGGAGGCTATCGTAATCTGCATAAGAACTGTTAACAGGCCACTCCGATAATTGTCTTTTTAATGCATATGCATAATTATCAAAAATTTATCGCAGTATTCAAATATACAATGTCCGCTTCTGGCACACAGCGGACGTAATGTTTCATCGTAATCTGATTTAAAGCAATTACGGCGGGCGAGCAGTGCGCAGCCGGCCTTCTGAATGACGCCCTGGCGTCATGGAGGCGCCAGATGACGTGAGATATAACTCCGATGGTAAACGGCGCCGTACGCCCGGCGTAGCCGGTTGATGCCCCATAAAGACTGCAAGTCCATCCCCTTCCCTGATTAGCCTAACCCCGCTTTCAGCAATGAAGAAGTTTATGTAACCCCTTTTAACCCCGGTGAGCGGGCTTTACGGCGCTTGCGACGTAAAGGGCGTGATTTCCGGGGCCTTGGCGGCGGCAGCTTGCTGCTGACGCTTAGGGGGGTGTTAAACGCGACTTTAAGCGATAAGCACGGAACTTAACACGGTAGCTGCCAGACGCCGTTTAAGCAGCGGCCTTTCAGGCGCGTATAAGCCGAATGGTCGTAGACGAAAGATAAGAACCGCGGGCCTTAGTTCAACAGCCACTTCTGACTTTAGGTACAACATCCATCTATAAAGCGACTCTGTTCCGGCCCTCTGGGCCGGGGCGGCGGCGCTTTTCAGGGTGGATTTCGCACAGGGTTTAAGTCCGGTTGCTTCTGCAGGGGGTTTCTTGTGTGTTGTAACTACTTGATCTGCCTGCCTTGGCGGGAGCTACCTAAAGGTGCGAAGCGCCTGTTACGAACCGGCGCGAACGATAGTTCGCTGCGAGGGCGGGCATTTAATTGTCCACAGGGCGCGGTCGTATAGGTTTTTTCCTTAAAGGTAAGTAATAACGGTTTTTTAAAAGAAGGTAGATCGGGTTTTTAAAAGGATCATCGCGGTTTGCAAAAAGTTCGAATCGCGGTTAACTGGCTATTCGGTCAGGAGATTATATAAATACCCTCTCGCGGTTAATGTGGATAACACAGAAACGCGCCGCGGCGTGACTTCAGCGTCGCTGCATCGATGAATTAATGGGCTGAGATGACCTGGACTTATGGCGGGCATCAGCCACAAGTGGATGATTTTCATACACATGGAGAATCACAGCCGAGCGTGGGCCTCCGGCGCAAACCGGATAGCTGAAAGAATGGGGGGTGAAGGTAAAGAGCGGCCTTTCAGGCCGGATTGCGAACGCGGATAAGCCTGCGCCAGAGCGCCATTCGTTGGAACAGAAGGATATCAGAATCGCGTCAGGTGGTTACAAGCTTGTCGTCATCAAGCCGCGCATAATGGCCACGCGACATCTTCATGCGCTCCGCCACGCGGCGTTCGATTTCCGCTCTCACCGCGTCCAGGCCGCCAAAGAAGCGACCGTTAACGATATCTTTGTTCAGCTGAGTGCGGACCAGCAGCTCAATGTCTTTACGGGTGCGCGGTGCGTCTTTGCGCGCACGGTGACGTTTCATGCCGTGCTCCCGGCGCGACTTTTGGTACTCGCGGAAGCGTTCGCGCACGAACGCCCAGGCGGCGTTGATGAGTTCACCGGCGTCTGCGCGTGGTAACCCCCTCTTCTCACGCTGGCGGTTTTCCCACTCGATACGGCTACGGCGTGCAGCAGAAACAGCTTCTTCCGACACGTCCAGCACCTGCCACATCAGCGGCGTGAAGGTGATATCTGTCGGGATGTTACAGCCGATCTCTTTATCGTACTCGGTGTTGTAGGTGATGAGCTTCAGTTGCTCAAGCGTATGGCAGGCACCCGTGAATCGGGTGATCGAGAGACGTTTTTTCTCTGTAGCCAGCCCGCACCGGATGCTCATGGTCGTGAGCGAGGCGCCCACGCGGTTGGCCAGCGGATTCAGATACCAGCACATTGCCTGAAGTGTTGCTTCCAGCGCGCGCATACGAAGCTTGGGTGGCCGGCGTTTGCGGTCGCCACGGGCGATCGACATCGCAACCAGCATCTGGAATTCCACGCGTTGCGTAAACCCCACCGCCTTCTTACGAATTTTTTCGCAGAACGGCAGAGTTTTCTTTCCTTTTTCGGGGACGAATTCCGGATTCGGATTTTTTACCTGCCGGTAAAATGAAGTGTTTTCAGATACCTGTTCAGTCACGCCTTCCTGCGCTTATGTTGCACAGAAGGAGTAAGCACCGAGGGTATTGCAGTTTTTCGGGCATGAATCTATACTCCCCGCATAGAGCAACAGCTTCTATGCAGAATAAGTCGGCCCCGTTAGTCTTCTACCTAGTCGCCAAACTGAGGAAGATTATCGGGGTTTCGTTTTTTCTGGCCTTCAGTAATCTGTAAGTACCAGTCTCTTGCCATCTTGCGGCGTGGCCCGCCAGAATTCTTTACGGTTTGCAATCTATCACTTCAACAGACATACGACAAGAAAGTAATACCATTACTTATTGCTAGCTTCAAACGCCTGTTCTAAAAGACGTTCAATATACTCAGCCTGTGTCATGCCTAGTTTGTCACACTCGACCAAAAGCCGGTCTTTTAATGGATTGCGCACAAAAATCTTAACTTCTTTGTGAGTTAGTTTTTTTCTGGCCACCGCTGCCTGCTGCTTTTCAGAAGCACTTAACGGATTACCTTTGCGATATGGGCGCTTAGATCCTGCTGAGGAAGTGACTTCGTTAGCTGACTGTGACATCTCTGCCTCCTCCACTAAATTCAGAGCGAATTTTGCAGAGAATACTACATAACCCATAAATCAGCGACTTAACTTTAAGCTGGAGAGTGATCGGCGTTGGCGCGCGGACCACTCTCACTTTTGTCAGGCGTAATTCAGTAAGTCGATCGCCAGTCCGTACCGCCATCCCAGCGAGACTGCCAGTGCGTCAGGTACATCTGCGCCAGCGAGGGCACCCCGCGTACGACCAGCGCGTTCTCGGAGTTCGACTCCGCTGCGCTCCGCGTATAGTTAAACGAGCCGAGCTCCACATTCTGGCCATCAATGATGATCACTTTGTCATGCATGATTTTGTAATGGCCGTTAGTGCGCAGCGGGATGCCGGCGTTGACCACTAGGTTCATTGCTGCCTGACTTGTTTTGCTGCGGTTGCCTTTGTCGTCCACCACTACCCTGACGTCCACACCGCGACGTTTTGCCGCAAGCAGGGACTTAACGATTGTGGGCGAGGTGAAGCTGTAGCCCATCAGGCGGATACTCTCGTGCGCCTCGTCCAACGTGCGGAGGACCAGCTGCTCCGCGCTGCCCTCAGGCGAAAATCCGACGTCAATGGAAGGCGTCGCAGCTGATGCGTACGCGACAAAGCTCAGCGAGGTCGCCATAGCGATCGCTGCAAACGTTAATTTCATGTTTTGTTCCTGCAGTAAGCCGGCAGTGGCCGGCAGTGGCCGGCAATAAGGCTGATGATTGATGTTGCAGAGGCAAAAAAAGAGGGCCTTAAAGGCCCTTAAGGGGATCAGCATTACAAACGTTTATTTAAGCAGTGGCAGACTGTTGAGCAGTCTCACGTTTGTTATCGGACTCAGGCTAATAATCTTTAGCCCTTTAGCTGTAAATAACCATATGTGACAGATGGTTAGCTAAACGTTTTAAGATTTTCAAACGCCATCCCCACGTAGTTCTGCGCGGCTTTTTCAATTGCCTCGCGCCCCACGCCCATCAGACGGGGTTCGTGCAGCCGGACCTTATAGCCCCGTCCCCGGGCAGGCAAACTTTCCTGCACCACGTGCCAGAGTATTGCCGAACGCACCGGGGCTGAGGGCGCCTGCTTCCAGCTGTATTCGCACTCGAGGGAGAATTCACAGACTGCGGCAAGCGCCGGGTCGGTCAGCACCAGCCCACGGGTATCCTGCGCGGCCGGGGGGGCGTCAAGGACCTGCAGAATGTGCTGAACCCGGTCGGCCCGCACATAGCTGCGGCGCCGGCGATAGGGCATGGTGGCCAGCAGCCGGGCTTCGGATGGCGGGCTAACCTCCATAAACCGGTTGATGCGCACCGCTTCCTTTGTGAACTTGTCGGCATCGCTGATATAAAGCGAGCTACCGCGCACAACCTGCCCCCTGAAAAGCGTGACGTTCTCACCCTCCTGCAGCGCCTGCACCTCTTCAACGTCGACCTTTTTCTTTTCGCTCACCTGCAGGCGCGGATCATCACTCAGGCCGCTCCCGAGGATGCTGCCCTGCTGCACCAGCGCGCTCATGTGCGCGCGATATTCGGTGCCGGCCATCAGCTGCAGAATTTCCAGCGTGTCCTTCGGATCCATAATTTTGCCGGTGATGCGCACGCCCATGTTGGCAATCAGCGTCCACACCGCGTCGCCTGCCGCAGTCTTCAGACGCTGCACCTCCTGTCCGGCCAGCAGCAGGCAGTAGCCCAGCGAGCGGATCTGCGTGGCCAGCTCGCCCAGCTTTTCGCTGTAACCGGCGCCCACCTCGTCAATAATCCAGAGCAGCGGAAAGCGGTCCTTAAACTTCCGCACCTTCATGTTCTCGTCCGGACGCCCTTCCAGCTTTTCGCCGAGGTCCTGGCTCAATATCATGGCCAGCTGCGACTGATAGAGGCGGCCCAGCGTGCTGCTTTCCGTGGCGGACAGCTCCAGCGCCGGCACCAGCACGATCAGGATACGGTCATTGTGGACCACGTCTCTCAGGTCGATGTCGCCCGCGTCGCGCGCAAAGACGTGACCATAGGTGTCGTTGAACAGGGTCAGCATGCGCGTGTACTGCTGCATCAGGTAGCCGTGCTGGCGGTTCGCCTCCGGGTCCCACTCGGACGGCGTGGCCACCTTGTCCATGTCAAAGCCGGCCAGCGTGCTGAGGTAGTTCTCCAGCGCCACGCGGATTTCCTCGTGCCACTGCTCCTCTACCGCCTGCACGTAGAGCCCGGCAATTTTGCGCAGCGGCAGGTGCGCCTGAATGGTGCGCTGCGACATCACCGTGCCCTCGCGACGGCACTTATAGACCAGCGCGGTCACCAGCGCCTGGTTCATGGAGCGGGCCTTTTCCTGCCAGTCGCCGCCGCTGCCGCCGGTTTTGGGCAGCATGGAATCCATCAGGTTGATGGTGTAGGTCTCCTGCGCGATGCCGAACACGTTGGTGGTGTTCGTCTGCGGGCGGCCCTTCACGTCTTCCAGCAGCTCCTGCGCGCGGGAGCGACCGCCGGTGATGAAGTTCATCATGCGCAGGTCGTCCTCACGGCCAAAGCGTCGGGCCATGGACATCATGGCCAGCGCCACGTCGTTCTGCGCCTTGTGGTCAGAAAAAATGACGCCCTTACCCCAGCACAGCGCGTTAAACACCCAGCCCAGCAGCGTCTCCGTTTTACCGGCGCCTGTGGTGCCGAACATCAGCACGTGACGCGTCAGGTCGTCCATGGAGAGCCACAGCTCCCGCCCGGCGTCCCTGCCGCGCAGGTAGCCGGCGTACAGGATACCGGCCGCGCGACTGGTGTGAATGCGCACGGTGGCCACCGGCAGAAAGCCCAGCACCTTTGCCGGCACCTTTCGCTCGGTCGACGGGTCGTCCCGGTTAATGTCGGTCGGCATGCGCATCGGCATCTTCCAGCGGCCGGCGGGCGCCACGACCAGCGCCCAGAACGTCAGCACCGGCAGGCTCAGCACCAGCGTGGCGGGCCAGACGATGCCGGCCACCACAGCGGCCAGCATCCCCCAGGCCAGCGTGCCGGTCTCGCTCAGTACGTCGATGAGCCACGAGCGGCCAGCGTGCCGGTTGACGCGCGCGCTGTCGAGCGCAGCGTTATTGTCCGCCATGATCGCCTCCGTTTAAAAAGTCCGTAAGCGCCGCCGGCGAACTCAGTACGCTCTGCGGCACGTAGCGGCCGTCGTCTGAAATCGTCCAGGGGGTGCCCGGCAGTAGGTAGGCCCGGAAGGCCACCTCGTTGACGCCAATCGCCCCGCGCGCTGTTTCCGCCAGGGTCGCACTGGTGACCGCCGGTGCGGCCGTTGCGGCGCCCGGCACGCCGATACCGGCATCGGCGGCAAACAGCTGCTTCCAGGCGGCAGGACGTTCGGCCTCGGGCAGTGCCATTACCGGCGTCAGCGTTTTCAGTGACGCCTCGCCGCCCTCGATGGTGACCGGAAAAATCACCACGTTGACGGTGCCGGCAGCGGTTTCAAAGTGGCGCTCCATGCGCTGGCAGTTCGGGCATGCCGGGTCGGCGAACACGTAAATCGTGCGCGCGTGGCCGGATGACAGCGGTACGGTGAACAGCCCGCGCGATGCCGCGTTATGAAGTTTTGCCGGCAGCTCAGCGCGCACGCTCTGCGGAAGGTCCCAGCCGTCGGCTGGGATGGCTGTGGCTGTCTGCCGGGGTTGCGGAGACTGCTGTATAAGCGGACGGCCAGGCTGCGGGGCATCATCAGGATACGGCATTACGGTTGGGACATCTGGCTCAGCGCGCACGTAACCGGCAGGTTCTGCCGCTGAACGAACCACTGTACGGGCATCCACTGTAGTGAGCAGATGCGGGTCTTCGGGCGAGAAGAGGCGGGAAGCCATAACGGCTGTTGTCAGCCACGCCCCCGTCAGGCAGGCCACCACAAAGGCATAGCCGGCTTTCCGGCGTTTCAGTCCGCGAAGGCGTTTGCTCTCTACAGTGGTCAGCAGTTCACTGATGCAGCGGAGCAGCTGTCCTGCATCCTCGCCCCTGTAAAGCGGCGCGAGTGCATCACGTGAGTTCTGCGCATACAGCCCGTCGCCGCGCATAACAAACCACGGCCTCTCTGTAACGGGCATGACAAAAAGCGGATCTGATACAGCGGGACTGAGGAAGTGCGTGCCGTTCACCCCGGCGGCGTCCTGAGTCGCATAGCGGCGGACGCTCAGTAGGTCGCCGGTGATGTCAGCCACGAACAGGCCTTCTCTGCGTGAAAAATTCATATTCATGTCCTTGTCTCAGCGCGCGCCGGCGCCGTCAGAAAATTCATCTTCGCCCTGTCCGGGCAGATAAAGTGCGTCAGGGAACAGTATGTCGCGCTGCGGTTTCGCGCGTTTCGGCCGCGCGTCGCGTGGGTACACGAGCCCCAGCGACTCGAGCTCAAGCTGCAGGCCGGCCACTGCCTCATCCGTCATCAGCGGCGGGCGCGGCAGATTCATACGTGCAGCCATCCGCTCCGCACGCGCCTGCGCCACGATGCCCGCGCCCTCCACGAACACCTTGGCGGTGTCAGCGGTGTGAAGTCCGTACCACAGCGTGCGGTCGCAGCCCTTTAGCCAGCGAAAGCGCGCCGGCGGCAGGCGGAGGTCGCGTCCGTAGAGCCCGGCCAGCGCGGAGCGCACCGTCCCGTGCATGTTCAGCCACCCGCTGACGCCCGGGCTGGCCAGCACGCGGGCCACGTGCTTTTCTGCAACCTGCCAGTCGGGCACGCTGCGAAATTCCGGCGCGCGAAACAGCCGGCGGGTCATGCAGGAGCGGTTCAGGTCATCCAGCAGCGTGGTGGCCGCCTTCCTGTCACCGGTGAACACCTGCAGGCCAAAGACGGCCAGCAGCGCACGCTCATGCGGCTGCCACTGGTCAGGTGACGTTATGGCCGGCCCGTTCTGTGCATCGAACAGGGCTTTTGCCGCGTCGCGATCGAGTACTCGACGCTTGATCAGCCCGTGTTGCTCCGCAAACTCTTCGGGCTTCAGCGCCCAAGCGTTTTCCGGCGTGGTGTCGTTCATGAGCCCGTCACCGCGATGCCCGGACAGCACGGGGACGACGCTAGGCGCGAAGGTGGCCATCACACGCGGCAGCGAATGGATATCGATCGCACGCCGGCTGCGAAAGCCCAGCGCAGGATGACGCGCCAGCGCCCAGCTGGTCACCGCGACTAACGGCACCATGGGCACGAAAAGAATGCCGGCGGTGAGGTTCATCACGTCGCGCCATTCGGTCAGCTTCACCGACTCCGCGCCGTTGCCGGTCGCGGCCAGCAGGTTGATGCGTTCGGCGGCGTAGCCGTGAATCTGCGGAAAGTCGGCGAAGCGCCACAGCCAGTAAAGGAACCAGCAGCTCCAGCGCACAAAGTCAGCAAAGAAAAGCCAGCAAAGCAGCAGCGTCAGGCCAAGGGTGATCATCACCATGGCCGGCTCGTTATTGCCGGTGGCGTTCGGATTAGAGGTGTACATGTGAGAGTTTCCGGGATCGGAGACGGACGCAAGGGCCCGCCAGACGGCAGATAAGAAAACACCGGCGCGTGGCCGGTGTCAGAGGAAAAGCGTCAGAATGTCGGGGTATATCAGACTACCTGCGGGACCACCACGTTGTGTTCGAACTCTACAAAGCGGCTCTGGCGGCCAACATACTCCGGCCACGGCTCCTGCGGGAACGATTCTGAGTAGCCCTTGTGGCTCATCGCGCCGATAGTATTAAACAGCTCTTTGGTCACGGTCGGATGCGCATTAATGCTCAGCACCGGTACCTCAGGATTTCTCGTGTTCAACCGCAGCGTACTGCCTTCCAGTTCGCGCTCCGTCCAGTCACGCATGGTGAGGCCGATGACGTCGACGACGCCCTTCTTCACCATATGGATGTACAGAAGATTGCCGGACCTGATATCGACACCCAGATATTTACCGCGGCCCGCATCCATAACCTGATGGTGCTTCTCTGGACTGAAACGTTCGTCACTGCTGAGCAGGGTGACCATCTGCTTAAGTTGACGGCGGCGACGGATGACAATGTAACGCCGGTAGCTAAAAGGAATGAGAATGCCGGCCCAAACAAGTAATGAGAAAAAATAAAGTTCGCTATTTGGGCGACCCATTGTGTCACCGAACATAGCAACTAGCGTACCGAAGGCTAAGAAACACAAATATGGTAGGCCCAAAAAATAATAAAGTAAGCGGGTTAGCGCCCAAATTGAATCAACCCAGTTATCATGACGTTGAATGGTTTTCATGGCATCCTCCTGCCGCAATCCCTCTGATTAAATTATACGCACGACTGTAAATAAAGCCAGGTATAATTACCTGACTCCGTCTTTATTACCGGGCCCTTCAGGATTGTTAACTTTCTGAAGACCAGGCGTTCTGCGAGCACCGCCTCCTGCGCCGGCAAACATCCCTTTGACGTCTTCAACCAGTCCACCCATGATGCCGGCCATACCAGCACCGCCCAGGAAGGTAATCACGTAATCAGCAAGCGTGGCCTGCAGCCCGAACACCCGCGTCACGCCAAATGTCGCAATGCGGGCGTAGATCAGCAGCCATCCCACCATTTTAAATAATCCGATGATTGAGTCGGCGTTAGCGTTGGCCAGCGCGGTTCCAAACAGCAGGTTTAAGAGCGTCCCCCCCGCCATAACGGCAACCGAAGCAAAAAAGAATCCGAGCACCATCAGAGAAGGACGCAGCATCATGTCGATCAGGAAGATATAGCCGTACGCACTGCGGCTGCCCTTATCCTCTTCGGCACCGAGGTGGGTCGCTGACCACATGGGTCCGGCAGCACACCCCACCATGACGCTGACCAGCCAGTTAAATACCCCTACCATCCAGTAAAGAAAGGGCACAGCTGGCAAAAATACCGCCAGTGAAAAACCCACTGCAAATAAGAGCAACAGCAGGAAATAAAATGGCGGTGACAGTTCAGTCAGGACATCCTTGGTAGCAGCTGTCACGTTGAACGGAAGTATTCTTCCTACAGTGCCCAGCAGGGAATTATCAGCAGCGGAAGCCGCCGCGTAGACCAGCGTGTAAGTTGTTAACGCAGTTTCGCTTGCAAGTAATGTCCAGTCACCGATGGACTGCATTTTGATAAGCGGATTAATTTGATCAGAAAAATCCGCCTCAGTCCCTATGCGCCAAGTTGCCATCTTATTAGTGATCTCTTGGGCTGGATTTTTGAAAATACTAGTAAAAATGGCGTCAGGATCAGTAGCGCTCAACGCTGCACCATCATCCTTAGCCGTCTGCGATCCCAGAGGCGTCGTGTAAGTGCTGTTCTGCACCTGCGATCGATACGCCGTAAATACCTGGTGATACAGGTCACCGGTGCCCGTTTCGCCGTGCAGGCTGGCCCCTGCAGTCACCGGCGCAGCGTTGGCCACCTCGTTCGTTTTGCTGTTGGCCGTCGCAAAGGTGTTGTACCAGGCGCCGAGCGAAATCCAGCCGTAGGTTTTAAGCTGCGTCGTCAGCTGGCTTTGCAGCGAGTCTTTGTAGTTCAGCTGATTCAGCGCGTTGTTAACCGTGGTTTCATACGCGGCCGCCGCGTTCTGAATGGTGGTCTCCGGATCGCTCAGGGTGCCGGTATCCTGATCGCGCCGGCTGAGATAGGCATCGACGTAAGCCTGCGCGGCGGCATCGAGCGTGGACTGCATGGTGTCCAGCGCGCCCCGCGATGCCGTTGTGACGCTCGCCGTGTTCACGGCCGATCCAAACAGGCTGTCCATAACACCCGTTGACGGCTCGGGGATGCGGGCGCTGCCGCAGAGCGCGCTGCCGTTGCCCGTGGTGTAGTCGCCGTTTCCGCCCTTTGTTTCCATCAGCGCCGTTCGCGCCTGCCCGTCCTGATAGAGCGAGGACAGCTCGCGGTTGGTCGCGTACTTGCACAGGTTCATCTCGAACACCGCGCGCGCCGCCGATCGCGTGGAGGGCGCCGCGGGCTGCACGACCAGCGACATCCCGCTGCTTATCATGTCCGCCGCCTTGTCGGTGAACAGGTTCGCGCTGCCGATGCCCATGGTGGAGGCCGCCCACAGCATCACCAGCTGCGAGAGCGACCAGCCGGACGCCGTCGGCACGAGCGTAATAAAGCCGGCAAAGCTCATCACGGGATGCAGCATGGTCCGGCCGGCGCTGAACACCTTGCCGTCCTGCCCACCTTTGAACACCGTCTTCAGCGTCACGATGAGGAACCACACCAGCGCAACCGAGCAGAGCACGCCGTTCAGCAGCGCAAACAGCGAGCCGATAAGCGTGACCTGCCCGGGCTGAAACGGCGTAAGCACCACGTCGCCGAATATCATCACCAGCGCCTGCCGGGACAGGTCACCGGTCTTGCTGGCGGCATCGCTGATGGTCTGGTAGTCCACGCCGTCGGCGAACGCCGGGCAGGACGCGGCGCACAGCAGAGCCGCCGCCTGAATTTTTGTCAGTAGCTTCATGGTTTACCTGTGGGTCAGGGGATGACCTGAGTGAAAAGTATTGAGGTTGGCAGTATGGGAACGGCAGGCGGGCTGAATACGCTTAACGTTATTCCACGAACCGCCACACGTGCATCGGCACGCGATCGAAAAGCCTGCCGGCGGCGAGCTCCGCCCTGCGGTGGTCCCAGGCACAGGTCATCGCATACTCGTCCGCCGGGTCGCCGCTGTATTTCAGCATCTCGTAAACCTTCTCCAGCGTGTCGGGCGACTGGTGACGCCGGAACTTCAGCAGCCATTCATCACGGGTCATGAGCTCTCTCCGTCCGATACGCGCCTCAGGGCGCTGACAAAGCGGCTGACCGCCGCCGGCTCAAACAGCAGCTGCCCTTCGGACCTGACCGGCACCGGCAGCGTGATACCGCGCAGGCGCTTACGCCGGCTGACGGCCTGCCAGAGCGCAAGCGGGGCAATGCCCGCCTCTCTTGCAAACGCATCGAGCGGTATCAGCGGTTCGCCGGAGGGCGCGGGATGATCCGCAGGCTCACGGGCGTGCCAGCGCGCAGCAAACGCCGTGGCCTCAGCCTGATCGAACATCAGTGCCGCACCGCGCACCTGCCTGCGGGCAGGCAGCAGCATGCCGTCCAGCTCGCCCGTGGTGCGCACGGCGTGAAGCAGCTCTCCCGGCCGCACCCGGAGCAGGCCGGCAAACACATCGAGCCGTATATACATAAAAGTCCTCCTTCAGCTCAGTCAGCCGCTCACAACGCGAAATGAAGCACAAGCGTCAGCAGCAGGGTAAAAATCAGCAGGTAACACAGGGGTTCTGTGAATTCCAGATTCAGCCTGAAAGGGGATGACAGCGTATTCTCACTGGCGGAGTCAAGTTGGCTGATAGCCTCATCAATGACGACGGTAATCGCGGGTTCGGTTTCCGTTCCCTGCAGGCTCAGGCGTGCATTATGCAGATGCGTAAGCACCTATGACCTGCATTGTTCCGCTACACTGCTCTGCCCTGCAGGCACGGCGGGCGCTGTGCACCAGGTTCATGATCGTCTCATGCCGCTCACCCAGCTCCGCATCGTCCAGCATGTTGATAACGCGGATAAGAAGCTGTTCGCGCGTTTTATTTCGCATGCGTTGTCTCCTTAGAGCAGGCCGCCGCTCAGCACCTGCCGGCACCAGCGCGTCTCCTGCAGATAGTCCTGAAAACTGCCCATCTCTGACGCCGACACCCGTTTTTCCGTTAGCTGCCACAGGCGGAAGCTGGTGACCAGCGCCTGCACAAACCCGGTCGCCGCCAGCAGCATCAGCACGAGCATCACGCAGCCCACGCGCAGCCAGCCGGTCCCGCCGATACTGCTGCCTGCAGCAATCAGCATCAGCAGGAACCCCACCACCGGCAGGCCGGTGAGCCACATCAGTCCCCACCATATCCAGCGGCTGACGCGCAGGTTACGCGCAAGGCGGGCGGGCGGTAGCCCGCTGTCCGCCACCGCCTGCGACCAGCCAGCGGGGCGGTAATCTCCGGCGCCGCGCCCTGCCGTGACCTCGCGCAGGCGCTGCCACAGGCGCGAAACGTTGCGCCCGGCGTGGCGGCTCCAGCTGGACACCTCCCACGCCGGCAGGACAACGTTCAGCGCTATCCAGCCCACGCGCTTCGGCGTGATGCGGGACTTCTTTGCGCTTCCTTGCGGAGCGGCTGAATCAGATTCATTCACAGGGGATCTCCTTCTGCGGTCAGGGTTGGCTCAGCGAGCGAAATCGTGACGTGGTGAAGCGCCGCCAGCGCCTGCAGCGCGTTAAAGAGGAAGCCGTACACGGACGTCAGCGCCTCACTTTCCATGCAGCGGATGTCGGGCGTCAGGAAGATGACCTGTCCCGGACGCTGGCGCAGCGCGCTGAGGCTGAATCCCGGCGCGCCCGTGAACGTCTCCGCCACGTGCGGATGGTGGAAGATGGCCATGCTGCCGCGGATAGCCAGAACAGACTCGCCGGCGCCTTCATGCGTCAGCAGCGCGCGCGCCGCCTGCAGCGCCGGATGGTGCGGATACTGACGGCTCCAGCGGGCGATAGCCGTCCACAGGTCGTCAGCCCACAGCTGACCGGCCAGCGCACCGAGCCCGGATGAGCGCCCGATGAAGTGGGCCGTGTCGTCCGCGAACGCCAGCACGCAGGCCATCAGGCTGCGCGTCAGGTCGCTGTGCCCGTCGGCCGGAAACAGCGCGGCGGCCAGCGCCTCGCTCCCGTCCGTCGCGGGCACGTGGCGCAGCGCGCCCAGCACGTCCCAGGCGTCGCCCTCCTGCGTCTGTCCCGGCGCCAGACGCCACGCCTGCCACAGCGTTTTCCAGCGCGGCGCCTGCCAGAAGGCCTCCCACAGCGCGCCGCAGGGGTCCAGCACCAGAACCGGGCCGGCGGCCGCGTCCAGCAGGGAAGAAAGCGCGCCGGCGTCCGGCGCGAAGGTACCGCTTGTCGTCATGGAATGCTCCGTAAGGGATTACTTAGCGCTCACGCCGGCGCTCATCTGCGAGGACAGCGCCTGCAGCTGCGGGGCGTATTCATTTTTGGCCGCCAGCGCCAGCTGCTGGCCGCTGATGATGTTGGCCTGACGCAGCTCGTTTTTAATGCCGAGCGCCAGCCAGTTGGCCAGACTCTGCTGGCGCGCCATCTCGCGCGCCAGGTTGTCGCCGTCCATGCCCTGCAGGTCGGTGACCCACGCGGTGTTGGCGTAGCGGCGGCCCACCTCGAACGCCTCAAACTCGCGCTCGCTCATGGTGCCGGTCTGCTTTGCCTGCGCTGACGCGGTGTGCTGGAAGTAGCTTTCCGCCGACGGCGCCTGCCGCGCCTCGGTGAGCGCCGCCTGCGTGGCGTCCTGCGGCTGGCTCGCCGCCACCATGTCCAGCTGCGGCTGCATCGCCGCGCTCTGCATCGCCTTGTACTGCGTGAGCAGGCCCTGATACTCCTGACCGGTGGCGGTCTGGATTTCACCCTTGCCCGGCGTGCGTCCGGCGTCGAGCTTCGCAGAGTTGTTCACGTAGGCCATCGCCGCATCGGTCTGCGCCTGGGTGAAGGTGAGCTCAGGGGCTTTACCCGCCGGACCCGCCCCGTCGTAAAGCGAACGCGCCTCGGTGTCGCCGCCCGGAAGCTCCGAGACGCCCGGGCACAGCCCGGTACCGCCGTACAGCTTCGCCTCCTCCGCCGTACAGTAGCCCGCGTGAATCAGCGCGCTGCGGTAGCCGCCCTGCCGGGGCGAGGTGGGCAGGCTTGCCAGCGTCTCCCGCACGACCGCACTCGACACGCCGCTGCCGCCGGCAAGCTTTGACGCCGCCGCGCGGGTTGCCTGACTCACCTGCGCGGCCGTGCCGGAGGCCGACTCGCTGCAGATGCTGTCCGGCACCGTGTAGGCCGCCCGGGCCTTCTCCAGCCGGTCCGCCTGACGGTTAAAGTTCTCCGCTTCGCGCTGGGTGCGCGCCGCTTCCGTAATGGCCGTGGTGGTTTTGTCCGAGGACTGCACCACCGCCGTGCCGGTCTCCTTCTCCGCCGACAGGATTTCAGCCAGCGTGGCCTGCATGGTCTGCAGCGCTGGCATCACCTGCGTCTGAATAGGGATGCTGCTCATTTCCTCGGTCGGGTACGCCAGAGCTTTCGGCGCCAGCGCCGCCAGCACGCAGGCGGCAAGCAGCCGGCGCCCCGCGGGGCGCCATGGTGTGGATTTATGCATGTCAGAACTCCTGAGGGGTCAGAGGTCGTAGCCCTGTTTATCGATAAGCTCGGTGGCGAGCGTGCGGATGACGTTGTCGCCGCGAGCCTCGCCCGCGGTGCGCTGACGGTGCTCGATGACCTTCTCGGCCGAGCCGTTCGGGAAGGAATTCCCGAGGATGCGGCGGGTCGTGCCGGCCCCAACGTCTTTTTCAAGCATGCGGCGCAGCGACATATCCACCGGCGTGGTGCTGTGGCCCCACAGCTCCTCCGGACCCACCGTGTTTTTCATGATGTGGGCAATGGTGCTACCCCCCCTGATGCGGAAGATGCCAAGAAACGGTACGCCGCTGCCGTCGGCCGCCGGGCCGCTGCCCATGCGCTCAAAGCGGTCAAGCGTGGCGTCAGGTACCTTAAAGCGCTCTTTCAGCAGCGCGCGGTCTTCCGGATCCACGCCGACCATGTAGACGGAGTTGGCTGACTGGCGCAGCGCGTCGGGCATGTCGCGGAAGTACTGCGAGGACAGCACGGTGCGCACGCCAAACTTGCGCTGCTCGCGGTCGGCGGTTTCGAGCATCGGGAAGATAAAGGGGACGCCCTTCGCGTTGTGCAGCTCGTCGTACTGGCGGGTTTTAACCTCCTGGTCGAGCTGATCCACGCGCGCGCGGTGCATGGGGTGCCAGCGTTTATGAAGCGCGGGAAAGAGCTCGTCCTGATACTGCGGCAGTACGAAGTCGCCGCCCGCGATGTGGCCGGCAAACAGGTACATCATGCCGGTCTGCAGATAGCCCGCCTTTGACTTGTCGCCGGCGACGTACTGAATGTCGACCGTAATGACGCGCGCCTTCGGGCTTATCATGAAGCGCGTGCGCCCGGCGAACATGCGGTACTGGCCGCAGGCGTCGCGCAGGCAGCGGGCGATGTACTCAATCAGCGGCTCGCTGCTGCCGTCGCGCTGAATGTTTCCGTACATGCTTCTGAAGTCCTCGCTGAGCAGGCGCGGCGCCATGTCGGCGAGCTCCGGCACCGCCTGAAACTGCGCGCGCTGCGCGGCGGCCGGATGGGCCGCGTCCTGCAGCAGGTCCCGCACCTCGTACCATGTAGCGTTGTCGCGGTATTCCGGGTGCGCCTCCCAGATGCCGGCGTCACTCAGCGCTGCGTCCACCTCCGGCACGAGCCCCGGCTCGTAGCGCCGCGGTTCCTCACGACAGGCCTTAAACGAGTCGCTGACCAGACGGCGCAGAATAATCGGCGTATCGCGGCCGTTGGGCGGCACGCCGGTGCCGGGGTCAATACACAGGGCCTGCAGCGCGTTCTCCATAAATTCGGATTCGTAGCTGAGCGGCACCGAAAGCCCCAGCTGGATGTCGAACAGGTTGCGGCAGTGATTCGCGTCGTTACGCAGCACGACGCTGAGCACCTCGTCCTGACGCTCCGGCGGCAGCGCATCCCGCAGTATCGAGACCATGCCCTGCGAGCTGAACCCTTTATCAATGCCGGCAAAGAAGGGTAACTGCTGCTGCGCGGACATCGCCAGGATGATGGGCTGCCGGTTGATGAACACCGATTTACCGCCGCCGGACTCGCCGGCCACGATGCTGGTTTTCTTGGTCTGGTTGGAGGGCGCCAGCGCCACCGGCATCAGCTTGCCGTCCGGCGACACAAACAGCGCGTTGCCGTCCTCGCTCCAGGCCGTCGTCGGACGGGTAAGCGGCATCAGGTTCAGCGCCTCGGACAGCGGCGGATACATCAGGCACGGCCCGCCTGACGCAGACGATCCCGTGAGCGTAGCCACCCACGCCTTAACCGGGTCGCCGAAGGTCTGCGTGACGCCGCATATCCCCCACGACGTCAGCGCCTGCTGCAGCAGCGTCAGGTTGCGCGTCACCGTTTCCGGTGAGTCCCCCCAGGTCGCGGCCGTGATGGTCATCACGCACACCGGCTCGTGCATCTCGCGTTCGGCCAGCATCGAAATGGAATCGAAAATCGGTTTCAGGCCCGGCACCCAGGACGCCATGCTCAGCACGACGTGCTTGCCGCCGAGGCGACGCATGCCGCCGGGCATCAGGTCCTTGCGGATGCGAAACGGCACGCTGCGCGGAATAAGTTCGCGCAGGCGGGCAAAGCTCTGCGGACTCTGCGGCCCGAGGTTCACGGCGAGCGTGCCGTGCCAGACGCCTTTAATTTTGATCAGGTTGTTGCGTATCTCATCAACGCCCGCGCCCATGACCTGAAAGTTAAGCCAGGGGGCCAGCAGCGCGGTGGCGTCCTCCCCCTGACGCACGCCCCGGGGGATAATGCGATCGTCCGGCAGCAGCGGCTGCCAGTCAGCGCCCGTGCCCGGGTCCACCTGCGCGCGCAGCACGCGCCCGGCTTCGTGCGCATCGATGCGGCGCATCAGTACGCCCCTGCCGCTGTCGCCGAGCGCCCGCTCAACCTGCGAGAGGAAGGCGTCGTGGCGAATTTTAAGGCCCGCCAGCTCGGTGAGCAGCGGATTCTGCCCAAAGGCGGCCGCCGGGCTGCCCTTCACCAGCGCCTTCAGGCGGGCGTTTTCATCACGCAGTTCGTGCCCGGCCAGCACGCCGCGGCCGCTGTAGCAGACAAGCCAGGTGCGCTCCGCGTTGACCCACGGCGTGAGCTTCTTCACCTGCTCATCGAGCATGTATTTCAGATCCAGGCCGGTGCGCTTCAGTGACTGATACTGCGGCGCCAGCAGCCGACGGATGACAGCACCGCCGCCGTCCGGATCGCACTCGTGTACGGTGCTGATTTTATGACCCGTATGGCGATAGTGGGAGTTTAAGGACTCCGTCATGCGGTCAAGCCGCCCCTGCCACGCATCGTCATGCGCGGCGGCCAGCTTTTCGTCTGCCTCACTGTAGCTGCCGGCAACTTCATAAACCGTCAGATAGTCACCGCGATGAGTGACCATGATGTACGGCGCGCTCAGCTCCGGGTGACGAATGCGATCGTCGTCGGTGAGGCGCACCACGGTCTGAAGGTCGCAGTAGTCGGGCAGATCGCGCGACACGGCAAAGCGCGTCGCGGCGGTGATCACTTCTTCAGTCCAGCGGATGAGGCGGTTTGGCATAGAGATCGCTCCGGGTATAGGTCGCCCATGCCGGGGTATGCACCGCGTTATCGGCGGTGCGGCCCAGCGGCAGCAGCAGGGTCAGGTCGGTAAAAACGTCAGCGGGCAGGATGAGCACGCAGCCCTCGAGCCGCTGTTGCATCTGCGCGCGCTTTACAGGCGGAAGTCGCGCGAAGGCTGCGGCGAACTCGGGCGCGCGGGAGGTGCCCCACATGCCCTCCACCTCGCGTGCGTGGCGGGCCAGCCAGTTCCAGACGCGCCTGCCCTGTTTACGCACGGCTTTACTCTCGCTCTGCTGCCCGATAAGCGCGCGGCGCTGCAGATTGATGATGTCGGCGGCGGGAGCGTCAGGCAGCCAGGCGAGGTGCCCGTGCGCGGCAGTGGGGCTGTCGAGGTTAACGGTCAGCCAGCACAGCGTGCAGACCGGCTGCGCGTCCGGCCCCTGCCACAGGCGCTGCGCGCGCGTACCGCAGCAGCGGCATGGCTCCCCGGGAGACAGCGCCACAGGTCGCGGGGATTCGTCTTCACCGCTGACGTCCGGTACAAGCGGCAGCAGAGAACCTGCCACCGGAGCCGGCGTATGATTCAAAACCATAGTGATGTCCTGTTCGAACAAGAGGAGAACTGTCCGGGAAATCCGGGAGTTATCAGAAGAATTGCCGCCCCATTCTGGGGCGGCCGGTCAGTTAACTGACGCTCACCGGCGTCATGCCCATCTGCGTCATGCCGCGCTTGATGATTTCCGGGATACCCATAGCCAGCATCCCGCCAACAATGGCCAGTACAATCATCCACGGCTTGATCTGCGGGTTGTTCTTCATGGCCTTGATGGAGAGAAGCCCGCCGGCGAACGAAAAGAACCCGATAACCTGAATAATGACGATCCCGCTGGTCTGCAGGGACTTGGCGCCCTCGGATACATTTTTTCCCATATCCGCTAAGTCACCGTCGGCCATGGCCACCGGCGAGATAAGGGCAAGCCAGGCGCAGAGTGCGCGTAAAGTCATGCGGCGCAGGGTTTCAGACAGCATCAGGACGCGTGCGTATGCCGCGCAGTAAAAGCGAGTAATCATGGTGTTTTCCTTAATGAATAAGAGTGGCCGGATGGCCGGGTGAATCGTCCATGAGGACGGAAGTCTTTGAATCTGCCTCAGCGCATACCGAGGGTTTTCTGTAAGGCGTCGAGCAGGTAGGGGTTACAGATGAGCAACACCCCAAGGATAAATCTCACGGTACCTTTGTTGACGTCGTCGCCCGCCGTCAGGCCCGAGTGGCCATCTTTACGGGAACGGCGCCACAGCATCACGCCCGCCAGTGCGAACCAGACACCGACCATACGAAGCAGGCTCAGCAGGGCGTTGGCCGCGACCGCGCCCTGCCCGAACGTCCCCTGGTCCACATAGCTGATGGCGTCAAACGAAACCTGCCAGCCCACCTGTCGCGCCCCCGCGCCGATAAGCTGGTCCAGCCCCACCAGGCAGCCCGACAGCAGCAGACAGGCCACCATGGCCCCGCCGCTCGCCGACTGACCGGGCGACTTGCGGGCAAGCCACGACTGACGGATCAGAAAGCCGCCGGCACAGAGCACGCCGAACAGCGACCCCAGCGTCAGGGCCAGGGTGATGAACGAGCTCTGCAGCCCGGATGCCAGGTTAGACAGCATGGTGATGCCGTCAAGCGATCCTCCCATGACGCCTCCCTAGCGCAGCACGCCGGCGCTGGTTGTGACGCTGCGCTCCGGTGCGTTAATGTCGCGCACGGTGACGCCGCCAAGTGTGTCGCCCGCCTGCACCGCCCACGTCCTGCCCTGCCAGCTGACCCACGCCATCCCCTCCTGCAGGCTTTCCAGCCGCATGCCGGCGAGCGCCGATCGCGGCGCGCGTTTACCGGCGGCGTGTCCGCCTCCCTCGGGGTAAGGCCGCGCGGCCAGCACGGTCAGCTGATTACCCAGGCGGGCGTTTTCCTGCGCGATGCCGGTAAGCTGCTGCTGCAGGGTGGCCAGCGCCTTCGTCTGCGCGCGCACCGTGTCCGACAGGCGGGTGATCGCCTCGCGGTTGGCCGCCTCAAACTCGCGCCCCTCGCGGATGAGCTTCACCACGTCGTCCGGCACGCTGCCGGCCGGTTCCGCCACGCTGAGCGCGGCGGCAGGGACGCTGAGTCCGCCCGTCTGCAGCGGCGCCGGCGCGGATGCCGGAGAGGCGGGCTGTACCGCCTCAAGCCCGGCGTCCTGCCCGAACGCGCGCTGGCTGGCATCCTGTGAGGAGCCTGCGGGCCAGAACAGATACCAGCCGAGGAAGCCCATCACCAGCCCTATACCCGCCAGCCAGGGCAGGGAGTAGCCCAGCAGCAGCGGGCGCGTCAGAAAGCTCTGCTGCTGCGGGGCGGGCGGTGAAGCGGCGGGGGTGACC
This sequence comes from Pantoea sp. SS70, assembly GCF_029866845.1. Lineage (NCBI taxonomy): Bacteria > Pseudomonadati > Pseudomonadota > Gammaproteobacteria > Enterobacterales > Erwiniaceae > Pantoea > Pantoea sp. SS70. The sequence goes on along the minus strand of NZ_CP117201.1, from coordinate 168,553 downwards.
GGCGCGATGACCGCCGGCTGCGGATCGAATTCATTCACGGGGCATACCTCTCTGTTCGGCGGCGCGGATGCGCGCCTGGGTTTCTTCGCGCAGGTCCGCGGCGCTCGGGGTCGGGTTGCTGCTCAGTGCCGCCGGCGACGCGTTGCCACCGGTCGCCTGCGATACGCCCTGCGGCGACTCGGCGTCGGTGCTGTAGACGCCGCGCATAAACTGGATGGCCACTACCTCGCCGTTTTTCACCGTAACGGTGCGGTCCGGCAGGCGGGCCGCATCGCTGTTCAGCACCTGCGCCGCCTGCTCCGCCGTGCCGCCGGCAATCACCCCGGCCACCGCCGTGCCGTCAGGCGTGGACGGGCGAGTGGTGACGGTGTTGAAGCCATTGCTCAGCAGCTGCGTGTTGGCCTGCGCATAAAGCTGGCCCGCGCTGCCGATGCCCTTGAAGATGGACGGCAGCACGATGCGGCGGAAGTAGTGATGGTCGACGTCGGTGGCAATGTTGGCCACGAGCGTATCGTCCTGCAGCGCATAAGCGTCCACCTTGTAGTTCTGCCCGTTCAGCGCCATCGTGGTGAAGTGGATGATGACCCCGTCACCGGACAGCTTCGCCCCTTCAGGCGCCTGCAGTACGGCGCCCGCATACTGGCCCGTGGTGATGCGGCCCAGCACCGGCGTGGTGCCGTTATCCGAGTTCACGCCGGTGTAAATTTCACCCGGCCCGCGCCAGTAAGGCGCCACCACGACGGTGGCCGGCGGGGTATTCGCGGCGAGCTGACGGCTGCGCGCGGCGGCCTGCTGCACGTAGCTGCCCGGCTGCGAGTCGCGCCATGCGGCCCAGCCGCCGTCCTTTCCGCCCAGCAGCTGCGCGGCGGGAAGATCGGTCTGTGGCTCCGCCTGGATTTTTGCAAGCAGCGCGGTCAGCGACTTCTGCCGCGCCTCGCTGAGCGCCTTCTCCTGCTCCTGCGTGCGCCCGTTACCCTGCGGGCGGGGCAGCTCGCGCGGCGTCACGGCCGGGGCGACCTTTGGCGTTTCTTTTGGCGTGACCACGTCCTGCTGCAGCGGGATGCTGGCGATAAAGCTGCCGTTCGAGGCGGCGGCGGTCTGCGCGCCCCGGGCGTTGTTTTCGCGCAGGAGCTCGCGGTAGGCCGCCTGCTCCTGTGCGCTCACCTGCGTGCTGCCGCCTACCCGCGTCAGGTTCACGCGCGAGGGTTCAGGCGGCGGTGCGGCAAAGTAGCTGTACAGCGCGTAGCCGCCCCCCGCCACCACCACGATGCCGCCAAGGATAAGGCCCATCATCAGGCGGATGTTGCCGCCGCCGGTGTTCTGTTGATCGCTCATGATTACTCCAGGGCAATGCTGAGGGCTTCGGTGCGCCCGTCAACCGAGAAGGCCACGCGCGGCGTCACCGGCAGCTTCCACAGGTGGGTGCCGTCGGCCGACGAAAGCGTGGTGTCGAACTCGTCGCGGATGTCCGCGCGCGAGCGGATGTAGAGGTCGTCGCCCTGCTGCCACACCGCCGTGTCCGGCACGCTGCCGGTGGTCTTCAGGCGCTTCGCGCCCGACGGCGGCACGCCGTCCAGAAACGCCTGCAGCACGTCGTCATGCAGCCCGATGCGCGAAGGACCCGGTGCGTCAGGCGCCGTGCCCGGCCCACGGCGGGGAATGCGCAGGTCAAGGCGCGCGTCCACCGTCCAGGTCTTTTTCGCCGTGTCGGCCTCGCCGCTCATCACGCTTATCTGCAGCGGCACCGGCAGGCCCTCAAGCCCCACGGTCACCAGCGTGTTCACGAAGTCGCGCTTTGCGGTGATGACCATAAAGGACATGCCCGGGATCCACTTCACGTCGATGTCCGGGGAGCCGCTCACCGGGTCGCCGAGAATTTTCCAGGGCGCGCCGGTGCTGTCGATAAAGCTCACGGTCGCCGGCCAGTTCACCGCGGTACGCACCAGCGGCAGACTCGCGCCCGGCTGCAGGCTCACCGTCTGCGCGGTGATACGCGGTACCGCCGTAATACCCGGCGTGGCCAGCGCCCGGTTCTGCTCGGTCTGCTGCGCACGCAGCTGGCGGATTTCATCGGGCGTCAGCGGGGCAATGGTCGCCTGCGCCTGGTCATACGTGACCGAGGTGGGCGGCGGCAGCGCCTGCCCGGGAAGCGGGCCGGCCGCAGCCGGCGCGGCGGGCGTGCCCGTACCGCCACCGGTCTGGCCTGTCGCGGCAGCACCGCCGGCGGAAGCGGTCGAGCGCCAGCTGCCGTCGGTGCCGGGTGCCGGGGCGGTCCCCGTTGCCGTGGCGGCGCCCGCGCTGCCGCACAGCGCCAGCCACAGGGCCAGCGTGCGAAAGTTGCTCATAGCATTATCCTGCGTTGTTGGTGATGGTCTGCGTGACCTCAAGGCCGCGCGGTTTGAGGCGCGGATCGGCCTGCTGAATGCGCAGCGTGAAGATGTAGCGCAGCGGCGGCGTACTGGTGTTCTGGCCCTGCAGGCGCAGCGTTACGGGGTACTGGAACTCCCACGTGTAGCGCCCGCCCACCACGCCGCGGCGGGTGATGACGCCCGGCTCGACGGTGTTGGTCAGGTTCATGCGCTTATCCTTCACCAGCGACAGGGTGTTGGAGTCGGTGCTCAGCGCCCTGTTGTAGCCGGTGAAGCCCTCCTCCGAGAAGTCAGCGGCCGCGGCGGTCATCTGGTCGCGGTAGTGCACGAAGTCGAGCGTAAACGCCTTGCTGATGGTGTCCGCACCAAACTGCCGCACGTCGCTCTCGCTCCAGACCGGCTTATCCGTCGGGTAAAGCGGCGTGATGCGCCCCGCTTCGGTAGCAAAGTACTCGCGCGGGAGAAACACGATGTAAATGGCAAGGGCGCCGATGACGATGGCCTGAATGACGTTGACGCTGAGGCTCCAGCCCAGCCTCTTCAGGCAGGTGCGCGCAAACTCTGCGCCGAGCGTGCGCTCGTGCTGCGCGTGCAGGGCGTGTTCATAGGCGTCCGGGTCGGTCAGGACCACGGCCGCCTCCTGAGACGGCGCGACGTGTTGGGGGTTCTGCATGCTGTACTCCTTACATTCCGTAGGACTGCCACGGATCGATGCTGGTCGGCAGGTTGCTGTTGATTTTGTCCGTCAGCGCCCCGCAGACCTTCTCTGACGCCTGGTTCATGATGTCCTGCAGGCTCGGCAGGTTCGGCAGGCTGATAGAAATGTTGCGGATGCCGGAGAGGCAGTTCTGCAGCTGATCGGACGTCTGGCTTTCACGAGCCGCCCACGCATCGTTAGCCTTTTTGGCGGCGTTGTAGCCCGCCTCGCTGCCGGTCTGCGCGGCGCTGCCGGCGCGACAGGTCGCGGCGCCGGCGGCAAAGGCGGTGCAGCAGAAAAAGACCGCCACGAGGGCGGTCAGGTGTTGTTTCATGTCAGTTCTCCTGTCAGGAAGTGGCTTACACCGGGCGGGGTGGGGTGACCGGCGCTGCCTGTGGTGCCACCGCCGGCCGGTCCTTTGGGGCGGCAGCTTCTGCCTTGTAGCGCTCGTCGTAACCAAGACGGGCGTGCAGCGCGGCGGGCACGTCTGCCGGAGCGTCGAGCTTCGCGATGCGCGGCTCAGCGTCACCGGTGAGGCGCACCACCACGTGCTCGCGCGGCACGGGCTGACCGTTTGAGCGGTTGATACCGTTGCCGCTGCCGATGGGCTGCGCCCCTTCCGGCGTCAGCAGGTTGACCACCATCGGCGGTGCGTCAGCGCTGCCCGGCAGGCTTACCAGCACGTGCTGATAGGTGCCGCCCTGACGTACCACGCCCTGCAGGTAGTCCCCGTCGCCCTGCACCAGGTGCAGGTCGAGCCGGCCGTCATCGCCCCACGCGGACATCACCGGGATGCCGGCGCGATCGTTGTGCGCCGGGCGCGGCGCCGAGAGCGCATCGCCCGCCTGCGCGCTGCCCTGCCCGTCAGGCTTCAGCCAGTACAGGCCGTCGGCCGGCTTCGGCGGGGCGTCGACGTCCAGTCCGAGGCGACTCACCAGCGTGTGCTGGATCTGGGTGTAGCGGTTCACGTCCACGGCCGCGAGCGGCACCATATCGTCTGCTCCGGTCTGTACCCGGGCTCCACCCACCGGGGCCAGTGACCACTGATTGCGTCGGGTCTGAACCTTTTCGTACTGGCCGGTAAAGTTACCCTGCAGGTCCTTAACGGGCTTGTTAACGGTGACCGGCTGTTCGCCCTGCCACTGCAGCGTGACCATGCGCCCGGGCTTCAGGTTGGTTTCGCGCAGCAGGCCGGCAAGCTCCTTGCCCCAGAAGGTCTGCGGCCCCTCTTTAGTGCGCAGGGTAATAAAGGTGCTTTCGCTCTGATCCGCTTCGAAACGGAACGGGGCCTGCCCGCAGGCGGTGACCTTGCCGGTCACCGGCTCCCGCGCCTTTTCCGCTGGCGTATGAACCGCCGGTGACACCTTCGGCGCGGCGGGCTCAGGCGCCGGTGCAGAAGCGGGCTGCTGTGACGCTGTCACGGGCGCTGCGCTTTGTGCGTGAGCCTGCGCCTCCGGCGTTACGGGCGGCGTCTCAGTGGCCCGCGGTGCCTGCGGGTCTCCGCGTACAGCATCAGCTGGGGCGGCCGGCGCCACGGGCTGACCCGCTGCGCGGCGCGCGGCGTCCAGGTCCGCCTGCTGGCTGGCGTTTTTCATGCTCACGTCAAGCTTATTGGCCACGATGACGCCGATCGCAAACGCCTTAAACTCGTCGCTGCCGGTAAGCTCAATGCGCCCCTGATAGTGATTGGCAGCGGTCAGCAGCGCGGCGAGCACTTTCTCCTGATGCGCGCTGGCGCCCTCTGCCATGACCAGGCGATTACCGCGGTCAATGAAGGCCGCCTCGCCGTCCAGCTTGTACAGCACGCTTTTGCCGTCCGGGTGCTTCTCGTGCGTGACGCGGCTCAGCAGCTTATCGGCATCGATGCGTGCCTGTTTTGACCCTGATGAGGCTGGTGCATCTTCATCCTGCGCCGCCACGCGCGGTGCGCCGACCAGGATGGCATTTTCTGCACCAAATGCGGAGGTCCGCGGGTTGACCGGCGGCACGGCTGGCTGCGGAACAGCCTCCGCCATGGGTGCTGCTGCTTCATGCGCAGGCTCCGGCGCGCGGGCTACGGGTTCAGGTCGGGCGTCCGCTGCTGCCGTCTGCCAGGAGACATCCGGCACAGCAGAAGCAGCGGGAGCTGAGACCGATGGGGCCGGTGGTGTCTGCTCAGCTGCCGTGGCGGGCACCGCAGACGGTTGGGATGCCGTTGCAGCTGGCGCCGCATTAGCCGGCGGAGCCGTCACACTGGCGTCTGTCACCGGTGTCGCTGGTTCAGGCACGCCGGCCACGGGCGGTGTGGCAACGGGTGTGGCCGCAGCGGCTGGTAGCGGCGGTGCGCCCAGGTTCGCAAATGCCCCTTCTGCGGCTGACAGTGCCGCCGGCGTGACGTTGCCGGTCTCTGAGAGCCGCACGACCTCATTGCGCAGCACCGCCAGGTTATCCTCAAACTGAGCGCGCGTGACCTCACCGCGAACGAGCAGACCAATCTGCGCCTCAATGCGTGAAGGGACGCTGGCAACGTCGGGCGAGGCGGATCCGGGATTGCGGGAGAGGTAGTCTCCGCGGGGAGCCGGTGCGTCCGGCGAGGGCATACCCGCAAGTCCACCCTGCGTGACGCGGTCAAACGCGCCCTGCACTTCTTTCAGGTGGCCGCCAGCATAGACGCCCAGCGCCTTTGCATCATCAAGCTGCGCCTGCAGTCGCGTCACGTTTTCCATCAGCGCCGGCGCCGCCGTTTCACCGCGGGCCAGCGACACAAATTCATCGCGCAGGGCCGTCTGAATACGATCAAGCGCCGTGGCGTTCGGGTCAGCGGCGGACGCCGGCGGCAACTGAGCCGCGAGCACCGCCGCGCCAGCCGAGTACTGCGCGGCGCGCTCAGGGCTCTCCAGTGATGCCATGCGATCAAAGACCGCGCGCGTTTCCGCCTGACGACCGGGCGTAAAGCTCCCCGGGTCGGCGCGGGTAAACTCGCCATAAAGCATCCGCACCTCACGATCAAACTGCGCTCGCGTCACGTCCCCGCGCGCCAGCAGCGCGTACTGCTGACCCACCCTGTCTGGCACGGTATTAATATCAAGCGTGCCGCCGGTCGGGTGCAGTGAACTCCAGGTATCGCGCTGCCCCAGCAGGCCACGCAGGCGGCTGAACCCGCCCACCTCCATGACGTTTGCCCCTGCCATTCCGCCCTGCGTCACCCGGTCGAAGACCTGCTGCATCTCCTTCACGTGCTCACGGGTGTACACGCCGGATATCGCCGCGCTCTCGACGCGTGAACGCAGCGTGCTGATGTCCTGCAGCAGCGCCGCCGGTGAGACCTGACCGCTGGCCAGCGCGGCCAGCCTGTCGCGCAGTTCGGCGCCGGTGCCGTAGAGCCCGGTGAATCCGTCATAGGTGCCCGGTGAAGCCGGCGCCGGCGTCACCGGTGCTTCGGGTGCTGGCTGCGCTGCCGCGACGTTATCAGCCGCCGGCGCGGTGGCAGGTTGCGCTTCGGCAGTCGATGTCACGCCGGCCGCCGGCAACGGGACATCAGGTTCGCTGACGTTAACGGCAGGCACCTCTGCAGGCACAGGGTTGTCTGCCGGGATAACCGGCTCGCTCACAGTGGCTGCAGACGGAGTGCTGTCCGCCGCCGGCGCGTCTGTCTGCTGCGCCTTCAGAATGCGATACACGCTGGTCTGCCCGATGCCGAGCTGCTCAGCAATCTTCGCGGGCGTCAGCCCTTCATCACGCAGCTTCAGGATTTCACCCGTTTTCTCTTTTGCCGCCCCGGGGCGACGGACAGGTGTGGATTCGGCTGCGGCGTCCGGGGACGCGGCGGGAAGAGTGTCCGGCGCTGGCTGTGCGTCGTCGGGTGTGGCCATGGCGATTTCCTTATAGTTAAGCCCCTCAAGGGCCCGGGTAATGTCAGGTAGCAGCGACTCGCGAAGGCGGTCGGCGCCGCGGGACTGGTGCAGATCGTTAAAGTCCTTGAGACCGCTCTCGATTTCAGCGGCACTCAGGTCTGGCAGCACAACGGTGCCGCCGGTGGCGGTGGCGGCACGTTCTGCCGAGAGCACGCCCTTATTGATGTCCTTCTTATGATCAACGTCGGCCATAAACAGGTGCGGGCTGCCGGGGTAGCGCGCCTTCAGCACGTTCCCCACCGCCTCCATGTTGCCGGCATCAATGGCCATAACCACTGGTCGGCCCGTCACCATGTTCAGGCTGCGCGCTGTGGCGTACCCCTCGGCGTACAACACGGGCTCGCCGTCCTTCAGTTCGCCGCCCACCACCAGAAAGTGGCCGGACTTGGGCGCATCCTTAAACAGGTATTTTTCACCGTCCGGCGGAATGTACTGCAGCGTGCGAAACTGCCCGCCGGCGTCATAAAAGGGTACGACCAGCGCACCGTTGCGGGTCTGACGCAGCTCCGGTGTGGCCGTGATGCCCTTACGCACCAGGTAGCCATGCGCCGGATCGACCGCCGGCAGCCGGTTGTACAGCGCCTGTGCGCTGGCGGTCCGGTTTGCGTATAGAGTGGCCTGTGCGCGGGCCGTATCGTCCTGCGACTGGCGCATGACGGCGCGGATGTGCACGCGTGCAACCGGGTCTGCTTCGCCTGAGCCACCGCTCGCCTTCCAACGCGTAATGTCTTTATCGTTGTCGGCACGGTGGTAGTTGATGAACCAGCCAGCGGGCTTAACGCCATCGAGAAATCCGCGATAGACGCCGTCTTTATTGCCCTTTTTCCCGTCAGCAACCGGAACCCTGTGACGACGGCCATCCATCACCGGCAGGCCGTCGAGCACCAGACCGCCGCTGGTCAGCGCGTCCAGAAACTCGGACTGCGGGTCACCGCCGCCGCTGCTGCGTATGCTGCGATCCGGCAGCCACTTCTGAATCAGGCTCAGGTCAGCCCCCGGGCGGGCGTACCAGAGCTGCGCCTCCTTATCCCATGCGATCGCGTTGCCACCGTCCGGATGTTTACCGGCGTCGGCGCGCGCGGCGTCGCGCTGGTCCGGCATGACGGCAAGCCACACCGGGTAGTCCGCTGTCTTCATAAAGCCTCCTGTGCTGCTGTGTCAGGACGGCTACTCGCCGTCGGTAAACCGGCGGTACCACCACGGGCGGCCGCTCAGGGATTTGCCGCGCGCCCAGCGAGCCAGGCGCGTAAGCAGTTCGGTGACGCCCCAGCCAAACATCCTCAGCACGCGGAACACGGCGATGATGCCGCTCACGACGTAAATCGTGTTCATGGCGGGAAAGCGGAACCAGAAGAGGTAGAGCAGGAACAGCCAGGCGGGGATGCCGACAAAGTTCAGGGCGCTGCCGGCCCGCCGCCAGAACCCCGGCGGATAGTTCTCTTTATTCAGCGTACTCACGCGGAACCCTCCTCAAACTCGCGGCGCTGGCGCGGCGACATCACCACGGCCAGCTCGGATTCGGCAATGCGGCGCTCCCGGTACAGCTGCCAGGCCTGGTCGACAATGCGCCGCTTTTCCAGCCGAATAAGGGTGTTAATGTGCTGGCCCCACTGCGACCACGGCATGCCGCCCAGCTTTTCGCGCAGGTAATAGTCAAAAAGGATGAACTCACGGACCGCGATGCGCTTACCGTCGGTCGTGCGCAGCAGCGTCTGCACCACCACGTACTGCAGCACGCCCAGCAGCGACCACGCCATGGCCTCACGGCTTTCGTGCGGAAACTCGTTAATCAGGCGCGGGAACACCTCGCCCGGCGAGTCGATGTGCGTGGTGGAGAGGCACAGGTGACCGAGTTGCCCCGCAAGAATGCCGGCAGCGATGGTCTCCCTGTCGCGCATCTCGCCAACACCAATCAGCGCAGGCGCGCGGCGTAAATCGGCGCGAATGCCGGTCGCAAAGTCAGGAATGTCTTTGCCCAACTGAGACTGCAGCGGCGGGAGCACATCGCCCGGACGGCCGAGGATGAACTCAATCGGGTCCTCTTTAGTGGTGACTTTGCGATCAGGATCGTTGTCCAGGCAGTAGCGATAGGTCGAGGCGAGCGAGGTGCTTTTGCCTGAGCCTGTGATACCACCCCACAGCCCCATCCCCTTTCCTGGCAGGAGGTTCGCCATCAGCTCCGGCTCCAGCCCCAGACTTTCCAGCGGCGGAATGTCGGAAGGAATGACGCGCATTGTCCAGCCAATAGTGCTGTCCTGACGCCCCGCCGTGCCCTGCAGGAGGTTCACGCGAAAACGGATGCGCTCCCCACGGTTCAGGCCCCAGCGGCCGGTCATGTCGCCGTCGAGCTGCATCGCCCGGTCAACCGACACGCCGCCGCGCACCTGCGGGCGGAGCTCCGGGGAAAACACCTCGTCCATCAGTTTGGCCATGGTGTCGTCCGCCACCGCAAACGGGCTTGCCCTGAGCAGGCGGCCGTAGCGGCCGACCACAAAGTGGTTGTCGCCCTGCAGGTGAATGTCGCTCACGTTGTTGCGCGCGCACCACACCATAAAGCCGCGCAGCGTATCGGCGCTGAGTCCGCCGCTGAAGTCATAAAGTTCCAGGTCTGAGGCTGCCATTAACGCTTCTCCGTATTGATGACCGGCTTCCACTTCGCCTTGTCGGTGACGAAGCCCGCGCGGGATTCAAGACGTCGCTCGCGGTCGCCGGTGGTGAGTTTGTTGTTGTCGCCGGTGACCGTCTGCTGGCGCTCGGTCACCACCGGCGCGGTGATAAGGTTCTGACGGCGCAGCAGCACGTACTGCAGCATGCCGTTGTAGTCGCGCGTCAGGCGGTTGACGTTGGCCTCCAGCGTCTCGTCGGCGCTCTGGCGCCCTTCCGCCCAGCCTTCGTTGACCGCCGCCTGCCAGATGTCGCGCTGCACGCCGTTCTCCGGGATGAGCCCGCCTGCCGGCTCGTCCGGCGGCACGGTGCTGAGCCCGGCCATCAGCCAGCCGCGCCACGTCGGCGGGTTGCTGACGAAGCGCTCGGGCTGGATGATTTCGTACACGTGGCTCGCGGTGCGTATCTGGTCGGGCGTGACGTGCGCCACGTCCACCGCCTCGGTGATAACCGGCGGCAGCCAGCCGCGGCTGCTGATGAGCGGGCGGAAGTCATAGGTGGCATCGAGCTGCTTAGCCCGCGCCTCCAGGTCGCGGCGCAGTTCCCACGCCCGCTGCGCCTTGCCGCCGCGAAAGCCGGTGGTGCGCCCGCCCTCGGTCAGCATCTGCCGGCGGTTGTCGGAAACGTCAGCGGTGTCGCGCTTTTGCGGTGACAGGTAGGCCTCCGGCCCCGGCGGCGGCGCGCCGTCAGGCCCGGGCGCAGGAGCCGCTCTCGTGAAGTGAAATCCCGCGCAGCCCGCCAGCAGCGCGGGCAGCAGCAGGACGCAGAGTCGGGCTTTCATCGGCGGCCTCCCTTATGGTTACGTCCCGGCTCAGCCGGCAGCGAGGGCATAAACTGCAGCACCATCTGCCCGGGGTACGTCACGAACGTGGCGCGCCAGGCGGTCTGCATCTCAATCATGCGCAGGACGTTTGCATAGGTGACGTCCTGCACCTCAATGTCCACGGGCAGTGGCAGGCGCACGCCTGTGTAGCTGAACTTCAGGCCGCGGGCGCGGGCCAGCGCGCTCAGCAGCTCCACCGCGTCGCCGTTCCAGCTGAAAGTGACGCGATCGCTGTCTGCGCGGATGACCGCCACGGGCAACGTCGTGTTGTCACGAAGGCCACCCTCCATCCACAGCTGCGTCAGCTGCTGCGACGCTTTTGGCTTTGAGGTGACAGCGTGTGCAGGCGCGGCGACGTGGGGTTGAGGATGCAGCTGACAGCCGCACAGCAGCAGCGCCGGCAGCGCGGTAAGAATGCGTTTTTTCATGGTGTCTCCGGGAGTTGCCGGTCTTCAGTAGGAATTAGCAGGCGGCGCCGTTCAGCGGCTGGCCAGCCAGATGGAATAGACTTTTCGTGCATACAGCATGCGGCGGGCCTGATTGCCGTCGGCAAAGCCGGCGTTGTAGCTGCCGAGACACTGCCAGGTCAGGCCACACACCTGCAGGTGCTGCGCGAGGATCCACGCGCCGGTCTGTACGTTCAGGCAGGGCTGCGTCAGGAGGTCGCGTTCATCGCTGATAACGCCCATGGCTTTGAGCTTTGCCAGATGCGTGGAGTTAATCTGCATAAGGCCAAAATCGCGGCTGATCACCCGGCCCTGTTTATCACGGTTGTAGCCGACTGCGTGCGGGTTCATGCCGCTTTCGACCTGGGCGATGGCCCGCAGCAGCTGCGGCGAGACGTGATAGCGTGCGCCGGCCTCACGAAAACAATAAGCCTGCGCAGATACGGAAAAAAACAGCGCGGCCGCCAGCAACAGCAGCGTGCGCCAGAAGTGTATGGTCAGCATGGGGAGAATCTCCGGCTCCGGGGACCCGGGCCTGTAAACAATCGGGGAGCTGCTCTGCGGGCTCAGTTACCCGTCAGTTCGATGTAGCGTGCGTACACCTTGCGGGCATAGCGCATGCGGAATGATTCGTTCGCATTTCTGAAACCGGCGTTGTAGGCCCCGACCGACGTCCAGTTCACGCCGTTCTGCGCGATATTTTTCGCCAGTATCCAGGCACCAACGTGAATGTTTTGGCAGGCGTTACCAAGCAGCACCTCGCGCGTAATACCCATGGGACGCAGCACCGGGAGCCAGGACGAGTTAATCTGCATCATGCCGAGGTCTTCGCTCAGTACCCGCCCGTTTTTTTTGTTCAGCCCGATGGCGCTGGGGTTAAGCCCGCTTTCAACTTCGGCGATGGCCTGCAGCAGACGCCAGTCGACGCTGAAACGCACGCCGGCTTCACGAAAACAGCGAGCGGTTTCCGGCGGCGCTTTCGCCGCGTAAGATGCGCCTGCCGCGACCAGCAGCAGGCAGATAATTACAGGGCGCCACATAGCGAGACCGCCACAAAGACCGGGTAAAGCACGGTGATGAACGGCACGCCGCGCACGAATCGTCCCGCAATTGCGGTCAGCATCAGGCTCAGGGCCAGACATGCCCCGGACCAGGTTGGCGTGAGCCAGGCCCCAATGGCCGGCAGCACGTACAAGTCGCCCGAGGCCAGCGCCGGCGGCTGCGATCGCAGCCAGGTGATAAGGTTCAGCAGCAGCGCCGGCAGCAGCATCACCGCTGCCCCGGTCAGGGCGGGTGTAGCGTCGGGCTCTCCCGGCAGAAGCGTGGTAAGCGCGAGCCAGGAAAGCAGAAAGATGAGCAGGTCTGGCACCCACTGCGTGACGCAGTCGATGTAAGCGGCGCTGCCAAGCAGGAGCACGAACAGTACGAACGCGGGATTGTGAGTCACTATCCACGCAGGGAAAACACCGCCACAGAGCATCACCGCCGCCAGCAGCGGCCGGATGGGCGCCACCTCCGGGTAAGTCTGTGTTTCAGTGGCGGAGGCCTCTGCGGCGAGTCTGGCGCCCGCATACAGCGCCGGAAGGTTAAAGGCCAGCATCGCGGAAAAAATCAGTACGGCGGGGATAATCAGCATCATGCTACCTCATGTAAACCACATAACCGGCCGGTATAAAATCGGGCCGGGCAATCCGCCCAGACGGCGTGTTAATACCTGCCGCATCGGACAAACCAAAGTGCGAACTGTTTTCCGTGTCGTCCATCAGCTGAGCGTACAGACCCGGAGAGGACGGGGTGAAAACGTAGCCTGTGCCACCGCTGATGCGCAGCTGAATTCCGGTATTTCGCGGAAGCCAGGAAGGCAGAGTGATCCGCGCTGCAGCGTCTCCGTCCGCCGGCGTGCTGCCGGTCCAGAGGTTGTTAAATGCAGCGACGTAATTCAGAAACTGCCCTGACATCTGCGCCTGCGTCACGCTCGCCACGCTCTCACGGCTGACGTCATTAACGCAGGACAGCAGAATGCTTACCGCAGCCAGCAGGACGGCGGCGAAGAAAACGGACGATCGCATAATTTATCCAGAGAGTGATGACAGAGCCTGCCCGCAGAGCGGACAGGAGGATGCCTGCAGGAGGACTTAATCCCCGCGCAGGTCAGAATCCATGAAAAGTTTCAGGCTTTCAGAGCGGCTGAATGAGTGTCCATCGTGTGTCGTTGGCCTGTACCGCTCCCGGCGGCGGAAGCCGTTTACCGGCGCAGGCTGCCTGTGCCTGTATTCGCAGTAAATCGGTCGATGCCCTGATAAGCGCCTCTTCCCGTGAAGGCGCTGGCAGCGTCAGATGATCAAGGTCGGCGAAATGCACCGTGACGGCTCCATTTTCTTCGCAAAACTCAGCGGGATACGGTACGAAGAGTGCGGCAAACTTCTGCGCCTGCCGGCGCCGGACGTCAAGCTTGCTGACCAGCTGCGTGGCGCGCAGGTGCGTGTAGCGTTTTAGCATGTTCAGACTTTTGTGCCCGGATATTGCGGCAACCTCCATTACGTTCAGGGTGCCCAGCTCAAACAACCGGCTGACCGCCTCATGCCGCAGATCGTGAAAATGCAAATCCTCTATGCCGAGCCCGGCAAGCGTCACGCGCCAGGCACTTTTGAAACCGTTGGAGGTATAGCTGAACACCGGACCGGAGAGAGCACTTCCAGACTCACGCAGCACCTGCCGGGCTTTAAAGGACAACGGCACATCGCGTGCCGTACCGTTTTTGGTCATGGGCAGATGAGCAATTCCCAGGTTCAAATCCACGTGCTCCCACCGCAGCGAAAGAATTTCTCCCTGACGCATGGCGGTTTCGATGGCCAGCGTAAATATCACCGCAAGCTCAGCGTTTCGGGCGAGCAGTGAGCGCCTGATCCTCCTCTCTTCAAGAGACGTCAGCCGACGAGTTCTGCCAGAGGATGCCTGCGGTTTACGGACGTGTTCGACCGGATTGTGCGTGCAGGTTCCCCACTCTATACGCGCCAGATTGTAGAGCGCAGAGAGCAGCGCCAGCTCAAGTCTCACCGTGTTAGCACTAATCGTTCTTCCCGTGCGTTCGCTGACTGTTCCCAGCCGGGCGTCGCGGTAAGAGGCGATATCCACTGAGGAGATCTCATCCATGTACTTCTCCGCCAGTGGCGACCGTTTCAGCACGTTGATGCGATAAAACTCCTGCAAATGACCACGCTTGTGTACTGATACCACCCGGCAGTATTTATCAAGCGCCTTCGATAAGGCCATTTTTCTTATACGTTGTCTGATTGCCATAACCCCCCCAAAAAAGGGGGTAGATATTACACAACGTCATGACATCACTGCCAATCCGGTATGTGGAAAAAACAGGGACCGACAGGTCTCGAGCGAACAACCTGGAGCATTCCTGGAGCCGTGGAAAATTATGGTGATGCCTGCCAGTCCTATCTGACCAGCTCAGGAATGGCAACACAGGGCTGGGTTGTTACGGGCTCGGATGCATGCACAGAGGATGGACAGTACTGCACTAATGACAACTTCCGGTGCTTTGCAGTACGCATTCAATGAGGTAGTTCAGTAATCAAGTATTATTTTGATACAGCTGCAGTATCCGTTGGGCGCTTGCCCGGGCTGAATAACCGGACAGTTATCATCGGTTCTCGGCGTATAACCTACGTAGTCATCAGAGCGGCCTTTATCAAAGGAAGTCCTGCGACAGTAATACCCGGTACGCCCCTGTGCAGATTTCGCCCACACACCGGATTGGCAGGAAAGTATGGCGCCAGCGCCGTCACGGCTTACCGCCCCCCATGTGTCGCAGTATGTGCCAACAGTATTGACCTGCTGAAGCTTAAGAATGCCGCCGATTACGGCATCATGCGCGCTTCGCAATGTGCCGTTTGCCAGCACGTCATTATTGGCCGTCACGTTACCGCCGGCCGTGATGCTGTTGTTTGCTGTAATATTTCCGTTCGCGACCATGCTGCTGTTCGTTGTGATGTTGCCAGCGGCCGCAATATTGCTGTTAGAAGTAATACTGCCGTTGGCATTGATAGTACCGTTTGACTGAATGCTCTGCGTGGCGGTCAGTCGCGCGGTATTCACGTTGGCAGATGCGTTCAGCGTTTGCGTGCCGATCGTCTTCGCGCTGCTGATGTCGTTGCTGCCCATGTTAAGCGTCGTGCCCATGGTGTTCAGCTCCGGGTGACCAGCCACGCTGTGGCGGTAGAGGTAGTCGTTGACCAGCGCGCCGTTGGAGTAGAAACCGGCAATCACCACGCTGCCGTCGCCCGGGTTATAGCCGCCGAACGCGGACAGGTTTTCCTGCCAGCTGCCGAGCGCGCCCTTCGCCACGCCGCTTTCAATGTATCCCCCCGCCGCGCCAATATGATTAGCGAGCTTGCGGGCGTCACTGAGCGACAGCGTCGAGCCGCCGGTGAGGAACGTCATGGTGTGAAATTTATTCGTCGACGGCTGAAAAATCAGCGTGCGATAGGTCGCCGTGTAGGCGTTAGTCGCCGAATAGCCGGTCGGCAGGTAACCCGCCGTAATGAGCATCGGCACCGTCAGCGTGTAACCCGCTGAGGGGCTGCTGTTGGCCGCGATAGTGGCCTGCTGATCGGCAATATAGCGGTTGACCGCTTTCTGCACCGTGTTGGCCTGACCGGCCGCCACGTTCATCCGGTATTCGTCCGCGGCCCACAGCGTGAGTGGTATCAGCAGCGTCACGATAATAACGGCAACAACCCCATAGGCCACAGTCGCATCGGTAATCTGCGCAATGCCCCGTTTCATCTTGTTCACGGTTTATTCCTTAAAGTCATAGGAGATAGAGGAGAACTGATCGTCAAAGTTGAACTGGCCCGCCATGATTTTGGCGCGGATGGTGTCAGCCGTTTTTGCGTGCCGCAGATTAAAGCCGGTAATGTCCACCTGACGCTGATTGTTCAAAGGGTTAACGCGCATCCTCTGGTGCGCCAGCACGTACAGCGTGCTCGCAATGTTGGCCTTGGCGGCCGGGCTTATTTCCTCGCAGAACATCACGTAGCGTTCCAGCGCTTCCTTAACGGACGCCGCGTGAATGGTCGACACGACGAACATGCTGAGCGAGGCTTTAAGCACCTCGTGTGCCGTGGCGCCGTCCCTGATTTCTCCCAGCAGAAACGCCGCAGCCCCCATGCGGTAGGCCTTTCGCGTCGCGCTGGCGTACCCTTCGTTCTCCCCGACCTCAAGCTGAATACAGCGCCCGTCGCCGTGACGGCCCTGCAGCAGGGTTTCCGCCGGGTCTTCAATGGAAACGCCGAGGTTGCCAGTCACAACGATGCGGCGGCTCAGTATGGCGGCGGCGGAGGTGGTTTTCCCCGCCCCCATTTCGCCGGAAATGAGCACCAGCCCTGTTGCGCTGGGCAGCTCTACAGAACGGCGCAGGGGCGTGCTGAGTGGAATATCATCAAAAGCCGGCAGAGTGGCCGGGGTCTGGCGCAGCACTAAACCGGTTCGCCCCAGTAAGTCGCGGGAGACCGTGGCACGATACAGACGCTCACCATAAAAGCAGGAGAACTCATTACGCCCGGTCTCCTGGTGCCTGCGTTCGCAGAGCGCGCGGAGCGCCTGCACGTCAGAAGCAATATTCTCAGGCACGGGCATCAGCAAACGGCTGGCTCCGACCAGTCCTTTGATTTCGGCATAGTCTTCGCCGAGGTAGAGATCGATAAAATCGGTCTCACTGAGCGCAGTGGCGGTCATAGTCAGTCGGTCCGGATAAGTGCCGCCGGCGTGCGGCGGCGTTGCGTTAAGACTTGGTGGTAAACGTCAGCGTGTTGTCACCGTCCACGCAGGCGGTCGCAGCATTGGCCGCGGTCACCTCGGAGGTAAACGTGGTGTTGTTAATTTTGGTGGATGCGAGGTCGGCGGTGCCGATGCTGCGCGCGACCTTCACGCAGTCACGCTGCGGCAGGCCCGCGTCGGTCACGATAAAGCCCACGCCGTTGCCCTTCACCGTGACCTGTCCGCCTGACTTGTTGTAAATCAGGTTGTTAGTGATGGTGTAACTTTTCGAAATGCTGCCACCCTTCACCAGCGCAGGCACGTAATCGTCCGTACCATAGCCGCTTGATGCGCGCAGGTTGCGCGTCTCGTTCATGACCGTCGTTACGAGCGTAACCTCGCTCGTGCTGTTCACGTAGAAATAGGCCAGCGCGCCCGCCGCCACGACCAGGCTGATAACCACGATCATGATGCCCAGCGAACTGATGGAGTCAGTAATGTTCGCAATACCCTTTTTTAACTTCTTCATTTCATCACCTTTGAGGAGACACACGGAAAGAAGCCGCGCGGCGACGGCCGGGCGGCTGACTGGAAAAAACATGGTGCGTTGAAGCGAACGGCCGTCCGCCTAGTTAAAGAAAAATGCCTTCTGGATGAGGCTGAACATGATGAGCATCAGCGAAGCAACCAGCACCCCGCACAGCAGCAGGCTGACGATGCGCATGCGATCGCCGGTACGCTCGACGCTGTTAACCGTGCGCTCAAGCCAGGTTGACGCAAAGCGCTTTAACGAGCCCTCGCTGTTTTTTGTCTCAAACAGGCTTTGTAGCTTGACGATGGCGCGTTCGTCAGGGAACTCGTAGCCGGTGGCGTCCAGCGCCTGACCAAGATTTTCCTCGCCGGCGGAAATAGCGTGTTCCAGCGCTTCAAGGCGCTCATACAGCCACGCCGAACGGGTGGATTCCTTCATGCTGGCAATGGCGCGCTCCATCGGTATCCCCGCCGCGTCCATGGCATTGACGTTCATGATGAACGCCGCGCCGTGAATGCGCCGGTAAATGGACCAGGGCGGAAAGCGGTCCAGGAAGAAGCGCAGGCGCCCGGTCAGCCGGGGCAGCGACCACACGACCAGGGTAATAAAGCCGGCGAACAGCATCAGCAGCGCCCACCACCAGTCGGAGAGCAGCAGATAAAAGTAATAAACCGCCGTCTGCACGCCGTTCCACTGGCTGAGCGGAACCGCCTGAATAATCACCGGAACCAGCATCATGCAGAACATGACCACCACACCGACCGTCAGCATCGTCAGGTACGCCGTCACGGCCACGGTGGACTTTACCGTGCCGCTGATGCGTCCGGTCCCGCTGGCAATATCAATTGCGTTGATAAAGCCGTCCTCAGGGCGCCCTGCCAGATCGCATGACTCAATGATGCTGAGCTCCTGATCCGGGATCCATTCTCTCAGGGAATCACCCAGCCCGAAGCCGGCGCCGAGGTTTTCAGCGCATTCTGTAAGTATCTGCGCGACGGCATCGCCGGGGTTCTTCCCGCGCCGGCTGTAATTATCAATCAGCTTCTGATAGGTCTCCTTAGCGGATCGCCCGTCCAGCAGGTACTGACGGAAGTCGTCATAAATTTCAATGCGGTCCTGCGCGCTGAACGTGGCCTGATAAATTGCGCGTGCGAGTCTGTTCACAGGTCGGCCCCCGCTTTGAGCCGGGCATCCCGGTCAAGGTTACAGATGCGGCGGTGAGCCCATACCGGATCCGTGACGCCGCTGTTAATCAGGCGCAGCAGGTTCTGACACAGCGTTACGCCACCGCGGTCTATCCAGTCGAGGTAGGCGTTCATTTTGCCCTTTTCGCTGTATAGACGCATAAAGCGGTTATCCGTCTCAATGACTTCAAAAATGCCGGTACGCCCGTGTATGCCAGTGTGACCGCAGCTGTCACAGCCACCCGGATTGCGCAGATAAGCGCGGGCGGAGCCCGCATGCGTCTCGACCATGTCCTGCATGACCGGGCTCACGCCATCGCGTCCCTGATGCCAGGGGAGCTTGCAGTTACCGCAGAGCAGTGGCACCAGTCGCAGGCCAATCAGGCCGGAAATGATGGTCGGATCAAACAGCAGGTCTTCATCCACGCCGAAGCGACGCAGGCGTTGAATAATGTCAGCCGGCGAGTTGGTGTGGATGGTAGTCAGTACCGGAGCGCCGGTCTGTATCGCCTCTACCACTCCGTTAGCCGAACCCGCGTCGCGGACCTCACCGTTGTATATGCGGTCCGGATCCATACGGAGCAGGTTCTTAATGGCTTCCGCAAAGGTCTGCTGGCCGAGCGGCGTCTGAAATACGCCCTCGATGGGGGACTCTATCGGGTCTTCTACCGAGAGGATGTTTTCACCTGAGTCTTCACGCGCCAGGAACTCGGCGGAGACCTGACAGACCGTGGACTTACCGTGGCCGGTAGGCCCGCTGTAGAAAGTCCCGCCTGAGCTGCTCAGCAGGCGGCGCAGCGTGGTCTCCTCCGGCGCGGTCAGGCCAAGCTGCTCAAAGTGCAGGCTCTGCTTGCGGCGGCTTACCAGACGCAGCGCCACCGCCAGACGCCCCTGCCCGCCCGGACGGCTGGCAAAGCGGATGGTGCTGAGGCCGTAGCCGTTCACGAATTCTTCGCGCACGCGCGCGTCACAGGGCTCGGTAAAGCTCAGCGTGGTTTTGCTGTGCTCCTCGCACATGGAGTTGTACAACGCGTTCACCAGTCGGGTGCCCCATTCCGCGGACTCGGTGCGCATCCTGCGCAGGTTGCCGTCAATACGGTAGAGCACGCGCGTAAATTTGTGCTCAATGCGGATGTGGATATCCGATCCGCGCATCTTCGTGGCTTCCGCTATTAGCGTCAGGTTCAGGTTTTGAAAGTCGCTGGTTCCTTCAACGCTCTCACCGCTGCCGTCGCTGAACTGCTGCGAAATTTTCTCCAGCTCCTCGCGGTTGCACCAGGTGACGCCTGGCTTAAGCCCCTGACCGCGCAGCTGCTCGCGCAGCTCAAAGAATTCCGTGCTGTCATCCAGCTCGTTCAGTACGTACAGGCAGTGATACTGACTTTGCTCGTCGCGGATGAAGCGGACGCTCTCTCTCAGTGTCGCAGAGAAAGGCCGGCCGCTGGCGGGCGGCGCGAGGGGAAGCAACGTGTGGGTTTTTTCACTCAGGTTCATCATGACGCCACCTCAGTTAAGGGTTAAGACGCGTCCGTCCAGCGTGCGTTTGATGACCACGCCGCGCATTGAAACGGACACCACTGTATAGCCGCCGTTCACGCTGTCGCCCGGACGCACCTGCGTGCTGCTGCCGTCCGTAAAGCTCAGCGTGGCCACCGTGCCCGCCACCTTTTCAAGCGTGGGCAGGGTCGTTACCGGGCCAGCCGCTGCCGGACCCGGTGAAGGTACCCCGGGGACAGGTACGGGACTCGCCTGCACCGCCACGGTGTCGGCCTGTCCCGCCGCCATTTTTGCTTTGTTATAAGCGGCCTGCGCGTCGTAAAACACGCGGCCGCTCTGCAGGCGGTCGAGGTCGCCTACAGTCCTGACGTCCGCTTCCGCGTGCGCAAGACCACAGGCCAGCAGCATCAGCGCTGCATACTTAACGTTTTCCATAGAGCGATCCTGAGAGTTTGTAGCGGACTGAGCCGTCGGAGGTGTTAATGGCCACGGTAATCTGTGAGAGGCGGATGCCGGTGAAGCCGGCGCCGGCAAAGATGTCGCGCGGCGGGACGTCGGTTTCGGCAGAGAACTGATACTCCTGCCAGTCCTGCACCGGCAGGTCTTCCCCTTCGCTGTTCTTCTTAACGTCCTTTATCGGCACCGCCGACACGGCCAGATCGATGTTCAGCGACTGAAAGCGCGAGATGAACTGCATCAGCCTCTCATCGGCCGGTACCATCGGGTCATCCCCTTCCGGCTTCTGCGTCTGTGGCAGCGTGAACGAGGTCTGACTGCTGTCGGCGAAGCTGAACACCGGCGTGACGCCGAACAGCTTCTTAACCGCAGCCACGTAGTCCGCGGTGGTGGCCGCCGAGTTAGTGCGCCGGATGGACTGTACGCTGACGTCGCCCTGCGCGCAGACCACCGTGACACTCATCCAGCCCTCAATTGAGAGCGGCACGCGGTCCAGTACACGCTGGCACTGCCCGACGAAAGAGCCCACCGAAGGCTGCTCCGTCCATGGGTGGCGGAAGCTGGCGAGCGCAGCCTTATAGCGTGCCTCTTTATTCAGCTCTGCCTGCCGCGCCATTTCACGCTGCAGCGCCGCCCGGGCGGCCGCTTCCCGTTCGCCTTCCACGTGAAGCCAGAACCCCAGCCCGGCGAACGCAAGCGCGGTCACTGCTGCGGCAGCCATCAGCTGCCCGCGCGTCATGCCCCACGTCAGCGGCCGCAGCCGGAAGTCCTTACTCAGCTGCTTTGGCGCCAGGACCGCCTCAAGGTCCAGGGGGGCGGTCACGCCGGCGACCGCCGGATCGCCGTACACCGGCACCTCAAGGTTGTCCTTGCTGCCGCGCAGCTCGCCGCGCAGATCAATGAGCGTCTGGCGCAGCAGCTCCGCCGCGTAGACCTTATCTGACCACGGGTGGATGCCACCGCGCTCCGTCTTGCCGACCAGCGTGTACTGCAGGGCGCCGTCCGGCCCTTCACCCAGCGGCACCACGGCGATGCAGCACCCTTCCAGCAGCGACGCCAGCGCCACCGTCAGCGAGTAAGTACCCCGCAGGCGAAGGCGCGTTTTAGGTGCAAAGCCGGCCTGAATGCTGTCGCTGCGGCGCACCGCCACAAGGTCCAGACCCTGGGCTTTTCCGACGCGGCGAATTTCTTTCATGGGGTTACGCTGCGCGCGGATCGTCTGCCAAGTCAGCCCTACCACAAAACGACGCTGGTTGATGGTCAGGAGGCGGATATCGCCGGCGTCCTGCGTGGGTGCCGGCGTCTTCCTGTTTTTCTTCATGGCAGTTACCTGATGTAAGGCGTGACGGTAATGACGAAGGACTGGCGCGTCCGGTCGCCCGAACGCTGGCCGCCGGTGACCTGATTATCCGGCGACAGCTGCCCCTGACGGTTTGAGGTCGCTACGTTCTGCTCCAGCCCGCTGATAACCACGGTCTGACCGGGTTTCAGCCAGACGCGCTGCGGAACGGAGCGGGAGTCAACCTCTGGCGCCTCCAGCTTCTCGGTGTCCGAGCTGATTTCACGCAGCTGAATCAGGCTGGAAATGTTCAGGAACATGTTCAGCATCATGCGATCGCCGCCGTCGAGGATTTTCGGGAAGATGGTGATATTGGTTCCGGTGGTGACCGAGCCCGGCGTCAGCGTCTGCGACGGCAGCGTGGTGCTGCCCGTGGAGTAAACGGTGGTTGAGACGCTTTTTAAGTACGCTATCTGACGCCCCACCACCACGGACGCAGAGGCCATGTTCGTGGTCATCAGCGGAATAGTGCGCACGTCCGCCACTTTCGCCTGCTTAGACAGCGCGTCAAACAGGAACGATGAACCGGCAAACTGCCGCGCCGCGCCGGTGGCCGTGTCCAGCACCGAGAAGCTGACCGAGCCCGCATCGGCTACGGTGCCTGAAGGCCCGGCGAGGTTAATGCCGTACTTACCGGCCAGCGTTTTGTAGATGACGTTCCAGTCGATGCCGACCGCATCGCTCGTTTCGGTATTGACGGTGTAAATCACCACCTTGAGGTTAACCTGACGGCTCAGCGCTTTGTTCTCAGAGGTCAGATACTCCCCGACGCGACGCACCACCTCCGGCACGTCGGTAATAACTACCGTGCCCGTGGTCTTGTTCATGTCGAGGCGGCCCACGCCAGGCGTCAGCATGCTCTCCGCCGTGGACTTCAGGTCGTCATACAGGTTGTTGCCCATGGCGACGTCGGACTTCAGGCTCGTCCCGCTCTCGCCGGATACGCCGCCGCTGGAGCTTGAGCCCGAGCTGCCGGAACCGGTGCCGCCGTCGGAGCTGCTGCTGTTAGACACGCCGCTGACCACCGAGCCGGTGAGCGCGTATTTGGCGTCAGAAGGCTCGATATCAAAGCGCGCCGTCTGCAGATAGAAGAACGTGACCATCCCGTCCTCGTACTTCCAGGAAATGCCCAGACGTGCCGTCACGATATCCAGCAGGCCACCCAGGTTGCCGGTGTAGGTTACGCCTGAAAACGTGCGTGACGTGCCAGCTGAGGGTGCCGCCGCGCTGGCCGTAGCACCGGTACCGAAAGAGTCCAGCGGCCGCATGTCGCCGCCGGTCGGAAGTGCAGGTGACGGTACGCTGGCCAGACGCTGGGTCGGCGATCCGTTCTGGCCTCCGCCACCGCCCAGCACGGCCGCCGCGTCCGGCGTCACGCGCGTACGGATGTGACAAACGGTCGCAATGTCCTGGCTGAACTGCCAGATATCCTGCGGCTTGACGGCCCGGTAAGGCATGTTGCAGTTCACAACCTCACGGGGCGCGTCGTACTTTGCGACCGGCAGCGGCACGGGGCTCACATACTGGCTGTTCTGAAACTGCACCACGGGGCGATTTTCCGCAGCCTGCCTGATAAGCGCTGAGGCCTCATCGGCGGTGGTGCCTGCAGAACGGTTTACATCATTAATGCGCTCCAGGGCGCAGCCCTGCAGCAGCGTGCTGCAGATCAGCACGGCAAGCGTGGATTTTTTAAACATGGTTATTCCTGTGGCGAAGACGAAGAAGGAGTGCCCGGAGGAGCGTCACTGACGACGACAAGGCACTGCTGACGGTAGCCGCTGACAAACAGCGGAACCTGCGCACGATGCCAGAGGTTAAACAGCTGGGCTGTAGCGTCCTCAAAGCTCGCGGCGTGGAATGTCAGCGTGTAATCGATCGGGTAGTTGGTGCCCGTATCCCAGCGGACCGTCCACTTTGGCTTATCTGACGGACAGACTTCCTGTGACGCCCATTGTTCATAGCCCTGCCGCAGCGTGGTGCCCCGCTCGATCTTCCATGTGCGTACCGCAGGCTGAGCCCTGACCACAGCCGTGGCCGGTTCTCTGGTCTGGCTGACTGCCGCAGATACTGCCTTATTCCCGCGGAACGGGTTACGGCCGGTGGTGGGTAACGGTGTGGCTTTCACTGTGCCCACTGGCGCGGCTTTTGCGGGCGCACCCGACGGCACCGGCGGCGAAACGGATGGGCTGGCAGCATGCGCCGTCTGCGCGCGCTGGGCAGGTTCGATCGTAACCGTGTGGGCCTTTTCATCCACGGTGGCCTTCAGTCCGTGCCCCGCCAGCATCCTCTGAGTGACGTACTGCCAGCGGTCGTTGCCCGTCCAGCGCCAGAGCTCCGGCGCATCGGCGGATACCGCCTTGCCGAATACCACCGTCTGCCCGGGAGGAATGATTTTTCGCAACGCCGCGCGCAACGTGGGCGCCGCGCCGTCCTGCCGGACAAAGCCGTCGGCTGGTCCCGCACCCGCCACTGAGACCGGCACCGTGGACGCAGGCTTACCTGTCAGTGCTGAAGCACTGGCAACGCCCGGAACCTGAGTGACAGGCTTCGCGGCAGGACCGGCCGGCCGCTGAGCCGAAGGCCCGGTCTGGTGCACCCGGTACTGCATGGCGCTGATGTCGGCCGCGCTGCGCGAGAGGATGCCGTCCACCACGCTGCCCGAGGGCGGCCCGGTGATGACCGCCTGCTGCGCGCAGCCAGTCAGAAACAGGACCGGTATCAGCCCTGCCCGTTCGGTAAATGACATAGAAAGAACTCCGGATAATTCAGGGCTGCACCGTCTCTGCGGCGGCCGGAGCCGGACCGGCAAAAACCGTGCGGGAAGGCAGGCGAAACCTGCCGGTCAGAAGGGGTGTTGCGGCGCCGGGTGCCTCCCGGTGCTCTGGCCAGACTGACAGACGCCAGAGCGGCATGACTTAGACTTGTAGCATCGCATTAATGAGTAATAAGACGATGTCAGTCTGACCGCGTGCGCTGGCCGCAGGTCCGCCACAACGAAAAGCGCACTGACCGGTCAGGGTGAGTGCGCTTTTCGTTGCAGGGAAAGAAATGGCCCGGACACGCCGGGCAGACGTCAGGCGGAGAACGTTGCGCCAATAAGCCACACAAGCCAGCCGTCCTGCACAGACCGAACCGACAACACTGTCTGGCCGTCTCTGAGCAGCACGCGGGCGCTTACCCGTGATTTTTCTTCAGAAACCCGACCCTCTGTAACAGGAATGCTGTCTGAAAGGATGAGTTTCACCACGCGGGATGATAGTTTGCGGGTCTGAGGGCCAGCCGTAATCTCGGCTGAAAATGCGCCTGAAGCATTGTTAACGCTTAACAGCTGGCTCTTGCCGGCGGCAGTCGTGCTCCATGCTTTGCCGATAAAAGTTGAGCGTCTGTTATGCTGCAATAGCTGCATGATGGCTTCAGCTCTGGCAGCATCAATGACCTTCATATCCCCAGAATTAAGCGATTCGGTTGAGGAGTCCTGAGCCGGAAAGAAGTCTGTCAGTCCGGCCTCACCGCCGCTGACATGCCAGACGCTGACGCTAAACGCATCACAGCTCTGACATGCGCCTGCGGGATAGGTCTGCGGCGCAACGCTTTTTTCATGGGGAAGGCAGGATGTCAAAGCAAGCGGAAAGACGAGCGTCAGCGCCAGGCAGGCGCGACGGAGAAGTATCTTGTTCATGATTTTATTCCTTCAGAGAACGCCACATCGGGACTTTTGTCAGCGGGCCCGGCTGCGGGACGGGAGGTCCTGACCGGCTGGGACGAAGCGCACGCCGGAGGGATGCACGCAGGAACACAGAGCGTTTCATAAATTATTTCCGGCGCCTTCGTTTAGCTTCAGACGCCGGTCTCTCAGAGAGCTACTACCTGTTTCATCCTGAGCTTTATCAGACTTCTGGGGGCGAATGCCGTCACAGCGCTGATACCAGAATTCAACCCGTTCAGCCCGCGGGCTCACCAGGCCGAAGCGCATCGCCGTACGGAAATTCACGCTGTGGCGCAGCGCTCTGTCGACCTGCTCTGCGAGCAGCGCCCTGAACTCGTCAGGAGTGGAATTTCCTTTGATCGTCCGACAGGTGGTGCAGACGGGAACAATACCCCCCTCAACGAACTCTTTACTGATAGCTTCTGCGTGCCAGCCCTGTGCGGGCAACACCTCACCACAGTAGGCGCAGCAGCCGTTAAACTGCCGCCGTAGCGCTTCGCGTTTTGATTTGGAAAGATGCATGATTTCACCCCATGAAATGCGCCCGCGTCCCCGGGCATCCGTTTAAATGAAACGATTAAAAGACTATCCGGGCAGACCCACTCGCAAGAGTGGGTATGCACAGAATGCTCTGTGTCACTGTGCGTTTTGCGAATTGAAACCGTCAGGGATGCCCGTTCACGACCGCACGAAAGTGCAGGGCTAATCTTCTCCAGATACAGGTTGTGTCCGGCGGATCGCGCCGGGGCCTGATGCAGTAAATGCACCGGTCGAACTGGATACATCGAATTTGTACGTAGGGGTATAACGGTTACGCTCCACAATTCCGACTTTGCGCGGTGCCCGTCAGCGAAATAAGCGACCTGAAATGCATGCCTCAGTCTCTTATTACCTGCCCCGTATTTCTGCGGGTTCCCCTGATGTGATTCTGGCCATGACATAGCCTCCGGACGTCTTCCGTGCATCGTTATAGCTTGCCGGCAAGAGAGGACCTTGAGATCAGGGTTTCGGGCACATTGTTAAAGAGCTGAGGCCGTTTTTGGGCAAAAAGAAGCCCTGCGCGAATGCGCATAATTCATCAGAAATGAGTGCCGGCAATTAATGAGCCGGCTCAGATACTCTATTAGTCTTTACTGCCGCTTCCGGCAGGAAAACGTTGCCCTGGTGTGGCAATCGATTCGAATAATTCAAGATGGTCTTCTAAACGAAACAGCGCTTCTGTGACTTTCGCACGGCCGGATTTCTTGGCTGACGCAGAAAGTTTTTCGTTCAGCTCCGTAGACATGTACAGCATGATTGCGATGCCTTTGTGGTTTTTGGGGGCTGCCATGTCAACTCCGTGTATGCGTTGTGTAAGCATTAAGTAAGTGGTCGCCATTAAATAGGAATGGTCCTAATTTGAAAACTATCCACATGGATAGTGGATAAACGCACAGTACTGGAGTTTTTCGTTAAGCTATTGATTACAGGTTATTTATTTATTTTTTGATTAAAAAAAAAGCGCAAAAAAAATGCGCTTTTTTTTACGAATGCCTCAATTGAGACATTAGAGTTACTTAACACAAATCTAGCAAGAGCCTGCTAGCTATGTAGGGTCTTAAAAGTGCTAGATTGGGAATGTCGAAAAAAATCATTACCGCCATCAGTTTTTCTTCGACAACAGTCAGGTCTATAGAGAAACTACTGGCTAAAACCGATGCAGAAAAACCTAAGGTATATAGGACGGCGAATTTAAAACTTTCTGATTTTAATTCGGGAATGATATGAGAGATCTTCTTGAGCGTGTTTAGGCCTTCGAGATTTAGAAGTGGATAGAAGTCCAGCCCATTATTTTGGCAAATTTGCTTTAGAGCGATCCTTGCCCAAAATACGGGCTTAAAATCATGTACAGACTCTAAGCCAACATTCTTTTGTGAGCTCTCAAGAGATTTTTTAATTGTTGATGGTGCCAGGCCAAGCAACAAAGATGCATCTTGGTGAACTGTCCCTAGCGCATAAAAACATAAATTTGTTACCTGCCTTTCAGTTAAGACAGGAAAAGGCTTGCACAATTGTGCATATACAATAGGATCCACGGCAGCCATGGCAGCCTCCCTAATAGGTTGTTATGGTTAGCTGGTTGTACAGGCTCCAACCCCTGTGCAATCAGCGACTAAATAATCACGTTTGGCTTATGTCTCTTCTGTTATCCTCCTCATGGTCGTGGTAAATCTCTGATAGTACGAGCAGGAAGATTTTCCGGCTCATTTGATTCGTAACGAGGCACCGCTTCCATATCAGCAGCATTGTTGCGGTACTTCTCGCGGAACCACGCCTCGGTGACATCAATTCGATCCTGCTGGGCTTTATTGCCAACACTTAACCGGTGGTCTGCATTATTGGCATTCAGTACCGCGCCGCTGTCAAGCAGGCGGGTCACAGATGCTTGTTCACCCTTAATCACTGCATTCTCGCCCGAACGACGTGCGGTTACTGCAGCTGCAAGCCACCAGGTTTCCTGATCAGCTTCGTCACGTGGATACACCTCCACTCTGTCACCATAATCAGCAACTTCAGTCTTTCCATTACGCTGGTATTCAACGCATCCGTTTTTGGTTAGTCTGAAATCATGTGTCGGATTGCGAAGAAGCGGTGCATCATCACCCGGGCCAAAATAAACCACTGCGTCAGGAGATGTATTGTGAGTGCCACGGTCCTTAGCATTACGTTTCTCACGGTAAGCCCAGCCGCGTATCTGACTCAGTGCAGCAACGTCGCCGTTCACTGCTTCACGTTCAACCCATGACTTCCAGCTCAGTGGACGGCCTTCTCCTGTCTCTTTAAGAGTCTGACGCTCCTCACGCAGTTGCAGACGCAGTTCAGCCATCGCCTTCATCTTTTCAAATTCGGCAACGCGGTACATAAGCTTGCGCATCAGCGGATCCCTGACAGTATCGCGAACATGTGCTTTAGCGACCACGCAGTGTGACGCAATCTGGCGGAAGCGCTCACCCGCACGCAGGTCAGGTTTCTCCCAGCCGGTACGATATGCATCATAGCGGGCACGCAGAATGTCGCGCGCAACGGCGCGTGCTTCACGACGTTCGCGACGGGCTTCCTGATCGCGCACGTGCAGCTGCGGCATGTAAAATTTATCAACGGTAAGAATCCCTGCCTCATGGTCATCCGGATCGGACGCTGGAGCTGCCGGTTGATAATCACCCCAGCGCTTAACCATGGCAACATGGCTGATAGCAGGATGTACGTCAGACGCTTTGACGCTGACGCCTTCCGGATTGAGCAGATCATAAATCGCGAGCCCGCCGTTTTGTTCGCGAAGCCCAAGCCCACATGTATAAAGCACGTTGTGGACTAGCGGCCAGTCCAGACAATCCTGCATAGAAAAATCGTTTAGCATCTGACGGGCTTCACGCACCGCATAACCGTGAAGACTTTCTTTATCAGAAAAAATCTCGCGTTTAGCAGCACCACGAGGAGCAGAAGGCATGTCGCGGCGGGTACGGTGGAGATCACCATACTGATCCATATGCCAGCTGCCGTTATCCACGTTAAAACCAAACTCACGCTCCAGCACCCGGCAGCACTTCTGCAGCGTGTCTGCGTCGTTCCACATGTTTTGTGCAGCATAGGTCTGCGGATGAACGCGGTTAGCCGATACGTGGCAGTGTACGTTGTCAGTGTCGCGGTGAATGGCGGCCACGTACTGATGCTCTTCCATGCCGAGCTGTTTGAGGCTGTAGCGAACGGAGCGGAAAATCGCGTCCGGTAACGGGTCTTCTTCGCCCTGCCATGAAAGAATGAAGTGATACACCGCATCCTTACAGTGGCGGTTTTGTGAAGCGACCAGGTTCATTTCTGACGCAGCGGTTTCAAGTGAGAAACAATTGGTCTCACACAGCACTTCACCCGAGAGCACGCGCTGAATGCCCTCGGGTGAAATGCTGACGATTTCGCTTGCTGGTGCTGAACGCTTACGTCCGACGTAGTCAACCAGCTGACCAAATCCGGGCGTAGAAATGTACTCTGCACCCGGAGCCTGCTCTGCTGCATCAGGGGATACAACCTCAGCGCTTTTCTTTTCCTCGCGCGTGCTCACGTAGCTAACCAGCTTCTTAAAGCTGGTCTTCTTATCGCGGCGTTTTGGCGGGATGATCACGTTCATCAGTCTTTAATGTCCTCAACCGGCACCGGCGTCATGTCCAGCGCGTTAATGGCGTGCTTGATGCTCGTCAGAACTTCCGAGAACTGGTGGCTTAGCTCGGTTGTCATGTTTGCCTGCATCTGGGTATACAGGTGTTTCTGCAGGCCGCCTAGACGAAGCAGCTCGTTCATCATGCGAATGTCGGTGCGCACGGTAATGCGTCGGTTAAGTGCCGTACGGCGCAGGTACTCAGATGTCGTCAGGCCGGCGGCCAGTGCCTTCTTATTGATGGCCTCAAACTCTGCATCGGTGCAGCGGCATTTAACCAGTTTTTCTCTCTGACGCTTTTCACTTTTCGACATAACTCAACCTTGGCACATTACCCGGGTCTCGGGGCGGAGCCCTGAGCAGGTCGTTTTGGGAATCACTGCCAGCGTGCTGGCGGTGGTCACAAAACATTTCCTGTCCCGTTTTTCAATCGCGTTTTTCAATAAACTGTTCGAATTTTGCCACTTAACTGGTCAGAAGTAAACCGGCGTCATGTGGGGTGAGGTACTGGTAATTCCCACGAATCCGGCGCAGAATCACGGTTTTCAAATGATTTCTATTGGAGTGGTTATGGCTACGCAGCAATTTTTCACACAGCAGCAGATTGAAGAGGCAAAAACCAGGCTAGAAAACCTTCCGGATTTGTCGCCAACACGAATTACCAGAAACGATGCGCTGGAAAATCTTCGCTCCACCATTCTCATGCTGGCAAAAGAAAAGGGTTACACCGTAAAAGATATTAAGTCGGCACTGGATTCAATGAAGTTTGTTTTCAGTGAGCGGTCAATTTCTGAAATTCTCAAAGAAGATGAGAGCGGTAAAAAGCGTCAGGGTGGAAAGCTTCGAAGGAAAAGTGATTCAGTAAAAAATGCAGCTGAGTCCGTTCAGCAGCAAAAATGATAACCAAAAAAAGGGAGCCATTTTGGCTCCCTTATCGTTTGTCAGGACTTTAGTTCTTTCATTTTTTCAGCAAGTAACCAGAGAAAACGATTGGTTTTAATATCACCATCAATGCCGTTAATAGGGCGGGTTTTTGTAAGTCCACCTTTGGCCGTTCTCCCGCGTAAACCACCACGGATAACATTCTCCTGTGTACGCTGATAAACAGTCCGCAGGTCATCGGCGTTGTCTTCGCGACGGCGAACCTGTAACAGCGAATCGGCACTGATTGGAACGTGCTGCCCGTCATAACGAAACTCCAACGCCGTTTCTGCAAAAGCAGCCTGCTCGGCGCGATCGAGATGGATTCGCTTCATCTCTTCGCGTGAATGTTCGATTTCCCCGAACCGGTCCAGAATTTCATAGGCACCCTCAATCACCTTACCAACAATGTCACCCTTGTGCGGGACTCGGATTTGCCCGAACACCTCGCCGCAAACCATACCGTTCGCACAGATGTGACGGAACTGGCCGGGGATCATCTGATAGCTGCTGCTGCCATCGTGGCTGTTAAGAAGCAGAATCTCTGAAACTTCTGAACCCTTAATCTGGTCGTGACGACGAAGGCGCAGAAGGTGCTTTGCGTGGTCGATGCGGTCAGCATCGCGCACACGCTGCTGGCAGGCGTAAAACGGTTCGAAACCTTCCTGACGCAGACGGGTAAGCAGAGCGATTGTTGGAATATAGGTGTATCGCTCGCTTCGTGATCCGTGCTTGTCTTCTGAAAAGACGCTCGGCACAACCTGCTTCAGTTCGTCGTCTGTCAGCGGACGATCACGACGAATAGCACCCGCATTGCGAAAACCGGCAAACATACGTCCCATCATAATTAAATCCTCACATCAAAATTTTCAGAAGCCGCCCCGTGAAGGGCGGCGGGTTGTTGGTCAGGCTACGGCACGGCGTATTTCAAGAGAGCGAAGAAATTCGCCCCACTCGCTGCTGCGCATGGCAGGTACGCGAACGCTTTTACGCTTGCGCACGCAGTGCAACACGTGGCGGCTGCGCGCACGGATTTCCGGCGAAATCGCCTTCGTTTCCGGATCGCTGTGGCGATGACGCACATGCACCTTCTTAACGCCGGGCTTTACATAACCTGCAACCGATGTGATGATGCTGAGGTCGGCAGTTTTCATGATTAACTCCATTTTTTCTGTTGACGATCCGGACGGTCATTTGGTCGTGTCGTCCGGGGTGAAGGGGCGGAATTTCCGCCCTTTTTCTTTGCCGCCTGTCAGGACTCGCGGCGGAGAACCGTATAACCAATATCGAACTCGTAAACGGTAACTGGCCATCGGTTGCGCAGGTAAAGCTTCAGGGCTTCAGGCTCTTCAGTTGGCTCATCGATCACGTCCAGCCCTTCAAACGCATCACCGGTCAGACCCGACGGCCCCAGAAATTCACCGCATGACCAGACGTATTTGCAGACGTCCAGAAACTGATTTGCTGTCAGCTCCGGGCCTGTAACTTCAGTACCTTCCAAAACGTTTTTCATCAGTCAGCCCTCATGCTGTGTGATTCTGTTCTGCAGCGCGTTGCGTTATCGCAGGACGGCGGCTGAAGCCAGAAAAGACCTCCTCTGACGCGGATTTTTCTTTTCCGGGCTGGCCTTTCGCGGCGAGGGCCGAGTAGCAACGACGAAGAGAGGGCATAAAGGGGCGGAGGCAAAAAGTTTTTGTGGCCCTTCCGCAAAAAGTTTTTGACGGAGTGCATTTCACCCCTTTTTGAACGAACCGGCGGTGCTACGAAAAGCCCCTCCGCGTAAGGCACGACCGGAAAAACGGGAAAGACGTCAGAAGGGGGAATTGCAGCCCGCAACGCGGGATGACAACAGAGTTCCGGCGGCTTTATGCCGGAACGGTGAAAGCAGACGGCGCAGCCGTCAGCGGCCGTTGACCCTGGACATCAGCCCGAAACCGCTTGCGGCCGAAACCCGAAGGGGTTCGGTGGCGCTTAGCGGCTTGCCGCTTAGCGACGTAGGGCTCGACGACCCGGCTTGCCGGGGAGCCGAAGGGGGCCCATGCTGTTGCTGTTGCTGTTGCTGTTGCTGTTGAATTGAATTTAACGGTGATCGGCGGGCAGAACGGATGAACAGAAAAGGTAAACGCACAGCATCATCACACCACAACGCAAAGGCGTGTTCAGCAGGACGGGGATGGCCGGTGCGTCAGCACCGGCTTTTCCCTGTCCCCTGGTTCGGGGTAAATGCTCAGGCGCCAGGCCCCGACTCTTTAAGCTGCCTGACAGCATCGGCAACGGCGTTTTCAATAATGCTGCTGAGCCTCAGGATCTCATCGTCCTTCAGGCTGCGGTTGATACTGAATTCAACAGAATCTGTTACCAGCAGCGCATAGCCTTCCTGCGAACTTAGCATCGCGTCGGTAATGTCGGTCAGGGTCATCTGTTTACTCTCCCACGGATTCAGAACTGAAATGCATCCGGGCCGTTTCCAGCAGCGATTCAAACGAGGTGGCGCAGCCGTCCGGATAGCAGTGCGCGCACAGATGCATCAGGTTTGCCAGCAGGTCAGTGATGGCTGTTTCTGCCGGTTCGCCATCGCCGTCAATACCGGTCGCGGCAGCAAAAAAGAGCAGCGTGGACGCTGCAACGCCAGTGCGGCTGGTGTTATCCGCTTCATACGGCAGCACATCGGTGTCAGCCGCTAAAATGCGCAAATCATTGAGATCAGTTTCAGCGTCATAAGATGCGGCAGCTGTTAATGAATGGTTCATAGAGGTTTCCTGGTCAGGCAGTCAGCTCTGCGGAGTCATCCGGAGCGGGTAACGAAAAGGGGCGGGGGCAACCCCCTGCCCCTTTTCGCATCAGGCGCAGATTTTGCGGTTATAGATGACTTTAAAATCGCTGCATTCAGCGCAGTCGCGCAGCGGCACCAGGCGCACCACGTTTTGCGCCACGCCGTTTATGGTCAGCACGCGCTCGATACCCGCGTGCCAGTCCTCTGCCGGATTCAGCGGGAACCAGAGATTGCTGTTGATGCCGCTCAGCAGCGGATCGCTGCAGACATGTACCCCGCGACCGTAGCCCGTGTTTTCGCTACATGTCACGGTGAGCTCTCCGCGCACGTCCCGGGTGACCGCGCTGCGAGCCAGCTGCGTGACGATATCGTCCCAGCTCCAGTCACTGTCATCGGGCACCGGCAGATCAAAACAGCGCAGCGACTTACTACCCGCGCGCGCCATACGCTGGGCCAGCCCCATAATCGAGGCCTCGTGGCTCGCGGCGTCCGCGCCGGTTATCCAGTGGCCATTATGAAAAAACGCCTCATCGCCGTTATCCAGGCGGATAAAGCAGTATTCGCCCAGCACGCGTGTGATGTCAGCCTGGGTGACTGTCGGCAGTAAAACCGGGACGCTGAGGGTAATTTCGCTGCTCATGCTTTGTTCCCCGCCAGATTATTAATGGTGGCCACGAACTGGCGCAGACGTGAAACCGGCCAGGCGATTACGTGCGCCAGCTGGCTATAGCGCAGTGCGTTTACAAAAGTCAGCACCTGTGCGACGATTTGAGGGTCAAAAATCATAAAACTCTCCTGAGGGTTTGGTTTTGATAAGGCAGCCAGGTGGGACTGGCCGCCGTGGAAAAAGCAGGGGAAACCCTGCTTTTTTTACGCCTGTACGTTGCTGCCCTGCTCCAGCTCAGCGGTCAGCCACTGGCTGGCAGCGAAAAACGCTTTTTCACCCTGAAGCCCGAAATGCGCCAGCGCGATGCGCCCTGCTTCACCCCAGACTTCCGAAACATCTGCCGGAAGCACAACCGAATCCGCTGGCACGCGCTGCACCACGGCACTGGCCAGATTTTCCAGAATGTGAGCCATAGAGCTCCGGCGCTGCCCCAGCGTCATCGCGACATCATTCAGATCGGTCAGTGCAGTCAGTTGCTCATTCAGGGTCTGAGGCACGCCGCGGCTGTTGATGTACTTGCGCAGCCAGTAGCCCGCATCATGTTCAAAGCTGAAAGCCCTCCAGATAAGAGCGCCCAACGGCTCACGCACGACCAGACGGAAATGACTGCCCTGATCGTCTTCAATGAAAACGTTGCTGAAGGCGGCAGCGACGTTTGCAGCCTGTTCGCGCGTAAATGCGCCGTCACCCAGCGCCGCTACGCAGCGCATTTCAGTGGTGGTGCTGTTCTGGGTTGAAGTCATGATGTGCTCCTGTCTGAAATTAATGATCCGGCTGACCGCCGCGCGGTGCCCGAAAAGCCCTTCTCTGACGCGGGTTTCTTCTTTCCGGTCTGGCCTTTCGCGGCAAAGGGCAAAGGAGCAACGACGAAGAGAAGGCATAAAGGGGCGACGACAAAAAGTTTTTGCGGCCCCTGGCGAAAAGTTTTTGGCGGCGTGCATTTCACCCCTTTCTGCCTGAACCGGCGGTGCTACGACCAGCCCTCCGCGCAAGGGCTGGCCGGAAAGCAGAGGAGCGTCAGAAGGGACGTTTCAGACCGCCCTGCGGGCTGGCCTTAAAGGCCCGGCGGGGGTTCGCCGGGACGGTGAAAGCGACGGCGAAGCCGGCAGCGGCTGTTGACCTTTGCCATCAGACCCTAGCCGTCAGGCCCGGAACGCGGTCCTTTGCGGTCCGGCGGAGCTAGCCGGCTTTGCCGGTTAGCGAAGTGGGGCTCGACGACCCGGCTTGCCGGGGAGCCGAAGGGGGCCATGGCCAGTGACGTGCGGGTGTGTATTATTTCAGGAAGGAAATGGCTGAAGCACAACAGCAGGAGCAAAGAGAGCAGGACAGAGCGACGTCTGTCTCCTATGAGTAAGCGCACGCGACGGAAGAAAGCCGGTGCGTCAGCACAGGTTTTTTACCGGCATAGCCGCGAATTTTATCTCTGCGCGCGCGATCTTATGCGGTACAGCGAAACCGCCAGGATGGCCGCACCCATTATCATGGACAAAAGCGGCAAAAGCTGCCCATGGGATGAAGAGTACAGCATGATGTCAGCGCCTTCCGGTTCGCCCGCCGCCGGGTCAGCCAGCAGGTTCATACCGCCCCAGGCGCACAGAAATACGCCCCCTGCAGGAACGGTCATCGCAAGAAGTTTCATCACTAACCAGTCACCCGCTGGCTGCGGGTGCTTTGAGGCCAGCAGGCGCGCCAGCACGAAGCACATCGCGTAGCCGCACCAGTATGTCAGGCTGCCTGTCTCGCCCGGCGCCAGGAACTGAAAAGCCAGCGCATAACCCAGGCTTAGCAGGGAACCCAGCATTAAAAAACTCATCATCGTCTCCTCTCGCGCCGCGCGGTCAGGCAGCGCCGATATCGTCTTATGCAGATGCCGGGAATATCGTATGGATCCGCGTTACAGCTGCGCGAGCGTCCGCAGCGTGTCCGGGTTCTGCTGAACCATGCGGATCAGCAGGACGGCCTGAGCGTTAGGCTTAGCTCTGCCCTGCTCCCAGTTCTGATAGGTGGTCTCGCCCGTATGCAGATAGTGTGCGAAAACCGCCTGTGACAGGTTAAGTTTTTCGCGCACGTCGCGCAGCTCCTGCGGCTCGATAGTGACGGGTGCGCGCTTGCTGACCTTGTAAGTCTTGAGCGTGATTTTCCCGTCCTGGTGATCTTTCAGCTCCTCCATGCCAGTCATCAGCTCACTGAAAATGTCACGTTCAGTCATGTCTCAGCCCCTTTTTAATCACGTTAAGCGCCTCCGCCAGGGCGTCGCGCTGCTGTTTGGTCAGATCGTCGCGTTGATCCTTATCGTAGATGGTAAACAGGATGAACTGGCCTTTTTCGTTCGTCCAGTAATAGATAACCCTGATCCCGCCTCGTGTGCCTTTGTTCCGGCGCTCGTCCCTGAACCGGACTTTACGCAGGCCACCCGTATCCGGGATCACGTCGCCCTTTTCGGGGTCAGCCAGCAACATGTTCTGAAACAACCTGAACTGATCGTCGTTCAGGTAGTCAGCCCGGTATTTCTGAAAGCTGGAAAGCTCAATAAATGTCGCGTGCATGGTTTTTCCCTGTCCCCAACTAAGGGATATTATATCCCTTAGTTGGGGACGATTCAACGATTATTCCTGATGAAACCCGGTTCAGATATTGCCGCCAGCTTGTTAGGAATGAGCCAGCGGTTCATGTCTTTCTGCGCCCTGTCCATGTGCAGGGACCGCAGGTGAATTTCGCCCGCCACCTCACAGGCAACGTCTCCGGCGTACGGCTGCAGGGTTTCCAGCCCGTTCAGTGACGGAAAGCGCCTCGCCCACGCGGCGATCATGTTCTTCAGGTCGTTTTCCGGGACGTCGTAACACCAGGCGGAAAACCAGCCGCGCAGCGTTTCCGGCGTACGGAAGGCGAGCTCTGTTTCAGCCTGCCTGATGCAGTTCTCCAGCTGGCGCTCCCGGTAGTCCTCTGCCTGCCTCTCGCGCCGCCCGGCATGTCCTGCGGTCTTCATAGCGGCGTGTTTTGCGCGCTCCGCGCGGCGAAAAGCGGCCTCCGGAAACAGGACCGCTGCCAGCTCGCCCGGCAGCGGCAGCGGGCAAACCTCGCCCGCCGTACTGAGGAAGATATCCAGCGCACCTTCCCACTCGGGCAGCGGCGCGCGTTTTTCGCGCGGACGGAGGTAAATGCCCCGTATGCGGTTCAGCGTCTGGACGCTGACGCGGCTCCTGCCGCTCAGTTGCTTCATAAACGCGGCGGCCCAGGGATGGCGGGCCAGCCGCGTCCCCCGCTGCTGTGCGTGCTCAACCGCCGCGATTGCCTGCAGCGCGGCCTGACGTTCCGGCAACAGGGTGACCAGTGAGTGTGATTTCGGGATCATGCGGCGTGCCCTCCCATCCGCAGCGCGGCGATCAGCTCACCGGCGCCGGTGAAGCCTGCCCGCGTGTACTCTGCGATTTTTTCAAGCTTTACGCACAGCGCCGCAGGGTCAAAGCGATAGCTGGCGCTGAGAGGAACACGCGACCGGGTGCGGACATCTGTCAGCACTGCGCACCACAGCGGCGAATCTTCCGACGGGCTGACCAGCTCAACGGCAAGCCCGGACAGATCGGCACGGGTCAGCCGCAGGTGAACCGGGTGTGCCCCGCCCCACTCGCCGCGCATTTCGCAGTCAGTCTGCCAGTTTTCGGGCACCTGCAGCGCGTTCATCACGGCACCGCTCATGCGCTGGCGAAACGCCTCGCCCCGGTGGCGGTAGGCTTCAAAATCGCAGCCGGTAAAGCTCTGCAGGGTGTTAAGCGTAAATTTTTCTTCTTGAGTCATGGGATTCAGCTCTGTCTCAGGGGCATGGATCCGGCCCGGGTATCGGGCCGGAAGAGGGGCTGGCAGGGCAAGCCTGCAAGCCTGGTTGCAACGGTTTACCCGTTGAGTTGTCCCCGCTCAGCCAGTGAAACAGTCTCGTTTCCTGCCACAATGATATGGTCAATGAATCGCACAGCGACCAGCTCAAGGACCTTTTGCAAGCGTCCGGTTATCGCAATGTCTGCCTTGGACGGCTCTTTGTTAAACGAGGGGTGATTGTGGCTCACCACAACCGCCGCCGCGTTCAGCTGCAGCGCCCTGTACACCACCTCCCGGGGATGAACCTCTACGCTTGAAACAGACCCCTTAAACATCTCTTCATAGGCAAGCAGCTGATGCTGGTTATTCAGAAAAGCGACTGCAAAAATTTCACGCTCGCGACCGGCAAGTTTTGCTCTGAAAAACGCTTCAGAGACCTCTGGTGAGGCAAAAAAGGTTCCGGTAGGGTAGCGATGATCGATAGCGCGCGCGGCTTCCTCCAGGATCTGGCTCTCCGTGGCCATTACGTAATTTCCCTGGGCATCACGAATCTGAAGGCGGGTGAAAAACCGGACGTTAACACTGACGCTTTCCAGGCGAGGCCCGGGTGCTTCAGGTGCGCTATTTTCAGGGTTTTGCGTGTTATGACAGGGCATCATTTCAACCGGCGCACGGTCGGCGGTTGAATCAGGGGTAACGCTGGCGAGTGTGTTTTGCATGGCATGGCTCCTTAAATCCGGCTGAGTAGGTGCAGCTCGCGCTGCGGACCCGAAAAAGACCTTCTCTGACGCGGGTTTTATCTTTCCGGTCTGGCCTTTCGCGGCGAGGGCCGAGTAGCAACGACGAAGAGAGGGCATAAAGGGGCGGAGGCAAAAAGTTTTTGTGTCCCTTCCGCAAAAAGTTTTTGACGGAGTGCATTTCACCCCTTTTTGAACGAACCGGCGGTGCTACGAAAAGCCCTCTGCGAAAGAACAGGACGGAATGCCGTAAAAGCCGTCAGGGATCGCCCCGGCGGTCTGCCCTGAAGCCCCGGAGGCCTTTTCCGGGGCGGTTAACGCACCGGCGCAAGCCGGTTGCAGCCGTTGACCTTCGCCATCAGACCGAAACCGCCTGCGGCCGAAACCCGCAGGGGTTCGGTGGCGCTTAGCGGCTTGCCGCTTAGCGACGTAGGGCTTGACGACCCGGCTTGCCGGGGAGCCGAAGGTGGAGCCATGCCCTTTAAGTGGATTTTTAATTTTTATAGCTGCCCGAAATCGCTCTCCGGCTCCGGCTGAAGGCATGCGTTTCTGTGCAGTTTCTGAGACTGACGGCGGTAAAAAAACGGCAGCTCAGGGTAATAAATATCGCTATCCTTCACACTGTAAAAACGAAAGTTAAAACCATTGAATTCAATAACTTTCTGTATAGTCCTGTCAGATTTCTGCTGGCTTCTATATCTCTGTGTCCACGCCTTATTTCTGTTTTCAGCAGCACGGGAAACGGCGCCGAAGGCGCCGCATAGCGGCCGCCGCCCTCAGGCGGCTGGGGTTTTCACGCGCCCTGATGTGGCACAGGGCTTCCCTGCCCTGCCACGCGCTACCCGCGCATGGCATCCTGTGCCTGATGGATAGCCTCCTCAGCGTCCGTACCCTCGCCCGTTTCGCCAGCCTTTCCGGCCAGCTCCAGCAGTACCTTCAGGCTCGCGGCCGGCAGGGTGACGTGCCGCGCTGCCTGCCTGTCGCGGCGAACCTGACTCGCCAGCTCACGCACGGTATCCCGGCCTATCCCGTAGCGCCGGTGATCATCAAGCTCGCCGATCTCATCCAGCACCGCGTGCGCCTCCTCCTCCGTCAGTGCCATTGAATCCGTAGAATCCTGAACGTCCTCCTCCGTCCATACCAGGATGGTGAACGGAGTGCCCGGCTGAAAGGTCTCCAGCAGCCAGGCGCAGATTTCATTTACGTTACCGTGCATCGTGTTATCTCCTTGTGGGCGGCTCTGCCGCCCCTGTTAGTGTTCAGTCAAGCGCGCGAAAAATGGCGGCGGCTTCGGGATGAGTTTCTGCCCAGACCATCAGCTGGCGGTGGCGGCGGCAAAACAGCGCACACAGCTCCTCCTCGTCGTGCCGGTCATACATCCAGCTGCGGTGGTTGAGAACCAGCGCGGTGATGATGATCCCCGCCGCGTCAGCGGAGACCTCTGCCACAGACCAGTTTTCGGGATTCTCAAACCGCCAGGTGCCATCCGGCGGGATCATGTATCCACCGCCCTGCTCCAGGTGAACAAAAGTCCACTCACCGCCGTTGTAGTTCGTCAGATAGCGCGCGGCGTACAGATAGACGTTGTTTTCGGCGCGCATAAAATCATCGCCGAACAGAGAAGGCAGAAAGCGCAGCTTTACGAAGCCGTCCAGAAAACGCGCCCCCTGGGGCGCGTGCAGTGCTGTGTTCATCAGAAACCTCCACAGGTAAAGGGGATACAGTTCCGGCCTGTGCCGTGCCTGAATGACAGCCCGACGGACAGCGGCGTGATCAAGAGCGACGACGAGGCCGCAGCGCAAGCGAACGGAGGCGTGATTACGCACGGCGGCGACGCGAAGCATGAGCGGAGACGCGACGGGAGTAAGCGCGCAGGAGTGAGTGCGAACGGGGGAGGAGGAGAGCCTGCGGCTCTTGAACACGCCGCCGTCGGGCTAAAGTGAAGGCACGGCACTGGCCGCAGACCGCACGGACGTTTATTCCCGCACGCCGCCGGCGTGCATAAACGGCGGAGCTCGCGACATCCTTGTATAGTTATCCCACACAGAACAGATTGGTTCTGTAGTTAACACCGGGGCAAAGCAGGCCGGCGACATCCTTGTATAGTTATCCCACACAGAACAGATTGGTTCTGTAGTTAACACCGGGGCAAAGCAGGCCGGCGACATCCTTTGGCCAGTGAGCCAGTCAAAAAGATAATTGCCGCTTTGCCTCTCTTTTCAGTGTATGACCGAAGGGTATCTGTGGCCCCGTAAACCGGTGAGCCTGAATTTGCAAGGTAGGTCAGCTGAACTAAAAGAGGAAAAGCTATGACTGTGTACATTGGAATTGATATTGCCAGTAAGAAGTTTGATGCAGCTGAACTCTATGACGGGGCTTACAGGTGTAAGACATTTGAAAACACCCCTGCTGGATTTACAGCACTGTACAAGTGGCTTAAAGCAGACAGCATTCCGGACATTCATGTATGCCTTGAAGCAACAGGCAGCTATGGTACAGCCCTCGCTACTTTTCTGTACGAAAAGAATCTGAAAGTGAGCGTAGTTAATCCCGCAAGAATCAAGGGATTCGCGGCTTCTGAACTTACCCGAACCAAAACCGACAAAGCAGACTCCAGACTGATTGCACGCTTTTGTAAAGCCGCGCAGCCAGACCCATGGAGACCTGTGCCCGCCCCCGTCAGAAAACTTCAGGCTCTAGTGAGACGTATCAGTGCGCTGAACGGTATGCTCAGAATGGAATGCAACCGTCGTGAAAATGCAGATATTGACGCTCAGGAATCTGTTGAACGCATGATCAATCATTTAAAGATGGAGCTTGAATCGGTGCGCCGGGCAATAAAAGACCATATCAGTAATGATCCTGAGCTGAAAAGACAGAACGACCTCCTGCAGTCTGTTCCGGGTATTGGCACTGTTTCAGCCAGCCTGATATTGTCCTTCATGGCCAGTAAAGAGTTCACAAAAGCTAAGGAAGTGACCGCTTTTCTGGGTCTCAATCCCCGCCATCACCAGTCCGGAACGTCGGTTCGGGGTAAAACTCGCATGTCAAAAATGGGAGATGCTAAGCTCCGGTGCGCGCTTTATATGCCTGCTCTGGTTGCGCTTAAACACAACCCGGACATCCGTGCATTCGGGCTGCGTCTTCTGAGTGCGGGTAAACCGAGAATGCTTGTCGTCGGGGCTGTTATGCGAAAACTAATCCATATAATTTTCGGGGTACTTAAATCGGGAACAGGTTTCAGCTCTCGCGTTGCAGTGAATGCGGGTATTAATCAGTGACTGAGAAAAGCTGACAGACATGCATTAGGCAAGGTTTAACCAACTTCAATTGGCAGACAGGCTGCTTTGTGCCAGAAGCGGAAGTAGCGCATGAACTGTTATGGTAAATTTGAATGTCAGGCTTAATCACTTGAGGATAAGCAGAATGCTTCTGGAGAAGCTCAGATTGCTTGAGTGCTGCCTTCACGGCGACAGGCGCAATGATCCGGAGTGGCTGGAACTGATTCTTCATCCTGAATTCCGTGAAATCACCCGGTCAGGTGTGACGGTCGACCGGTCAGAGACCATTGCGTCGCTGTTAAGTGAAAAGGCTGCACCGTATATTCTCAGCAGTGATTTCCGTCTTACGGATATGGGCTGCGGTTACGCTCTGCTTCACTATCGGACGTTTTACGATGATGGCAGCCATCATGCATTACGTTCCTCTTACTGGATTTGTTCGGATGAGGGCCAGTGGACTCTGTTTTTTCACCAGGGAACGCCGACTGCAGGCAATGCCGGGGTTCAGGGTTGAGTTGCACACGTAGGGCAGAGAGAATGTGTTTATGCGGAAGATTATTGTTGTGCCATACGATGATAGATGGCCTTGGATGTTTGAAGCTGAAAGTTTACTGATAAAAACATTGCTCGGTGGTGGAGTGACCCCGTTCCCGTAGACATTCACTGTCCTCACGACGAGGCCTTTTCGAAGGCCTCTGGACTGACGCCTCCCAGGTGGCTGTGGCGTCGTGTCCGGTTGTAGAACACTTCGATATAATCAAAGATATCAGCCCGGGCCATGTCCCGGGTTTTATAGATCCGCTTTCTGATACGCTCTTTTTTTAGCGAACTGAAGAAGGATTCTGCCACTGCATTATCCCAGCAGTTGCCGCGTCGGCTCATGCTGGGTGACAGGTTATTAGCTTGGCAGAACCGTCGCCAGTCATCGCTGCCATACTGGCTTCCCTGGTCGCTGTGTACGATAACGGTTTCCTCAGGCCTTCGTCGCCAGACGGCCATCAGGAGAGCATCTAGCGCCAGTTCGCGCGACAGTGAGGGTTTCATTGACCAACCCACCACATTGCGGGCAAACAGGTCTATCACCACGGCCAGATACAGCCAGCCCTGCCAGGTCCGTATGTAGGTAATATCCGTTACCCAGACCTGGTTCGGTTTAACGACTGTGAACTCCCGCTGTACCCGGTTAGGAGCAATGACTGACGGACGTCCCCGTGCTCCTCGCGGGATTTTATAGCCATGTACGGCCTTGATTCTGTTCTGCCGCATAATTTTCGCTACCCTGTTTTTACTGCATACCTCTCCGATTTCTCGCAGGTCACTGTGGACCCGTCGGTATCCATAAACGCCGCCACTCAGGGTATAAGAGTCGCGGATAAGCGTCAGCAGCCGCTGATTATCCTCCTCTCCGGCTGATACCGGGCAGTGGAGCCAGACGTAAAAACCGGAACGGGCAACCTTCAGAACCCGACACATTAGTGTGATCGACCAGACCTGACGGTGATCGTTAATGAAGCGGTACTTTAGTCGGGCTCCCTTGCAAAGTACCGCGCCGCCTTTTTCAGGATATCCCGCTCCTCCTCAGTTCGCTTGAGCTGCGCTTTCAACCGGAGGATCTCCGTCCGGGCATCCAGCAGATCCTGCGCCTGGTGCCCGCTAGCATCAGGTTTTATAGAGCGGATCCATTTATAAAGGCTGTGTTGCGAGACGCCCAAGCGTTCAGAAACGTCGGCGACGGAATAGCCCCGCTCCGTGATCTGGCGGACGGCTTCTTCTTTAAACTCAGGGGTAAATCGTGGTGTGCCCATAGACTCCTCCTATGCTCAAAATATAGGGCAGATTTGTCTATGGGCTCGGGGTCACTCCAGTCATCAAGTCCATGCGTTTGCAGTCGGAGATATGCAGGTATTGAGACATC
This sequence comes from Pantoea sp. SS70, assembly GCF_029866845.1. NCBI lineage: Bacteria > Pseudomonadati > Pseudomonadota > Gammaproteobacteria > Enterobacterales > Erwiniaceae > Pantoea > Pantoea sp. SS70. Next base: position 124,879 of record NZ_CP117201.1, on the reverse strand, counting down.
TCGCTTTCCGTGATTATCTTCGAAGAAACAAGGGCATTGCAGAAGAGTATGCTGAGATAAAACTCGCAGCTGTATTACTCAGCAGGAACGACGCTCATCGCTATAGCGCCCTCAAAGCGAAATTTATAGAGCGTCATCAACAACTAGCGCTAGCTGTCTGAGTTCGTTGCCGGAATGTTATGTATAAAACGATGTAAATATTTAGTAGTCCTCAGTAAACGTCTGTTGTTTGCTCACAGCGGTCTTCTGAGCTGCACCTAAACCAGCCAGCTAAAGGGAGCGGCAGTCAGCCTCAGGCACCGGAGAGGGGGCATTCCAGCGCTTCAAGTGAGAGGCCAAAAGTTTGAGTAAGGTACACATATTTTCAACTGAGAAAATGGAAAACGTCTTTTGAAAAACTTGCCGTTATCGATCCAGCCACATAAAGCCATGCCATTTTCACATTCGAGCACAACCATTGTTTTCCTTCTTTTTCGACGCCTAACAATTGTGCCCACTTCCGTCATGTTGATGCCCCTCTGGAGAGGTCTTTCCCATCAACAATTCTGTTTGAGAGCACCGATCTTACAATGAATTCGTTACACCTTTTAAGATCGTCAATGTCTGGTTGAATTTTTCCATAGACTCGCATCCCTTCCAGCATCATAAAAATGCTCACGGCCATTGTTCGTGGACTTTCATCGCACCGAAACAGCTGCTGCGTCTGACCTTTGCATAATATACCTTCTAACTGATTGATTATTGAATTGAATTTAATATTAACCTTACTTTTTATATCTGCATCACCTGGGAGCAGTTCACTGGCTGCGGCAATAGTAAAACATCCTTTTTCTCCATCAGGTGAAGATGATAAAAGGGCCACGAATTCCAGCGTTTCGCGCAATGCAATTTCTGGAGACAATTCCGCACCGCGCTCTTCTCCCCTCGAAACACCTTCATCCATGTATTGTTGTAACGCCGCGAGATAGATTGCGCGTTTATCAGGGTAGAGCTTATAAATACTGGCGCTTGCGAGACCAGATGCTTTCATGAGGTCTGACATTGATGTTGCCCGATATCCTTTCTGCCAGAAGCATTCAAGCGCCGTATTGAGAAAGATCTCAGGTTCAAATTCTCTGGGTCTGCCAACAGATGCTTTCATATAACCCTCCCAAGAATGAGAATTAATTGTAGATCGATCAATCTACAATTAAAAGTACCTTTATCCATTTCACGCAAGAAGCTCATCTAAGCAGACAATGGGTCTGCTTTTCGCTCATATAGGACAATCAATACAACCCTGTTAGAAATATGCCTTTTGGTTGAGAAACAGGTTGTAGGTTAAGAGGGTATCTTTTTGTCTTGTCCACATCCGGGGTGCATATCCGCCCCGGAACCCTGTGGATACATTTGTGCAGGCCAGGCAACGGGGGGAATATCCGGGGGCGGTTGCTTTTTAACCGCCCCGCAGAATCCCGTCATCTGCGCAGACACCCCCGCAGCTGCTCCGCGCGCCGGCCTGCATCCCTCAGGGAATCGCAGATATCGTCAACTGCCAGCAGCGTCAGCCGCACCGCTGGGACGTCGCTGTCCCGCGGCCAGCGCTGGCGCATCGCGTGGATCCGCAGGAAAAGCTCGCTCAGGGTCTCGTCGATATCGGCCACATCGTCAGCCAGACGATCGGCCGCGTGTTGTTCTGTCAGATTAAGCATTTATCGGTCTCCGTTATGCCGCGCGTGCGGCGCGATGTGCGTAAAGGCGGCGCAGGCCGGCGGCGTGGTACTCCTCAAGGAGCTCGATGCCAATCCAGCGGCGGCCGCACTCCTGTGCGGCAACGCAGGTTGAACCGCTGCCCGCAAACGGGTCCAGTACGATCGCGCCGGGCTGGGTGAAGGTTTCAATCAGCGGCCGCAGCACGCTGACCGGTTTTTCAGTCGGATGATGGCGGTTGCCGGTGTACTGCCAGGGCATGACGTCAGGAAGCGGCTTTGCCGGCAGCCGCGGGCGGCCTTTGGCCAGAAGGTACGCGCTCTCGTGCTGGTAGCCGACGAACGCCGACTTAGAGGCATAGGGTTTGGTAAAGACAAGATGCCCGACGACGCGAAAACCTGCGGCTTTCCACGCCTGCATAAAAATGTCCACGCGGTTCCAGCCGTAGAAGCTCACCGCCAGGCTGTCATCTTTAAGCACCCGGTACATCTGCTGGCTTGCCGGCAGCACCCACTCGCTGTTTACATCGTTCGCAATCGAGCGGCCTGAACGATCCTTAAAGCCGACCAGGTACGGCGGATCGGTGAGGATGAAATCAATGCTCTTGTCCGGAAAGCCGCCCATAACCTGTACGCTGTCGCCGTGCATGAATCGAGACATAGTGATGCTCCTGTGTATGAAGGGGCACCGGTAGTGGTGCCGTGACCTCCACACAGACGGGCGACAAGCAGAGCAAACAAGGGCGGACGCGGAAGCCGCACGCGCCGCCGGAGCGGACTGAATGTCCCGCGCACGGCGGGGAACGGGTGAGCAGGACGGCGCCAGCTTACCTTGTTTGCGAAGCAGCCCGGCTACCGTGAGGGCACGGCACTTTATACCCGCCGTTTTCCGGCCGCAGGACGGGATACGGCATGAAGGTGGAGCGCAGCGACGTCTCTCTCCTTTCCGTAAAGAGCGCCGCCCGCGGGCGGCCGCCTTAGTTACTTCAGCAACCTGCGCGCCAGCACCGTGTCGGCACAGTGGCGCAGGAAATACCAGCTGAGGCTGTTCTCAGCGTCGAGCGTGTTGTCAGCGAGCGCCAAGGTGGCCACCACTTCCTCCGGCGTGAGCTCCGGGGCCACGTCTATTAGGTCGTCAGCTATCCAGAAGTGACCCACGCAGGGCGTGTCGGGGGCAAACCTCTGCAGATGCTCGATCAGTTTTTCAATGGTCAGGGATGCATTCATTTTCTGTCCGGCGGGCCTGCGCCCGCCGCCTCCTGTTCAGCCGCCGTAGCTGGCCACGTTGTCAATGATCCATGCCGGGCCCGTCACCTCACTGAACCCGAACTCGTCTTCCTCATCGCCCCACTCCAGCGAGTCGCAGCATTCCCCGGTCTGACAGCCCGCTTCATAAACAGCCCATCCGCAGTAGCTGCTGCCGGACTCGGCATACCAGTGCTCAACGGTGACGCCGTAACGCTCGCTCAGCGCTGACAGCACGTCCGGCGAGGGAGGCGACCAGGGCGTATCAAAATCAGCGTCAAAAGTGATGAGCCCGGAGTGCGACACGTCAAGATTGTGCGCGTGTGGCCACTTTGTGCCGCAGCGCTCAACTACGTCGCTAAACCCGTCCGGCACACCGTGGAGCAGGCGTCCGTTATATCCGTTTATCTCCGCATCAAGACGCGGCGGGATCAGCTGCAGCATGTCGAACGGAAGTGCCTGCAGCGGCAGCGCGTCTTCGCGGCACTGGCAGTCCCACGACTCGCTGAGGCCGTTATTACCCCGCATCCAGTACCAGTCACCGTGCTTTATCTGCCACAGCCCGGCGATCACCGTCTGCTGCTCTGCAGAGAGCGATGACCACGTCATGCGCTGCAGACCGCTGGCCAGCCACAGTTCGTGCAGCTTGTTGCAGATTTCTGGCGTCAGTTCTGCGCCGTCACGCAGATGCGCCACCCACTGTGTAAAAGCACGGTTCTGCGGAGTATCGTTTCCTGTCACCTTCACCAGAGCGGGATACGGGGCATAGTCCATCGCTTCCACCGGGCGCAGCAGCCCGGCACAGCCCGCCAGAAAGAGCTGGATCCCTTCTGCAGCCGCCCGCGCGTAAAGCGGAACGCCCTCCCCGCCTTCAATCAGCGCCAGCGCATTTTTTACGTGATATTCCGGGCCTGAAACCCGCAGCCTGTTGGCACACCAGTTTGGCATGTTGACTCCTCCGTTAAGGGTTGCACGGCACCATCTGCACCGTGCCGCCACGGAAGCCGGGCGCAAAGCGGAGCAGGCAACGGGCGAGGGAGGAAGCCGCACGCGCCGCCGGAGCGGACTGAATGTCCCGCGTACGGCGGGGAACGGGTGACGACAGACCCCTTGCCGGCGCAGCGGCCCGGCTAAGGTGAAGGCACGGTGCAGGCCCGATGGCACAGAGGGAGCTTGCATGGCATTTTTAGGAACGGGCGCCGGAGCCTGCTCTGGAGCCGTGACAGGGCTGCCGAAGAGCTCGGGGTGAGCCTTCGCACGTACAAAGACTACGAGAACGCAGAACGCGTTAAGCGATCGGTGGCGATGGCCACTGTTACGCTGTCGCTTATCAACTTTACGCCAGCGCTGAAATCCGACCAGCTCAGCAAAGACCTCCTGCTGCAGATGCTCCAGAAAATGACGGCCGAGGTCTCAGGAAAAGAAAACTGGAAGCGATTTTGGCAGGTGAGTGGGCAACGATGCTGTTTGTATTAAGCCGACAAAGCGGACTGACGTCAGGCGAATGTCCGCTATGAGCGAAAAGCGGACATCCGTAGCTGTCATTACTCGTAGAGAATTTGCTTGCTTAGTCGTGTATTCATTAAAAAGGATCAGGTCTAAACACGACCATCGATGGTCAGTAAATAACAGAAACCTATACATCTGAGCCTTGTCTGCGGGCTTCAATGCAAAGATACTGACGTCTTTAAACTCAGCCAGTATTGATAATTCTATGGAATCTTTCTTTTCATCCACTGCAAATTGTCTCGTCCGCTGGCAGGATCTGCCCGGCAGCGGAACACCCCTGATATTTGTGCACGGACTAGGGTGTGCTTCTTCGTACGAATATCCACTTATCGCCACAGACCCTCGTTTAAATAAAAGACGTGCGATTCTTATAGATTTGCCAGGGTGTGGCTATAGTGAAAAACCTCGTGATTACAGCTATTCAATCACTGACCAGGCCAGTGTGGTGGCAGAGTTAGTACGGTATTTAGGGTTGAATAAATGTTTTATTTACGGGCACAGTATGGGGGGGAGTATCAGTATTGAAGCGGCAGGCTTAATCACAAATCGCATGGAGGGACTTGTGGTATCTGAACCTAATTTTAGGCCCGGGGGCGGTTTTTTCAGTCGGCAGATATGCAGTCACAGTGAAGAAGAGTTCATAAACAAACACTGGAAACAAATGATTGAAAACGAATCAGGCCCCTGGGCGGGAAGCCTCGCAGTTGATGCCCCTTGGGCGGTCTGGCGAGGTGCTTCAAGTCTGATAGCAGGCGGTGACTGGCTTGAGCGATTTATTAAATTGCCAGTGCGTAAACAGCTGATCTTCGGTGAATGGTCGTTACCAGACGACGATGTCGATTATTTAGTCAAGTCAGGGATTTCAACGGTAATCCTTGATGATTGTGGGCATTGCATGTCATGGGAACAACCGGGTTATCTTTCTCTTGCACTTTCAAATTTTGTCGGTGAGTAGCAGTAAAATTCAGCACTCAATTGAGTTTCGCGGCTTGGTGCCCAACACCATACTCAGAGCCGGACGATAACGGAGGGCTGGCTGTTCATGGCACGAAGCGGACGCGCGCCGCAGGTCCGCTATGAGCGAACAGCGGACATTGACTGATAACGACTAAAGTTTCATCACATTAAACATAACATCCCTTACCCGCTGGGCATGAAAAAAGCCCGCGTAGCGGGCTTCATTCGCAGGTATCTCGTCGGTGTTCATACACGAAAAGTATCTACCATTCCACGAAGAGCGTGAGCCTGCTCAGAAAGTGACTGCGAAGCAGAAGAGGATTCCTCAACCAGCGCGGCATTATTCTGAGTGACGCCGTCCATCTGGCTGACAGCAATGCTGACCTGAGAAATACCCTGCATCTGCTCTGAAGAGGCGAGCGAAATGTTATCCATAGCCTCAGCCAGCTCGCCCACCATTCCGACAATTCTCAGAATGCTTTGTCCGGTGCCTGCCGCCACCTCAACGCCACTTTCTACCTGTTCTACGGCCTGTTCAATCAGCTGCTTGATGTCCCGTGCGGCGGTGGCGCTGCGCTGGGCAAGGGTTCTGACCTCTCCTGCCACAACGGCAAAACCACGTCCATCTTCGCCTGCACGAGCGGCTTCCACCGCTGCGTTGAGCGCCAGGATATTGGTCTGAAAGGCGATACTCTCGATGACCGATGTGATATCCCGTACCTTAGCCGCACTGAGTGAAATGTTGTTCATGGTTTCAGACATACGCTGCATATCGGTTTCCCCCGCACGGGCAAAAGATGCAGTTTCGCGCGCAGACTCAGCTGTCTGCTGTGCGCCCACTGAGTTGCTTTTCACCGTAGCGGTCAGCTGCTCCATACTGGCGGCCGTTTCCTGCAGAGCAGCGGCCTGCTGCTCCGTACGGGAGGAGAGCTCCGTATTGCCCTGCGATATCTCATCCGCCGCCATAGCCACAGAAGCAGCCGAGTCTTTTATCTGCGATACCAGACCCCGCAGGTTTGCCTGCATGCCATCCAGTGACGCCATAAGGCTGCTCGTGTCGTTGCGACGCAGCGTCACAAACGTTGTCAGGTCGCCAGAGGCAATGGTAGCCGCCAGTGACTGAGCCTGCGCAGGCTCCCCTCCAAGCTGGCGCATAAGCATGCGAATGGTTAAAGTGCAAGTTACGAGCGCAATCACTACGGACACAGCAGCGAGCAGAACGAGTGTCAGTGATGCGCGATCAGCCGCGGCGCTGTTCTGCTCAACGGCGGACTGCGTATTTTTCAGCTGGATCTGCGTCATGTCGTTTAAGGCGTTCAGCAACATAGTCTGAGCCGGGCGCGTGACATTCATCAGATAAGCAGTCGCCTCCTGAGCACGATTATCCAGTCCGAGCTGGCCGGCCTGCTTCAGCGCAGAGATTGCTGGCCCTTCTGCATCACTAATGCGGCGAATGACCTCACGGTCTTCCGGGGTTGATTCACTTTTCATAACCTCAACCAATGCCCGATGATTGACTTCATACAGAGACCCCTGTTTCTGTAATCGCTCCCATTCTGGCTTCATCGCCTGAGGGTCAGTGAGCAGGGCTATGTTGCGTACCGCAATGCCCATATCCCTGATGCCACCGCGCATATCCAGGACAAGCTGATATTTTTTCATTTTGACGTTAACGGCATCGTCCATACCGTCGCTGGCTCTGGCGAGCGCCATGAGCGCAATCGTAGTGCAGAGGATAAACAGGAAAATAAGCAGGCCAAAGCCTGATATAAGTCGTGTCGATATTTTCATAAAGGTTCTCGTTATCAGGAGTGAATATGATGGGTGTCATTTTTGTTATCGGCACATGAGGCTGAATATGTAATCTCCTGATAACACCCTGCCGCGGGATGCTATGACGCTTTATCACTGTCCCGACGTCCAGAAGTAAGCCCGACAGAATCCTAAGATTCTGCAGTTTCGTCACCTCCAGAAAAAATTGTCCCTCAGGGGCAGGAGGAACCTGAAATATACATAACGTTTACTAATTAGTTTGTGTTTCTGGGGAGGCAAGGACATAAGCACAGCCAGCATCATTTTTCTTCAGACCTGCAATGTATCGCGCGTTTCACATAAAACTACTATGGCACCTTTCCGGGCACCTCAGCGAGTTTCTGCTGAAGAGTGGAGTTGTCGGCGTCTTTTCCTGAACATATTGAAAAAACGCCTGTGATGATTTCGGTGCGATTTCGTTGCTATGTACTGTGCTCCGCGCGCCGCATCCCGATGTCAGTAACCTCCGCTTTTGGCACGAAGCGGACGCGCGCCGCAGGTCCGCTATGAGCGAATAACGGACATATCATGTACAGATACTGGTGGTTTTAAAATTACGCAATCATGCAAGATGATTAATTCCGATCTGACTGACTTTGTTACTAGACATTCTTTCCGAATATGCTCTTTCGTCCATATAGAAAAGCACGATTTGTACGATGCGAAAGCTATCAACACTGTAGAGACCGGCACAGGGGGTCCAAGTGTGTTTTTTCACAGAAGTGGGAGGATAAAGGCGGGATTACTGGACAGAATGACGGGTATGTCCAGCAGCAATCGTAAAGCGATGACACGGCTGTCAGACGGCGCTATCAGTTTGCTATACGTTTCGCTATACGCTATATGAATAGCACTGTTGCTATACATAACGAGGCGCAATCATGACAACCACGCAGGCAAACTTTCGCATCGATGCCGACATAAAAGAACAGGCCGAGCAGGCTTTTATCCTTCTTGGCATCACCCCGTCTCAGGCGGTGAACCACTTCTATCAGTACGTGGCAGATAAAGGCAGGCTGCCGTTCTCCGTCCAGGCCACCATCACCCTGGAAAATGACGAAGATATTTACCTGCGCCTGTTGCGGGAGCTCAGAATCTGCAATATACACCTGCGCTATGCGGAGCTGCTAAGTGAAAAAGGTGACAAGCCCGCGTCGCTGAAGAAGGCGCTGTCACTTGCAAAAAGCGAAGCCAGCCGGGCATATGACACCCTCGACGAGCACATGAGCAGCGTTGCGCAGTACGCGCACTCCCTGCCGGAGTTTGGCGCGAATCACGAAACGGGCGGGGTCGATCAGTTCCTGGAGCAGCTGCAAGGCCGCCTGCGCGATATTCGCTTGTGCCTGACCTCTGACTCCGCTCAGATAGTTTCAATGCAGCGGGATCTGTACACCAGTGCACTCATACTGACCTTTTCACATCCAGCTGTGTGGGATGAAGACATGCTTGAATGCCCGCATTCAGTGCCGGATTCGTACATGGTGGGCGGGCAGTAACGGGAAATTTTGCAGTAATGGACAGAATTACGGTCCTGTCCAGTATGGAGAGAAAAGCATACGAAGTATCAAGGGGCTTTAGGCTCAAGCCAGGCGGTAACGTCACCGGCACTGTTGATGAAGTCGAAAAGGATGATCATCTGCTCCACCGCGTAACAGGCGTGGTCTAACTCACGCTCAAACGGGCGAATAAGCGCGGCTCCATCCAGTAGCTGTTGCGTGATCGCAAAATTCGCCAGGAACTCGTGTGCCATCGTGTTTCGCTGTTTCGTAAAGGATTTCAGGCAAGCGTTATAGTCCGTGCGCAGCCCCAGCTTTTCTAGCTCAACGCGGGTCTGTCCTAATGTCAGTCTCTCTAATTTTTCTTCATCAAGGTTGTATCCAGGAAGAGATACGAGGATTTTTTTCAGGCCAAACTCCAGCAACTGCGCCTTGCCCATAAACAGCCCGAACCGCTCTATGAAGGGTTTACCCTCGTAAATTACAAGTCCTGCAAAAATCTTGTCCTGAAGTTCCTGACCGCCCAGCGTATCGTTATTTATGCGCGTTTCCTTTTTCTGAAATTCATGGTCAGATATTTACTCTACTTCTCAGGGGCTGAAGATGGAACAAGACATCGAATTTAAGTATCCCAATATCATAGATTTTTTTGGTACAACTCTCTGTCATATCTGTCACTTTACAACTCATGACCTGCTGAATTACGCGGATTATGATAAGTATGCGGAAGGTAATATACAGAAGAGTAATTCTGACGTTGATAACCAGATCAGTCTCCTGCTTGAAAAAAACGATGAAAGTCATCATGAAGAGATCATTGGCAGCTTCAGCACGGAGTTTCAGGAGTTTGGAGATATATATCCCACGATACACCGTAAGTCGATGGTGATCGCGCTCTACAATTTCTTTGAACACCAGATTAAAACACTCTGCATCGAGGTTAACAGGCTGCTTCCGGCAGATATGAGCAGCAAGTATTTTCGTAGCGTCTGCATCAGGAGCTACCGTAAATTTCTCCGACACGAGGCGGGTTTCGGCATTAATCCAGGTGGCTCACTGTGGAAGCTATGGGAGGAAATGCTTAAGGTTGAGCAAATCCGGCATGTTCTGGTTCATTCAGAAGGTGAGATAGAGAAAGACCGGGTTGAACGACATGCGGATATAGAGAGTTACTGCAAATGCCGGAGTGATATCAGGCTTTACCGTCACAAAATCCTCATCGATAAAGGATATGTGGCAACCCTAATTGCTGACTTAATCGCTCTCTTTGAAAAGCTAGATAACCACGTTGGCACTTTCATAAGACAGTACGAAAACGAACATGGCCGCTATGAAATTCCGTTGCCTCCGGGAGCATCACGCGCCCCGCTATGAACATTATGCACCGTACTGGACAGAATAACCTGAGTGTCCAATATGAGTGAAAAGCAGCTACATGGTAGAATCCTAGTATTCACTCATTTAGCACTAAAGATGACACCATAATGCAGAAGACCATAGCAGAACGGTATGACTTACTTGAAGATGATTACGAGGACGTATTAGCAACCAAATATCTAAAGTTCAATTCCATGCTTAACGCAAATAAAATGTATGTGGATTCCGCAAAATACAAAACATGGATCGGACGGGTAAAAAAGTTACTGGAAGACAGCTATGGAAAGGATTCTGACTTTTATAAAGATTTTATTAATGCGCAGAAAGGATTTTACGCTTCAAACCATGAGATTCTCACCACCCAACTGAAACCGGCTTTCGATGCCGCTAAAGCTGACCTGGTTTATGCCATACCCCTGAATTCAAGTCCGGTATATCAAGAAACTGACAGATTAGATCTGATTATTAATGTGCTTGAAAGGTTTCCTGCATTCTGCCGTCAGTTAAAAATGCGACATAACGAAAGAGAAACTATTGAGGTGAACGACGAGTATGACGTTCAGGATCTGGTTCATGCGCTTCTGACGCTGCATTTTGATGATATCAGGGATGAAGAGGCTTCACCCAGTTATGCAGGTTCATCATCCAGGCAGGACTTTCTTCTGAAGAAGGAGAAAATAGTCTTAGAGGTGAAAAAAACCCGAAAATCTCTGGGTGCACGTCAAATTGGAGAGGAGCTGATTATAGATATGGCACGCTACCGTGAACATCCTGACTGCGAGACGCTGATCTGTTTTGTGTATGATCCTGAAGGCTGGGTGAAAAACCCCAAAGGTGTTATAAGCGATCTTGAGCGAGGTGATGCAAAAGGAAAGACCAGAGTGGTGATAGCTCAGTTCTGATTGCCAAGTTACCACCTGGACAGAATAACCTGAGCGTCCAATATGGCGTTGTAAGAACGTTGCAGAGCATATTTACCATCGGTTCAGCTACTGACTGCGCGCCCGGCCGAAAGTTATGCCAGCATTTTTCAGTATGTCCGTGTAGTTGGTGCAACCAGAATGCCAGCACTGGACAGAATAACTTGAACGTCTGCTATTGGCACTCAGCTGACGAACCTGAATTGCCGTCGGTACGGACGCACGTCCGCTGCTAAACTCAGTATACTCGCACGATAAGCCGGCTCACCAGACAACTCTTTTTCCCTGCGGGGGTCCGCCGCAGGGAACGTTTTTTCCTTATAAACAGCCCTTTTTGAACTCCAGCAAACTGATGGCCAGCCGCATGTATGCTTGGCTGAGAGTGCCATGCGGAGGTCCGTAGTTAAGAAGCATTACGGGGAAGGATGCCGGTACGGGGACAGTTTATTTAACCCCTGGTGAAATACGGAGCCTATAACCCGTACCGGCGAGCCTTAATTTAGCACAGCCGCGCACCGTCTCCATCTGTCCGGGGCCCTGCATCCGTCCTGCCCCAAAGTGCCTGCCGGGTGAGCCAGAATCCGGGGGGAGTGAAAAACGATGCCCAGCTGGTCGGCCAGCGTCTGCTTCACCGGCAGGTGCCCCGCCAGAAAATCCCAGACGATATCGCTGTCTAGCCCGCTGCGGTCACACAGCTACGAAACGGAGACGTCGTGCTCAGCCAGAAGATAAGCGAGAAAGCGTACGGGAGAGGTGTGGCCATCCATAGGTTGCCCCGGACAATTAAAGGGAGAGTTTTCCAGATTCAGGCGATTCGCCTGCCCTACACAACGGGTCCGGAAAGAAATATCTGCCGTTAACTGTCAGCCCGCAACGCTCGCCGTAGTCACTGCTGAGGCGTACCGCAGCAGCGCGAAGAACGAACAGCCGTGCGAGGAAGCGTCATTTCACCGGAGCCGGCAGAGACTACTTACGCACCCGGCCCGAAATCAGATAAAGCAGTTTAAGAAGCCCGGCCGCGGAAGACCAGGCTGCTGGAGTACAGCCAGAGAACGCATCCATACGCATCTCTCGCCCTGCCTCATCATAGGTGATGTCTGGTCGGGTTCAAAAAAATTTTCGCCTGCCTCTCAGCCACATAAAACCGTTTACGGCATGTAACTGCATGTCTCCTCTTGCCATCTAAATCCCGCCCCTTAATACTGTATGCATAAACAGTAATATTATGAGGAGGATTTTATGCGCGACTTACATACAGCACTCACCCGTCATCCTGTGTACATCCCGGGAGCAGCAACATGAAACCCGCGGCGTACGCTTCCGGCCTAATGCTGCTTTGGCCACCCATATTCACGCCGCGCATGCGCGTGCCAATGTTTGCTGACCCCTGCGCCGCCGGCTTTCCTTCTCCGGCGCAGGACTACGTCGAAAAAGAGCTCGATCTCAACGAGCTCTGCATTCGCCGGCGCGCGTCGACGTTCTTCGTACGCGCCAGCGGCAACAGCATGCAGGATCTCGGCCTGTTTGATGGCGACGTCATGGTGGTTGACCGGGCAGAAGAGGCCGCGCACAACGACATCGTCATCGCGGAGGTAGACGGCGAATTCACGGTCAAGCGCCTTCAGCTGCAGCCGTGTCTTGCGCTGCTGCCCATGAATCCGGCCTACCCCATCATCTATCCGGAGGAGCTGCAGCTGCTTGGCGTGGTCACATGGTTTTTCAACAGTACGCGCGCACGCCGGAGGTAACCATGCCTATGTTTGGAATAGCCGACGCGAACAAGTTTTATGCCAGCTGCGAGGCGCTGTTTAGGCCGGACCTGCGCGGCAAACCCGTGGTTGTGTTGAGTAATAACGATGGCTGCGTAATCGCAAGATCGGTCGGAGCAATCGCCATGGGTATCAAAATGGGCATGCCGTGGTTTCAGCTTAAAGCTCAGGAATACTCTGAGAAAGTTCACGTATTTTCAAGCAACTACGCCTTATATCACTCGCTTTCGCAGCGCATTATGACAGCGCTGGAAGAAATGACGCCCCGGGTTGAACAGTATTCCATTGATGAAATGTTCCTCGATTTAACCGGCATAGATGGCTGCGAGGACTTTGAACATTTCGGGCGGCGCCTGCGCGCGCACGTACTGGCCACAACCGGCCTGACCGTGGGGGTCGGCATGGGGCCGACCAAAACTCTGGCGAAATCTGCGCAGTGGGCCAGCAAGGAGTGGAAGCAGTTCCGCGGCGTGCTTGCGCTGACGCCCGGCAATTCTAAAAGAACCGAAACCCTTCTCCTGAATCAGCCCGTAGAGGAAATCTGGGGCGTGGGGCGTCGCATCGGCAAGCGCCTTAACCTGATGGGTATTGAAAATGCTCTGCAGCTGGCGCGAGCGCACCCTGCCCTCATCCGCAAAAATTTTAGCGTTGTGCTTGAGCGAACCGTGCGCGAACTCAACGGCGAATCCTGCATTCCCATCGAGGAGATGCCGCCGGCGAAACAGCAGATCGTCTCCAGTCGCTCTTTCGGCGAACGCATCACCACCAAGGTGGCCATGCAGGAGGCGCTCTGCCAGTACGCCGCGCGCGCAGCGGAGAAGCTCAGGAAAGAGCGTCAGTTCTGCCGGCACGTTGGCGTATTTATCCGGACCTCGCCGCATGCGAAAGATGAGGTGTTCTACGGCAACAGCGCCGGCGAGAAGCTCCCGCGTCCGACGCAGGACACGCGTGACGTCATTGAGGTGGCTATGCGATCTCTGGACCGCATCTGGCTGGGAGGTCGCCGTTATATGACTGCAGGCATCATGCTTGATGACTTTACGCCGCATGGCGTCAGCCAGCTGAACCTGTTCGATGAAGATCAGCCGAGAAAAAACAGTGCGCAGCTGATGAAGGTGCTGGACGGTATTAACCAGTCCGGGCTGGGAAACCTGTGGTTTGCTCGTCAGGGTGTGAACAACGAGTGGAAAATGAAACGGGAGCTGCTTTCCCCTGCCTGGACCACAAACTGGAAAGATATCCCTGTGGCATTTGTCAGATAAGGTCTGTCGAACAAATCGGGATAAGAAGCCGATCGTTATCAGCGCTGCCCGTGATGAGCAGCGCATCAGCAGTCTCGATTACTTTGGCCGGACCTCCGTGCTTTTTTCACAGTAGACCACTTTTAGCCAGCACATCTTTATTCACAAAGGCCATAGCGCCAATCGTCACGTTATTACCAATGATTATTCTCCCTGATTCATCCTCAGCGTTTTTTTACCCAATCGCCATATTCTCACGCAGTTTGAGGCTACGCCCGATGACAGTTTTTGCTCTGACGACAATCTCGACGTAATGGTTCACTTTCATTTCCGGACTGACAGAAGCCTCAAGGGTGATGTCAGTGCCGTAACGTCTAAGTAGCTTGAGGTTGAAACGGAGCGCTCTTTTCTGCATACGCAGAGAAGGCAGCATATGTATATAAATGGCCACTTGCCATCAGAAGTAATAATTGTTCTTTTAGCCTAAAAGCACCCGATGGATGACTTTAAACAAGGTTAAATATTCAATTTCTCAGTGGGTCAAGACTTCGCTTTAGGAAGTAACACCAAGTGGCGTCAGTTAGCTAAGGCTGTTTAAGGATCGGTAGGCCAAAGCAAGCTGCGAGAAGCTAATTGAAATTCTTAACGACATTAACCAATCTGGCGCGAAAACGTATGGTTTGTGAAGCAGGTCGTTAATACATAATGGAATATTAAATGAGAGAGTCTTTCAACGGCATGAACTGCTAACTGGAAGAGTATACCAATAGCAAAAGTTTATTGATGATAAGTAAAAACAAATTTGATTATCAATTGAAAGCCCCCCTCACATCATTAATGACATTGAAATCATGGGAATTTCAGATTGAAATATCACAATATTTGACAATACATACAATGACTTAAAAATATTTTTTGCCGGGGATTACTATATGAAATTTCATCACCATACCTGCACCTGAAGCCCTAATGTGAAGTGAGGCAGTCCCTCATTAGCAGCTCATTCTCTACACAGCAAAAAGCGAATCCGATTATTAACAGCGAAGGGCGGTCATCAGGAATATCTTAAACACAATAATGGACATCGATGTAGAAAATCATGTCAGTACAACAATTTTATGAATATCAAAAAAAGTTGCACGCACAAAATTTAAATGTACACTCGCTTCAATGATTGCCAATGGAGATGAGTGATGAAAAGTACTTATGGTGGCGTGGATGAAACAGCCCGCAGGGCGACCGCAATGCTACGCAGTATGAGCGATGACATAATAGGGAAGCGTCACGAGTTTGGCCTAGATAAGTATTACCAGACTTATACGCGTAATACTGTGGCAAACATGCCAAAACTGAGTCGCCGCGCGGTAGAGCAGGCGATTGCAGAAATGGAAAAAGAAGGGCATGTGTTCGGAAAAAAAGATGCTGGCAATGCTAAGCACTACGCTCTGACAGTTCAGGACGTCGTAGACATCTATGAACACCGTAAAGTGCCCAAATATCGTGAGCTACACGAAGAGGATGGTCCGTTCACTATTTTCGTCGTCAATCTTAAAGGTGGTGTGTCCAAGACGGTTAGCACCGTAACGCTGGCGCATGGGCTGCGCGTTCATCCCGATCTCCTGCAATATGACCTGCGCATTTTGGTTGTTGATCTTGACCCGCAGGCATCCAGCACGATGTTCCTTAATCATTCAAGCAGCATTGGTTCCATCATGGAAACCGCAGCGCAGGCCATGTTGAATGATTTGGATGCGGAACAGATAAAGGAAGACATTATTCTTCCTACCATCATCCCCGGCGTAGATATTATTCCGGCGTCCATTGATGATGGCTTCGTGGCCAGTCAATGGAAGGAACTCGTTAGCGAGCACCTGCCTGCAATGAAGCCTTCGGAAGTACTGCGCCGCAATATCATTGATCGCGTCGGTAAGGACTACGATTTCATTTTTATCGATACCGGGCCACACCTAGATGCCTTTATGCTTAATGCTATTGCTGCGAGCGATCTGCTTTTAACACCGACGCCGCCAGCTCAGGTCGATTTCCACTCCACATTAAAATATCTGACTCGTTTACCAGAAATGCTGGAGAAGCTTGAGGATGAAGGCATTACTCCAAGAATCAAAGGCAACATTGGATTTATGTCGAAGATGACCTCCAAGCGTGACCATGAAATGACGCATGGTTTAGCGCGAGACGTCTTCACGTCATACATTCTGGACGCGACATTGCCACGCCTTGATGGGTTTGAACGCTGCGGTGAAACCTTTGACACAATTGTCAGTGCCGATCCTCAGTCATATCCAGGTAGTACGGAAGCATTGAAAAATGCAAAGCGCGAGGCGGAACGGTTTACGCAGGCAGTATTTAAAAGAATTGAGTTCGTGAGGGGAATGAAATGAAGAAAGAGCTGAAAGGGCTAGGGCGTTCAGTAAGTGAATCCAGCTTTTCTAAAAAATTAAGCGAGACAGACGGCAACCGAACTTTTGTCCTGAAATCAGGTGCGGAAGCAAGTTTTACGCTCACACATGTACTTCACGATGAAATTGAAAAGCAAACTTTCGTTGATGCCGGCGTAAACGGCCGTGACCAGTCATTCATCACCAAGGAGTCGGTTAGTGACATTGCCCGCACTATTAAGCTTCAACAATTCTTCCCGGCGATCGGCAGAGAAGTAGAAGGGCGGATTGAAGTACTGGATGGCTCTCGCCGCCGTGCAGCCTGTATATTTAATGGCGCGGCTTTTGATGTTTTGGTGACTAAAGACGATTTATCACTGGCTGATGCCCGTCAACTGGCGATCGATATCCAGACGGCGAAAGAGCACACATTACGTGAACTGGGTAAACGACTAAAGCTGATGTATCCGGAAGGAACGACGCAGTCTGAAATGGCGAAGGCAGAGGGCATATCGCCCGCTAAAATCACCCGCGCTTTTCAGGCCGCATCAGTGCCCGATGAAATGATCGGCGTGTTCCCCTCCGTTAACGAGCTTTCAATCAGCGATTATCAGGCTTTGCTTGATGTAGCGGAGAAGGCCAACGTTAAAAACATCTCCATCAGCGACCTTGTGATTAACGTCCTTGAAAAAATGGACGAAGATACCAATTTGAAGGTTGATGAGACGGCTTACAAAGCCAAGATTATTGGTTATTTCCGCACTGAAGTCGCTGGCCTAAAAAGCGGCAAACCAGCCTCTAAAGTCGTGACTATAAAGATGGCGGATTTTGCGGATAAGAAGCAGTTCGCGCGTAAGAAGACTGATTCAGAAAAGCGACTCGTTACATATGAGTTTGCTCGCCTTCCAGCAGTTTATCAGGCGGAGCTCGATGCTGCTGTTAAAGAAGTAATAGCGCGAATGCAGGCTGAAAGTAATAGCTAATTAATACCATCATATGAAAGAGACACTCTTCAGCCTGTGAGCTGTTTGTGTCTCACTCAAGCAATCAGAAAAAGTGAAATGCTCCCCCTATAAAAACCCACTGTAAATTCCTGTAATTATTACAAATTTTATAAATATTTCACATTGAAATTCCCAGATAACTGCTGACCTGCCCCAGGATTAGATACAACCTTAAGTTAGTAATGTCGGTTGGTTTTTCTTCATATTTCCCGTTTCGCTAGTCCGTTGCGAATTCTGCTGGTGTCTGGTAATACAGGATGAATGGAGACGACACTCGTATAATCCTGCCGCCAGTCATTAATCGTTTTCCGGGCATGAAGAATATCGCTGAACCAGTGTTAATTCAGACACTCATCGCGAAAGCATCCGTTAAAACTCTCAATAAATCCGTTATGTGTTGGCTTACCTGGCTGGATAAGCCGTAGTTCCACACCATGCTCAAAGGCCCATTGATCGAGCGCGCGGCAGGTGAATTCCATGCCCTGATCGGTTCTTATTGTCGCCGGATAGTCCCGAACCAGCGCGATGCTGTCCAGAATACGCGTGACCTGACGCCTGAAATAACGAAAGTAGCGGTGATCCTCAGACACTCCTTCGTTAAATCATCCACGCAGGTCGGGTACTTAATCCGGTGGCCGCTGGCATGTGCATCCATGACAAAATCCATCGACCATGTCAGATTTGGCGCATCCGGACGAAGAAGTGGAAGCCGCTCAGTTGCCAGCCATTTACGGCGTCGCCTGCGCTTTACGCCCAGGCCATTGAGATGATAGATGCGATATACCCGCTTATGGTTGACGTGAAAGCCCTCTCGGCGCAGTAGCTGCCAGATGCGTCGATAACCAAAGCGGCGGCGTTCACTTGCCAGCTCTGTAATGCGTAGAGACAGTTGCGCGTCAGCAGCCGGACGCTGAGCCGCATAACGACAGATTCAAAGGGACAGAACTGCTAACCTGCAGGCTCAACGTTGTGACAGATCCGTAGCTTCACACATGGCCTCCACAGCTTCCCGCTTCTGGTCTGTCGTCAGAAATTTCGGCCCAGAGCCACCTGAAGTGCCTTCTCATCCGGCATTGCTTCAGCTAGCAACTTCTTGAGGCGGGCCTTCTCCTCTTCAAGTGAATTGAGCCGCTTTACTTCGAGAACTTCCATACCATCAAGCTTCTTGCGCCAGGTGTAGAAGTTAGCTTCTGAAATAGCATGCTTGCGGCAGAGTTCCCGGGCCGAAACTCCGACTTCGGCCTCGCGGAGAATACTAATGATCTGTTCGTCGGAAAATCGCTTCTTAACGGGGACGTCCTCATGTGACTAATGAAGACATTACTAACATCGAGGGGTATTAATAAACGAGGATCTGGTCAACTAGCAGCTGTTGATGGCTTAGAAAACAGCAGCGTTTTCCGTAAATTCAGCTCCTTCATTAAATGCACGTGTTAGCAGACTTTTGTTAGTACTTTTTCAGTGACGACCACTATAGCGAGTAAGTTACTCTCTACAGCGGTCATTTTAAGAAGCAACAAGCACGTCTTGTGTATGAATGCAGACTTCTCAGCCTACAAGATTAGAGAATTTATCTTCTCTCTACAGTGGTCTTTAACCCATAAAAAATGGTCTTAAGGCTTGATTTACAAACCAAGTAATCAGAAAAATTTAATATTCAAACCATGCATTTAGCATCAGTAAGTACGACTCGGTCATCCTCCGATCCCCGACATTTTATTCATAAAACTACCTATTGTCCGTGTTTTGATACACGAAACTAACGAGTCAATTAGCCAAGAGTAAGAACTCTTTTGTGTAGTGGCGCTCCTTGGCTTTTTACGGTTAGGCAGCCCTGCACAAGTACGCTAATTCGTAGTCTATAAAGATCGTGCTTAGCTATTATCCTCTAAATCTCCAATATTTTTCATAAGCTAATGGTTATATCGTTCGTCTGGACTTTATCCACGTTATCCACAGGCCAGATCCAATAATTTGATCCTAATATGATCCCATCAAGATCCTAAACAGATCCCTAAATCGCTGCAGGCCATGGTGTTAAAGGCTTAAACCCCTATAGATGACTGCTGTAGAGAGCGTAATGACTATTGTAGCGAGCAACTTGACCGCTATAGAGAGCACTGAGGACCTTTATAATGAGAACATAATGACTGCTATAGTGAGTAAACGCCTGATTTACCTGTTAATAAATCATTTAGATGATTATTTGAGCTTAGCCTTTCTGCTAAAGGGCTCAGCTTCGCTTGTAATCTCTTGGACTCTTAGTTCTAAATAGTTATGCATCGAAAATAGCACCAGAAATTGGCAATAATTCGTTTCTAAAAGTTATCAAATGACTAGATCCGATAACAGATCCATATAAGAACCAAGATGTTCTTATTAGATCTCGGTACGTTAAGGAGCCTTAATCTAACTGGGTTTACTAATGATCTCCGACCGCTATAGCGAGCGAAAAGACTACTGTAGAGAGTAATTAACCCGCTATAGTAAGTAGAATAACCGCTGTAGTGAGTGCTAGTATCCTCTTTAACGAGTAACGGCGATTATCGCTTGTTCATATCACGGATTTTCAAATGCCGAAAAAAGAACAAGAAATCAACCTGATAGCTGAAGCATTCAGTGAAACGGACAAACGAACTGGTGAAGTTATTCACCTTACGCCCAACAGCAACAATACTGTTCAGCCAGTAGCGTTAATGAGGCTTGGTCTATTTGTCCCAACACTGAAATCCACCGCTAATGGTCGGAAGAATCAGATGTCCTCTATGGACGTAACTGATGAGCTTAAACAACTCTCGATCGTTAAGGCAGAAGGTTATGAAAACATTAAGATCACTGGCGCACGCCTTGATATGGATAACGACTTTAAAGCATGGGTCGGGATCATTCATGCCTTTGCGAAATACAAAGTGCTGGGCGATAGTGTAACGCTCCCCTTTGTTGATTTCGCCAAACTATGTGGCATTCCCTCATTGCGCTCGTCTGCGAAGCTTAGAACGCGTCTGGAGGCCTCTCTAACGCGTATTGCTACCAACACCATCCACTTTGCTAACAAAGAGGGTGAATATTACGTCACGCATCTGGTTCAGTCAGCTAAATACAGTGTCAAAAATGACACTGTGACATTGCAGGCTGATCCTAAGATTTTTGAACTTTATCAGTTTGACCGCAAGGTATTGCTTCAGCTACGCGCTATCAACGAATTAGCGCGCAAAGAGTCCGCTCAGGCACTTTACACATTCATTGAGAGCTTACCCCCCGATCCCGCCCCGGTGTCCATGCAGCGCCTTCAGGCGCGCTTAAATTTGACCTCGCGGCCTAATACTCAATATGCAACCGTCAGAAGGGCTATGGAGCAGCTGAAAGAGATTGGGTATCTCGATTACACGGAGTTCAAACGAGGATCGACGGTCTACTTCTCAATCCACTATCGGCAACCTAAGCTAAGGCCTGCAAATATCCCAATTAGTCTCCCTGAACTTGAAGACGATGAATTGGATAGTGACCATGAAATTGCTCTGGCTAAAAAGCCAGTGAAGCCGAGAACAGCTCCTAAAGCTAAGGAGGGAGCTGCCGGCAAGATGGTCATGTTGTCAGAAGAAGAGCTGGTTATGCTGGAAACCATCAGGAAGCGCAAGAATAACTAAAGTCAAATACTGACAAGATGGCACTCAACTATGAGTGCCTTTTTTAAATTTTTGAATAACCAAGACCGCTGTAGTGAGAAGGCTACTCGCTATAGCGGTCTATAAATGGGTCATAAATGTGACTGTAATCACTCTCACTACAGTGGTCATTTAATCTAACTTTTAGGGGGGTAACTCAAAATAATATTTAAAATTAGTAATTTATCTCGAATCAAAACTCATGGCTTTATTGAGAAAACGCTGATTATTTCCCAGTCGGTTTTGACTGCTGTAGCGAGAAGACATAACAGCGTAAGCTTAACTTTTTACAGAGCGTCCTGATGATCACTACCCTTATAATTTTGGTCACAAAGCTTGTTGGTAATGACTAACTGTGCGCATTACCATTAGGCTCTATCATTTAATATAAAGCCATCTGTTTGGACTTTAGTCTTTATACTCATCACAGCGGTCATTAACATCTACTCGTCATAGCAGTCATCCTAGTTCTACGTCTCGACTACTCACTACAGCAGTTGTTACTCCCCATAGCGGTCATTGCTTATTACTAACTACTACTCATAAGATGAATATGTGGAGTCATCCAAGCTCATAGGTAAATCTACCCTTTATTTTGAGCATACAAGGAGCCCATGGCCCACCACGATTTATTCAATTCATTTAGAGAAGAAGCTGTCCGCCAGATGTTCGAGTGGGGCTATTCCGTCGCCGACTATTCTGAACATTTTGGCTTCTCGCAACACTGCCTACACAAATAGGGCCGCTACATGATACCAGCTGTTAGCGGGTACCAGGCATGGGATATGCTGCAGGCCCAGACGGAGATACCCCGACTGAAAGCGCAGCTCAAGCGATCTGGGGACAAGCGGGATACACTGAAAAAGGCGGCGCGGTACTTTGCAAGAGAGCCCAAATAAAGTGCCGCTTCATTAACGCTCACCATCAGGTCTGATCGATCACACTGATGTGCCGGGTTCTGAAGGTTCCCCATTCCGGTTTTACATCTGGCTCCACTGACCGGTGTCAGCTGAAGAACATCATAATAAGCGATTGCTGACGCTTATCCTCGACTCTTAGACCCTGATTGGCGGTGGTTACGGATCTCCACAGATCCACAACGACCTGCGAGGAACACGAGGGCGTCCGTCAGTAACCGCTCCTAACTATCAAGCTGCAGGGCAAGCAGGCCCGGCTTATTAAGCCAGTTCTGTAGAGGCTGATTACCTGAAACTGCTGCATGAATGTCTTGTTTAAAGACTTCTTTTTGAGCGCGACGTCAGCGGC
Organism: Pantoea sp. SS70; assembly: GCF_029866845.1. Taxonomy (NCBI): domain Bacteria; kingdom Pseudomonadati; phylum Pseudomonadota; class Gammaproteobacteria; order Enterobacterales; family Erwiniaceae; genus Pantoea; species Pantoea sp. SS70. The sequence goes on along the minus strand of NZ_CP117201.1, from coordinate 102,531 downwards.
AGCACTTCATTTACCTGGCTCTTTGCAAAGTTAAAACTGAAGCGATTTAAAAGCGTCTCAATGTGGTGAGATCCTGTCATACACCGGGAACACCCGCAAAGCCCTGGAGAAAGTCAGCTTCTTCAGCTTCCACCAATAAGATGCTGGCAACGGTTTTTGGGATCCCAGTTCCGTTTCAGGGGCGTTTTGAAATCTGAAAAGATGCTGGAAGCTTTGGTGTAAGTAGTTACCGGGTAGTCGGACGGAATTTCTCTCGCCCCCAGAGCGGGATCAAGGAAATAGCGTTTACCCGGTTCCGGGATGAATGAAACCCAGCGTGATGCGGTAAATCCGTCTTTATTGAACGTCATTTTCCCGTCAACCAGCGCCCACTGGCCAGCGGAGTAGAGCTGTTGCAGCGCCATCAGCTGGCCGGGTCTGACTTTAGCGGACATCAGTGTTCCTCCGGAGGGAAGAATATTCGAACCCAGCTCGTAGCGCTCTTTTCTGTCGTAGCAGATTCCCGTCTTCTCATACACGGAAAGGTAGAAAGTACCGACAAAACCTTCAGGGTCCTGAGCAAGAACAGTTGCCGCATCCTCACCGGTATAGTTGGTATAGTCACGGGGCAGGAGGGCAGAACAGCCGGCAAGCAGCACGGCCGGGACAAATACAAGGAAGGCGCTGCAGGGGCGCACAAAAGGCATAGGATACTGCTCCATATATCATAAATATGAACATGTATCGGCTTCGTCTTACTAAAGATTAATGATTTCTGGCGGAAAAGCACTTTCCACAAAAAGGCTGAAGTTATGCCCGCTTTGCTTACTTTCAGTACCTTAGTTATTGATTGGTGTAAACCTAACTTCCAATGTAAAAACACTTCTGAAAGTCATCATCATTTCTTATAAGAAGCCGATAATCCACGACAGAGGCGTTGGGTCTGCTCTCTGAGATCGGCCATATCCAACGTGATAATAAAGTTAACTCTCCGTTAGTAGAACATTCAGGAGGATATGCATTCAGTGAAACTCTATGAAAACGTGGTCATTGGTAATTTCCTTTACGGGCTGGGCGTTTCTGTGGGGGCCCGGCTGGGAGGAGAGGTACTTCCAGCGTCGGTGAACCTTCTGCAGCAGACGCCGGAAGATAAGGCGCTGGGAGACGTACTCCTTTCCTTCCCCGGCACGCTGCGGCTGATTGAGTTCAAATCTGCGGCAAACCGGTCAGATAAAGAGGAGACCCGCTTCCGAAAGCTCTCCCACGCGCTGGAGTGCCGTAAGGGACTGAGTGAGGTCTCTCACCGGATCCACTGGTACGTTGAGACCACCCCTGACGTTCAGTCTGGCGTAAAAACCTACTTTTCGAGCTATCTCAGCGCGCTCTCTCAGCCTGCCCGACAGGCAGAGCCCCTGAACCTTGAGCGCTTTATTGCACAGACGACGCGCAGCATCTTTTCAGCTCAGACGGAAGCAGAAGATCCGGTGGCCGTCAGTAACTCCCTGAAACTGATCCGGTGGTGCCAGGACGTCGATGAAAAGAGCAGCGCCGGGGCGCTTATCGTCGTGTGTGACGGCCGCGGCAATCTGCAATATGCTGAGCTGAAAAATATCATGGAGCTGTCAATGACGCATGAGAAATGGCTCGAATACAGACTCAGTATGGAACACGGCAAAGAGCTGGAGAGGGAAAAATCAATGGATTACGACAGAGGAATGGATCTGAGCCTGTGAAAAACACAAACATAAACACAATCAGCGACCATGACATACGCCTGTTCTTTGACGCCGCAGACAGGCTGCTTCAGGCCGCGCAGCAGCAGGGAAAAACGGCCGACAGAGCAACGTCAGCGCTGCTTAAGGTCACCGCCGCCCATGAACGACACGTAAGGGAAGTCAGGGATGACGTCATCGGTGCCGTGACGTCCATGGCCGGCTCAACGGCTCAGGAGTCAGCACGGCTTCTGACGGACCATTTCCGCGAAGCCGACAGGGCCGCAGAAAAGGCGGCTGAACGCTATGAGCGGGCCTGTAAATCGCTTGGCTGGCGAAGATGGCTCTGGTTTCTGACTGCGCAGGTGGCGTTTTGTGCAGTGACCATTGGGCTTATCATGACGCTTATCCCCCCGCTGGATGAGATACAGGCGCGGCGGGCAGCGCTGGCGCAGGCGAAAGAAGTGGCCGATCGCTTCCCACTGCACTGGCGCGACTGCACGGTGGACGGGAAAACAACACGGTGTTTCCGGACCGATGAAAAGGCCGGTGTATTGAAGCTTGATGATGGCAGCATATGGCGTGTTCCGTGGCGTAAGCAGTAGCAGCTCCGAATTTTCAGGAATAAGCACGCCGGCAACCAGGGCCCTCTCTGTCCGGTAAAGTCGCCACGCCTGGCCGAACTTTTCAGCGCTATTGCCTGCACTCCACTGCCAGCTTCGCCTTACACTCCGTGGCTTCAGCTTAGCCGGGTAGCCCGGTGCGAATGGCACCGGGTTACCCCTGAACGTTCAGGCTTATCAGCGATGACAGGCAGCATTACCGCCCGTTCAGCACAAATCCATCCTCAATATGACTGCTGCCGCGGTTACAGGCGATGATGCCGTCACGGCACATCTCCTGTAGCGCCAGCCAGACGTCTGCCGGCGGCCACTCATCCGGGAGCCAGCAGATCGAGCAGACCTGGTTACGTTCGCGGGTTGCCAGCACTTCGTGGCAGCGCTCCAGAATGGCCTGCTTAAGCTGTGAAATTGTCATGCGTTCGTTTCCTGTGTAGATCTCAGGCCAGCGCCGCCCACTGCTGCACCGTGCCGGATACCTATTCTGCGGAAAGTGTGTTTTCTGAAGGTAAAGGTTTTTTTGATTTTTTTCTGGGCAGATAAAAGGCCTGCGCAGAGCAGAGCCGGAACAGGTCTAGGGGCGCGGACCGCCCGGCAGCAGTAGCCGTTCGGCCTCTCCGGCGTCCATCGATAACCGCACCCCGAGCTGGCGGTTGACGTCCAGCGCAAACAATCTGGTATACCACTCCGTCGACTTCGCGTCCTTATGCCCCATCAGCGTCTGGATCACCTTCTGCGGCACCTGGTGCATTGCAAACGAATCCCTGAACGTCTTCGGCGTCACCGGCCGGATGGAAAACGTCACGCCGTCACGCGCCGCCGCCGCGACCGCCTGCGAAATCCAGCTGCGCGCCGTGTCCTCGCTCTTAATGTCCCACAGCCGGCTGCCCGCCGGCAGCTGCGCCGTCGCAAACCACTCCCGCAGCCGCTGCACGAATCCCGGATCGGTGAGCGGCACCGCGCGCGGCGGGTTCTCGCGGATGGCGGCCTCCGTCTCGCGCTCCGCCTGCTGCTCCTCCTTCGTCGGCCGGCCGCGCCGGCAGCGGTGGCTCTTCGCCGCCTCTTCCAGCTTCCGCTTCTTGAGCGTGCGCAGCGCCACGAACGGCGAGGCGAGCGGGGCGCCGGTGGCAGGGTCGTCCAGAACGAAGTCCTCCCGCGTCAGGGGAAGAATTTCATTGAGCCGCCCGCCGGTGTTCCACAGCACGTCGATGAACAGGCGTTTACGGAGATCGGTCACCATTGCCAGCAGCACGGCCACCTCGGGGGGCAGCAGGTAGCGGGGCATTTCGGTGCCGTAGGTGGCGGCCAGGCTGGCAGGCCTGTCCCTTCTAACCTGCCATTATGCGGTTCAGCTTCTGGCTGCTAAAGCTCAGCTGTCCCTTCGCATCAGAGAGCTGGCGCTTGAAAGCCGCCGCTTTGGTTACCGGCTGATCTGGAAGTTATTGCATCGGGAGGGCCTTCACGTCAACCTCAAACGGGTATAACGCATTTATCACTTTAACGACTTGGGTGTAAAGCGCAGGGGACGATGTAAGGGCTGGCGACTTAGCAGCTTCCACTTCTTAGCCCGGATGCGCCAAACCTGACATGGTCGATGGATTATGTCATGGATGCACTTTCCAGCGGCCGTCGGATTAAGTGCCTGACCTGCTTGGATGATTTCAGGAAGGAGTGTCTGAGGATCACCGCCGCTTTCGGTATTTCAGGCGTTCAGCTGACGTGTATTCTGGATAGCATTGCACTGTTTCGTGGCCATCGCCAGCGCCAGGAACGTCAGTTTCATGGATGCCTCCGGACAGGTTTAAAGGCGGCCATTCAGGGCGGTGAGTGTCCGCATTTTATCAGTGTGATACAGGGGCTTTATCAGGAAATAAAAGGGCTGACGCGATAAAAAAATGCCCGCAAGCCTCAACGGGCTAATCGTTGACTTATGCCGTGGTGAGACAGCACCGATTTATTAAGCATTTCCCGTTATATTAGTCTACTAATATAAAGTTAAACAGTGAATTATTAGATTAATTTTAATTAAGGAGAATTAAATTCGCTAATCTGACGTGAGCCGGTCCCTGCAATCCTGCCGCGCGGCTCATAAAAGTCGCGCTTTTCTGCCTTTTAACCCGGGCCATTACCGTTACACTCTGATGACACCTCAACCGGGTCCTGACGCCATGCCGTTGAAAAAACTCCGTCTTCGTACGCTTCTCCTTTCGCTCTCCGTCGGCGGAGTGATCCTGACGTCCTGCCTGCTGCTCGGGGCGCTGCTGATTTTTCAGAAGGGCAACATCGAAGACAGTCTGATGGAGAGCAATATCGCCTACGCGAGGAAGCTCGCCGATACCACCGATCGCTATCTCGGCACGGCTCAGCGTGAGCTTGCCTGGAGCGCCACCCAGATTAAGGGCCTCACCGACCCCGCGCTGCTGAGAGGCGAGACCGACCGCCTCCGGCTGCAGTCCGGCTTTTTTAACACTGTGGTGGTGGTGAACCGCGATGCCGTTATCGCCGCTACCTCCCCGGAAAGCCTGAGCCTGGTCGGCGTGAAGCTGCACTCCGATGCAAGCCGGCAGGCCATCACCACGCAGAAGCCGTTTATCTCGGCCCCTTTTACCTCGGCCTCGGGCAATTACGTCGTGTTCCTTTCGCAGCCGCTGTTCACGCCGGACGGCGGCTATCTGGGCTACATCGGCGGCACCATTTACCTCAGGAAGCAGAGCATGCTGAGCGATATCCTGAGCCAGCATTTTTACGCCCGCGGCTCTACCGTCAGCATCGTCAGCAATGACGGCCTTATCGTGTTCAGCCACGACCCGTCTCTTGTGGGAACAAGGATGACGCTGAGCCCCGCCCTGATGAAGAGGCTTGCCACGACGGACAGCGGACGGTTCAGCTCCGAGACAGGCGGACAGGCGTTTCTTACAGGATTTGCCAGCCTGCACAAAACGGACTGGAACATTTTTATTGCGGGTACCTCTGAGACGGTCCGGGATATCCTTGTGCGCACGGCAGAAAACGCGCTGTGGTTCCTGCTGGGGATCATCGTGCTCACGGCCGTCGTGGTTGCCCTGATGGCCAGACGCATCGCTTATCCGCTTGAAAGGCTGGCCGGCATGGTGCGCGATGACGGCGGCGAGGCGTCGCTTGCCTCGGTACCGGCGTGGTATTATGAGGCCGATCGCCTGAAGGAGGCGGTAGAGGAACACCGCCAGGCGGTCGCCGGCCGCATGGCCATCCTGAGCGACGAGGCCATGACCGACCCGCTAACCGGACTCTGCAACCGCCGCGGCTTTACCGTACTGGCGGACAGGTTCAGCGATGACGCCGCGCAGTGCGTAATTGCAATCGACATTGACCACTTCAAAAAAATTAATGACTGGTACGGCCATGATGCAGGCGATGCGGTGCTGGTCAGTCTCGCCGGTCTGCTGCGGCTGGCGTGCCGGACGGGGGACATCGTCAGCCGCTTCGGGGGAGAGGAGTTTATTCTTCTGCTGCCGCAGACCTCTGTGGAGGATGCAGCCCGTACAGCGGAGCGTATCCGCGACGTGGTAAGCACCACGACGTTCCCGTACGTGGGTGCCATGACGGTCTCTGCCGGCGTGGCCGCGCTGTCAGACTGCGGAAGCCGGGACGCGATGCTTCGCCGGGCGGATGAGGCACTGTACGAGGCGAAGGGGGCCGGACGAAACGCGGTGATAATAGCCGCTCCCGGGAGTTTCAGAAGGTATGAAGAGCAGGAGTCATAGGCTCTCTTCTTTTTTGGCTGCATATCTGTCGCTGAGGGGCCGTGATTAAGGTCCGGTGCGGTATGAAAATTTTCTGTGAGGGATGTCCGCTCTGGACGTTTTTCGCTGTTTGAGGCTCAGCATCGGCAAAGAGTGAGAGGAGCGACATGTTTTTTTTAACAGCATCGCTGTATTTAGCGCCATTTATTAACAGAAAATCCCTCTGAGTTAATAATCTGTCGCTTTCAGACCATGCTTCATGGGGTAAGCAACAGCACTGTAAAAAGGATATGATGAAACTGGCCCCGAAGCATTTTCGTCTTCTTTCCTCAATGCAGGAAAGGGGCTCTGTACCGGCAGACATGATGCCTGCCGTGATGGCGATGCTGGTAAGACTGCGGCTGGCCGAATTTTTTTACGGCGAAGCATGGCGAAGGGTCAGTGAACGCTGCCGCCTGACGGCAAGAGGGGAAAAGGTTCTCATGGCGTATGATGCCCGGATTAAGCAGGACCAGCTACGCAGCAAATATCAGGTTGGCATCAGGCGATGCGTAAAAAAAACCGAGTCTGACATAACCTGAGATTTCACCACGATTAAACCAGCTTTCGTCAGCAGCCTGTACTTTCTTTAGGACTGCGCATGCTCCCGCGTATTTTTACTTTTTATAAAAATCGTTTTCTGCTGATTTCTCCTGCGCAGAAAAATCATTATCGCTGAACGCCGATAACCGACTGCGACAACGATTAGGGTAGCGGTGGTTTTTACTGCATTTATTTACATCTGTACGCTTCAGCTGATTTATATCAGGATATTTGTTTGAGGCGTCCCCACGCCTAAAAGTCAGCTTATCAGTCATTAAAGTCGTCTGCCTGCACGGTCCGCAGAGTAGGTTAGTCATCGGGCTTGACGAAAGGGCCGCAAAAACTAAGCTTCTCATGATTTCTATAACAACTGCAGTATGAAATCCGCATTGCTGTGCCGCGCCCATCAGCGCGGCTTTTTTTTATGCTGATCGTCACCCTCCTGACTGTTAAGACGCTTATCGTCAGGAGTGAAACAAATCATCAACTGTTTTTTTCATCTGTGTTAACGTCTTGCCGCGATTATCTCTGTCGCGAATTTCTTTGTTTTTTTTCCGCCCGGCATACCTGGTCAGGTTGTGGGATTTTTTTATTATCTTCCTGAATCAGTACCCTGTTTTTTTCTCCTCATACTGCGTCACAAGCTCAACCGGCGCTTCAGTAGCCTGCAGAATCTGACCCGGGTGCGCAGTTAATCTGTCACAGGCTGTTTTGAAGAGAGGTTAGCGTCACCAATTGCCATCAACACCGTTGCACACATCCGCGCTTACGGGCTTAGCATCAGATACCGTGTTATTGTCGAATCTGAGGCGACGGAAGAGGCAACCTGCAGCATGCGCAGCCAGGGCTGCCTTCCCTCAGCACCAGGCTCATTCCTAGCGGCTGGCGTCAGCACTGCCCGCGCAGCTTCCAGCCCAGCCACTCGTCGAGCTCCCCTTCCGGCAGAGGCCGGGAATAAAAAAAGCCCTGCGCCTGGTCGCAGCCGTACTGCGTGAGCGCGGTAACCGTTTCTGCATCCTCGACCCCCTCGGCAAGCACCGTGTAGTCCAGCTCCTTCAGCATGGCAATAATGCTGCGCGCGATGATGCGCGAGGCGGTGTCTGAAGAGATGTCGCTGATGAGCGTGCGGTCCAGCTTGATGATGTCCAGCGGCATGCGCCGCAGGTAGCTGATGTTGCTGTAGCCGGTGCCGAAGTCGTCCAGCGAAATGCCAAAGCCCCTGAGCTTAAGCATCTCCAGCCCCTGCATCGCCGCCGGGCTTTCGATAATGCGCTCGGTCTCCAGGCACTCAATGCCCAGCAGCGAAGTGGGCAGCTTTGCCCTGAGCATTTTTGCCTCCAGCGCGTCGGCAAAGCCCTCGCGGGAAAAGTCCCTGCTGCTGATGTTGACAGTTACCGGGAGCTGAATGCAGCTGTTCCGCAGGCGGGCAAGCCGCGCAATCGTTCGGTCGGTCACCCAGTCCGTCAGCGCGCTGAGCAGCTCGGTCTGCTCAGCCAGCGGCACGAACAGGGCGGGAGAGAGTTCGCCGCGCTGAGGATGGTGCCAGCGCACCAGCGCCTCCAGCCCCACAGGCCGGCCGCTGTGCAGGCAGATTTTCGGCTGAAAGGCGAGCCACAGGCCTTTGCCTTCCTGCAGCGCGGCCGCCAGGTCGTTCATCAGGGTAAAGTCCTGGGTGTGGCGGGCATCGGATGCAGGGCTGAAGCGCATCGAGGGTACACCGCGCCCGATGGCCTCATGCAGGGCGCTGACCGCGCGGCGCAGCACCTCCTGCGCCGTAATGCTGCCCGTGCTAAAGGCTACCTCGCCGGTGTGGGTGCTGAGCGCCACGGCGATGCCGTCGCCCAGATCGGCGCTGATGCCTTCCAGGCGACCCGCCACCCAGTCCGCGCTGAGCGGGCTGTTTTCATGCGTCAGTAACGCAAAGCGGCCGGTGGCAACGGTGTAAAGCATTTCGCCGCTGGCAGGGCGCAGCCGCAGCGGCAGCAACGTGGCGACGTCCTTCAGCAGGCTCTCCACCGGGCCCATGCCCATCGAGCGCGCAAGTTCATAGGCGCGCGGCATATCGATGCAGTCAATAAGCACCAGCCGGCGCGGCGTATCGTCCCCCGCCGCCGCCAGATACTGCAGGTCACGGATGAGGCGCTGACGGTTAGGCAGTCCGGTCACCGGGTCGGCAAACCCCGCGGAGTGCCAGGCCTCGAGAAACGATATCACCAGCGCGGCCAGCAGCTTCAGGGTAGTGACCTGTTCGGCGCTGAAGGGGTGCGGCGCGGTGTCCGTGACGCACAGCGTGCCGAGCACGAAGCCTTCGCGGTTTTTCAGCGGCACGCCGGCATAAAAGCGGATGTAGGGGGTACCCGTGATGAGCGGGTGTGTGACAAAGCGGGCGTCCAGCCAGGTGTCGGGCACCACCACCGCGCTGTCGCTGTCCACCGCGTGACGGCAGAGCGAGTCCTGCCGCGAGGACTGCGTGAGAGTGAAGTTGTGGGCGGCCTGCACGTGCTGGTGCTCGTCGTCCAGCACGGAGATAAAGCTCCCGGGGATGCCCAGCGCCTGGCTCGCCAGCCGCACAAACTTGCGCAGCACGTCGTCGCGGCTTTCGTCGGGACTGCGCAGCGCTTTCAGCGCCCGCGCGCGGCGATCGTCGTCGCCGTTAAGATTCATCAGCATGGGCTCCTCCGCTCCGGCCTGATTCCGGTGCGAAATTATAAAGTTAAAATGGACGGTAACGGGGCCGTGTAAAAGGCAATAACTGCGAAAGGGAAAAACGATTAAAGCAATTTTAATGCCGCCTACTATAGGCGCAGCCTGGTCTGATGTCATGTTTATTTTCTTTAGTAAATTATTTAGCGCAGCGCGATTCTTTTATTTTATCGTCTTCCAGTGTCCTTTTTTTAATATTCCTGCCAGACTCCTTTTAAATAAATGTAGTGCGCAACTTAATCACGCACACAATTAAAATAAACGATAATGCTTCTTATTATTTTAATAGCAGCACCGGGGAAATCTTATGCAGTTACTCAGACATTTTACCATCCGCCGCGTCGTGCTGTGGATGATGATCGTTTCATTCAGCGTGGTCGGGTTGGCCGGCGCTAACAGCGCACTAACGCTGCGCGAGATGTACCGCCACGCCGACCGCGCCGACGTGCTGACGCAGCAGCTGACCTTTCTGACCCGCGCGGGCCTTGTCATGCAGGACGGGACCGCGGCGGACAGAGCCGCCCTGCTGAACGCCGTTCCGGCAGGCGCAGCGTGGGACGGCTACCGCGCGGCGCTCAGCGCACCGGAGCGCTATCCGGCCGCCGCACGCGAGCGGCTCGGGAGCCTGACGCAGCAGCTCGCGGCCGACGACGCGCCGGTGATGGCTGAGCGCCACCGGCTGGAGATTATTCTCATCAGCGCGCTGCTGGCCGCCGCCGCGCTGCTGGCGTTCTGCGACCGCTATCTGGTGGTACACCTCGTGCGTCCGGTGGCAAAAATCCGCGCGCACCTGAAGACCATCGCGGACGGCGACCTCACGCGCGAGCCGGAAGACCTGGGCCGCAACTGCATCGGCCAGATGGTGCCGCTGGTTCGCGAGATGCAACACAGCCTGCTCGACGCGGTAACGGCCATCCGTGACAACGCGGTTATCCTCCACCGCGAGGCCGGCGAGATTGCGGCCGGCAACGCCGACCTGTCCGACCGGACCGCCACGCAGGCCGCCGCGCTGGAGCAGACTGCGGCGAGCATGGAGGAAATTACCGCCACCGTTGCACACAACGCGGAAAACGCCCGCGAGGCGCGCGAGTTGGCAGAACGCACCGCCGGCACCACGCAGCAGGGCGCGGAGCAGGTGCAGACCGTGGTTGACGCCATGGGCGGCATCGCGGAGGGCTCAGAAAAAATCCGCCAGTTCACCGCGACCATTAACGGCATTGCCTTCCAGACCAACATCCTGGCGCTCAACGCCGCCGTTGAGGCCGCCCGCGCCGGGGAGCAGGGGCGCGGCTTTGCCGTGGTGGCGGCCGAGGTGCGGTCCCTGGCGCAGCGCAGTGCGGCCGCCTCGAAGGAAATTGAGGGCCTGATTGCCGACACCGTGGCGCGGGTCAGCGACGGACGACGTGCCGCCAACAGTGCCGGCGCCACTATGGCCGGGGTGCTGCACGGCGTCGGCGGGGTCAACGCGCTGATCGGCCAGATTGCCCTGGCCTCGGAAGAGCAGAGCAAAGGCATAGCGCAGGTCACGCTGGCGGTCGCGGAGCTTGACCGCGTCACGCAGCAGAACGCCACCCTGGTGCAGGAAGTCTCTGCCACCGCGGGCAACCTGAGCGGGCAGACGACCGCGCTGGGCGGCGCCATTACCCGGTTTACGCTGCCTGCAGAAGGCGACCACACGGCTGCCGCAGCGTCGGCCCCACCGGTCAGCCCGCGCCGGGTGACCCCGCCATCCAAAGGCGACTGGGTAGCCTTCGGGCATCAGTAACGCGTGGGGCGCGGGGGCGGGTTTTTCTCCAGCCACGCGCGCACGCGGTCGGCTTCCGGGCCCGCCTCCCGCACGGCCCGGGTCAGACGCTCCTGGGTCGTGCGCAGTTCCAGCGTCCAGAAGGTAATCTGCCACTGTTCCCGGATGTCTACGCGGCTCAGGTCAGCGGGTACCCGCCGCTGGAAATAATCACGGTTTTTCATCAGGTTATCCTTTTTTCGGTACAGGGTGTGGCGGTGTAATAAATACAGCCACCGTAAGCCCTGCCTATCCTGGCGAATAATCATCCGTAAAATACCGGAATAATCCCTCTGTCAGGATTTCGTAAAAAAAGGAGAGAATTCCTGGCCGTATGGATAATATTCCTCTCGCGCTGAGCGGCTGATTTGACTTAGTGGAATAAAAATAAATGAAGGGATTGCAGTTAATTACGCCGGGGCCGATTTATGGCGCATTGCATTACGGAATAAAGATTAAGATAATGTAATGAATTACGGTGCGTGCCCCGTATTTTTATCCTGACGGCCCGTTGTGGTCCCCCTGCCTGAAAGGAGTGTTTTCTGGGAAATCAGCTTTCATACCGGCCCGTGGCGGTCGGTTCCGACGTCCGCGAACTCCGGCTTGCCGCCGGCCTGTCGCAGGAGGCCGCCGCCGAGCGGTTTGAGCTCAGCCTGCGCGTCTGGCAGACGAAGGAGGCGGCGAAAAATCCGGCTCCCCTGAGCCAGGGGGAGTATGAGCTTCTCCTGCTGCTCGCCGGGCGTCACCCGCACTATGCCCTTGTGCCGCATAAAAAAAAGTAGCGGCTCTGTCCCACGCTGCCCCCCTGAAGTTCAGTCAGGCCTGGCCGATAAGAGGATAGGGACATGAGTGGAAAGTATTACTATGCGGTCCGGCGCGGACGCCCCGCGATCGAAGAAGTGCACTGTGCGGGCTGCAGCGAACTGGCGGAGGCCAGCGGGGGCCGCTTTCTCGGCACGTTTTACTCCCTCAGGCACGCGCTTCAGTCTGCCCGCCTGCGGCACCCCGAATGCGTTATTTGCCTGCGGTGCGCCTCCCTGCAGCCCTGATCCGCAGCCATGAATGGTCCTGAAATGACAGTTTTGTGATGTCCCGTTAGCAGGGCGTCACTGTTATCCCTGATCCCGCCTGCGACGGGGTCAGCTGACGGGCCTTTCTTCCGGCGGCGGGGCAGCAGGCATTTCTGCGGCCCCGCCTGACTGAACGTGTCCCCTTTTTGCTGTGTCATGCCGGCCACAGCCCATTCGACATTGGGGGACAGACCCTGAAACACCCGACATCAGACCACGAGGCCGCGCGCCTCGCGGCGCTGGCATCCTACCAGCAGGCGGATGCGCTGCCGGACAACGCGCTTGACCGGCTCACCACGCTCGCTGCGCGCCTTTTTCGCGTGCCCACCGCCTTCGTCTCGCTGATTGACGACCAGCGGCAGCTATTTGCGTCCCGCTACGGGCTGAACATCACCGGCACCGCGCGCAGCGTCGCCTTCTGCGACCACACGCTGGCGCAGGGGGAGATCCTCTGCGTGCCGGATACACTGGACGATCCGCGCTTTCGCGACAGCCCGCTGGTGCACGGTTACCCGCACATCCGCTTCTACGCGGGGATCCCGCTGGCCACCCCGGACGGGCACCATATCGGTACCGTGTGCCTGACCGACACGCAGCCGCGCCCGCCGCTGACTAACGCTGACCGGCAGCACCTGACCGACATCGCCGCGCTGGTGATGGACCGTATGGAGGTCCACCGGCTCGAACTGCTGCGCCACGCCAGCCAGCAGCGGCTGGAGTCTATCTCGGCCACCTCCCCTGACGCCATTATCTGCACCGACCTACGCCGCGGCATCACCTTCTGGAACCCGGCCGCCACCGCGATGTTCGGTTACGGTGCGCAGGAGATGGCTGGCCAGTACGTGGCCGGGCTTATTCCCGATCGCTGCCAGACCGACTACCGCAACGAGCTGGATCGCCTGACGGCCGACGAGGCGGCGATTTCGCAGCCGCGCACGCTGCAGATATGGGGACTCAGGCGCGACGGCCGCGAGTTTCCGGCAGAAGTATCATTTTCCGGCTGGCGGGAGGGTGGCGAACGACTGGTGGGGATGATTGTCCGCGACGTCACCGCCCGGCATGAGAGCGAGGCCCGCCTCTGCGAACTCGCCTCGCTGGACATGCTGACCCGGCTGGCGAGCCGGGGTGCCTTTATGCAGCAGCTAGTGCAGCTGACCGACGCTGGCGTGCCCTACACCCTGCTGATGACCGACCTGGACGGCTTCAAAGAGGTGAATGATACGCTCGGGCACGCCGCCGGTGACGCACTGCTGTGTCACGTGGCGGAGCAGATCAGGCGGGTGTGCGCAGACGCGGTCACCGCCGCCCGGCTCGGCGGGGATGAGTTTATTATCCTGCTGTCGGGTGGAAGTACCGATCCCGGCCTGACGGCGGAGCGCCTGGTTGCTGCCGTGCAGACGCCTTTCAGCTACCACGGCTCATCCGTTGTGGTCGGCGCCAGCACAGGCATTGCCGCTTATCCCGAACACGGTGAGGACGCGTCGGCGGTGATGTCGGCGGCGGATCTGGCCCTCTACCGGGCCAAGGCCTCGGGCAAGGGCTGCAGCGTCCTGTTCCGGCCTGAATTCCTGGTAGCGGAGCAGCGCCGCCGGCGCTTTGAGCGCGAGCTGGAAACCGCGGTGCGCCAGCAGCAGTTCATTCTGCACTATCAGCCCCGCTATGACGCCGTCAACGGGCACCTCATCGGCTGCGAAGCGCTGGTGCGCTGGCAGCATCCTGCACGCGGCCTGCTGCTGCCCGAGGAATTCATCGGGATGCTGGTGAAAAGCCCGCTATCCGTTACGCTCGGCGACTGGATCATCCGCACCGCGCTGGCGCAGGTCCGCCAGTGGCAGATCCGCTGCCCGGAGCTTCGGGTCAGCATTAACCTGTTTCCGCGACAGCTGGCCGGGGACGGCCTTGAAAGCGTGCTGCGCGAGTCTACAGATGGCGACGCCGCCTTTGTGGACCTGGAGGTAGACGAACCGCTGCTGACGGGGATCGAACAGGATGCACCGGCGCAGTTTGCGGCCATCCGCGGCACGGGGGCCGCGTTCGTCATCGATCACTACGGGCGCACGCTGGGCGCTATCAGCCTGCTGCAGCACGGCTTCGTCAGCGGCTTCAAGATTGACAAGTCGCTAACGCTTAAGCTCGGTACCAGCATGCGCGTACGCATGATGTTCCGGGCCATCTCGGCGCTGGGGAAGAGCCTCGGGCTCAGCGTGGCGGCAGAGGGGGTAGAGGACGCGGGGCAGCGGGCGTTCGTGACAGCCACCCAGTGCGACATCATGCAGGGGAACGGGCTCTGCAGGCCTCTGACGGCGGCGGCGTTTGAGGCGCTACTCAGCGCGGAAGACGACAGCATAACGCTCACGGACAGATGACGAAGCGGGGGCGCTTACCGGCACAGAAGTCAGTGCGCCAGCCTGTCGGGCAGCAGAAAGGGCAGCGAGCCCGGAAGCAGCAGGCCACGCCCGGCCCTGCGCAAAGCGCTACTTTCAGAACAACGGACTCCGCGGTTCCTGCTGAGCGCCAGTCGCTTGTAGTTTGCCAGCTCGTGATTGGTGGCGGGTGCCTGGCTGAGCGAGACCTTCAGGGCTGCATCCGGGCTTCGGCCGTCAGGTTGCAGTCCCACCGGTGGTGCAGCCGCAGACCGGCTACAGTGAGCGGCGGACCATCCATGTGTCCCGCAGCGCCGAGCCCCTTGCGCAGCAGGCGCTGCCGATGCCCGGAAGATCGCCACGCTGCAGAGTTGACAGCACGTGCGAGGCCAGCGTCAGCGAACGCACCAGGCTCCGGGGCCACTGGAAGGGAAAGTGCCCCCCGGACAGACACAAGGAGGCGGACCGGCGCGTCAGGCAGAATGTTTGCGGGTAAGCGGCGGACCGTCAGGAAACATTCTGTAAAGGGCCCTGACCCTGTGGCGGCTGACATAAAACGGCTCTTGATGGTATTCAGGGTATCCTGATGTGAGCGGGGCGCGCACAGCAATGCGCTAAGCGGGCCATAATTCAGGATAATCTTTACCGGCTGAAACGGTGGTGGTGCAGTTAGTTTAAAAAATCAGTGAATCAGACACTTCCTGGCATCACTGTCCTGATGACGTAATATATTCGTACTATGCTCCCCTGTCTTACTGATGGCTACCTTGCGCATTATCAGTAAGCACTTTTAGGATTCTGGTACGCCTTTTACACAGCCGGCGTCAGACCGGTTATGTGAAATCCAGCCTTGATCCCGGGTCTGAACATCCCGGGTTAATTTTTTGCCGTGTGTCCCGCCACATCATTTTCCGGCTGTAGTCGCTGTTGCCTCGCGTTGTTCTGTGACACCGTGCAGGGTTATTTATTCCGCCGCCGTCACCTGCTTTAAGCTTGTGTGACAGAGTCAGGTCGGGAGTGATAAAACCTAAAAGGTTGAGTTGACAGGAGGCATCCGGATGAAAAATGCTGCCACGCCTTATCGCGAAGCGCTGAAACGTCTTTGTGCGCTCAGGTTGCGCTACCGGCGTGCGAGCCTAATCCGGCAGCCGGAATGGTTGACCTTGCGGCGCTGATGTCCGAGCCCGAAGAGGCAGAACAGGACGTTGAGCGGCATGAAAAGCAGTAAATGCTTCCGGTAGATCGGGCTTTAAAGTTTTACGCCAACAGGCCGATACGAATAAGGTGGCTAATCCGATGGACGCACTCCACGACACGAGTAAGTCCGTCTATCTCATTGATTTTATTCAGGCACTGCCCTGCTCCTATTTTTCCTCAGGCCTGCCATTGATCCTGATTTTCCCTTTCTGTTGAGCGCCCCTGACCGCACCGCGCACCACAACGTCTTCCTTTAACTGTATATGCAGGCATAAAACCGCATCAGTCTGTCGTGAATACTACGACAGGTTCATGCCTGACATTTTCTATTTGGTCAGTTTGAAAAAAATGGCTTCCGGAAGGAAGCCATCAGCACAATCAGTCGCAGTATCGGTTATATGTGCCTTTATGAGGCACATTAAAGATATTGGCACGCGCAGGCCAGACATATGCGCAGCAACGATGTGTTTATTCTGGCCGGCAGGTATCACGATTTTA
The DNA here is from genome assembly GCF_029866845.1 of Pantoea sp. SS70. NCBI lineage: Bacteria > Pseudomonadati > Pseudomonadota > Gammaproteobacteria > Enterobacterales > Erwiniaceae > Pantoea > Pantoea sp. SS70. Next base: position 86,302 of record NZ_CP117201.1, on the reverse strand, counting down.
ACGTAAAAATGCTGCAGGGTTGAGGAAGGGCCCCTGCCACGTGCTTCAGCCTAAAAAATGTAGCTTCTGCCTCAGAAACTCTTCCAGTTATCATCCCCCGCTGCCGCAACGGCAGGGATGGGACGTAATGCAGCAACCGCCCTTATTGGCCGGGTTGCCTGAGCGCGCACAGTATCTGCCTGTCCCAAGTCGGGAACCAGCGTGAAGGCACTGACCAGCTGGTTCAGCGCCGCCGCCTGCTCCATCAGCGAGCGTGACGCGGCCGAAGCCTCCTCAACCAGCGCGGCGTTCTGCTGCGTCACGTCATCCATCTGGTTTACGGCAATATGGACCTGCCCGATACCCTGAGACTGCTCACTGGCGGCAACGGATATCTCATCGACAAGGTCGGTGACCTGCCGCACGGCATCGTTCATGCGGGTCATATTTTCCCCTACGCCCTCAGCCTGCGTCGCTCCTGCCTGGACAAAGCCCATGGATGACTCAATCAGCCCCTTGATTTCGCGGGCGGAGGAGGATGAACGCTGCGCGAGGTTACGGACCTCTCCCGCCACCACCGCGAAGCCGCGGCCTTGTTCCCCGGCACGCGCGGCCTCGACGGCGGCATTCAGGGCCAGAATGTTGGTCTGAAACGCAATCCCTTCAATGAGCCCGATAATATCGGTAATTTTTGCAGAGCTCCCCCTGATGTCACCCATGGTGTCCAGCAGCGTGCGCACCCGGCTGGCGCTGTCTTCAGAAATATCCCGGGCATTCTTCGCCAACTTACTGGCAAGCTGAGTGTTTTCTGCTGTCTGGCGTACGGTCTCGCTCAGCTCTGACATGCTTGCCGCCGTCTGCTCCAGCGAAGCAGCCTGCTCCTCGGTTCGCGAAGAGAGGTCCTCATTACCGGCTGCTATCTGTGCAGAAGCAGAGCTAACCGACTGTGCAGAGGCCTCCACTTTCGACAGCGAGGCTGAGACGTTTTTAATGAGATGATTATACGCTTTTGCGGTCAGGCCGATTTCATCCCGGCGCGACTCGTCCACCCTGAGGGTCAGGTCAAGCCGCTGGCTGGCGGTTTCCATGGTCTGCCGCATGCCGTTGAGCTGCCCGCGGATAGCGAAAACAGTTTTCAGTGCGAAGAAGGCCAGAATGGAAACGGCCAGCGCTGAGCCACCCACCAGGCTCCAGACTGTCATATGATAGGTCCGATCATTTTCTTTACGCAGGGAGCTACCGATATCCACGTTCAATTTGAGCTGTTTCTGGTAGCCCGCAATCAGCTGGCGGGCGGCTTCGCCAATGCCGTCATTGCTCTGAAGCGCCCCAAGCGCAACGGCGTCATTCTGCGCGCGTGAGCCGGCAAGAAAAGCCGGAAGCGAGGATTCAATCTGTTGGAGGGTGGTGAACGCTCTCTCTGTCAGCTGCCGGTCCTCCTCGTTCGATATGTCGTTATTCAGGTAATACTGGTTAAGTGATTTGATATTACTGATAGCTTCATCAATTTTCTTTTCGACATCAGCCTGCCGCCGAGGGTCTGTTGCACTCTGGTGACGGTAGAGCCAGATAATAAGGGAGTTACTGCCGTCTACCAGCTTGCCCAGGTCCAGCAGTGAGGCAACGGTATTTTCCTGCACATACTGAAAGCGGGACTGAAATCCGCCGGCAACCATGACGGCCACGATGACCATCGCGACCAGCGCGGCAGAGAGAAGTGAAAAGGTAAGCAACAATCGCTGTGTAATCGTCATCTGTTTTTCCTGCCATCGTAAGTGACTGATATTTTATGAAATCAGAAAACATTAAAAACTTTCAGAATATTTATCGGCAGAAAAACAGGAAACGTTATTTCAGATAAAGCGGATCCAGCGAAATAAAGCCTGTCATGGCAATGTCATTGCCTGACTCTGACTATTCCGGATGTTTACAAATTGCGGCTGCAGGTGTAAATGAATCAAAAGTTCAGAACGTAACCATTTTCGCCCCCCTGTGAATTGATTTACGTCTTGTTGGTGTCTGCATTTAGCTGATGACGCCAGGCAGGTAATCACAACTTTCAGCGGCAGGTATGAAAATTAACACGCTAGTTGAGTGAAGTTTTTTCGCAGAAAGACGATAAATACTGTGTGCCTCACCAGGGTACACATAATTGATACTGCGACAGAATGTGATGTGCTTATGGCTTCCTCCCGGAAGCATTAACGGCGAAAGCACGGTTTTAAGTCCAGACTTCATCTGAAATGAACGATTATGTTCACCCTGCACCAAGCATTCACCATATAATCTTATGTTAAAATTGATAAAAGTTAAGCGGTGAACAAAGTGAAGGATAATTAGTAAAATCTTTTTTATATCGAAAATGATTACGTGGACATCTACGTACAGAACGAATCTGCTCTATTCACTAGATTTTTACTTTATAACGGGCAATACAAAAATTCAGTAAGAGGAACTTTATGAAAAGTTGGGTAAAAACTTTAGGGGACACATAAAGGGGCATGAGTGTTTTTTTTAATTTGTTTTTTGTTAAAAATCAATTTATTAGCTTGAGTGTCGAGTCCGGCCTTACGCGCAGCCGCTCGGTTGCATCACCGATTTTCTCCCGTGACAGCCTGTCCAGGCTTTCAACAAGCAGCACGCTGCCGCTTTCCACCAGGTTTCGCTGCACAGCCTCCATGAACGCTGAGAATGCGCCCCGGGCGGCATGCTCACCTCTATAGGCGCTGAGCCCGAGGTCCTCAAACGTCACCGGATCGAGCCAGTAATCAGTGTGCTGCTTAAGCCAGTCATCAATCAGCTTTTTCTGCCTGCGGACGGAGTCGCCCAGAAGCTGAGGCAGCGAAGAAAAACGCAGGTAGGCAATCGCCCTTTTCATAACGATCTCCGCGCAGAACGTTGAGGCGGGTGAAGTTTACGGGGCATGGTACGCCACCATACGCATAACGTAACCGGATCCGGTACAGCAGAAACGTTACCTCAGTTATACAGGGAGTGCGGATGTTTTCCTGGACCTTCAGGAGATGATTTATGCATTCTTATGAGGACCGGATTCGCGCTGTTGAACTCTATTATCTATATGGCAGAAAAGCGTCTGTAGTAGTCAGGGAATTAGGTTACCCGTCCATAAAACAGCTTGGCCGCTGGGTTAGTATTTATGAAGAGAAGGGTGATTTACCGAGAGAATTAAAGCCAAGGGAACGTTACTCTTATGCGCAGAAAGTCGCCGCTGTTGAGCATTATCTTACGCATGGTGGATGTCTTGCTTTCACTTGCCGCGCCATCGGATATCCCAGCAGCGAAGTGCTTAAACGCTGGGTCATAGAGATTTATCCGGGACGACGTCCGCTGATTATTCGCTCGAATACCAACAAATGCTTCAGTCCGGACGAAAGAACACAGGCTGTTCGCGCACTCTGCAACCGGCGCGGGACGGCTCTTAAAGTTGCACAAAATATAGGCTTCAGCGTTCCGGTTCTGTACAAGTGGAAGAAAGACTTAATCGACGATGAGGCTTATCAATCCATGCGTAAACGTAAATCAGGTTCTCAGGATTAAAACCAGGATGCACTGCCAGAAGAGGTCGCACGGCTCAAACAGCAAGTTCATCAGCTGCAGCTTGAGCGTGACATTCTGACTAAAGCGAATGAACTGATAAAAAAAGACATGGGCATCAGCTTCCAGACCCTGAAGAACAGGGACAAAACCCAGGTCGTTGATGCCCTTAAGGAAATATATCCTTTAGCTGAGCTGCTTAATGCACTGCGACTTGCGCGCAGTTGCTATTTCTATCACAAAGCAAAGCTGCGCCGGCACGATAAGTACGCTGAAATACGCGTGACGATGGCAAAACTCTTTGACGGGAATTACCGTTGCTACGGCTACCGGCGTCTGCACGCGATGCTGCGTAAAAATAACATGCATATCTCTGAGAAGGTCGTCCGCAGGTTGATGGCTGAAGAGCAGCTTGTTGTTAAACGAGCCGGAAGGCGTCGCTACAACGCTTATTGCGGAGAAATCAGGCGGGCACCTGAAAATCTTCTCGCCAGAAATTTTCGATCCTGCAGGCCAAATGAAAAGTGGCTGACCGATATAACCGAGTTCCAGATCCCAGCAGGCAAAGTCTATCTGTCACCAGTCATTGACTGTTTTGATGGCAAAGTGGTGAGCTGGACTATCGGAACGCGACCGGACGCTAAGCTGGTGAATACCATGCTGGATGATGCGATCGATACGCTCAGAGAAAATGAAAAGCCGGTAATACACAGCGACAGAGGCAGTCATTATCGATGGCCGGGCTGGCTTGATCGTATCAACGCGTCGGGACTTATAAGGTCCATGTCGCGCAAAGGTTGCTCATCGGATAACGCAGCGTGCGAAGGCTTCTTCGGGCGGGTTAAAAATGAAATGTACTACGGTAGAAACTGGGCGGGCGCAACGCTGGAAAATTTTATGTGCTTCCTGGACAGGTACATACGCTGGTATAACGAGGAGCGTATAAAAATATCATTAGGTGCAATGAGCCCGGTGAAGTACCGGCAGCATCTGAGGATCTCAACATAATCAGTCCAACAAAATATCCGCATCTCCACAACGGCCAGGTTAGCTTTGCCTCTATAATAAAAATGCGTTTAATACTTATTATGTTAAATAAAAACGAGTTACGCATAATAACTCAAAGGTGGAACGCCGACTGAATGCCCATTATCTTAGTCTAAGAAACTGCCTTCGTTCCATTGATCACCATTGAAATAGCAGCTTCTACCTTGAGGAATTTAGATCCTCGTTCCAATGAGTGTCATTCCGTATAGATGTACTGCTCTGATCAAGCATTAGATCATGGGACAAAATTAGTTCCGAGTTAAATCCATTTCTTTCATATTTAGTCGTAGTTTCCGCTATTTCCCAGTCTGTTTCTGCCACAGACGGTTGAAACGCGTGACAATAGATGACACATACATATTCCCCTTACAATCAAAATCACTGAGGCTTGAGTCTATTTTTTACGCTCTTCTGAATTCTATATGGGGTCCATGGAATGTTTCAAAGGCTATGTAGAAAGTAGCGTCAGAAATAGCATGCTTACGGCAGAGTTCCCGGGCAGAAACCCCGGCTTCAGCCTCGCGGAGAATACTGATGATCTGTTCGTCGGAAAAACGCTTCTTCATGGGGATGTCCTCATGTGGCTTATGAAGACATTACTAACATTGGTGTGTACTAATCAACGGGGAGCAGGTCAATGTTTGTAACTTCATATCACTTCTGCAAACTCCTTCTTCTTCAGCCGATTATGCTGCTTTCTCGTGGGCGCTGCTGCAAAATTCCATTGCATATGCAAGGATTATGCACATCATAATTATTTGCATCGCAGCAAAGATAATGCACCAATGTTCTCTATGTAATAATTCTCTGAAGCTGATACTTAGGAAATGACAAAAATAGATCAAAAAAACCATTCCCTAGTTTCAATTCCATCCTTTATAATCATAATAAATGATATGTTATGTTAAAAAATTAATAAACAAATACAAGCTAAGAATAGTTATGGGTTAACATCACCTTGGTTTTAATCTTCCTATAAAGGGGAAATAATCACTTTGTCTTTTCAATGGTAAGTTTTGTAAAATATTGATTGGTAAATGATGAGCTATAGTACGAAAATGAATTATGAACTTTCGGTTCCTTTGTTTGGAGGGACCAGGGGGCGAGTGAATAAAGGAATCGATATATTCAGAAAATACTCACCAGAATTGGGTGGAAGTGCAAATCAAGCCGCTATTCATGCACATGGTTCCGTGCCGGTAAACAATATACATGTTGCACTGGATAAACAAACAAGCATTCAATATCTGGCGGAGCCGGGCATGCAGCATCTTGAGGCTGTTGGCGCAGGTGGTTTTGAGTATTCATTGAGGCCAAATTTCATGCATAACAAAAACTTAGCCAGCCCTTGTGGAGTACACGTAACAAATTATCATCTAAAATCGCTATACTATCGAGATGAAATGGTTCCACTTTGGAAGAAAGCAAAAATTGCTATCGTTGGCGAGACAAACTCAAATAGATTTCTTTGGGATCAAGTTAGCCCTCAATTTAAACGAGGAGTAAATGCAGCGGGAACTCTTCAAGATCTCGATGTTTATTACCAATGTATCGCAAACTTTTCAGGAAAAGATATTTATGTGGTAATGAAAGATACTGATTTTTCGACGCTTTATGAATTTATGAAAGAAAGATGCTACTCTATTATTTATGCTGTGCATTGTCGAGGAAACGTAGACCCGCGTGCCACTGGAGCCCGCCTAATGGTTGATAATGTGAATATTCATACGCCGTGGAGATAGTCTCGTAATTTGATTTTTAAGAGGTTGTGGTTAAGAGTTAAACTAATTATGTTTTAAACCCTAAGTTACTGGTCTTCAAAACTACTCACATAGTTTTTAATGAATTGTGTAAATTGTTATGATTAAAGTTCTATGAATGCACCTGTAAATAGTAGTAAAGTTAGTTTTATTCTTGCATTATTAAGATTTTGTCTTATATTGATTTTTATCTATTGGGTTGTCATTAATCTGCATGATTTTTGTTAATGAAAAACTTTAAGGATCTCAAGATAAACATATAAATATTTTTTTATATTTTTTCTGCCTTTATTCAATGCCCTGTTTTTTATTCTCAATATAATAATAAAAAGAAAAGCCAACATTAAGTTCATTTATTCTTTTTTAAGAGGGCCGATTTTAACTGCTCATTGAATAACAACAGGAATGTAAATTGGTCCGGGGTGAGATTCCTTTCCTTGGATCTTGAGAAGGGAACCCTATTATTTATAACTCATCCATATACATCTATATTTGATTTGATTAATCCACCAAGTGTCTGTGCGATGGGATTTTTTATGAATGACATCAAATCGGTAGATGTTAAAGGAAATACATTAACAATTAGTATTTATAATTATGATATTTTTTCATTATCACTTAAAATACCTAATACTGATCATCTCAATGAGAAAATTAATGCCATGCTTATTGGTAAAAGTAATTTTATCAAATTAAATCAGCATGCTAAATTAATCATCCCTAGCTACGTCGAGCACATGGCGAAACGCATCGCTAAAGATCGAGGGCTAAATTTAATTTCCACACTCCATTAAGTAACGCTTAAATATAATTTTAAATGGTGAATTATGTTAAATGAATATAGACTGCTCGTAGAAGACTATGTTAAAACATCATTGTTTCGAGTGGACAGTAGACCCCCAGAGATTGTTTTATCACTTGGGTTCGGTTCATCCAGCGACTTTACTGCTGTAAAGAACATGATACCTGAGCACCATCCTAGTCTTATCGCCTCTGAAAAATTGATCGGAGCTCTAAGATATAGAATGTTGATGCCTCTTTCTTATGTTTATGAAATAAATGGTCCTTTTATTAAGGGGGTGTCGTTAAAGGATAATTTTCTTCGTTACAAAAAAAACAGTCAGATTTTTTAAACGTTAATCTCCATGAATTGGACAACAAGATTGATTTTTCTGATTATGTTAATGGGGCAAATTATCTCAGCGAAGTACATCTATATTTGTCGGGAATTACTCCTAATGATATTAGTCTTGTTGAAACTGGTGAAATACTAAGGGTTACACCACTTAATACTGGTCACTGGCGCTATTTTATATAATTACCTCCTTTTATCAATTTTCAATAAACTCAAAGAATTCCATTGCCCTCGATGAATTATGAATATTTACACTATTTTAAAATAATTGTTTCAATAATTGGCACTAAGTTACTGTTTTCTCTATCACCTGTAATATAGACTTTAACGTCTGCTTGCTGGTAAATATAATGTAGCAAGCTTATCAAGCCGCAGCGCCAGTTCGACAAGCTACGCAATGGAATTATGAGTACCGGCTCAGCTTTTCCATTTAAACATGAATAATTCCATGCGGAAATAATTTTGCATCCTGATGCTCTTACTTAATAGCAGATTTTACATAACTTCTACTTGGTTGTTAGTTTAATAGAAATATTTAAAGATTGCTGGAATAAATTTCATACCCCAGCAATTTTTTTGACTTTTTACAGACTTCGACAAAATAATGCATGAACCTGGTCATATCTTCTAAGCTTGGCTAACTCCAAAAAAATATCACTTAACCTGATACCATCCATTTTTTCCACCATAATTACATCGAAATTGATCCTTTCATTATAATCAACAGCATCCTTAAGCATTGACAAACTTAACTCTGCGCTTGCTCTTCCGCCTCCGGATAAGGAAAAACTTGGTGGGTATATGAATTGATCCCTAACTCTTCGCCCAACAGGGATAATTTCAATTAAATTTGGTAGTGCTTCTAATCCGCATACCACATAGCCAGCATTCAATTCAATAACATTTCCTTCATGGCAATAATAATATAAGGCTAAGGGGGTGTCGAAGAATGTACATAAATTCAATGGTTCAGGGCTTGATCTCAGTGCTCTTTCTAAACTTGTGTTAGACGAATGCCCAACAATATATATCTTTCGATTTTCAGTCCCTCGTCTAATGATTGTGCATTCTTTGTTTTTTTCTGTAAAGATCATCGTTGTTCCTTTTTCACTCATCTTTAGAGTAAAGAGTGTTTTTATGGCAAGAATATGTTTATTTTGTTGGTTTGTTACTTTCGATGTTGAAATTAACCGTTCGTTAAGTTTTGTGTTTTTATGCTATAATATTGCATTTCAGTTTACTTAGTGATGCATTATATATGCTTGATGTTACCGCACGCGCTTTCTCCTTTTATTTGTGCGTTTGTGATTTATTCATTTGTAGACCTATACCATTCAAACATGCTCTATGTAAAAAATCGTCAATTTACTGAAGTTGTTATTTTTAACTAACTAAAAGTGCTTAGCTTTTTCACTCAGCTTGCAGTCTGAGTGAATTCCTTTGCCAAGTTGTTAATTTTTTGCTCAATCAGTACATCTAGTGCTTTTACACTTTCTCCTTTTTCACTCTTTTTTTTACGCATCCACAATAAAACGCTTACTGGAGTTTCCATTTTTTGCATCGCTTGCTTCATCTCATACACTTCCGTTTTTAATTCAGAAATAGTGATGTGATTTCGTTGCTTTTTTTCTGATTCCAGTAAGCGCTGCTCTAGGGTACTCAACCGCTGTTGAATCTCCAGCCATCCACCAGCATGATTAGAGATAACCTGATTTTTTAGCAAACCAGAGCGCCAATTTGCGGTTGCCAGATTATTAGGATGTGTTGTTTCAATATGTGCAGCTAATTTAATGACCTTCAATAAAAGCTGGCTGACAGGTTGATCCATCAGCGCTTGCAACTGAATATCTATTTCCGCAATCTGATGTTCTGTCAGCTTCTCAGTTTGCAGCATAGCGCGCTCAAAATTTGTTTCAGCTTTATGCAATGCATTCAGTGCCGATATGGCAGCGGGTTCCTCATTCAAACGTGCATATAACCACACAATACTTGCAGCGAAGCTTAGCACAACTGTTGCTGCAAAAGCTCCGATCGCCAGCCAGCGCCATATTTTCTCGTCCTTAACCAATATCGGTGCAGGCGCGGTTTCTTCCTGTGGCGGTGTTGATGCAGAATCGATGGCTGGCGATGCTTTACACACCAGCTGCATCTGTTGTTCATGATCAACATTCAGTACGATGTTGTGCGAAGTGCGAGCGCGCACTTGGAGGAAATAGCAAAGATTACTCAGCGTATCGGCATCACGCACGTTTAGCTTTTTCGCTTTACGGCTGATGATATCCAGCGCCGACTCCGCGCGAGACATCGATTGCCCATCTTCTGTGGATTGACTTTGGGTATACATTGGCGTCAGGGCATTGGCGATAAACCATGTCAGCATGCTGCGCGGCAACTCAATATCCCCCACGTCTTGTCCATGGCGCTCGCCAAAGCTTAGTGCAGAAGCAAACAACTCCAGCGATTTTGCTGCCCCGGACCAGCCCGCTAAGCGCAGCTGAATCAGGCAAAACCATGCACCGGTGGTTAGATCGTAGCCCTGCTGCAGAAACACGCGCTGGCACAAACGATCCAGTTCCGCCCAATTCATTGTTGTATGGGGTGAACGTGTCAGCTTCGCCATCTCACTACTGAGCAATAAAAAAGCTTTGCTGTGTTTGGGAACAACTGGATTAAATTTCACTTCGCTCAGTGAAGATGGCGACGTACTCATCCGGCCTCCCGTGCTTGTTTCATCGACAGGGCAATTTCACCTTTACGCACGGTGAGCATTAAGGTCTGGCTTGTGACTTCACCTAACAGCGCATCGGCAAGTATCGGCATCACCAAACGATTGATAACCGCATCAATATCACGCGCGCCACTTTGCGCCACCTGACAATGCCTTACGATTAGAGAGACCACTTTTGACTGGTATTTCAGTGCATTATCAGTACGGGTGGCGGAAATACGCTTAGCCAGTTTGTCCAGCTTTAAGCCGACGATTTGCTCCAGACTTTCCTGGCTCAACGGCAAATACGGAATCAACTGAATACGCCCCATCAGTGCCGGACGGAAAAAGTCATCAAAGTCCGGACGAATCACCTTACATAACTCATCAATGGTGATATCGGCCTGTGCTGCAGCAGCTACAAGCTTGTCTGATGCAAGGTTACTGGTCAGAATAATCAGCGTGTTACGGAAGTTGATATGCTGGCCTTCAGCATCTTCCATCCAGCCTTTGTCAAATACCTGATAGAAGAGTTCCATTACATCGGGATGTGCTTTTTCTACTTCATCCAGCAACACCACGCTATACGGATTACGGCGTACCGCTTCGGTCAATACGCCACCATTGCCGTAACCGACGTAGCCCGGCGGCGATCCTTTGAGTCCCGATACCGAGTGCGCTTCCTGATACTCAGACATATTGATGGTGATTAGCCCACGCTCGCCGCCATATTTCAGTTCTGCCAGCGCCAATGCCGTTTCGGTTTTACCCACACCTGAAGGTCCTGCCAGCATAAAGACGCCGGTTGGTTTTTCCGGATCGTTAATGCCGGCCTGAGCGATTTGCACCTGCTGAGCAATCTCAGATATGGCGTCCGCTTGACCGGTGACACGCTGCTGTAAACGATTGATTATGTCGCTTGCGCGCTGAGCGGTCTTTTCCAGCATACGACCTAGGGGAATACCGGTCCAACCGGCAACCACATCGGCCACACACACATCGTCGACGCTATCAAAAACCATCGCATGCTGTTGATGCAGCGCGTTGAGTTCATTGCGTAATGTCATGCGCTCAGTCAGGTCTTCACACTGACGAATTTGCTCAACCAGATTTTGTTGCTGCTGCCAGCAAGGTTCCAGTTCATTTAGGCTGGCAACTAATCCCGCCTCACGCTGGGTCAACCACGCTAAACGCGTTCCATGTCCACCCTCTTTTAACAGACAGTCACGCTCACTACGAACGTTGCCCAGTAGTGCACGCAAATCCTCAATCTCTCTCGGCGGATGACAAAGCGAGACGGCAACACGCGCGCAGGAGGTATCCAGCAATGACACTGATTTATCCGGCAACTGCCGACCTGCGATATAGCGCGAGGAGAGTTGTACGGCGGCATTCAAAGCACTTTCCTGAATGGTGACGTTATGGTGTTTCGCCATCATTGGTGCCATGGCACGTAGCATTGCCGTGGCGGTTTCAGCATCAGGCTCAGCGACTTTCACCACCTGGAAGCGGCGGGCAAGCGCAGCATCCTTTTCGAAATACATTTTGTATTCTGACCAGGTAGTTGCGGCGATCACCCGCAACTCACCTCGTGCTAACGCTGGCTTCAGCAGGTTAGCCGCATCATTCTGTCCAGCCGTACCGCCGGCACCAATTAGCGTATGCGCCTCATCGATGAACAAAATGATCGGTTGTGGGTAGGTTTTGATGGCTTTCAATAAACTTTGCAGGCGATTTTCAAATTCCCCTTTCACGCTGGCACCGGCCTGCAACAAGCCCATATCAAGCGTGAAAATCTCTATATTTTTCAGTACCTCCGGAACGCTGCCGTTCACAATGCGTTGCGCCAGACCTTCCGCCAGTGCGGTTTTACCCACGCCCGCTTCACCGGTCAGCACCGGATTGTTTTGGCGACGACGCAGAAGCACGTCAATCATCTGACGAATCTCGCCTTCGCGACCCAGTACCGGATCGAGCTTGCCGTTACGCGCCAGTTCGGTCAGGTTATGAGTGAACTTGGCTAAGGCTCCGTTTTCATCGTTACGGGTGGTGCGCGGCGATTTGTCGATGCTGAGTTTAATAATGGCGGCATTTTTCAGGCAGTTTTCAGCCGTTTCAGCATCACACTCCAACGCGTGTTGAACCGCATCCTTGGTGAGTTGCTTACGACCTTGCTGATCGCTGATGACGGTTGCCAACAACGCTTCACGGGTGATGGCAGCGTTTTGCCACTCGACGCTGGCATGGATCCACGCGGTTTCAATAAAGCTAATCAGCGACGCCGACAGCACCGGCCCGCGAGTATTGCCACTGCGGAACAGATCAAGTGTTTGCTGTAACGCGGCTAACAGTTGGTCGCCTTGCAGGCCTGCTTCGAGGCACAAATTCTGTACCAGCTCAGGGTTGTCGGAGACTAAAGCCAATAGCAGATGTTCTACATCCACTTCGTGATGGGTACGGGCCACTGCAAAAGCGATGGCGTTATCCAGCGATTTACGGGCGTCAGGTGCCAGCAACTGGACAATGTTTTTAAGATAGCTGCTCATTATTATTCCTTAATTTACACACATGGCGACAGAGGTAGGCAGAGAGGTTAACTTTCCCTGAAAGTACGCAGGCTGCTGCAAGGCAAACTGCTCGGACTGCAAGCCATCACGCTCTTCCTGCAACAGGGCAATTTCATCGGTGAGGTTTTGCCATTGATGCCAGCTGGCTAATACCTTTTCCGCACCGCTTAACTGGAAACGCACCAACACCTTATCGACGGCGACATCACGCAACGCCTGAATATGGTCGGACGAAAACTCATCGAGACTGAACAGACGTTCGCCTTCGGTGAAATCACTGATGAAATCACTCCATGCGCTGTCATCTTCGTAACGATATTTCAGTTCCGCGCCGGGGAAGCTCACGGTTAACGTGACGGCGTTACACTGACCTGGTGATGCGCTGAACAGCGCTTTTTCCAGTAGATTGCTGCTTTCCAAATACGGAGATTGGCGCGCGCAATGTAGATCGAGACGCGTGCCAATCGGCATCAAGCGCGCCCCACCGGGCACCGTAGCGGGCAAACTGGCGACTTCAAGGCGAGTGATCTGTTTTTCCAGCCTGGAGCGCTGCGCTTCCTGTTGCGTGATAGAGGCTTCTACGCGGCTGATGTCATCATGAATGCGGGTGATATCACGTTGCGGCAGCAACAGCAGATCCTCTGGCGCCACCACGTGGTTGACGACCTCGAGGAATTCGGGGCTAAGCGGCATGCTGTGCCCTTGATAACTCAGAGGCTGCAAACCCGCAGGAGTTGAGTGCAGCACGTGCACTGCGCTGTTTTTGAAAAAGTCAGAAATGTAGCGCCAGGCTCTATCCTGCTGGTTTTGTGTATCGCGATTCGCCGCCTGGTTAGCCAAAGGCTGTAACACCTTGGTGTGCCAGTTATCTTCCAGCCAGCACGCTGAGCTGGCCATCGCATGCGCCGTCAGCATATTAATCTGGCTTTCTAACAGTGACCAAACCGCGCCGTGACCGGGAATATTGCCGGATAACTCAAACTGCTTACGCAACTGCGCCCAGCTTAAATGCAGCGATGAAAGCGGCGTCGCCTGGCTGGTTTTATCTTTAGCCAGCAATCCTTCAGTCAAGGCCGGCGATACACCTTTATCCATTACTGCCTGATTAACTGCCTGAGCCATGGAATCACGCCATTGCTGCCAGCTCGCGCGATCCGTTTGAGTCACTTTGCCAGACCATTCGCTGGCAAACAGCTGATGTCGCAGGCTGCCGCGCAGATCGCGCTCTTTTTTAGCAGCAGTTCGCAGCAAAGGGAATGGACCTGTTACTGCTTCAAGCGACTGCACGCGACGCAACTCCGCCAGCCAGGGTTGGGTTTGTGCATGGTTAATATCAGCCAGCTCGGCTATGGCACGGCGCATAAACAGGCTGTTAGGATCTTCGCCCTTCAGCAGCGCTAACAGCTGCGTAGTGTTGGCTTTCTGACCGGGAAGTAGTGCATTTTCGCGCGCCATCTCCATCATAAACGCCATCCAGGCTTGCTGTTTCAGCTGCGGCCATTGCTGCCAGAATGCAGTGATAGCGGGTAGCGTTTCGTTTTTTCCGCTGGCTTGCTGGATCAACATGACATGTTGATTTAGCACTGACTCGCCTTCGCGCAGCCAAATGCCGGATAGTTGTGCGTTGCTGTTCGCCTCGCGCCAGAACTGAGTTAACGGCAATCCTCGGATATCGCTGTTATCCGCCACCAGCCAGTTAAACTGCTCGTCACTGCTCACCCACTCAAGCAAGGTGCTTTGCATCAGCTTAATGCCTGAATCAATCTTGCCAAAACGCAGAATGGCTTGGGTCAGCGCTCGTTTTTCCATGTCACCATGCTGCGCGTCAGCGGGTAGCAAGCTCAGCTGAGCGGGCGGTTCCGGATAGTGGATCAGTGCCTGTAGTGACTCGCCATCCAGCATCGCTTGACGGGTCTTAATGGTTTGGGCTAATTGCAAAATCATCAAGCGCTTTTGTGGCGCAGCAACTCGATAGAATTCATGTCGCCAAAGACTAATTTGCTGATTGATATCATTGACATGATGCTGATTACTATTAACTAACGCGCGCTCAAGTTCTTCATGGCGATTCTGCAGAATGAGATAAAAAGGCAGATAACGTATCGGCTGGGTTTTCCATTTTTCATTGTGCTCCAGGCGCTGGACGAGCGAGGCGATATCGCCGCCATCAGCAGGCACCATTAAGGTGCGGGTTTGCCAGGCGCTGCCTAACAGCAAAGCGGTAACCAAAGCGGTCAGGGCTGGATTCCGACACTGCTGACACCAGCGCTGACGGGGATTTAGTGCTTCCAGCGGTTGGCGCTGGCAGCTCACTGGCAGAGCATGCGTTAACAGCTGTTGTACAAACATGCCGTCGCGCTCGGTGTGTTGTTGTGATGACTCGACGCTGGCCGTTAGCCAAATACCCGTGAGCTGAGTACCGGCAAACCAGGCATCGGTTTCACATAATTCAGTAACATATTGATGCAGCGACTTTTGCAACGCAGCGATGTTGTTGTTCAGCGCCAGTATCTCACCGGCCTGTGCATCCGGTAGCGCACCATTCAACATGCTCATACGGCTCAATGCGAGCCCGTTGCTTAACACCTCGAATAACGGATCAAGCAGCTGTGGGTCCTGACGATCCACCACCGGCGCCGTTTGCCATGCATGACCCAACGCCTGCTGGCGCTGCTCTGCAGACAACTGGTTAGCCCATAGCGTAAAGCCAGCCAGTCGATCGCACTCAGTGAGCACAATACTAACAGGCAATTTACGGCGATATGTCTTCGCCATCGGTTCCAGCAAGCCACGCACTCTACGCGCCTGCTGATGCAACGCTAACGGGTTATTTTCCAGCAGATCATGGCAAGAGATGCACACCACTACGCCAGTTGGCGCGTTAAGGCGACCACACCACTGTGCCAGTTTTTTCCATGCGGCCTGTACGCCCGGCTTTTCCACCAGGAAATCGCTGGCGGTATCCATAAAGCTGACGTTTTTGAAAAACCACCAGCGCAGCGTGCGCGTAGGAACACCCGCTTCGATGTCCATTTTATGCGACATCAACGGTAATTTTGCGCTCGCCAATAAAGTGGTTTTACCACAACGCTCCCCGGTTAAAATAAACCACGACATCGCCTCACGCTTTTTGCCGAGACGTTTAATCATTTCAGCGCCACGGCGCCAGTGCTCATAGATAACCTGCTCAGCACGCGTATTTTTTAATGGCGACCAAATGCGGCTCAGATAACGTTTTTGCCACAATGCGGCGATACCGGTCCAAACCAGACGCATGAAGAATAGAATAACAATCAGCGACAGCCATAAAAATATAGCCAGCCACAGGCTTTCGTCGAACCATATTGTTATGACAACAGAGACTGAAAGCAATATGCAAAGCAGTAGCGCCCACCCTGCTATACAGAGTAATTTTTTAAACATAGTCAACTCAGTAAAAGATAAGCAGTGCGGACAGCACCAGGTAATTAACTGCCACGCCGATTACCATAGCATGGTTATCTCGCATCCATCCTCGAATTACTCCATGTTGCACGTGCAGTCTGGAATGGTTCATTGGAGTAATGAATAGTTGATTAGGCCAATTTTCCCAGCCGTCAGGCAGTGATTGACGCTCGTCTTTAATTCGCTTAATCAGTTCATGGCTATCCTGCAGATGATATTTACCGTGAAAACCCATTAATAGGCAGTGAAGATATACGCGACGCAAAGCGGTATTTTCTTCTGGGATATTATCCAGCCGCGTGAAAAAGGCTTCCCCCCCAATGACGGTATTAAAGAAATGCGTCTGAAGTAGTGCGGTACGCCACTGCGGTTTAAAAGGCAGCGTCGAACGCAACACCATTTCATCAAACCATACCGCCATTGCGAACGTAGCATCCTCAATATCGGCAGGTGCTGCAGCGATCAACTGACAAGCCTGTTCAGCATCAGCAAAGCGTTGCAGAATCTGC
This sequence comes from Pantoea sp. SS70, assembly GCF_029866845.1. Taxonomy (NCBI): domain Bacteria; kingdom Pseudomonadati; phylum Pseudomonadota; class Gammaproteobacteria; order Enterobacterales; family Erwiniaceae; genus Pantoea; species Pantoea sp. SS70. The sequence continues at coordinate 69,599 of NZ_CP117201.1, read as the reverse complement.
TGACGGAAATCCTCAAAGCTCAGGCTTTCACTCTGCAAGGCGGCTATTCCGCAGGCGAAATGTACCACCGGAAAGTAACATTCAAGTAAACGCATTAGGTTGCCACCCTATAAAGCAATTGAACTTGCAGATCGTCTGGCGCTTGCGTCCAGACATAGCCCACATGTTGATCGCGTTCAATGTGGTGCCAGAGTTCGCTGTGACGATCAATCAGCAAGTAACGGGTATCAGCACGGTTTGGGACACCGCGCGGCGGCTGCTGGCACAGCTGCAGCGGTACGCCCGGCAGCGCATGCTGAATAATCACTTTCATAGTGTTACGCGACGCCAGTTTCATGTTTTGTACGCTGTCGGTCAGCTTGTCGCCACGACTCCAATGTGAGGAACGAATCATCAGATAGATAGCTTCAGACTGAGCTGAAGGCTGGCGATCGAAACGCGCGCAGTAAACTTCATGCTCATCTCGCTGTAAGGTCAGATAGGTGTTTTCTTCGAGTACCAATCCATTTAATAACGCCATTAACACACGATGCGCGCTGTCAAAACAGGCCGCCAGATTTTCATGGTCATAAGGCAATAACGCATAATCGCCATGGCTCCATTCGCCATTAAAATTACAATCATCATTAAATGAGGAAAGCTCACCAATTAATTGGCTCAGCTGTGCGTAAACCATCCATGGATGCAAAATTGGCGTGTTGCGATAGTGGGTTAGCAACGGCAGAGCACGATTCAGTGAACGCATCGCCAGCAGTTGAATGACCGACTCAGACTGTTGTTCGTTATTCACAAGGCGCTCTGATCGTTTGTACTCTTCCAGCATGCGCGCACGGTTACTCAACTCGTAATAGAGTCGATCAATGCGTTGGCGCAGCGCAGCGGATCCATTCAGCGTAATAGATGCCGGTGTGAAATCCTGATCCACCACGACACATTGCCCATCGAAACGGAAGCGGGCCATTGGGAAACAGAGATAATCCACCGCCTCTTCGCGCTCTTCATCCCACATCACGCGCAGGTTGTAGCTCAGGTGTGGTACCGAGGTTTCCGGCCCCTGATGATAAACATCCCTCATCACATGCTCATCGCGGCAGTTCACCCAGCGCGTAATGGCTGAGTCGTCGTCCTGCGGCATGCTTACGTTTTGGCGTTGCGGATCAAACTTTCGCAGCGCCAGCCACAGAGTGAAAGGCTTATCGCGTTGCTTCCATGCTTGTCTGAAATTGCGTTTTTCAATCTGACAATTACCTGGATATTCCAGATAAAGGCCATCGGACATCAAAATTCTTAGCTGTTGTATTTCGGCAGTAAAATCAATCAGCGCATCATTATTAAGTTGATAATCAACCACACCGTAATTCCATGGCTGCGCCAGCGTATAATGGCGACTGTGCAGCCATTGCTGATGTAAGTCGGCTGACTGAAAATGCTGTGGCTGTAAATAGAGCCCAGAATACCAATAGATTGCTTGTTGTTCCGGTAGCATATTAATTAACCCCCTGCTGTTTCGGAATCGTTTTATGGCGATTTTCAGCACCTTCAATCCGGGTAATAGTATCTTTCCCTAAGGTTAACGAAACAGTTAATGGCGTAAGTGTTGCCTGCCATTCGCTGCTCCACCAATTTGTCTTACTCGCCTTAACGGGAATATCAAAGCGGGTAATATGCCTATCATCAGGGAAAGGATAATAACCTGCTATCACGGCGACCTGCCTGATATTCATTGCACGATCAATATGCAATGTGTGCTGCTGACCCGGCATCAGGTTATAACGATCGCTCTTCAGTCGATTATCGCTGCTGGTTGCACCATTAAATAACGCACGTATTTCTGATGGGTTATTTAATACGTTTTCCAGCTGCGTTTTGTTTTCGGCCTGAATAACAAACAGCGTCACGCTGTTTGGGATCTCTTTATACGCATTCAGCAACGGCTCAGCCGTGAGCTGAATGTTAATAGCCCCCTCAGCAAATACGGGTTTTACTGCTTCGAGCGCTTGTTGGCGCTGATCAGTGCTATTACTGCAACCCATCAGCAAGAAAAGTATCAGGGCGAGAGTGATAAGACTCATTCTGCTCATCGTTTTGGCCCAAGCAAGACAAAGTTGATCTCCTGCAGACTACGTTCGTCGCCTACCATCTCCTCCAGCCAGTCCGCCAACGGCATATTGGCCCAGCGCGCTGCACGTTCCATTAACATCGGCACCGGGCTTGACGGTTCAGTTTGACGAAAATAGTGTGCAATCGTCAGCATCTGGGTAATCGCCAAATCGCGCGACATCACCTTCTTTTCATCACTGTGCTTTTGCGTGTGGTTTACCGCCCCAAAATCCAACACGTTCAGCGTCATCAGCTCTTCCTGCTGCGCATCATTGTCGATTTGTTGGCTAATGCGAGTAAGTAAATCCTGCAGATCGGACAGCAGTTCAGCGCTCTGGTAAAACAGCGATCCTTTAGCTTCTGGGTTGAGCGCGGCGTAGTCCTGTTCCAGCTGAGTGATCAGATGCTGGCACTGATCAACGTCCGCCATCACCGCCGCAATCTGGTCATAATTCAACTGGCTCGCCCAGCGCATAAATGCCGCCATGCTGAAGTCTTCTGCATGTTCCTCATCACTGGGTTTACCGCTCTGATGCTCGAAACTCAGTACACTTTGCCACCACACCAGGCTGCTCTGTACATCACCGAGCACTGGTTTCATCAACAGAATTTGTGCCAGGTCACGGTCAAGGCGAGAGATCATACCGTGGCGATAACCTGCTCCCTCTTCTTCCAGCAAAGGCCAGCTTTGCTGCCACATTTCACGCACCAGGCCGCCTAACAGATCGAGACCGGCGCGTAATCCGGCGATTTGATTGATCTGTGTCCAGGCTTCCACCAGCCAGCAGGCAATCTGAAAATCTTTGCTGTGCTTTACCAATACCTCTTCACTGAGGCGGGCAACCAACACCCAATCTGCTTTGCGTGGTGCGCTGGACCACTCATCCGCCGGCATAAAGTCAGGATCGCTGATGCGGGCCTGGCGAATGCGTTCACAGATCGGTTCATATTCAATATTGCTGCCTGCTGGCGCTTCGGGGCTGATCGGCTGGAGTAACGCGGCAAGGTCATAACTTTTTTTTGTACTCATTGTTTCACTATCCAATTAACACTTTAGGGCAACCGGCGACGATACTGCCGCCATGCGCGCAGAGATCGCCCATACGCGCAGCCGGTTTTCCGCCAATTAATACTTTGGTGCTGCCTTTTGCGATGGTGTCCGGTGGTCCACTGCACACCGCCATATCTCCCACTGTGGCGGCTGGCATTCCGCCAATCAGCACTTTTGCGATGCCTGGACCGCTGATCGGTCCACCGACATGCGGGACAGGTACCGGTCCAGGAATCATCATCGGACAGACGTGCATATCGCCTACTCTTGCGGCGGGCTGGCTCATAGTTGTTCTCCGTTATCCAATCTTGATCAGGCCGCCATCGAGTGTCAGCATGCCACTGCCTTTCACTTCTACTTGCGCGCCTTCAACCTTAACCGCCGCCAGGCCTTTCAGCTCAATCTGCGTACCTTTAATGGTGATACCTGAGGTGGTGATGGCGATCTCATTGCCGCCGACTTTAAAGGTGATCGACTCCGTGGATTCAATCACGCAGGCTTTGTCCGCCTTCAACTGGCTTCCACCGCCTGAAATAGTGTTTTTTTGATCGCCACCGTCCAGCTTGACGGTCTGATTGCCTTTGATGCTGAGATCGAAATCACCGTCTTTTAGAAAAATGCGACTCGCCCCTTTTTTCAGGGTTTGTATCCAGTCACCATCCTCAAGCATCAACTCGCTATTGCCCTTTTTCAGGGTCAGCTTATCGTGGCCTTCAGTTATCTCACTGGTGCGGTTTTTGCCAATCGTGACGCTGACGTCGTTATCTACAGTGGTGGTGGCATCATTAAGCACGGTAAGCAGCAGATCTTTTTGCGCATCGATGATCAGCTTCTCTTCATCTTTTTTGTCATCGAAGATAATGCGATGCCCTTCCGTGATTTCGCCCTCTAAGGTGCTACGAGAAACAAAACCGCTATGCGTTTTGCCTTCCGGCAGCGAAACGGGTAGTGGATTTTTATCGCTGTAGAGTGACCCGGTTACAACCGGATGATCCGGATGCCCTTGAAGGAAACTGACCAGCACTTCACTGCCGATACGCGGTAAAAACAGTGCGCCAAACTTGCCGCCGGCCCACGCCTGAGCCACACGAATCCAGCAGGAACTGCTGTCGTCGTTTTTGTTTTCCTCATCCCAGTTGAACTGGATTTTGACCCGTCCCTGTTCATCGGTATGAATCTCTTCAGAGTCCGGCCCCACCACGGTTGCGGTTAATATTCCGGCAATCCTCGGCACCGCGGTGACACATTCCGGGCGCTGCGGTTGCTGCAGCGGCCAGCACTCCACGGTGCAGGAATAATGGTTAGCCGATTCCAGATTGTTACTGGCGCTCAGCAACACCTTGCGCACGCCGTACTTATTACTCGCCGACGGGTGGCCGGTTAATGAAAAATGCTCGCCGGCACTCAGCCAGAAGGCATTCATCTCACCCACATAGTGATGGTGCGTCTGTTCAACTCGTTCTTGACGCAGTTCGGCGCTGGCTTTTTGCCGGTCGCTCTCCTTCTCACCGTTGGCATCAAGGTGCGATAAGGAGGCAACCGAACTGTAGCCATGCTCGTTAAGATCTTTGGCCTTGATGGTTGCGAGGCGACGATTGACCGTCCAGCTCAACACACCAAAATTTTGTTGCGTGCCTTTAACCGGATGGAACGGTAAATCTGGCACGCTCGATGCTGGCCACGCGTTGGCGTGATCCGCCATTACCAGTTGATGTGCACTGTCAGAATGCACAAAGAAATAACTAATTCCTGCGGCTTCCAGCAGGCGATGAATGAAATCGAAGTCACTTTCGCGGTACTGGATGTAATATTCCTGCTCTGGATATTCACCGCTCAGGCTGCGCTTTACGTCTGTGATCTCATGCTCTTTCAGCAATGACTCGACCAGGTCTGGCACCGTGATGTTTTGGAACACCCGCAAACCCGATCGCTTACGTGTCGCGACTAAACGTGGTTCAATCAATGCCTCAAAATAACCGGCGCCATCCTGACCATGCTGTTGTTCAAGTTGCGTCACCACACCGTGGATCAGGCGCTGCTCTTTCTCTTCACCAATTCGGCAGGTCACCTCTTTACCCAGCGCATCGCCGGGATCGGCACCGTCGGCGGTTGTAAATCTCGCTAGCCAGCGGAAAGGCGTAGAGAGCTGCTCTTCACCACGAAGGGAAAGCAGGACCCACTTCGATGCGTAATCACTCGTCCAGCCAATGAAACGGCGGCCCTGATTCATCAATACCGACATTCTGTTAACTCCTTTGAAATACGTAACTTGCGTATTGGCTGATTCACATCACTGCCGAGACAGATACCTCGGCCCAGATGATGTTTACCGAGTTCACCGGCATCATTTGCTGAGTTCTCGATTTCCAGCTCAATATCAAAATCCAGGCCTGGACCAAGGTAATCGCGCAGTACCCGGCACAGGCGTGCCAGCACCGCTTTACCGGGGAAAAAGTTGAGTGCCTGCTCCTGGCTCATCGGGCCGACTTGCAAGAGCGCGGTATTTTGATGTTCCCAGCGCACGCTGCCTAACATTGGCGCATTACCCAGCGGCTGTTCACTTTGACCCAATTGGCAACCCCAACCGGCTTCAATGTTTTGCCATTGACGACGAAACGGCACGATGCGCATCGGCGTGGCAAAAGCATGACCCAACAAGGTTTCGAGATTGATCATTGAGCGTACTGCCGGTGCAACCAGTGAGGCATAGCGCCCGTCAGTAAACGATGAGGGTTCATGCAATACGCCGCACAAGCTTTGCGTGGCTTCGCTGAGCGGCAACACATCTCGCTGCTCAGCACGCGCGTAATAGTGATATTTTTCCCAGGCGAGATAGCGCAAGCACTGCAGGCGATGGGTGAACATATCGAGGAATGCTTTACCGGCGCGATCGCCATAGCGGTAATAGCGCTCAACCAGCCATTCGGTATAAACCGCAGGCAATGCGCCGAGTGCGCCGGTTAATCCTTGTGTCCATACTTCCAGTTGCCAGCGACCATCTGCCGTTTTCGATAACTCGCCGACTTCACCTTTGGGTGCATCCAGCGACATGGGTGAAACGAAGCGAATGGCTTCATCCAGCAACTGCTCTTTCTCTTTAGCCTGCTGGCGCCCCAGCGCCGACAATAACAAGCGCACCTGCTGATAAAAGTTAAAACGGTTACCGCAGCGACTCAGATCCATGACAGCCTCCCGGCACGGATCGGCCAGACGCGACGCATGGACTGGTCATTGCCAATTTGCGTAATCAAGCGAGAGAAACTGTTTACCGGCGCATACAGGCCTAAGAAACGGTCCAGAAAACGGCAGAAAAGAAAATATTCGCTTTCGGCTTCCGCTTCGGGCGTAAATGTCAGAATGATCTCCACCCCGCGCGCCAGCGAGTGCGGATCGCCCGACACTAAACGTGTATTGACTGGCAGCACTTCCAGCGAGGTGATCATCTCCACCAAACGCTCCATCGCACGGTTATGGGTGAAGTCATACAGCGACAGCGTCTCTTTTAGAACCTGGCAACCCTGCTTTCCGCTGAGCAGCACATGATTAAGGCTTAGCTGTGAAATCAGCTGCCAGCAGGAAGGTGACTTTCCCGGAGGTGCATGCGGTTCGGTTGGGCGCGTTAGCGCATTAATAGTGATGCCTGCTAACGGGAGATCCACATCAAAATCTCCCGAAGGATCGCCATTTAACATGCGTGATGGCAGTGAGCCGTTATGGCATGTCACCTCAAGCAATGCCACATCACCTTCGGGCAGTAAGCTGTCACCGCGTCGGTCAGCAAAAGCGATTAAACACTGCTGACTTAATCGCCCTTCACCGACGCTTTCACGTTGCAGTTGTTGCCAGAAAAGACCGTTTTGCGCATCAATGCCGGCTTCGTCCAAACCCAGTAAGGCATAGACATTCAGCGATGTAGTTTGGTTATCGCTGGTACGCTGAATTTTAACCCGATCGATTGACCAGATTTCCGCCTTGAGTTTTTCACGCACATCGGCAATCACCGGGTATTCCGCAGTGTGGGCATTGATGTTGATGGGTTCCGCACGGCGTGAGTAAAGATTCACCGCCGGTGTGCAATTCAGACGGAAGAAATCGTGCTTAAGTGCGCCGGCGCGTCCATCCAGCTGGCGCGTCATCGCACAGCGGTTAAACACCATACGGATGCTAAACGGTGTATCAGCGGCCGCGACAAAATTGGCTGGCAGCGGCAAATCAATAAAGTGAAATTTAGGCGTAAACAGTAAATAGTCGTGCAGCAAACTGTGGGTGGCGGCAACCCGTGCATCACGGTTAAACAACGCTTCATCATCGGAAAATCCCACTTCGCCAATGTGGCGCAACGGCAGTTCGGTATGAGACTCACCCTGAATCAATTCAAGCTGTTTCAACTCTGACGCGATCAGCGCATAGAACAAATTCACATTGCTGGCGCTGCCGTGTAAATGCAGGCGCAGGCGATTATCTGCCACGGTAGCGCCGGGCCAGACGGTGAAATGAAGATGCAGACACCAGTAACTCTCTTTACTGTCTAGCGCCAGATCAGCTTGCGTCAAGGTTGCGGGCCATAGCGTGAGCGGATAGAGCGTGGCGAAGCGGCAAACCTGCCCCTCAATCGGCTTTGACATCAAAATCAGTTCGGCGGGCAGACTTTTTTTTGCCGTCATGCCGCTAGCTTTACGATCAGGTGTGAATTGCACGATGCAGGCTGATGGAAAAGTACGTAATAGCTGTGGCGCAAGAGTTTGCATCAACCCTTGCGTCACCTGCTGCATATCATCATCAAGTCGTTGGTGAATTTGTGCCGTTAATAAAGCGAAGGATTCAATCAGTCGCTCAACATGCGGATCCTCAGTGCGGCCTTCTGAAAAGCCAAGACGGCGCGCCACCTTGGGAAAAAGATGGGCGAAAGCCTTGCCATGTTGATGCAAGGTTGTTAATTCTTTCTGATAATAAGAAAGTAATTTCTTCATCATGATTAAATTAAGCCATCTCATTTAAATAGAAGGTACTCATTGCATCATCCCAGATTAAGGAAAAGCTGAGGAGTTGGTCATTCCACTCAGCGTTAACCGTAAACTCCATGCGCGGCAATTGAACATTACTTATAGCAACATCAACGTTAAATAGTCTCGATTCAAAGCTCGCTAGCGCGTGGAAAATACGCTGGCGCAATATTTCCGTGCGCGTATCCGGTTGTGAGACCGAAGCAAACCCCTCTTCCAGGCCATAATTAACTACGGTTTTAGTGATGTCAGGAATATCAGCTACACCGGGAAAGCGTGGACGAGAATCAAAAAGCATCCGGATTTCATCAATAATCCAGTTACTTTTTATTTCCCACTCAGAATTTAGGTCTTCTGGTTGATCATCAGATAATCGCTGTAATAATGAAATCATTTTTTTCACCAGAAAAGAGGATGCAGCACGCTGCATCCTTTAAGCGCAGATTAACGCTAAATTTTTATATGGATAAAGGGAATATGATCCATACTCTTAATATAAGGTTAAACTTATGTCGCAGCCTTATAAACGCAAGTGTTATATGTCACATTTAGGCTTATGTATTGGTCATTATATAAATTGACAAATTCACGTCAGGCCCTTGGATATTCAAATTGGATGTATGTTTATCGACATTATTAATCATTGAAATTCACCGAATAGCGTTACTATATTGTTTCTGGTTTTGCACAGGCATATATGAGTGCATTCATAAAATCTTAATGAAATTGACCTTTTAATATAGCCTAGTCGCTTCCCAACTATTACCTTTTAAAGCAGTTATATAACATAAAAGTCTGTAAAAGTATTTAAACGCCTGTTGATGCCGGAAGCTCTGCGACAAGTCGTAGAGAAAGCGTCAGCCCTTCAAGTTGGAAATGAGGTTTTAAGTATGCTACGGCACGGTAATTACCTGGGGCCCCAGGGACGTCATAGACATCAACCCGCGCTTCCCGCAGTGGTTTTTTGGCCTTAGTGGCTGTTCCTACATCATCAGATGCAGTGACATATTGCCCAATCCACTTTTGCAGATAGACCTGGCACTCATCTTTCGACATAAAGCTGCCAACCTTGTCGCGAACAATAGCTTTCAGGTAATGTGCAAAGCGTGAGGTAGTCATAATGTACTGAAGCTGGCTGGACAAACGTGCATTTGCATTGGCCAGATCAGAGTCGTATTTACGAGGTTTGTTCACTGACTGAACGGCAAAGAACGCGGCGTAATCGGTACCTTTGCAATAGACCAGTGGAATAAAACCAAGATCAGCTAGCTCTTTTTCACGACGGTCTGAGATTGCTACTTCAGTTGGGCACTGCATCACGTTTTCGCCAGTCACAGAATTGTAACTGTGTGCTGGCAATGATTTTACTAAACCGCCCCCTTCCACACCGCGAATGGCTGCACACCAGCCATAATTCTCGAACGCGTCAACCATGCGGCCAGCCAGCTCATAAGCGGCGTTTATCCACAAATAGCTTTCATTTACATCGTTTTCATTATGTGCTTCTTCAAAATTGAAACTATCACAGCTGATGGTTTTCGCACCATATGGCAGACGGCCGACAACGCGTGGCAACGTCAAACCGACATAACGCGAATCATCGGTCATGCGGAAAGATTTCCAGCGAGCATAATCCGAAGTATCAAAAAGCTTGCTAAGGTCACGAGGACGTGGCATTTCGCCGAAGCTGTTCATGGCGAACATGCCGGGATTGGCGGCGCTAAGGAAAGGTGCGTGGGCTGCGGCGGCAACATGGGAAATGTGCTCCAGCAACATAATGTCTTCAGCAGTGTTATCAAATTCAAAATCACCAACAAATGCAGAATATGGCAGACCTCCAAACGTGCCGTACTCGCTCTCATAAATGGCTTTGAAGAGTACGGACTGATCGAAGTCAGAGGCAGACTTAAAGTCCTTGAGGAGTTCATTTTTTGTGCAGTTGAACATGCGAACGTGGGTATTTTCCGTTACGCTGCTCTGCACTAATTTGTGAAGACCACGCCATGAGGATTCAATTTTCTGAAATTCAGGCGCGTGCAGAATATTACTCACCTGTTCAGATAAAAGAAGGTCGATTGCAGCAATACGTTGCTCAATACAGCCAACGAGGTCGCTGGAAATAACCACGGCACCGGTTGCTACTTGTGTCATGAAACTGTCTAGCTGACTTTTAACTTTAGGACGATCACTTTCTTTACGAATGGCATTGGTATTATCAATAATTGCATCAAGATAATCTAGACTGCCTGCTGCTTCAGGTGTTACGGTAATGGCTGAGGAATCACTCATTCCGCATCTCCCTCATTATTTCTGGTATTATAACTTGGCTGTTGATTCAACAATTCAACCAAATGTTCCTTCAAACGGTCATTACTGGCAGTACGATTACGCAAGTCACTCAATTGCTCTCGTAATTCAAGTAATTTCTTCAACGGCTCAACCTGTGCGACAATGTTGTCCGGTGTAAAATCTTCCAGCGATCTAAAGGTCAAATCAACCGTAAGGTTACCTTCCTTATCAGGTAATGCGCTATCAACAAGCAAGTGTATTTTCGGTGACATTCCTGTCATCACTTCATTAAAACTATCTTTATCAACTTTAATAAACTGGCGGTCACGGAGTTGAGAATGATCATTAGTGAATTTTCCAATAACACCTATAACCAAAGGCAGCTCTTTACTTTCTTGAGCACCTCCAGTCTCAACGTCATAACTAATCTGCACGCGGGGGGGGCGCGACTTTGATAATTTATTCTGTGTATTACTCATAAAATGTCACCAATACTAAAATGAAGTTATGCATTATATATCTTCTACTAATAGGTTTATTAGTGATTGTTAGGTAAGCAGGACTAAATGAATAATCTAATCTATCTTCGCATCGATTAGAATTTCATTAAATGCATATGGCACTTGGACATAGATACCTGCTTCCTAATAAAAATCCATCAAGTCAAGGTATCAATCTTTTTTATTTTCGATGTTGCTCCACGACATTTCACTCTCTTTGTTAGTCTTGGCATCTACCGGCACGGATACTTTATAGTTTACAATATCGAAAGCCATCGTCAGCTCTTCTTGTGGGATAGCGTTGTTATTATTGACGGATATGCTTTGTCCGACAAAAAGGCATTTGGTGAAAGTCCAGCGCACTAGTTCTTTATCATCACTGCCAAGTTTGGTCATCACCTTGATAACAACCTCCTCAACTTCACTTGCTTCAGCCACTTTGGTAGTCATGACTGGAGTACGTTCGTCAAGACGCTTTACCATAGGGATGTTGAGGAAATGTGGTGCACCATTATTACTGATTTTTCCACTACTACCATCAATACGTGCTGAGCTATAAACCTGCATGGATGTGTGCTCTAGAGGAATCCACTGTTTAATATCAGTTGGGGGTTTATCTCCGGTAAAACCTTTGATGTGTAGGAAAAGAGTATTAGTAGACATTTATATTCCTTATTTACAGTGCGTTAATTATGTAACAGTTGATGATGAAAAATTTGTAACGGCCGCCAGATAGGAGGTCAAGCATCAAATCTTAATTTTTAGGACTCGAGATAATTAAGCGTGCTGGTTTGTATGTCGATATTATAAAGTGTGGTATGATGATTGTTATCCATTTTATAGATGATGTCAGTAATAATCTATAAATCATAACCTGCCTCATTTAAACATTAAAGGATAATGTAAAGCATTTATGCAAAGTCATTGGCAGAATAGCTGCACAGTTTAGAAAATTAATTTTAAGATTGAATTCATTTTAGCAGCCGGTCGATAAGGATTGCAGCGTAATCAGGACATTGATTATCGGCCAAAAGAAGCAAACCCATTTCCTGATTTAGGAATATCTCATCCTCTAACACAATTTCACTATTCCTTGTTACGTCACGGAAAAAAATGCACTTTTTCCTCAAAAGTTTCGATGGCAGATAACTTTAAACTATTTTAATGATTGTTGACTATAAAATCATAAGCTGATTCAACTCTAATTGTTAATTAACACTGAATTATTAGCCGTCTAAAATCAAAAGGCTAGTGCTAATAGAAACTTTATTCCCCATAAGATTACATCAATAAACCTTAACCAATATAAGACCACTCTCAAAATGGCACCGCCGCAGTCAAATCTTACGAGGTTTAAAAATCATGAATAAATAGATGTAGTTATCAATATTCATCACATATTGGAAAAATTTTATGCTCTGCTTAGCATCTATTGGGCTTCTTAGCTTGTATAAATTTGTGACCATATAGATTTCCTGCTGTACTATTTGCAGGAATTTCTACTTTGTCTAAACGGTATCCTTTAGCTGCCAAGTTGGTAGCAACCACTTGTAACTGTCTGTCATCACCAGAGTAGTACTGAATAAGTCCACCAGGTTTTAGTAACATATCTGCGCCCTGTAACCAGAGCTGAATGTGTAGAGGTCTGAAGGGATGTCTTGGTCCGCGGCTAATGTATTCAAATTCTACAGCATCAAATTTGCCCAAACCAAACACACCTAGTTCACTCCCATTCCAGCCAACAAAATCCATTACTAAATCTGGTGAAGCATTTTCACTAACATCTATTGTGAAATGGTCTTTATGATTACGTCCTAATGAACAGGCCATGTTAGGAATATTTGTTGCGGTTAAAGCGTTTTGAGGCGTCCTCCCACATCCAATAACCAGTACTTTAGCTGACGGCTGCATGCTGTTAAGATAGCATTGCAGTTCATGTCGTTCACTATGACTGAACCTCGATTTTGAATCTAAACTATTTTCCATATTGTTAACTTATTTAGCTTTCTATTTGTAGATGAAATTATATTTCTTGTTATGTGCAATCTTCAAGTTTTACTGCTCAATAATATAAGCATTGGAAAAAGAAAAAACCACACAAAAAATTACCGTTTAGCATAAATTGATCGCGTTAACTCCTTGGTCATTTATTGAGAGTGCTCTTATTGCTCTAATTAATTATAATTTTATTATAAGAGCTTGCCACCTAAATATCATGGGGTAATATATGAGTCGAGCATTTATTATACCAACCGAAAAAACAACTTCAAACTTACCATTTAGTTGACAATAACACGTCCCGAATAGAGGTTTGTCTGCGCGAAACAAGTTGTTTTTTGTTGCATTTATTTTTGGTTAATCTTAAGCCAGTACATGCATCAATTTCGGATCAAGTACAAATTAAAGTGCCATTATATGTAATGATAAGTCAACTTGCTATACTCACTTATAAAACAGTATAAGGCTCTGATTTGTAATGATTACTACCATATTAAATCAATGTAAAAAGTATTTTTTAAAAAGGAATAAATATGAAAGCAAAAATGACTATAAATAAGCTTGAACTGGGTAATATCAAGTTATTACAGGATTCAGTAAAAATAGGGCACATCTTTGAATTTGTTGCAAGTTTAAAAGTTCAGCCGCGCTCTATGGGAACATTTTCCGGGGAAGGTATCGATTGTCCTGATTTACAGTGGATAGAGACGGTAGATTGGTATAAATTAGATGTTATAAAAAATATGTGGATTCACGTAGGAACAAATCCCTACCATAAAGATTTATACAAAACGAACCCACAATCACAAACATTTAAAACATGGTGGAAAGAATATCGTTATGCGTTTGCTAGAAATACTGAGGGATTTCCTACCGCACTTAGGAATGCTCATGAACGTGATGTCAAACATTGGATTGCACGTAACGGCTTTGAATGGAAACTTCCCATAAAGGATATACCTAGTATGAGTTTGCTCGGTGGTTCTGGCGGAGGAGCTGGAGCTAGTCTCGTGATTGGCCCCACACGCCGGCGAGTTATACGCTTCGAATTAGGTTTTACTGGGTGTTCACAGCGAATTTATTGTGCACAGATACTTGAATCTATGGATGGAAAACCTACCATTTGTTTATTTTTACAAAAAAAATTATCTAGCATTGATTTGAATAATGAACAAAACTTTCTCTCTTGGAGAAAATCACCCCATTCTCATTTTTTTAGAAGTGGACAACCGATCAATAATATGACTGATTAAATTTATAAGCTATGCTTACATATGTTAAATAATTCATGCTGGCCCTTAGCCATTTACTACTATAGGCCCCGCAATTCATCTTACAACGCGCACTTATTGTGATAATTCTTTTTCTATTGAATGAAAAAATGTTACCTATTTTTCTCATTGGTTTCCATACTATAAATCATCCATTCTCATAGAGATTGTTGTAAAATTATCTATTAGAATCTTTAATCCAACATCATATTTTTTTCTGTCTTTATGAAATAAATAAGATGAAGTCTTTTATAACTGTGTGATAACTTACAATCTTCGGATGTTTTTACTAATTATGCTTTCTTACACTGACCTGCTCCCCGTTGATTGACACGCCTTGATGTTCGTAATGTCTTCATAAGTCACATGGGGGCATCCCTATGAAGAAGCGATTCTCCGACGAACATCACCGTTAATACCTAACAGCTATGGTTAAACAGGATTTATGCAAACATTTCTCACAAAATATAGAAGAGAGCTCGGCGGCGTAAGGCATACATTTACCCACCGATAGCGTGTGCTTAAAAGCGATTTAGCCAGCCTGGCTAGCCGTCCTGCCGGATTAACCTGTGTGGTGGTTCAATATGAAAAAGGGATACTTGATTTTATACTGCGCAATATTTGCCTGCGGAGCGGGCCTGTGTGTAATAAGCGCGGAGTTCAGCCGGAGCACGGACAACGGCGATATGCCGCCGGAGTTTGGTTTTGGCGTGATGGTCGTATTTTTGGACTCACCGGCGTTCTCGCTGGTGCAGTTCTTAGCTGTAACGGCTCGCAATCGAAATCCCTCCGACTCGCAATCAGCGCCAGTTTCGGCCCACATTAACTGCAAATCAACATCGTCATATCGGCAAACCTACCGCCAGTATTCTGTCGCGTAGTTCAGCTGTGCGGCCCGGATCCAGTTGATTGTTAAATAACGCTCTGATTTCAGCAGGTTTTGCGTCAAACTGCTCCACCATGTCCTTCAGCCGGTACCCATGCCGCGTGAGCGTCGGCTCCAGGTCATCCAGCTGACGTGACAGCACGGATTCAACCAGGGCGGCGGTAATCGGTTTTTCGCCTGTCTGGTATCCTGCTTCCATCGCCAGCGTCAGGTGCAACTGGACCTGCAGCGGGGTACGCAGTTTAATCGCCAGCAGGTCAACAGCTTCGGTCGTCAGAATATCTTCCGGCTTACCCTTACCGGTACTGGTCTTCAGCAACCACTGGATGTATTCGCGCTGGCTGCCGGTGATCCCGTCTAGCGTAAAAATATCGGTACGATAGCCAATTTCCTCCATCGTCGGGCGCCGCAGGTCATTACGCAGCTTTGGATGACC
Source organism: Pantoea sp. SS70 (assembly GCF_029866845.1). Taxonomy (NCBI): domain Bacteria; kingdom Pseudomonadati; phylum Pseudomonadota; class Gammaproteobacteria; order Enterobacterales; family Erwiniaceae; genus Pantoea; species Pantoea sp. SS70. The sequence continues at coordinate 54,065 of NZ_CP117201.1, read as the reverse complement.
GGCCAGTACTACAGATAACCGGCCACCGCCGTCTTCAACCACTTCCATCAGCCGTTTGAGACCCGTCAGCGTATTACCGTTCAGGTCATGCGCCTCATCAACAAACAGAGCAACCGGGCGCTTACCTTTTTTGACCAGTTCCTGTAATTCCCGCTCGCGGCGCTCGCCTTGCTTGGGGATCTGTACCTGTTTATCCTGCGCCAGGTCATAAAACAGGGCGTTAATCAGCGTGGCGAGACGAACGCTTTGTTTGTCCACCGACAGTGAGCGGGCGACAATAATTTTGTTTTCATCCATCAGTTGCTGCTGCAGACGTCTCAGGGTAACCGTTTTGCCACTTCCGACCACGCCACAGACGGCTATCAGTCGTCCTTCGCGTATTGCCCCTTTAATGTCTTTCATCAACTACTTATGGTGAGCAGTTTCATAATAACCAGCCTGTTCAAACGACTGGGTCAGTCCATAATGCTCCATCACTTCAACCCGCATGGTCTTCTCCTGATTGTCTGTTACGAAAATAGTCTCTGATGCGGGCGAGTACTTCATTGCGGTTTAGCGTCTCAGTCAGAATACTGTCGATGAACGCCCGGTTTTCATCCGACATTCTGGCCAGTGGAGTGGCCAGATCGTCTGCAATAGCCAGTTTTGCCGCAATAATGGAGGGAAAGTGGTATTCAAATTTTCGGGTATCAAAGGGTTGGTGCGGCAGTTCATCAATGCGCTGCTGATTGTCATCACTGACCACGCGGAGATCGCTGCCGGAGAACGCGCTGATGGGGATATTCAGCTGTCGGGCCAGTGCATGGATGCGATCGGCGCGCTCAGCCGCCTTACCACGTCTGAACGTCCGGTAACGATGTAGCGGCACAGGCCCCGACACCGGATAATAAGGCCCCCATGTTTCACCGATGAACTCCACTTACATCTCTTCGTCAAACAGCCCCCACAGCAGAATGACGGTTTCACCTGCCATATCCGGTTCAACTTCCCATGCAGTGCCATCGATAGTTACCCGCGCATCAACACCCACCCTGCGGGATTCCGGCTCCCGGGCGAACCGGCAGTATTGTTCCCAGGTGCACATATCTCTCATGCCGTCCTGGGGGATATTTGCCAGCCAGTCCTCCAGCCGGGAGTGTTTCTCGCTGCGGTGACGCTGCGCGTTATAACGGCTCAGATAGTTCCAGAGCCATTCGTTGGCCTGCAGTTCCGTCTCCGGTTTATGGAAATGGTACAGGGTTTCATGCGCCTCCTTGACGGTCCTGAACGGACGCTCGACTTTACCTTTGGACCGGGCCGTCGTCCGGATGCCATCCTTACCTGCGGGTGTGTGCGTCAGCCAGTCAACCTTCAGGGACTGCATCACATTCTGGAATACGTGGCTTTTAGCCACAGGACCGTTATCGAGATACAGCATTTTCGGGCGCCCCTGAAAAGGAAAATCAGCTCTGGCTTTTGGTGCCATGGCGCTGAAGAGAAAACGCAGCGCTGACTCCGCATCTTCGCCATACACACACCGGTATTCCTGGTAAATAACACCGCTCCGGTCATCCACCACGCTGAACAGCATCAGCGTGGGTTCGCCACGGGTGGGATCCACCCAGTCAGGCCGCTCAATATGCTTGAGATCGGAGGGCGACATATCGACCTGCCAGCAGTCATTACTGTTTTCAGCCTGAAATCTTACCGCAGGAGGCTCCCGTAACAGGCGGGGCTGGTCGAGACGCCAGCGGGAAAGCCAGCGATTGACGGTCTGTTTTCGAAGTAATCCTCTGGGGCTTTTGATCAGTCCCTGAACCGTCTCCACACCGTGCTCTTCCAGCAACTGTATTGCCCGCCCGGTTGACAGATGGCGGCCGGATTTATTCGTGGTTCGCAGTTTCAGCGCGGCAATCAGCTCACAGTAATGCTCCAGATCTGACGGAGGCAGTATGCGGGGACGTCCATGATCACTGCGGTGAGCTGTCCGTGGTCTCAGCACCAGGCGAAGAGCACGATAGACCGTTGTAACTGAGATAACATACAGCTGAGCGGTGGCGGAAATCTGAGTGGCGCGTTCGGGACTTTTTGGTGGCAGACGATCGAGCCGTTGCCGCAGCTGCAAAAGGGAATCAGTCGGGATATAGCTACGCCGGCTGCTCATAATTTTCCAGCGCCCGGTAAACTGACGCCCTCCCGATCCCGAGCTGGCGGGCTATTGCCGTGGCTCCCATTTTCTCCGTGGTGTACAGGCGCCAGACCTCAGCCGGATCTATTGAAGGTTTCCTGCCGCGATATACTCCCCGTGCTTTCGCCGCGGCTATCCCTTCCATCTGCCGCTCCCGACGAAGATTGGTTTCAAACTCAGCGAAAACGCCCAGCATATCGAGGAAGGCTTTGCCTGCTGCCGAGCGCGTGTCCACAGGCTGTTCTGTTGCTCTGAGCGCTATGCCCTGCTGCTTCAGGGCAAACACGATATCCTGCAGATCCTTAATGCTGCGGGCCAGACGATCCACCCGGGTCACCATCAGCGTATCACCGGGACGCAGGAACTCCAGCAACAGCTGTAACTCATTCCTTCCGGTCCGGCTGCTTCCACTGGCTTTTTCTGAGCGAATGATTTCACAGCCCGCAGCGCGGAGAATTTGTGTCTGAAGGGTAAGATCCTGATCGCTTGTTGAAACGCGGGCATAGCCGTAAAGTGCCATTTTGCTGAAAGTGTCTCGTTAGATTCTAGATGATTAAAACGTAGCACCGGGACAAGACAAAAACAACCCAAATGAGACAGAAAAGCTGTCTCACCGGGTTGCCTGCTTTGGGTCTACCCATATAGTACATTGTTAGAATAAGTTAGCTTTCTGACAATGAATCAAATTAAGCAAGTTCCCCTGTATAGATAACATTACAAGTTTCATATAAAATGTGATTTTTTTAGTGTTTTAAAAAGGAGGAATCACATGTTAACTAAGCAAGAGCGTAAAATAGGAAAATTAGTTATTGACCGCTTCAGAGAACGGAGGGCTGAGAGAATAAATACCGAAATGGTACAAAGAGGTTCTCTTTGGTTTGACAACTTTATCACTAACACCCCTATTCTTGAATATTTTTCAGTATTAATACCAAATCTTAGATTTGGCACTGGAATTAGTGACTTCAAAGATTTTTCAAATAAAAACTACATGGCTCTATTACGTTCAATTGGAGGGTTAAATCATGATGAGAAATTATTTTTCAGTGAATTTTTAACGTCAAGCTTCTATGTGTCCCACGCAACTAACAGTCAGGAGGTTGTAAATAGAAATAATGACTTGGTATTGTTTTCAAGAAGAAAACTAATAGAAAAAGGAATAAAATTCAATACAGATAACACTACAGGTGATGATATAGCCGGGCTTGCTAATGATGATAATGTATTTTTCTCGTTGGAAATAGGTATTCCACCACAAAAGATTCCAATAGGTGGTAAAGGAAGTCGATTTGGAAAAAATATATATAAAATCCCATTAACAAATCAAGCATTTAACGCCATGTCATTATATTTATTTGATCAACTTGAAATGGACATTCCTGATTGTAGAATTTCTGGCATTAGTGAAGAAGCAAAAAAAATATTAAGCACAAGAGAATATACCAGGAAATCAATTTGCTTTTACGGTGGGAAATCTATTCCAGCACTAGCCCTATCAATTATAGCTGCGGCCAGATTGTTATCTGAAGGTGATCGATCTATTTTATTGAGAGCCAGAACAGACAAGGAAAAAAATGATCTCGTTCGTTATCTATTTCGAGTTGAAATAAGAGTTCCGCGATTGGTAGGGGTTAAATTTGGGAGCTATTATCGTTTCAATTTTGGTGGATGATATAAACTTTGTTAAATTGTATCTTTATTAATTGAATTTATTTAATCATCTTTGTAAATGCATATGAAATTTTCACAAAGATGATTAATGATAAACAACGTTGATTTTCAGTTATTGTGAGCCGGTCGGACTGGATTGCGAGCCGGGCAGGATAAATGCGAGCCCATTGTCACTTAATGTGAGCCGGTGGCGTTTTTCGTTTGCAGTTAATGTGGGCCGAAATTTGCGCTGATTGCGAGTCGGAGGGATTTCGATTGCGAGCCCCTACACTTAGCGCCTTTGCATACTCTCGTGATAAAAAGCGCTGATGACTTTCTTGTTTACCGTCTCGCTCTTTTTACTGAAAACATCGATTACGCGCTCTGCCGGCGCTCAATTCTGAAAGCATGCACCGGCGTGTATGTTTATTCATCCGGGAAGAAGTTATCTGCGGCGTTCTGCGCGTTTTTACGGGAAGAGGGCGGGTTCGCTCTGAGGGCGTCTGAGCCGGTGCCTGGAACGGTTGTTATGTTCAATCCGAGTAATCGGTAGGTAAAAAATAAGCCTTGCAGGGCTTCTGGAGGTTTACGTCTCAGTGATTATTTTTTTGCTGATTTGCGGGGCTTTAACTCAGGGGTATTCCCGGGTGTGTTTTTCTTTTCACTCTAACGTTAATCTGGTTTCCCAGTCAAATCAGCGATACGTTTCTGGTCTAATTATAGAACCATAACAGATCAGCAATTCTCTGCTCCATAGATTTCATGCCGTGGATACTGTAGGCCTTTAACTTGTAGCTCTGCAGAAAAAAACGTAATGGTGCATTCTCGGAGGAGCAGCAGTAGCGACGAACTCCCAGGGTGCAGGTGCAACAGGTGAGCATGTGTTGTGTTCAACGGATTGTTTCGTCCACTAGCTGACGCTGTCGCCATGATTTTCAAGGTGGCGGTTTCAGACGCCATCGATGGTGAACAGGATTTACGCTGGGCGGGGAATATAAATGGGGCACATGTATAAGGCGGAGCTCAGATAATGCAAATCATCGGAACCGCGAAGATATAGCGCTCGGCCCATTGGGGCGAGACGTTCCTCAGCCGAAACTCCTTAAGTTGTAGTGGTCCAGTCATTTAGGACACCGGCAGAGGTTCTTTTCGCGTTTGCCTTTCTTTTATAGCGGGCTGTTGCCCGCGGTTATGTTTGTGCGGTCGGATTCTGTTGTAATAACCGCTCAGATAGAATGAAACATCTCGACTGGCCTCTTCTTCATCCTCATAGCCTTTGCGCAGCAGCCACTCCGTTTTCAGGCTACGAAATAGGCGTTCTGTCACCGCGTTATCCCAGCAATTTCCCTTCCGGCTCTAAAACTGGCTGCGGTGCACACCCAGCACCGCGCAGAGTTCTTTGATGCTGTACGGCCCGCTTAATGTGGCGATCAACGTCAGAGTTTTGTGGAGTCCGACATCATTAAGGCCGTAGCTTTTTTTAATATGTCTTTATCCCGTTCAAGGCGGAGAATACGTTCTTCAAACTTACGGATCCGCTGCTGATAGGGTGTCAGCGGTGTGGCTGAAGGCGCAATGCTCATGCCGGGTGCCGAGATACCGCCGCAATGTTCCACTCGTAATTGCTTAACCCAGCGACGCATTGCCGTTGGCCCCACATCGGTAGTCTCGCAGGCCTCTGGAACGGAATAGCCATGGTCGAGCACGAGTTCAGCGCATTCACGCTTAAACTCAGGTGTAAACGTTCTTCCACTCATAAGGTCACCTCTCTGGTTAGTGGAGTTATAACCTCTGAACGTGTCCGAATCTATTAGACCACTACAAGTCGATCATATTGTCCCTTAGGGTAAAGCGGAATCGTTAGGAGCAAAATAATGACGTGTAACGCGTTCCAAAAAATTCAACGCTAAGATTACCCTTGATGACCGTCCAGTGTTTATCCCAGAACTTCCAGTGATAAACCGGCCTTAAAGTTGTAAGAGGGTGATGGTAGACCCCTAAATAGCCATTAGGTGCAGCGAGATAGCCTACGTTAACCCCTAACGCTCTTAATGCATAGCGAAGTTCATAAAGATATTCTCCTGTCCCAACGTTACAGGAATCCAGCCTTAATACACCAACTTGTCTTAATCCCATCGCTACCAGTTTTTCCGCCATAACACTTGCCGGAATTAGAGTTCCCTTTCGAGCCTTAACATTTTTTCCTTCATCATTTATTCTGTTGACCACCCTTACATCAATAGGAAAGTTTCTATATCCATGAATTACCACATCTAAACGTGACAGGGAATTAAGGTGCATCAAAGAATTTTTTTCAGGCGAATTGAAAATTGTACTCTCATAGTTTCTGACCATTTCCCCAAATAAATTTTCCTGAGGAAGCTTTCTTTTTCTTATGGTGCTCCTCGCATACATATCAAAAAATTTGGGATTTGCTCCGCCGTATTCCCCGATTTGTACAATGTAGTGCTTAGTCGGATTATTAGTCCAGTCATTACGTTCGCTTTTGCTATATGAGGCATTTGGCTCGCCTGTATTTATCGAGGATGCATGCGGTGAAGACATTTGAACAGAGCTCTGTCTGTTAAGAGATTTAAACATGGGGCCTTCTTTTTTTAGAAATTATATTGTGGCTGCTAGTAACAATGGTAAGTTTCATATTTCTAAGCTACTGAAAGTTTCAACGTCATTTGCAATGCTTGCGGTTAAAAATAGAACTGGATGTTAGTGTAAATCTACACACAGTTTTTAATGAAAAAAATGCTACGTTTGTTACCAAAAATAGGGAGCAAGCATCTGCTGTGACTGACAAAACCACATCAGGATGTATATTGTCGTGAGATTTTATTTCAGTTCCGTCTCAATCGCAACTAGGTGCTGGTTCACTCGGATCAGGGCAGTCAATATACAAGCCATGAGCCCAGTCGTTCCTGAAATCACATAGCCTGGAGGGCAGCATAAGCCGTCGCGGTAACTGCCACGATAATGCGGTTGCAGAAAGCTTTTTTCAGTTATTAAAACGCGAGCAGATAAAGAAAAGGTTTAGGAACGCGGGAAGAAGCTCGCAGCGATATTTTTAATTACATCGGAATGTTATATAACAGTAAGCGTCGGCATGGTTCTAGCGATCAGATGTCACCGACAGAATATGAAAACAATTATTAACAACGGCTCAGAAGTGTCTAGATTATCCGTGGCGATTCAGAACAAAAAAAATATATTTGATTGTCTGTCGCTAAAGTAAATCGAGCGTGACTGGTCATTTTAGTGCCTCACCCCATATTGTTTTTATAAAACTTAACAGGTAATTTCCGCGTTTGTTTGATGAGTGCAGATACAAAAGTTTTTTTTATTTTCCCTGATTTAGTCAGTATAACTGAAGTTAGTAGAATATATACAAATCTCATCAATCCCGGCGTGGAAATTGTAATAATAACAATAATCAAGCGTGACAGCATCTGGATTGAACGTTCTGTAATAGATTAAAGTTTATTCATATTTAGACGGAAAATTTCGCTATCACGATTGAGCCCTAGCTTACGCATGGCCGCACGCTTCTGTGAGCTAATAGTTTTGACACTACGTGACAGCCGTAATGCAGTTTGTGATACCGTTAGCCCAGCGTGAAGGTATTCAATCACAACTTTCTCTTTTGCTGAAAGACGCTGCATGCTTAAAATCTCCACGTCCACATTATCATCAAGTATCATCTGTCCAGATTTGCAATGATGACATGAAATATGGCGCAATCCCGTAATCCAATTTTCTGGCGACAATGATTTACAAAAATAAGATTTAATCTGTGGCTTCAACATCGTACTAATTTGCTGCTGTTGATGACAATCACCCATAGTGACAATATTCATATTGGGGTAGTGGAATGATAGCTGTTCAACTAACGACTTTAAATTCAATTCTCCTTTCGGAAGTGAACAGTCAATTAAAGCAATATTGGCGGGTGCCAGACTCAGAGAAAAAAATAGTTCCCTACTATTTTTACAGCAGTCAGAAACTATAAATTCAGGTTCATTATTAATGAGTCTCTTCAATCCTTCTAAAAAAATGGGATGGTCATCAAGAATAATTATATTTTTTTCTATCATAGTTATAAAGTATCAATATTATTGGATTGTAATTGTATAGGTTGCAACAGCATCAAAATAGCTTGTTTTCTGATGATTCGCGCCAGGTAAATAACGCAGGAACCAATACCAGTTTTGCGCGAAGTGGCTCCTGTCGCCACTTTTGGCTGCATCGTAAGGCATCGATAATTTCTCACCAAATTTCTGCCAGTCGCCGCCTTCCGCTTTAGTTGAAAAACGGATCGCCATATCTTCAATCGACGTGGCTAATGCGGTGTCGTCATTATTCAGTAATTGGCCGGCCTGAAAAGTAATCGCCACGTTGTAGTTATTGGCGGCGTCATCACGTAGCGGCGAGCAGGAAACTTCAATCGGCGTCACCTGTACCTGGCCGAGCGTTGCTTCCTGAGTGCCCGATTTGGGTCGATAAATGGTGCCAAAATTCACTGTACTATTTTGTTCAGTGACCAGCGTGCAGCTGGCTTCGGTGGCGATGCTCGGTGCCAGCAGGCCGCTGTTCAGCACATCCACTTGCTGTTGCGTCGCACCATTTGATTCCAGCAGCAGCGCACCGCCGTGGGTTAATTGCAGCGTACGCTGCGACTGAATCGGCGTGTTATTACTGATTTTCACCAGCTGCGCCTTCAGTCTGAAACCGACGCGGCGTGTACCTTCGCCTTCACGGCTGATTGAACAGCTGGCGGATTGCCCCGCGGCAATCGCGCCACTGCCGATACACTTACCGCCTTCGCTATTAGCATCCGCGAACAATCGAACGCCGATGCCATTCACATTGGTTGCCAGCACATCGCGGCCCGGACCGATCCAGTCCAGTGCGCCGCTTTCTTTCAAACCCAGCGATACCGGTGCGCTAATTGGGCCATCACACTGCACCCCAATCTCCAGCAGCGTATGTGGCGCATCGCCGATGGCGGCAAACAGCGGTGTAGCGGCAGGAATTTTTACCAGGCCGTTGAGCGGTTGCTGTTCGCTGCGGGTGTAACTGCAGCCCTTCGGTAAATCCGACAGTGCCAGATTTTGCGCCCATGCGGCATTGCTGCCCAACAACGCGGCAATCGCGCTGCTTAACAGCAGTTGTCTGCCAAGCACTTTACTCATTTTAAACATCCTCACTGTTTTGGCAGACGCTCTGCACCTGAAGCGGTACGCCGTCCATCTGATTTTCACTGGCGGATTTTAGGTTAAAGTTCACTTTGCACAATGCATCCGCGCCGCGCCCCCACTGCACTTCGAGCGAGCCGCTATCTGGCATGCCGGAGATATAGAGCAATCCTTCATCACCGACGATGCTGCCATTGTTCTGCTCGCCTTCGTTCAGCAGCAGTTTGGCGGTGGCACCGAATGGCACGTAGTCGCCGTTGGCTTTACGCAAGGTCATCATCACCTGATGACCGCGCTGGGTTTTGAAGTCGGCTAATACCACCGCACCGCGGGTTGGCGTGACGGAGGTGCTGGTTTGATCCAACGCGACATTGGTGCCCAAGCCTTGCGGATCCAGCGAGATGTCGGTACGACGATACGGCGTCATATACGGCATCACCGCATAACCGCGCCAGTCGGTGGACAGCCCGGTTTGGTTGTTAACTTTTATATTGGCCGCGCCCGGCGCACGCACCAGCGCCACGGTGTCGCTCATCTCCTGCGATAAGGTGACGCCATACGGATGGGCGACGATGCCGCCGCGCAGGCCGTAGTTAATCTGCTCCTGTGACTGGCTGCGGTTATAGCCCGCTGACACCGTGCCGCTGTTGCCGCGATAGGATGCGGAGAGATTGCTGGTGTTATTGTCATCACCCAGCGTCTGGCTGACGTTGTAGTTGAGCTGGTTATCCAGCGCGGTACCGCTCAGACCGGCTTGATGCGTGGTGCCCTGCCCTTTGGCATGCGCCATGCCGTAGTTCAGCTGCATCGAGTTGCGGGAATCGCCTGCCAGCCAGCGGCTTAACGGCACCGATGCGGTTAGCGCCAGACGACGATCTTCTTTGCCACTGTCGCTATCCTGCGACTGGCTGAGATTGAGGCCGTAGCTGACGCCAAACACATTGGTGTTGTAGCCAAGCGTGTAGGTGCGCAGATTGCCCGGTTTGTTCCAGTAATCACGTTGTGAACCCGAGACATACATCGAACCGGCATCACCCAGCGACTGGTTCAGCATTATCTGGAATTCACCGCGCGGACGGTAATTGCGGTTCAACGCACCGTTCATGGCATCCGCCGGATTGGTCATCGCATCCTGCAAGGTGTAATAACCTTCGGTGGAGTATCGATAGGCTGCCAGCGACACCGACGTACCGGTTTCGACGATACTGCGCGAGTAGCGCAGACGATAAGATTGTCCCTGATTTTTTTCACCGTTTGGCAGCGTGGTACTGGATTGGGTAATATCCGCAGAAATGGCGCCTAGGCGACCAATACCCAATCCGATACCAGCGCTGGCTGAGAGATACTCTTTCGCCAGCTGCATGCCGCCGTACACAGTATTGGCATTCGGCAAGCCGTAAATCAGCGTACCCTGGACAAATTTCGCCTCGCCCGTCGAGATCGCTCCGCCGCTGTTACGCAGTTTGCCGATGGTCATAGCGTATTTCAGCTGACCTTCACGCTGCATGATGGCGATGGAAGAGTAAGGCTGTGAGAAAGTACGTTCGCTGCCGTCGTTCTCTTTAACGGTGACAACAAGGTCGCCGCTCAGTGAAGCGGGATAGAGATCGTTGATCTCAAACGGGCCTGGCGGCACATAAGATTGATAAATCACGCTGCCGTTCTGGCGAATCGTCACTTCTGCGCCCGTTTCGGATACGCCACGAATTACCGGTGCAAAGCCGCGCAGGCTGTCTGGCAGCATGCTGTCATCAGAGACCAACTGGCCGCCCTGGAACTGCACGCTGTCGAACACATCAGCCGGCGTGGCGCTATCGCCGAGGGTGAGCTGGCCTTTGATGGCATGGATGTCGCGTTGCAGGTAAGTGCTGATGACATCAAAGCTAGAGCTGCCGCCCTGACGTGAATCACTGCGCTGTTGATAAGTGCCATAACTGCGTAAGCGCCATGGTCCGAGATTCAAGCCACCGCGCAGGTTAGCGTACAGCGCATTATTAGTTCCCTGACTACGATTGCTCAACGAACGGGTTTGATTTCCTGTCACGCTGTAATTGAGCAGCGCGGCTGTTAATCCCTGATTCCAACTGGCAGGATCGACATAACCCTTCACGCGTTGCTTAACTAACATTTGTGGAATGCTCAGTTCGAGACGCATTTCATTAAAACGAAAATCTGCCGATGCCGAAGGAATATATTCCTTCAAGTTACTAATAACTGCTTCCCCAGGCAGATCTTTAAGCCCTTCAATCGCACCAACACGCACTCCCAGTTGTTCATACTGATCTCTTGTTAACTGGGGCAGTAATGTTATGTCATCATCGCTCTGGAAGTTAATCTCTCTTTCATCTACCAACTGATTATTTAAATAAAGCGCAACCTTATACTCACCAGGAGCCTGACCACCCGCTTCGAAATGACTTAAATCAGCTATTTTAGCTGATTTGCTTCTCTCGCTTGGCAACGATAACAATTCAGGATTGAAATATTCAGCTGCGAAAGCATTTCCCATGCCAAAAAATGCCATCTGCAGAGCAATAGCAATCGTATTCGACTTTCTTGGCTTAATTTTTTTAAAGTTTAAGGTTGCTTTCATAACTATTTTTTTATTGAAGGCTGAGGGTAAAGGAACATCCTTGCACCTTGCGTTAGTCACTCAAAGTCTTACTCTCTTCAGACATAATTCCACCCATATCATTTAATACACGGAAAGAAACTTTTTGTCCATTGGCGTTAGCAGGTAATGTAAAGTCCTGTTTACCATACGGCGGCACCATTTCAGTAACATTTTTCACTTCGCTAGTGCCTAATGTAAGTTTGTTTACTGTAATATAATAAGGCGTTGGATTATTCGCTGTTAGCTTGCTACCATTCCGACTGAATGATAATTTTTTATACGCATCGCCAGATGAAGATGGAAGATTATCGGGTCGATAAAACAATTTAATCTTCAAAACGTAAGCAAATGAAAGCGTATTTTTGTTTTGGTTCTCTTTTGACTGCGCTGGAATCGCTTTAACATTTAACCAAAAAACTGATTCACGATCTGAAGGCAAATCACCACCAGAGCGTACTATGCGCAGCGTATTTTTCCCTTCATCTTGTCGATATAGTGGAGGAGTAACCACGAATGGAGGCTTGATATTGACTGAGTCATTATCATAATTGCTAACCCATGTCTGGGCGAGAAAAGGCGATTTTTTCGCAGAGTTGATAACGGTTACAGTTGCTTCTTTCTGTTCTCCTTTATAAATAACCCGAGTATTTCCTAAGCTAAATCCACCTTTGCTTTCAGCAAGCACAGGCGCTGAGAACAAAGACATGCTAAAACACAGAGAAGCAACTGCAGATGATGCTAATTTAAACGTTTTCATATTTATACCAAAAATTAAATCAGGCAGAAAAAATACATATTCTGCCTGAATATGTATTTTATTGTGTAATCACTGTAACTGTAGCCGTGGAAGCAATGTCACCTTCTACTGGCGCATCTGAACCTACGCGGTAAGCCTGAAGTTTAGCTTTAACTGTTGCGTTACCTTGGGCGGCATCAAGGTCAGTGGAATCAATTTGCTGACCTGTAGTGATAAGCGTGTTATCAATTTTAGTGATACCAAAAGCCACACCTTCAGCATTCCCGGAATTATTCAGGTATTCTGGATTAGAGGAGTTAGGAGAAAAATCAAATCGTATGCCTACATTTTGGGTTGATGGCGGACAAGCTGTAACATCAAAATCAATATTCGTACTTGCCACAGATTCATTATCTGCTGCACCAATAAGTCGTTCAGGAGTAAGGGTTGAAATATTAATTGTTCTTGTCAGCTGATCAGCTGATACCTGACAAGATTGCTCGGTCAATGAACCGTCCATATTGACAGTGCCTGTAACTGCCGAAGCAACATTTGACAACAGTAATGATGAGAAACAAGTAAAAAGTATTTTTTTATTAATCATTTTAGGACCTTTTTTATACTAAAATCAGTTAAAAGACAGGGTTAAATCAGCAGTAGATGAGAAAGAACCAGCTACAGGTCTATCAGCGCCATAGATACCACTGTGCAAACGAACTAATCTTGGTGTAAATTTTACCGTACCTGAACCATTGTTAATTACAAAGTCCTCTGTATATCCCGGCAGCAAGTATTCAGAAGGAAGACTAGTAGTTTTCCTAAAGACAATACCAGCACCTCTCATTGAAGTATTACCCAGATCGGCACGCGACTCACCAATATGAGGATAGTCGACAAGCAAGCTAGCATTACTTACATTTGATGGACATCCACTAACATTATAATCAACATCCAACCTTTCGATCTCTGCTCCATGTTGAAAATCCGTAATTTCAGCCCCGTTTACTGGAGCGAATGATACTGTCTTATTTAAGTCCACTGTACAAGTCGAACTACTAACAGCACCAGTGAAGTTCAAAGTACCAGATGTGTCTGCAACGGCTGCGGTGATACCTGACACCGAGATTGCAGAAGAAATTAGTATGGAACAAAACGTTTTTTTCATTTTATAATCCCCTGAGGATTTAGGACTTGCGAAAACGTATTATCATCAAGTCCTTTGATTAATTTTACACTCAGCTAATGAGTAATAGCAATTAAATACAGAAGCGACGAATCGATTTGAATTTTCATCCTCCTGATAATATTTATTATCGATTAACCAATTCCATATCACTACAAGAGCACTCTCAAAACACCAGATAAATCCGAAAATAAAAAAGCCACACTATAAAGTGTGGCGCGAGGTAATGAGTCAGGCACCTTCCTCAAGGTGACGACAGCCCTCTGTCGACGTCAGTTTATTCAGGGATTAATTTTAATATCGAAGATTAATGTCGCGCCAGGTGGAATCATCTTATCTACGCCCGCATCACCAAAGGCTTTATCCGCCGGTAATATCACTTCCACTTCACTCCCCCTTTTAAGCTGGCTTAACACCTTAGTTAACGCCGGTAATAAGGAATCTAACTTGATGCGCTGCACCTTGTTCTCCTTACCGCTGTTATCAAACACCGTGCCATCGGATAAACGTCCAGTCAGCAATATATCCACGCTGCTTTCTGCCGTCAGCTTTTCGCCTTTACCGGCTTTGCTCACTACGTAATAGGCGCCCTCCAGCGTTTTCACTCCTTTACGCTGTTTGGTACTCTCAATCAGCGCCTTACCAGCTTTCTGCTGCTTCTGACGTTCGGTCGCCTGGGATTGCTGCTGCACCTGCAATTTTTCATTTAGCTTGCCATCTAACTCGGTAACCAGTTTTTCCACTTCATCACTATTCAACGCCACGCGCTGACTAAATGCATCTTTAATCCCTGCCAGCACCATCGGACGATCCGGCTCAACCCCGAGATTTTGCTGCGCGCGCAGGCTCTGCACTATGTTGCTGGCAAAGGCCACGCCATTAGCATAAGAAAGCTTCTGCTCGTTACTTACCGGTACCGCGCTCAGCTGCAGCGCCTGCTGTTTGGTCAGTTGCTCACGCATCGCGGCCTGCTGTTTTTCCGCATCCAGCAAAGCGAGTTGCAGTTCGGCGATACGATCCTGATGCTGCTTCAGTTCCGCAAGCTGTTGCGTGTCAGACTGCTTTTGCGCTTTGAGCGCCTGCGTTTCGGCGCGCACCTCCTCCAGCTGCTTGCCAAGCGCAATCACGCTCTCTTCCTTCTCTTGCAGCTTGTCCGCCAGCGAAGATTGTTGCAGCGCATGGGTGTCCACCAACAGTTGATGTGCGGCTAACTGGGTACGCAACTCGCTCAACTGCTCTTGCGAACCGCTCTGCTGGCTTTGATGCTCGGCGAGTTGCTGCTGCAGGAATTCCAGCTGCTGACGTTGCGTTTCAACGGTGGCTTTATCCGTTTCTAAAGCTTGCAACTGCTGTTGCAGCGCCCGCTTCTCCACCTGATGACCGACCAGCAACTCTTTATTGATACGCTGTTGCTCGTTGAGGGAGTATTCCAGCGCCTGCAGTTTTTTCGTCTGCTCCACATTGTGCGTGGTGGCAGGACGCAAAGGCTTTTTCTTCGGTGACGGCGCTTTTACCCACGGTTTAGCCGTTTCAGTTTCATCAAATAGCGAATAGGGAATGGTGTGATCCGAGCTGTAACCGGTCAGTGCGGGTGCCGCCTGGCTGATGGATGAGCACAAAGTTACAGCCACTGCGAGGCCAATCAGCGAGCGGGTGAATAAGGGTCTCATGGCAGTGCTTCCTTATGTGGTTTGACATACTGCTGGGTGAATTTCTGCGCCAGTTGACGAGCCTGCGTGGCTCTACCACTGCGAGTGGCGCTGGCGTACATGCGTAATTTCATCTGCTCGGCGATTTGAGTTAGGTGGGGATCGTCGCTGTTTTGCACAGCGACGTGATACCAGGCGTAAGCCTGCAGCGGCTGGGCTTTGACGCCTTCTCCCACCTGATAAGCACCGGCCAGATTAAACTGCGCCAGCGCATTACCCTGTTCGGCGGCTTTGCGATACCACTCTGCCGCGAGCGCAGGATCTTTTTTCACGCCAAACCCGCGACTGTAAGCGGCGCCGACATCGTTTTGCGCCTGCGTGTCACCCTGCCGCGCGGCCTGTAGCAACCAGTTAAAGGCTTGCTGCTTATCTTGCAGCAGCGGATTGCCGCTGCGATGATAACGCGCCAGCTGCTGCGCGGCGGCGCTGTTGCCCTGCTCGGCTGCGCGCTCTAGCCACTGTTTGCCATCGCCAAGCTGATGTTCGAGTAGCAACTTGCCGAGCTGATACTGCGCCACAGGCTGGCCGCTTTCGGCGGCGGCCTTGAGCAGCGGTTGCGCAGCATCGTGTTGACCAGCCGACGCCAGCCAGCCGCCATACTGTTGCTGCGCATGGTGTTCACCGGCTTCAGCCTGTTGACGCGTAGCTGTCATTTGCTGATTGAAGTCGCTGAGTAAGCGTGGTTGTGCAAAAGGCTCAGTGGCAGGCGATGCGTGCGGCTGCACATGTGTGACGCAGCCACTCAGCAAGGCGCTCAGTGCAACGATAGAGAAGAGAGTATTCATCGACGCATCACTCCCTATCCGCCTGCGCCAGCATAGCGCGGAACAGTTCGCTGTGAATCTGCTGACAACGCTTTGCCAGCTCAGCCTGATAAACGCTGTCGAGCGTGGCTTGCATATCGGCGGCAAGTTGCGGACGAGTAAGCAGGTATTTGGCGCTGCGATCCATTAACCCGTTGAGCACATCGTGCTGTTGCTGAAAACGTGCCTCATCGTAGTGTGCCAGCGCAGAAACCTCTGCCTGGCAGCGATCGAGGCTGGATAATTGATTAGCGTGCTGCGCGGCCGGGATGGTTTCCGCATGATAGGATGCATTGGCATTAGGCAGGGAAAAACAGCCGGTAAGCATTAGTACGCTACCGATAATGGCTCCGAATTTAAAATATCCTGAAAGTTTCATGACAAATAGGTTCCAGTCGATTGGGGGGAAAATTAAGCCTCTCGCTTCAATCTGCTGGCGCATTTATTTTATTGCATGATGCGGGATGTTTTATCATTCTTTGCTGCGCTCTCGTTATCCCGGTATTACTCAAGGTATTCGGTAATTTTTATAGCTGTAACTGGCCCTTTACTTGTGGCTATGCCGCAAGTTATCAGGTTGTTAACATCAGTGGGTAACGTGCAAAATCTTGTTCGGAGAGACTTAATGTTCGGGCAAAATAATAAGTAGATCCACTAGTCTTCGCTACGAGAGTACTCTCAAAAAAATATTTCCATTCTCGTACCAAACAACTTGAAGATTAATAAAATCAACAGGCCTGGCTTATCTACGGCGATATATTCACCGTTACTGGAAATTTTTGGCGGTTGACGCCAGTTATCTAACAAAAAAGATGACATTAGTGGCTAAGCGCGGTAATTTCCGGCCTCTGTAACCTTGACAACTCGAGCTTTCAACAGCCGCTTACGTCATACAGTTAGCAAAAATACAGTACACTGATTCTGACCCCCCTATTGTTAAGCAAGAGTGTTTGAGGATGAAAATATTCCGTCGTAATAACGTCTCTATCGCCCTGCTGGATGATCACTTCCTGGTGTTGCGCGGGCTCAGTGATGTACTGCGGGAAAATCCCGACTTTAAAGTAGTGGGAACCTTCACCAGCAGCAAGGAGTTGCTGAATTGCATTAAAAATACCAAGGTCGATGTGATTATTGCCGATTACGAGCTGGCACCGGCCGATATCGATGGCCTCAATCTGATCAAAACGTTGAACCGTTTACACCCGCGCGTCGCGGTTCTAGTAGTGTCAGCACATTACAATCCCGCCACGGTGGCGCTGGCGCTGCGCGGTGGTGCTAAAGGCTTTATCGGTAAAAATCGCCCGTTTGATGAGATTCAAAACGCGGCGCTGGAGGTGAGCCGTGGTCGCACCTTTATTGAACCGCAGATGGCGCAGGAACTGGCGAATCAGCAGCGCCATGGCGAAGTGCTGATCAGCGGCAATTACAGCGAAGCCAACGTGCGCCATGCGGTAAGTTTGTCGGCGTTGTCGCCGAAAGAGCAGGAAGTGATTCGCTGTTTTCTAGCCGGCATGACGGTAACGGACATCGCCGAGAAGTTTAACCGCAGCCTGAAAACCATCAGCGGCCAAAAGCAGAGCGCCATGCGCAAACTCGGACTAAAAGCAGACCACGAACTCTTTATTATCAAGGACGAATTGCTGAAGTCACTTCACATCTAAGCGAATTGCACCACTGGCGGGCAAGCTCTTCGCTGACGGTTGTACCTGCGCGCAGTTGACTTTCGATGGTTCCAGCCAACTGCGCCAGGCTATCCATCTGAAAGATTTGTGCTGTGCCGCGCAGGCGATGCACATGGTGCTGCATTAGACGCGTGTCCATCGCCTCACAGGCATGATTGAATCCACTGACATCCGTTTCAAGCCAGGCTTGCAGCTCCTGTTTATCGGACTCTTCTTGTTGTACATGCATACAGCTCGCTGCAGCCAGTTGGCACCAGCGACGTAAACAACAGGCCAATGCGGTGAGGATAATCGGTTTACTGAGCACCGCATTAAAACCGCTTGCTTCGCACTGTTCAAGATGCGCATCGTCATTCATGGCGGAAATTGCCACCACCGGCGTGGCTTCATTACCGCGTTCGCGCTCCAGCAAGCGTAAGCGACTGGCGATGTCATAACCGCTAATGTCTGGCAAATTAACGTCCAGCAGAATCACATCGTAGTAATTTTCCTCTTCAAGAAGCGCTAACGCTTGCTGACCGTTTTCCGCCAGCTCAACCTGGCAACCGAGCGTGACCAACTGCGCCTGTAAAGTCAGCTGCGCGGCAGGATGATCTTCTACCAGCAGAATAATGGTGCCCGGTGTAAAACATGGTAACGCAGGCTCATGCGCCGGGGACTTTGCAGTGCAAAGGCGTAACGGCACTTTAAGGGTGAAGGTGCTGCCCTCGCCTGGTTGACTTTGACATGTCAGCGTACCGCGCATTAGCGTTACCAGTTGTTGTGAAATCCATAAACCTAATCCGCTGCCGCCATAACGGCGATCGGCACCGTCATCCACCTGCGTCCAGGCATCAAACAAAGTTTTTTGCGCTTCCGGCGCAATACCAATGCCGGTATCCGCCACCGCCAGCGCAATCATGCAGGTGTTATCGGCGAAGAATTCTGCCTCCAGCGTCAGTGAAATAGCGCCGTGATATGTGAACTTAATTGCGTTAGAGAGCAGGTTATTGATGATTTGGCGTAAGCGATGAGGATCGCCTTTCATCCACTGCTTTTTGACCGGTTCATCAATGGCAATCAACAGATTCAGCCCTTTTTCCGCCATCATTGGGCGATAGCTCGCGCAAATGGTGTTGATCAGTTCGCTGAGATCAAAAGGCTGGCTATCAATAACGATGCACTCTGCGGAGAGCTTGCTGTGATCAAGAATATCGTTGAGCAGATCGAGCAGGCTGCGTGCCGACGAAGAGGCGAGCGCCAGATATTGCTCCTGCTGATGCGCATTCTCGTTACGTTTCATCAGTTCCAGCGAAGCAATCATCGCATTCATTGGCGTACGTATTTCATGGCTCATCATGGCGAGAAACTGGGTTTTACGCTCTTCGCTGGCGGTAGCCCGGCGGCGATGCATGATCGCGCGCTGCAGCAGCCAACCCAGCAGCAAAACTAAAAAGCAGAAGGTGAATATTTCCCAATGATAAAGTGAAAAAATCACGCCCATTGATGGATAACCGAGGCGCATGTCGCCTACCCAACGACTAAACATCTCGTTGGCATCGGCAGCCGGAATGGCGCTTAAGGCTTTATTGATGATGCTCAACAGCTGCGGATCGGCGGCGGAAATGCCCATAGTTAAACTGGCCGATAATTCGGGAATTTGACCGGCAATCGCTAGCTTATGTGAATAGTAGCGCCAAAGCAGTGGACGCATTACCAGACTGGAACCGAGCCCCAAGTCGGCGCGATCTTCATACACCGCCTGAAATATCTCACACGTATGATTTACCGGCAATAACAGAATGTCGGGGTAATTATCTTTCAACCAACTTTCATACTGTGTGCCACTGCGAACTGCGACACGTTTGCCGCGCAGCTGCTCGAGGGAATGAATGGTCTCACCTTTATTGTGAGAGATAACCGAGGCGCTGTAAGCCAGCCAGCGATCACTGAACATCCAGTCTTCACGTTGCTCCGCTGTGAGCAGCTCTGGTGCTATCGCTGAAATTAACTTAGCCGGCTGGTCGATCTGTTCCGCCAGAACAAAGCGCAGACCGGTAATCTTGCTAATTTTTTTCAGATAGTCGCGGCTTAAACCAATGTGTTGATTCTCTTCCTGATAATCCAGTGGCCAGCTGGCGATAAAGTGGTAAGGAACATCACGCTGAGCAGCGATCCAGTGCTTCTCATCCTCGGTAAAGGTGATCGGCGTGGCAAAAGTGGTGTAAGAAAGTTGCAGGCCGGCCAGAAGCAGCAAGACCAATAGCAAAGTGCGCATAACGTGATAACCTGACAAATTAAACCAACTGCTGCGTGTTTAAAGCTGATACAGCAAGATTAGGTAGGCTATTTGATGAAAAAAACGTCATCCGCTCTACGAGAGCACTCTCAATTGCCTTTTATCAAGGCATCAGGCTGTCAATCTGCGCTTGCCAATCCATCAAAGTTTCAGCAGCGGGTATCGGTTGCTGCCGTAGATGGGTTTCTATATCTTCGGCTTGTTGAGCCAATGCATCCAGTTGATACATCTGTGCCACGCCGCGAATGCGGTGCACAAAGTGGATCATATGCGGCACATCGCATTGTCCACAGGCTTGTACAAAATTATCCCGATCCTGTTGCAGCCATAACATCACTTCATCACTCATCAAAGACGTATCCGGTTCACTGATGGCGAAATAGCGTCCCAGTTTCTCTACTAACTCGGCTAAGCGAATCGGTTTGACCAGCACGTCATCCATACCGCTGGTTAAACAACGTTGCCGATGTTCAAGAGTACTAACGGCGGAGATCGCCACCAGCGGCGTGTGATCGCGCTGTTGCGCCATTTCGAACTGGCGAATTTGCTCGGCCAGCCAATAGCCATCCTTACCAGGCAAATTGCAATCTAATAACATGAGATCGTAGTAATTTTCCTCTTCGAGCAGCTGCAGCGCCTGCTCGGCACTCTCGACCATTTCATAATCGCAGTTTAGTTGAGTGAGCTGCGCTGCCAGCACCTGCTGATTTGCTGGATGGTCTTCCACTACTAAAACCGACAGCCCAGTCGGGAGTGCAGACATCGGGCGCTGTTCCTTGATGCGGTCTGGTGTGCGACTTTGATTAAGCGGCAAGATGCAAGTGAAAACGCTGCCTTTTCCCTCTTCACTGCTTAGTGTTAGATCACCGCCCATGCGTTTCGCCAGCGTACGACACAGATAGAGCCCCAAACCGCTGCCGCTGCGCACCCTTGCACCACGACTCTCAGCCTGCTGCCAGGCTTGAAACATGCGCTGTTGATCTGCGGGCGCGATACCAATGCCGGTATCTTCCACCGATAGGGTTAAGGTATGCGGTAATTCCGGCTCGTTCTGCCAATTGGCTTTTAAGGTAATAGTTCCGCTGTCGGTGAATTTCACCGCATTTGAAAGCAAGTTATTCACAATTTGCCGTAAACGATGCGCATCCACCTCCAGCCACAATGTCTCCAGAGCGGGCTGTATATCGAGGATCAATTCCACTCCTATGCGCTCAGCCGAAGGGCGCTGGCTGTCGCAGACTGCCGCCAGTAATTGACTGACTTCGCAGGGCGCAATATGCAGAGGGATTTCCTGCTGAATGAGTTTAGTGTGATCCAGCACGTTATTAAGCAGCTCCAGCAGATCCTGAGAGGAGGAGAGCGCTAACGCCTGATACTCTTGCTGCTTTTTATCTGTCGTCGGCTGTTGCAGCAATTCTAGCGAAGCAATGATAGCGTTCATCGGGGTGCGAATTTCGTGGCTCATGATGGCGAGAAATTCTGACTTATTTCTTTCACTCGCCTGCGCTTGGCGTCGCGCATTAATCGCGCTACGTAATGCCAATAGCAGTAACAGCAGAAGTGTGGCAAACGCAATAAGCTGATAACGATAGTGTTCAACAATCACGCCAATCGACGGCGAGCCCAAATCGACAATGCCCACCCAGCGTTTAAAGATGTTTTGCGCATCGACACCATTGATAGTGATAAAGGCTGCATTGATGATGTCGCGTAATTCGGGATAGGCCGGATCGATAGCCATATTGATTCCACTGGCCATTTCCGGTACCTGTCCGGCTACCGCCAAATCACCCGCGTAATAACGCTGTAGTATTGGCAGAATTATCAAGCCGGAGCCAATCACTGCATCAACCTGACGCTCATTAACGGCGCGTAACGCTTCACTGACGCCGGGATAATCGACCAGTTTAATCGCCGGATAATTCTTCCTTATCCATGACTCATATTCCGATGATTGTGCAATTCCAAGCCGTTTTCCGTCTAAACGCTCGATAGAGCGAATATCCATCGTCTCTTTGCGGCCCACCAGCATTGGCATGGTTTGCACCCAGGATTGAGTGAACAGCCAGCGCTGTTTCTCATGCGGGGGGATCAACTCTATACTGACTGCTGCATTGAGCATCGGCGGATTGAGTAGCGCCTCTTCAGGAGCAACATAGGTGAAATGCAGCCCGGTCCGTTTGCTGATTTCATCAAGGATGGTACGGCTCAAACCTACCGGTTTACCGTTTTCGCGATAATCCTGCGGCCAGCGATCGGTTACGGTATAGGTGATGTCGGGATGCGCCTTAATCCACGCCTGCTGCAGGGGGGGCAGATAGATGTGCTTCGCCTGAGCCACGTTTATTGTTAATAATAATATTAATAACAGTCTTTGCATCCACGCTTCCCCTGTTCACCTCCACCAAAGCGCAGTTTAGTCTCATTCAATACGCAGGGAAATGCAGATAAAAAAACTTCAATATGCGCTGCCGCAACATTTGCTCAACCTATTTGGTGCGAATCAGATAGTAGAGGCCGGAGTAAGACGTTGGTGTTTTAACTCTGGAGATGATATTTGACTTGATTGGCACCATGCTGCAGTTGCAAATGCCCATCAAGATAGTGCTATTGAAATAAATGGCAGACATAAACTCGCTGAAGCGAAGCTGATGGTTACAAATTCCGGATTAAAGCAATTATAGCAGGAGACCAGCGCGCAGCCTGCCTTCTGAATGACGCGCTAGCGTCATGGAGGCGCCAGATAATGGGGCTTATGACTCAGAAGCCAATCGGCGCCGTACGCCCGGCGCAGCCGGTTTCTGACCATTATATTCTGCCAGTCCATCCCCTGCCCTGATTAGCCTAAACCCACGTACAGCAATGAAGAAGTTTATGTAACCCCTTTTAACCCCGGTGAGCGGGCTTTACGGCGCTTGCGACGTAAAGGGCGTGATTTCCGGGGCCTTGGCGGCGGCAGCTTGCTGCTGACGCTTAGGGGGGGTGTTAAACTCGACTTTAAGCGATAAGCACGGAACTTAACACGGTAGCTTGTGGATCGTCAGTCCTCAGCGGCAGAGGAGACCAGCGCAGGTAATGCTGGCCAGATTTCACCCGGCTATGCAACGCCCTGGGCTGCCCCCGGGATAACGCTCAAGGCGATGAAGTGGATGTTTCAGAAGCACGCTCCGTTGGCTATTCGTCCGGATGGCTCGCTGTTTCAGATGCAGTGGATGTGGCAAATGTTAAAGAACTGCAATACAGACCATTATGCTACGAACAAAGCGCGGATGGTTAGGATTGCTGAATACAGCCGCGACTGTCTGCGTGAGCTTCGTCGTGATACGGGAATTCAATATCACGAGCGCCAGGGCGGAACACTCCAGTTATTTCGTAGTCAGGCACAGTTTGAACATGCTGCTCAGGATATCGCCGTGCTTAAAGACGCTGGTGTGCCCTATGAGTTACTTGAATCTCATGAGCTCATAAACGCAGAACCTGCGTTTGCTTCATCCTCGCATAAACTGAGTGGAGGGCTCCGGCTACCTAATGACGAAACCGGTGATTGCCAGATGTTTACCAAGAAGCTCGCACAGATGGCAAAGGATGTGGGTGTGAACTTTATCTTTAATCGAAATGTGGATCGATTGATAGATGACGGTAACCGAATTACCGGTGTGCAGTGTGGTGACACAGTAATGACGGCCGATCGTTATATCGTGGCCTTTGGTTCTTTTTCGACCCAGCTTCTCAAAAACCTGATGACCATTCCTGTTTACCCACTGAAAGGGTATTCCCTTACCATTCCCATTAAAGATGCCGCTCGTGCTCCAGCGTCTACCATTCTGGATGAGACCTATAAAGTGGCTGTCACGCGCTTTGACGACCGGATTCGAGTGGGGGGTATGGCTGAGATTGTCGGCTTTAACACTCGTCTTACGGAGGCTCGCCGGGAAACGCTGAAGATGATCGTCAACGATCTTTATCCCGGTAGCGGCAATATCCAAAAAGCCAGTTTCTGGAGCGGTCTACGCCCAATGACCCCAGATGGAACGCCTATTGTTGGCGCAACCCGATTCAAAAACCTTTTTTTCAATACCGGTCATGGAACGCTGGGGTGGACTATGGCATGTGGTTCGGGCCAGCTCCTTGCGGATCTGATTTCCGGTAAAACACCAGCTATTCCCTACAGTGACCTGGCTGTTTCGCGATACCAGGGAACGGCTGGGAAGTCATTTAACGACACTGCCGTCGAATAAGGAGAAGCTATGCCGCGCCCCATCCATGCTAAGATCGACCTGAAAGCGTTAAAGCACAATCTTGCGGTAATCAAAAGATTCGCAGGTGACAGTAAAGTCTGGTCGGTTGTCAAAGCCAATGCCTATGGTCATGGTATTGAGAATGTTGTTCGCGGCTTAGACCAAACCGACGGTTATGCCCTTCTCGACTTCGATGAAGCAATCAGATTACGGGAACTTGGCTGGCAGGGTCCGATACTTCTGCTGGAGGGATTTTTTGAACCAGCTGATTTAAAACTGATTGATCAGTATCAGCTCACTACATCCGTCCACAGCTTCTGGCAACTCGCTGCGATTGCAGATGCGCGGCTCAAACGCCCAGTAAATATTTACCTTAAGGTAAATTCGGGAATGAACAGACTGGGATTTTCTCCCGACCGGGTTCGGTCAACCTGGCTTGAAGCAAGCGAAAATCCGAACATTGGTGAAATTACACTGATGACGCATTTCGCCAGCGCTGATACTGCGGAGGGTATTAATGAACCCATGGATTTGATTAATTCCATTTCAGCGAAGACCCCTATACCCCGCTGTCTGGCAAATTCTGCTGCAACACTCTGGCATCCTCAGGCTAAAGGAGATTGGGTTCGACCTGGCATAATCCTTTATGGCGCTTCGCCAAGTGGAAAGTGGCAGGATATTTCAGAAACCGGATTGGTGACGGTTATGTCACTTCACAGCAGGATAATTGCTGTTCAGGATTTGAAATAAGGAAGTAGCGTCGGTTACAGCGGAAGATTTACGGCTCGTAGTCAGCAAAGAATCGGCATCGTTGCTGGTGGATATGCTGATGGCTATCCACGTCATGCCCCTACTGGCACACCCATATGGGTTGATGGCGTTCTGACACAAACGCTAGGTACAGTTTCAATGGACATGGTAGCGGTAGATCTCAGTTTGTGTCCTCATGCAGAAATAAACAGCCCGGTAGAACTATGGGGTAAAAATCTTCCTGTCGATGAAATCGCCTCGTCAGCTATCACGCTTGGTTATGAGCTACTGAGTGCACTTACGCGCCGGGTTTGTTTGTCAGCCGTGTAACCTGACCAAGCAAGTTTACTGATAATTATCCAAGGTGGGCATACTTGGGCACTGTATGAGTTTCTAAAAGGCCGAATGATAATAGGGTGAGTAAAGTACCTAACATCATAATTATGCTAAATAAATGCATTTGCATAAAAAATTAACGCTCATCATTTCTAGCCCTAACCTTCTCCTCATTTCGGCTTATTAGGCGTAACTGTCTTACCTAGCTTCCCCAAGCCTCGCCAGAGCAATTCCGTATTTTGAATTTTATTTCATCATAATGTTGTCGGGAAATTGTGTTGAAATTATTATGGCTGTGTTATCAAAATACAGCCAGAATTTATTTCTTGTCTACTGCAAGATTAACAAGTTATTAATTAACGCTTTCACGCATAAAGTTAGGAGAACATACTCTCTGTGAGGTTTCTCCTGAAATAAATACTAAGTTATTTAATGGATGGCGCCATTGTGATTAATCCAATAATCCACTTAACTACCTCATTGATTGATGAAGAGAATGGCGTCAACATATTGTTAATTACACTAATGGTTCTAATATTCATTACTTTATCATTAATCAAAATTAAATCAGCGAGCCCAGTTATTCTTATGTTGCTATCTTTGGTGACAAATGCGGATAACTTATCTCCAGCCAAGTACAACCTGTCAGATACATTAATTGATTCCAGCCTGCCATTAATCTTTAAGGAATTGATACCATTTCCGTTTAATGTATTCAATGAGCCATTATTAATATCTTTAAATATATCATTTTTATCTTTATATATTTTTTGTACGAAGAGATGTTTTGATTTTATTTCTGCTTGAGATGAAAGTGATATTGGATAAAATTTTTCTGGTCTTATAAATAAAACTATGCCAGTTAAAAACTTCCCTTCTATAATGCTTTCATTTTCTAAAATTTTATGAATTGTGCAAATGCTTATTTTATCATCAAGAGGGACTTCTTTAAGATTATTATGAATTTTGAAACTAAACGTATTAACTTTTGTATCAACATCAAAGTTAAAAGCATAGTCTTTATCTTTAAATGGCATGATATTAAAAACATATGCAATTTCATTGTTTCTACTGTTAATTCTTAAAGGGGAATTGACAAGTCTTGAGCCAACATCAAACCCACCTTCACAACCATTCCGCGAACTGACATTGGGATCGATAAAGACAGATTCTCTAATGGCTTATAACTATCTGACTTTTTGACAAACTTATCTTTAAGAGATTTGAGGTGTTTTGGAGATAGCAGACATCCGGAGTAACCATACATTATGTATTCATAACTCCCTTTTTTGCTGTCATATTTAAATGTTGTTGCAGCATATGAATCTACAAAGGTTGTGGTATCACTGGAATTGTCAGTTAAAAAACCAAAAGAACCATCATTTCCATTAGTCGTGTATCCAAGCTTTGACTCACCATTAATTTGAGCATCGATATAGGCTGGGCTGTGTGAATATACTAAATACATAATAGATAATATAATTACACCAATGAGTATAGATGACATCATTGGCACTATGCTTACTAAAAAATATGAAACATTATACTTTTTATCAAGTGCACAGCATAGTGAATTTATAATACACAACCAGAACCCAAGGAATTTTGCACCAAATAAATTGTATAACATGTTAGTTAATGCAGATGACGAAGTTAAATTTTTATTAATAATATCAGCGCACACATCCATTATTGAAAGCGAAAACCATGCTGTCACGACCAATATGAAATATGAATTAACTCTATTCCTTTCTTTTAATAAAATTAATGCGCAACAAACTGATGGAAATAAATAGCTTAGAGGCACGCATGAAAAAAACAGATCAGTAAAAACCTTGGGTTTTATGATGCAGTTATTACAAGTATTTAGTCCCATAGAGATAGTATATTGCTGTATGACTGATCCTGAGTTGGTTACTATATATACTGAAATAACTATTAATAAAAACCTTAATCCTTTATGAAACCTATCTTTCAAGTTAAATCTATTATCCATGTCATCCACCAGGGAAAATAAAATAATAATGACTGTGTGTTATACGTTTAAAAACTTATGGTTTGTTATGATTGGTAGTCTGATTTCATTCCGTGATAGTCTAATACTTAAGCATGGACTAAGACCGAATTAATTATCATTAAAAATAATTCGAGCACTATAAAGGACTAAAAATATTACAATGATTGTTTTTCTTTAAATAAGCTTCTAAATGTTATAGGCTGGATTAACCAAAATTCTGTAATGCCTTGAGCACCTTTCTGCACGACTTAACCATCAATTTACATTAACTTTCCTATCTCACCAAATCAATTCTTTATAACTAATTCCTCTTTCATCAATACCCTCTGTACCTCTCCCACTGAAATTGATAACGCTCTGGCATGAACCTAATCCGCACTATGTACCCAGTAGGTAAAACTCACTTACTGCTAGGACGCATTCTAAATGTAAGGCCCTAATTAATATATATTTTATAAGCCTCCTCCCATATGTATGAGGCCACTGATTGATCAGCTTTAAAGATCCTAACTTCATATAATAGGTGCTATATGTAGTTAGAGACTTTCGCATTGTTTTTTTACCTGACGCTTATCAAACCTCTAACCTTATATAATTACCATTATATAAGGCCAGACACCGGCGCTGAAACGCGCTATCATCAGGATCCGCCGCGGATCCTGACCTTTGTGGCCATTTATACGAAACGACGCGGCCTGAACCCCATCCGGCTGAACAGGCGCTGAGCGCAGGCGGCTAAAACTCCGGCAGCGCTACGTGAATTCTGGCGGGTATCTGCCCTGCCTTTTCCTCAGAATTCACGTAGCGTTGCCGCTTATTAAACGGGCGAAACTTTTCAACATGAGCGAACTTTCCGGTTTTAACGGCGTTGCCCTTAGCGGCAGCAGTGATGACGATCTCACCGCAAGACTGGCAGCCTTCGTCCGGCACCGCGAGGCATTTTCTCCAAACACGTGGCGGCAGCTGCTGAGCGTGATGCGGAGCTGCTGGCGCTGGTCGCAGGAAAACCGGCGGTCGTTCCTGCCGATGTCACCCGCGGATTTGCAGGACTATCTTTTTCACCTGCAGGCCACCGGGCGGGCTACTTCAACTATAGCGGTGCACGCCGCGCTTATCGCCATGTTACACCGTAACGCAGGACTGATCCCTCCGACGGTCTCACCCGGCGTTGTGCGCGCCAGAAAGAAGATCAACCGTACGGCCGTCGTCTCGGGTGAGCGCACCGGCCAGGCGGTACCCTTCTGCCGGCCTGATCTGAACCGCCTTGATGCGGTATGGAACAACTCGCCCCGGCTTCAGCACCTGCGTGACCTCGCCTTCATGCACGTGGCCTACGGCACGTTGCTGCGTATGAGTGAGATATCCCGGCTGCGGGTGCGGGATATCTCACGCGCGGCTGACGGGCGCATCCTCCTGGACGTTGGCTGGACCAAAACCATCCTGCAGTCGGGCGGTATCGTTAAGGCCCTCAGCGCCCGCTCTTCCGAACGGCTGATGGCGTGGATCAACGCAGCCGGTCTGGCTGGCGAGCCTGATGCGGTAATATTCTGCCCCGTACACCGGTCAAACAAAGTGACCGCAGTCTCTGGCGTGCCCATGAGCGCGCCGTGTCTGGAAGATATCTGGCGGCGTGCCCGACGTCAGGCGGGTGCGGGGACGCCGCTGAAAACGAATAAAGGACGCTATTCCAGCTGGAGCGGCCACAGCGCCCGGGTCGGCGCCGCGCAGGACATGGCGAGAAGAGGGATCTCCATCGCGCAGATTATGCAGGAAGGCACCTGGACACAGACGCAGACGGTGATGCGCTATATCCGCAGAGTCGATGCGCACAACGGGGCCATGGTCGGACTGATGGAGGATGAGGACTGGCAGTAATAATCCTGTTAAATCAGTGCCGTCAGGGGACGCAGGCGTGAAACGGTTTCCGGCAGCTGCTGGCGCAGCAGGCAGTCCAGAAATTCGTCAGGAGTGAATGGAGGTGATTTCAGGCTGGCGCGCTGGCGGCGCGCGGCATCCAGTACCAGGGTAATGTCCAGTTCGGTCAGATCTGTAATAAAGCTGTCTGGATGAATGGCCCGCAGATTCCATGTCGCGAGAACGTCGTCAGGAAAATCTTTCAGGTTAAATGTGACAATGCCTTCAGCCCGGGCAACGATTGCCGCAGCGACAACGTGACGATCGTCTTTATCAGGCAATCCCCGGATGGAGTCTGTCAGAGACTGATATCCGGTGACGAGAGCATCGGGCACGTGGCGATCCATTAAGGCACGGACCCGCTGAAGCTGAGCCAGGTTCAGTTCGGTGCGGTTGAGCAGCACGTTCCGGATCCACTCTTCGTGTATGTCTTCCGTCCATCTCGCGCGAAACTGTCCGCCGGCAGCAAGGTACATCAGGAAGCTGCGCAGAGGTGCAGGATAGAGTACACAGGCGTCAAATATGACGGTATAGCCAGAACTCATTCGTATCCCAGCCCCAGTTCCTGATCGAGCGCACCCAGCTCATCAAGTGCATCATGCCTCTGGTTCACCAGTTTTTCACGGTAGGCCAGCGCATCCATATAGCGGATTTTACGGCGGTTTCCCGTGCGGTGATAAGGCAGTTCACCGTTGTCCAGAAGCCGAATCAGCGTTGGACGCGAAATGTTCAAAAGGTCGGCCACCTCCTGCGTAGTCATTTCGGCCCCTACCGGAACAAGGCGCACGGCGTTCCCGTCCCCGAGTTCGGTCAGCACGTCAACCAGCATACGAAGCGCGCTGACCGGAATGCTGACATTGTGGATCCGGCCACTTCTGTCAGTGAGTGAAACCTGCTGAGACTCTGCCCGTGTTTCAAGGACGGCGGAGAGCTCCCGGCTACACAGGCGCGCAAGTTCCGCTTCCTGCAGGGAAGGAAGCTTATTCTGAAGTTGTGTCATTTGAACACCTCCTGTATCTATTATTCGAAATTTTCGCAAATGCTGGCGCCTTATGCAACAGCATTGTGGTGTGATGGTGTGGCTTAACGTCCTAGGTTATGTAGCCCGGCAGCGCGGGCATGGCGGTGAGGTCTGTTTACCGGATGTGCTGATGCCATGTCCATGGACTTTTATACGAAGGTTGCGGACCCGTCAGGCGATAATCGCTTACACCGCAAATACCATAGCGTCTGGCTGGTCAGTGACTGCAGAAATTATACGCAGTCTGATTTCTGCAGACTTATTGAAATGCTGAGGATGACTGCCATACCCGGAATAAAACTCTTATATACCGGAAGTGATGAACGCCGGAAACTGCAGCGACTGATGAAGGGTTTCTCACGGCATATGGAGTGTAAACAGTTCATGCCGTCTGATGCAGGGTGTCAGGATATATAGACAGGCCTGTTAACCCGGCCGTTTAGCGCATTCTTTCGCTGGCAGGTTTAGATACGTCGCTGCGCTCACGCTTGCCCATGGCAACCGCTGCGATAATATACTCATCGTCTATCACCTGACAGATCAGACGAAAGCAGGATGCGCTGAGTTTAATTTTGTAACAGTCCTTTATGTCACAGAGCTTTGCGGAAAAAATGGGGGTTCTCACAATACTTTTTAACCTTTCGGGCAAACTGCTGCCGGATAGCCTTGTCCAGCTTGTGCCATTCTTTTAAAGCATCTTCTATGAATTTAACCGCGCAGGTCACAGAAAGGCGTCCGGATCAACGTCATGCAGCGGCTGCTGGCCACGTTCCCTGACACGTCTGCCCAGCTCCTGATCGTCAATGGCATCAGGCATCTGCTCGTAGAGTTCAGCCGGCACGCAGTAAAATGCGGGCTGGTTTTGGTACAGAATGGCAACAGGAAAACCGTCACCGGCGCTTACGGTAGCCATCGGATTTTTCGTCAGCTCACTTACGCTGGCGCTGGTATCACTCAGGATAATGTGTGGCATAGCCCCTCCAGGAGTGTTTGACCGGTCCTCAAAGCATATGCTCATCCGTTATTAGCTGACTGTCTTTCTGTCATGCGATCGGAATCTTTTCCGCCTGACTGACTTTGGGAAGCGGACAGAGCCACATCGGCCCGCAATCAGCTTGTTTACAGGCCCGCATCGATTTGCCGCTCCGGTTTTGTTAATGCCGTCAGGCTGATAAAGTGTCCTGTGACCTTCTGCGACAATCCGGAGTACGCCATGCTTACCACAATCATTTACCGCAGCCATCTCTGCGACGAAATCCCTGTCAGCGTTCTGCCAGAGATGGTGGATAAGGCGAGCCTGCTTAATGCCCGGCATCAGGTGACGGGTATCCTTCTGTTCAACGGCACGCACTTCTTCCAGATTCTGGAGGGGCCCGAAGAGGGAGTGGTTGAAATTTACGCCCGCATCTGCGCCGATCCCCGCCATCACAACGTGGTGGAGCTGATGCGCGATTACTCCCCCGGCCGGCGCTTTGGCAAACACGGTATGGAGCTTTTCGATCTGCGCCTTCATGACGGCGGTTCCGTACTGCAGGCGGTACTCGATCGCGGAACGTCCCGGTATCGCCTGACCTACGACGATCGCGGACTGCAGTTCCTCAGAACTTTTGTGGAAGATCGCGAAAAGGAATATTACTACGAGGTGCCCCCGGCAGGGCTCTGGGAGTTCATTCCCGACAGGGACAGGACGCCGGTCCCGGACAGCAGCATCCTGTTCCGTCCGGTAGTTGATCCGCTGGGCCGCAGGGTCACGGCCATGGAAGCCATTCCTGATGCAATACCAGCAGGACTTCAGGAGTGTGAACGCCACCGTCATAACCTTTCTGCGGTCAGGGAAGCCCTGAGCAAAGCGGGAAGATCGTGTCCGGACGGCATGACGCTCTACGTCAGCATATTGCCTATGACGCTGGTTGTAATACCTGACGCCGTAGCCCTGCTCGTCAGCGCGATTGAGAGTGCCGGTCTGGTGCCTGAACAGATCATACTGGGCGTCAGCGAAACGGAGGTGATCTCCCGGCTGGACGCTTTCGCTGATGCTGTCAGGCATCTGCGCCAGGCAGGCATCAGCCTTTCGATCGATAATTTTGGCGACGGCACCGCTGGCCTCTCATTGCTCGCGCACGTTCAGCCCAGCCGTGTACGCATTGGCGCCGGTATCATTCGTGATATTCACCGCAGCGGCCCGCGTCAGGCGGTGGTTCAGGCGATTATTCGCTGCTGCTCAGCGCTGGAGATCAACGTTATTGCGGCGGGCGTGGAACGTCCGGAAGAGTGGATGTGGCTTGAGGCTGCCGGCGTCATCGACTTCCAGGGCAGCCTGTTTACCCCGGAAGGCACCTGCGTGGCGTGGCCGGAAGTACGCGATGCAGGTTGAACAGCCTGCCCCGGGCCTGGATGGATGGGGCCCGTAAGCCCCTGTTGCACGATAAGCAGGCACGTATGTGGGTGGGCCGGTTATCCTGCCCGCGATGCGCCGCTCAGAAAGGCCTTCTTCTGTCGGCTGTTTCTTCCCCGGTTGGCTTTTCCCAGCCACAGGCGAAAGTGGGATGCCATCGTGCCTGCATCCTGCGCGTCCGGCGTGCGGTACATCAGCAGCCGGCTCCGGGTCTGACTTGTGCAGTCCGTCGCATAGATTTCGAATGCCGCCCCGCGCTGCTCACACTCGATTGCTGTAAAATGCAGCTGTGGCCAGCGGCTGACCTTCTGCATAAATTCATTCAGAACCATATTTATTTCCTGTCTTTTTTTGTTATTGAAGCTTTGCTGTTTCCCGGGTCAGACTAGACGGAGATGGTGATTTTTCAAGTCGCCGGCGCCTGTGGCCGTAAAAATCACTCCCGGGCCGGACGGCATCGGCAGTAAGCAGCGTGCCTGTTCCCGTCTGAAGGAAGGAACAACGTCAGGAGCTTTCTGCACGGGCAACCGCGAACAGGCCGGGACACGGCTCGTCGCGAACACGCCCGTCAGTCCCCCGCTCGGCATTCTGCACCTCAGACAGCAAATTAAATTCATCAAGTGCGCCCCCTCAGGCCCGAACAGTGGCTATTATAAAAAGTGATTGTTCTTTTCTCAGAAGTCTGCAAGCTTCCCTTCTCCCCGCTCCTGCGGGGATTTTTTTGCCCGCCCGCCCTGATTTTCCGGTGTGCTTCAGTATGCTAAGCTCAGCCCCGACTATTGAGCCGGAAAGACCTGATGAAAAACACCTTTGACGACAAAATGACGGAAATCATGATTGGTGAGGCCGTGACGGCGCTGCTGGATGAGGACGTGGCCATCAGCTGGACCGCGCTGACGGAGCGGCTGAGGGCCGCAGTTGAGGGTGAAACGAATGAAGATCGGATCAGGGCCGGGATGCGCGCAATTGAAGAAGTCCGCCGTGAAATGAACGCGCAGAAGGATAAAGGCAGAACCGGCGGGACACAGGTACACGCGCATCATGGAAAACTTCACTGAGCAGGTTGAGCAGATGTTTCAGCGCACCCGCCTGCTATTTTATACGATGATCCCCGGCGGACGGAGGTCGAGTGAACGATGACGTCACCGCTGAGGATATTTTCGCTGCTATCGGGATCGTCGTGGCGCGCCTCCTGAAGCCGGATCAGTATCTCACGCTTCATGAGATTGTCAGTGCGCTTCACGCAATGGGTGAAGAGCCGCACCCGCCTGTAACCCGCGCCTGCTGCGCGCGCGCGGTCAGGATGCTGTCACGGCAGATGCATTAGCCGACAGGTCTGATAACCGGGGGAATGACCGCGCACCAGCGCTAATGCCCTGTCAAATTAAGCCGCTCCCGCGGCACGTGCGGTTACGAGGACTGCTCCTCCCGTCGTCGGGCGTTCGCCAACCACTGCCTCACGCTCGTTACGCAGCGCCATCACGCCGATGGTGCTTTCGATCTGAGCAATCAGCCACAGAATGACAGCCTCAGTAATTCCCTTTTTTACCGCTGATAAGAAATTCGCGGATGACCGCAGCAATAAAGCCGTCTTCGCCGCGAATATATCACCGCCGTTATGAAGATGGAGGGTGAGGTCGGCTTAAGGCGTGGATCGTCCGGGTATGCTGAATGGGTGAAACTCCCGGTACATGCTCCTGCAGGGCTGCAAGTTCAGAAATGACAAGCCCCTTTATCACGGCCGCAGGAAAAGGGGGAACCTTACCGTGATGGCTGAGGTACTGAGCTGTGCCTCTGATGATTCATTGAGATATTCACCGCTTCCGGCTGCCTCCGGAAACGTTCCGTTCGGCAGAGGAAAGAACGTCAGCTTCCCTGCGTTCACGCGATTGGGTAAATTCAGACTGCATCTCCCCAAGAGCCATAGCGATAGCCTCAAGGCGTTCCGGATGCTGTTCGCCCTCAGCCATGTCCCGTAGCTGCTGCACGATATCGCCGGCGCTGACCTGGTCACTGCTGCCGAGCAGGGAGGCTACGGCCTCGCCCAGGGCAACGTCGGCCAGGTGCTCGATCTTACTTTTATTCATACTCGCACAATCCGGTACTGAGCCCCTCCGGGCAGAATGGCAGCGCTGCCTCTCCGGGCGGCTCCGTATAAGTGCAGCAGCTACGGCTCACATCGCGCCACACAGGTCAGCGTCCGAATAACAGGCTAATGAGCGTGTGATAGTGGCGCTCTTCTTCCGGATCGGCAGCTGCCTCAAGACGACGCAGCAGGCTGGCGCAGACGGCCTTGCGGTTGAGGACCTTGCCCGCACGCAGAATTTCAACGACTATCATCCCAAGCGTTTCCTGCTGAGTCGTCGCAGTAGCCTTACTGAAACAGGCGGCGAGGCCGCTCTCCCTGTCGGGACATTTTTTTACGTTCTGACGCATGGGGAACCTCACAAAATGGTTGAATGCGGCCGGTTTGGTCTGAGCGCAAATTTATACAAAAAAGACAAACCTGTACAACATTTATTTTATTGTACAGATATAATTTTTTCTGCAAAAAATGCCATTTTTGAGGGTGCGTGCGCAGGCATTATCAGGTAGGACAGACAGATTGCCCATTGGGCTGGCGATGAACGCATCAATTACAGCGTGAAGCCGGCTTCGGGTAACTCCGGTAGCACACTGCTGACCCGTCCCTCTGCGACGGGTGGCTTCTGGCGAATTTTAATGTTCATAACCCCGGGCTGACTGGACTATCCAGTGAAGCTCAGAGCGGTGTGCATGCTCTGACTTGAGAAACCCTTTCAGCCAGCGCGTTGCCCCGTCAATCAGCGCCAGACGTGCAGCGCTCTCTTCCTGCCTGGCCATACTGTTGAGTTGATCAAGCAGCGACCTTACACAGATTTCGCCATCATTCAGGGCAATATGCAGGACTGCCTCGCCGATAATGTTCTGGCAATCTTCGTCATTCTGGTTCAGCACGGGTCTTCTCCGGTGAAGCAGGTTCAGTCGTTCTGACGTTCACTTTCCTGCAGAACGCGCACTGAACCCTAGGGCAAATCCGGTATCCATCTTCTGTTTGTCTGAAAGTTTAATTAATACTGAAGACATTTGAATACAGAAGATCGACGCATATTACTCACGGATGATAGTTCATTTCCGTTGATAAAAATGCTAAATAAAAATTATATTTAGTGTGAAATCGATTTTATCATCGGATGGGGCGTGTCCAGGGACGTCACACTGTGAGTTTTTAAAGGCCAAAAATTCATTACACCGCAAATGCGTTCTGATTTTATACATAATATTCAGAGGTATGAGTTTTAAAAATCGTCAGACAGGTATTTTTGCAATGCAGAAATGAAAACTTTAATTCAATACGTGCTTAATATAGGAAATAACCATTTTCTATATTTAACCAATAACAGTATTTGTATCCGATTTCAGGAAATGATGTATCGTCGGCGGGAGAAGCTGATGCACGAGATGCACGAGATGTACGAAATGCAGGCCAATAGTGTCCCTGTCTGATGATGTCTGAATGCTTGACATCTTCATCAGGCCAGCGTGGATGTGGCGCGGTTTTCGCCATACGGACGCGTCTGAGAGCGGCTAAAGATTAACCATCTGATAGTATGTTCATTGAATAACAGGTAATCTGTACCATGCTTAGCACGCGGAACGGCGCGTTACATCCTCCCTGGGAAGCTGTTCTGCACCCGCGTCGTTCCGCGCGCCACCGGTTCGGTAGCTCACTTCTGCATCAACCGACCAGACCGGAGGGCTCCTCAGCAAGCACCCCGTCTCCGGTTCAGCGAAGGCGCTTACGGAATTCCTTTGCACGCCGATTTAACCTTGTAACTGCGGGCCGTCTGCCAAATCCTCCGGGTGGCTGTGCTGATTTGTCATCCCTGAATCATCAACACTGTACACGCCTGCCCCCATAGGTTATTTTGCACACGGCCCTCAAAGATAAGCAGGTAACTTCATGCGTCAGAACGGACTCCCTCCAGGAAAATCTACCGGGCTGACAGGCTATTTCAGCCAGGTAACGCATCCCCGCCAGATTGAGCTGCTGGGCATGATCACCGTCGATATCATCCGACAGGACCGGCGGGTAACGCGCACAGCGCTGTGCCTCAAGCTGGTGGGCCTTATCGATGCCACCGATGACGAAGATGAAGCCGCACACATCACGGCCCTGATAAAAATCCTTTTCAATCGCTGAGCAGACAGGGTAATAGCGCTGGATAACAGGCAGTGGGAGACATACCGCCGACCCGTTACAGTTGTGGTCCTGACACCGTGGTGCAGGCGTATTTCCTGATATCAAACCTGCCCTGAATTTCCGGCTTCACGTAAATGATATTGCCCTGCCCCGCATCTCCCGGCACTGCGCTTGTTACAGTAACGAACCGCGTTATACGGTTACAGCCCCGGCATTAATGCCCGCAAAGATTGCCACAGGGTATTTTTTTCTGACAGGGACCATTAAGCGGAACATAAACTCTGACCGTAAGATGAGGTCAACTCATTCTGACGGAAGGAGACTATCGGCGGAATTTTTTCTTTAAACGAAAATAACAGGATTTGAGGATTTAAAACTAAGATAATATATATTGCATTCCAGTATTTAAATAAAGTTCAACTGGCTTTCTACTTTCATTGATAGGATTAACAAATACCATTATTTTTCTGCGCCGCCCGCTATTTGATATAATTGGCAGGCTTAAGAGAAACCCGCACACCATTTTCTGATGGAGGTCTCACCGTGTTGCACAGTGAACGTATGACTGATCACGCCATTATCGGTGAAGCCGCGTTTAATCTTGCCGTTGGCAAACAGGATATCACCGTAGATACCCTGATCCGCGAACTCAGCAGCATGCTGCAGTCAGAAAGTTTTCCGGAACGTGTCCGTATGTTAAGCGCACCCATCGAGCGGCTGAAAGACATTCGCCCTCGCAGCAAACGAGACGCGGAAAGACCGCGCTGGATGAGCGTTTCCCCCGGGGATCCTGACCCGGGCAGTGACAGCATTATCCTGCTGCGCCCGGAAGAGAATGAAAACGATCCGGGATAGTCGCCCTGTCGGAGTGGATCGTAAACGATATCCCTGACGCCGGCGTGTCGCATGACCATATACGCTCACGGGCTGGAAGGGCGTGGCGCATGCAGGTATTAGCCACCTCTTAATTGCTGCTGCGGGCGCAGGAACAGAATGCTTTTATACCAGTGAGCGTCAGCCTCATATTCCGGCACTGGACCGCGCCGCCAGCGGGATTAAACAAGCGGCAAGTTAACGATAGCTACATCCAGTGGGTTCAGCGCCGGAGTGGTTCGGACCTCCAGCGGCGGAAATCAAATTCCCGTCAGGCGACTGGCAATGGTGCTGTGGCCAGACATATCTGAAATAAACCCGTCCGGACAGTCATGCAGAGAAGCCGCCCGGGTGCTGCTTCAGCGATGGTCTGATTCTCTGCCAAAATGCCCGCAGCAAAGACTTCCTGAGTTTGCGATCAGTTGAGCTTACGGGCAAGCAGCCGTATTGCCTGCTCGCAGGCGTCACGCACTGCAGGTTCAGGGCTGCCCTGCTGCAGCCGCCACAGGCTAGTGATAAGTTCGTGAACGTGGAGTTTCTCTCCCGGACGAAGCAGCTCTTTCACCACCCTGCCCAGTACCTCATTAACCAGCTCCGAACCGGCTTTCTCTTCGTTTATCGGATACGCTCCGCTTATTGGTTATATATACAGTATATCGCGATCAGGTCTTCTCTTAAAGCTGTCCTTCTTTTCTCTTCTCTCTTCTTCCGGGGAGCAGTCCCGGGGGCGCTGGGCGCTGCTTCCTTTTGACGCTGAGGATTAAACCGGAGATGCAGGGCAGCGCAGGCTCGCCTGAAAAAACTGATGGCCGTGCGGAAGCGACCAGGTGTGGGTGCGACGTTATACATTTCTTCGGGGAGCCCAGAATGGGCAAAGGAGGTGCGGAGGGTGTCGTCCCTGACAGTTTCTCCGGCCGGTACACGCTTACGCGCGACCGATGAGGTCATCTTCGTCGTCTTCCGGCCGGAGCCGGACTACGTCCTTTGGCGTCAGTTCTTCTCGTCGTTAAGACCTGCCAGAGTGCGCAGGTACGGTACGTGCCGGACGGCCTCCTCCGGCGTCTCCAAACTCTTCAGCCAGCATCTGGCTTCTGAGATCATGGAGAGCCGGTCATCGCTGCCGCCGGCGTTCATCATGTGCCCGAGTTCGTTAATAAGCGAAAGCACGCTTATTTCCTTTTCGCACAGCGCCAGACTCAGCGCCGCTTCGCCAATGATGACGTGCCCTTTCACGTCGTGTTGAATAGACAATATTGCTTCCTCCATTTCACGTAGATGACAGCCTCAGTTCACACTGTAGACCTCACGCCGGATTTTGCCGTGGAATCGGTCTGAAAAGCCGTTGATACATTAGAGGAATGCCATGTGAATTTTTCTGATGCCTGCCCTGTTCCCAGCGGCACAGCCCTTAACCGTAATCCACAAACTTGCTCCAGGAGTTTGACGCTCCGGCGCTGGCAGGTCGCCTCTGTGGCGCACCGTCCCCGCTGGTCGAAGTCACGGTTATCCCGGACGAGGAGATCAAAAACCACCGCAGCACGGGTACGCTGACTCTGCTGCAGAAGCATATACACCGGCGCGACCTGGCCGACCGGCTGGACCGGCTGGCCGCCACCCTGATGGCCGGTCATCTGACGGGACAGCAGCTGGTTTCGCTGATAAACTACCCCGTACAGGCTGGCGAAACCGACGATGCCGAAGCCTTCGTACGCAACCTGGCGCAGAGAGTGCCGCAGCATGAGGGCGAACTGATGACGATTGCACAGCAGCTTGAGCAGAAGGGCCTGGAGAAAGGGCGCATGGAAGGGCGTCAGGAAGGTAAAATGGAGGTCGCCCGCAATCTGCTGGCAAAAGGCATTCCGCTGGATTCGGTAAGGGAACTGACGGGGCTGTCGGACGATGATCTCGCAAAAATTCGCCACTGATTTGCCCAGGGATAACGAAACCATGCCCAATGAACTGACGAAATTAATTGACGGCGGCGCCCAGGCACTGTCGTCCTGGCTGCCGGCAGGATTACGCACGCTGCTGGATGACGGCGCGCATCTGATGACCTCATGGATGGATAAAAGTCAGGTGACAGAACTGACCGGTGTGATCGTGATTGCGGGGCTGTTTATTACCGGGCTCTCGATGATCGGCATTATGCTGGGATCGCCGGCCTCATCGCATCAGAAGTAAACCGGGCCCCTGCCAGGGGGCTTATGCACATACCTGCCCCGGATGTCATCGCCTTTCATTCTCCCTTCGGTTCCTTCTGATAAACCGGATCGGTCCCGCGCGGGAACTGCAGTGCCAGATTACGGTAATACTGCAGCCGTTCCCTGAAGTATTCACGCAATTCCTCTGGCTGCTGCCTTTCAGCTTCGGCCGGGATAACGGGAAGGCTAAGGCGCTCTTTGTACGCCACGCCTGATGCGGCCAGATCCACGTTGACCTTTGCACGTTCTTGCGGGCTTCGTGCGGCTAAATTGTGTTTCATGTTAAATCCTCCTGACGTCAGTATACCCCGCTATCCTTACAGCAGGAGGTGTCTATGTGTGGACGATTTGCGCAGTACAGCAGCCGTGATGACTATTTTGACTCACTCGGACTGAAGTCGGACGAAATCACTTTCGATCCGGAGCCCATTGGCCGCTTCAACGTGGCGCCCGGCACAAAAGTGTTGCTCCTCAGCGAACGTGAGGATGCGCTGCACCTCGATCCCGTGTTCTGGGGCTACGGGCCGGAGTGGTGGGATAAGCAGCCCCTAATTAACGCACGTGGCGAAACGGCGGCAAGCGGCCGTATGTTTAAGCCGCTGTGGAATCACGGGCGCGCCATTGTGCCGGCTGACGGCTGGTTCGAATGGCATAAAGAGGGCGGGAAAAAGCAGCCGTTCTTCATCTCCCACAGAAAAAAGCAGCCCCTGTTTTTTGCCGGCATCGGTAAGCAGCCTTACGGACAGGACCACGGTAAGGAAGGGTTTGTCATTGTGACCTCATCGAGTAACCAGGGTATGGTCGACATCCACGATCGCAGGCCGTTAGTGATCGCTGCTGACGCCATCCGTGAATGGCTGAGTGCTGACACCACACCACAACGGGCAGAAGAAATCGCACGAGATGCGGCCATTCCGGAAAAGGACTTCGCCTGGCACCCCGTAAGCGCGAAGGTGGGCAACATCCATAATCAGGGTAGCGAGCTTATTGAACACGTTCAGTAAGAAATACTTCATCCTCGTAAACAAGTAATGAGCAGGGGTACCGAAGCACGAAACATCTGAAGTACAACAAAAGCGCGGGGAAATGGTTGTCTCCGCTGCATTTATTCAATATTTCCGCTAATAAGGATGCTGTTTAAAGAATAGTCCGGAAGTGATTTATTTGATCAGGGGAATATCACTGAGTCGCGTCGTGTATCTGGGCGAGAGCATTTCTCTTTTCATCTGCCAGCTGCTGTCACGCGCTCCCTGCCCTGCAAACCAGACCTTTCCCCTCCCGGAACGATTTATCTTATCGAGGGCTGACATCAGCGCATCGGCGTTTGCACGCGGCTGCTGTTCGCTGAACATGTCATACTGCGCCACACCCGATTGATTGAAATCGGCCAGACTGACGCCGGCTTTTGCGTACCGGTAGCCTTCCCGCCAGATAGTGCTGAGTCCACTGAGCGCTAATTCAATAATATCGCGCGTGTCATTCGTGGGATAATCGCTGATCCGGGAGGCTGTGTTGGAATACTGAGGCTCACTTCCGTGACGCCCGGTTGCGATCGACACGCTGATATGCCGGCAGTGTGACTGCTGCTCCCTGAGCTTTTCTGCTGCGCGGGTGGCATAAAGTACGACAGCCTGCTGCATATCCTCCAGATGAGTAACGCGCTGGCCAAACGATCGGGAGTTGACGATCTGCTGCTTAGGTAGCGGTGCATCCTCAAGGGCGAGGCACGACTCACCGTTAAGCTCCCGCACGGTGCGCTCAACGATAACGTCAAAGTTTTTACGTATCATACTGACGTTGCTGTCGGCCAGTTGCAGGCCCGTGTTGATGCCGAGCTGGTTCAGCCGGACGCTGATGCGCCGTCCGATACCCCAGATGTCGCTGACGTCGATCAGCTCCAGCAGCTTTCGCTGCCGGCTCCGGTCGGACAGGTCTACCACGCCGTTTGTCTGCGTCCATTTCTTTGCTGCGTAGTTGGCGAGTTTGGCCAGCGTTTTAGTCGGCCCAAAGCCAACGCCGATAATCAGTCCGGTTTCCTGCCGGATGCGCGCGCGCATCTGCTGCCCGAACGTCTCCAGCGGAATGAGGCTGCCAATGCCTGTGACGTCAAGGAAGCTTTCGTCAATGGAGTAGACTTCCTGCCCGGCCGTCATCTCCCCCAGTATGGCCATCATTCGGGCCGACATGTCGCCGTACAGCTCATAGTTGGAGCTGAACACGTGCACGCCATTCTCACGAAAGAAGCGTTCGTTCTGGAACAGTGGAGCGGCCATTTTAATGCCCATGCGCTTCGCCTCTGCCGAACGCGCGATAACGCAGCCGTCGTTGTTGGATACCACTACGACAGGCCGGTCCCGGAGGTCGGGCCTGAATATGGTTTCACAGGAAGCATAAAAGTTGTTGGCATCGGCCAGGGCAAACATGGTCACTCTCCCGCCGGTCTGCTGAACCCCTGGCCGGCCACATCGGTGAGGGAATAGGCCACCACGCCCCAGACGGGCAGCGGCTGGCTCACATCGATAAGCGTGACGGTTTCATCCGCATCCAGCGCCTGCAGGGCGGGGACGGGATTGAGAAGCAGGCGCCGTAGCGACAGCTCACCGTCGACCTCCGCCACGATAAGCTGGCCGTGCGATGGTATCAGCGCCCGATCGATGGCCAGCACTGAACCTTTCACGATGCCGGCGTCAGGAAAATCACTGTCGCTGCGCATCAGATAGGTCGAATAGGGTGACAGATGAACGAGGTCACCAAGATTCAGACGCGTCTCAACGTAATTCTGTGCCGGGCTCTGGAAGGCCATCGTTATGCTCCCTTCTTACTCATTAATGTCTGCCAAATTCCGGTGATACGTCCGGTTTTGTGAGCCAATGGCAGGGAAAAACCGTATTGTACTGTCCGCAGTAATTAACCATAACCGCGTGATTTACGTTCGCCAGTTAGACCGGGCTTATAGTAAAAAAATTAGGCAATCACTCAGGTATTTGGCCATGAATTATGCAAACCAGTATTTTAACGGGTCGTGACAACAGGACGTAACAATGTGACAGATCTCAGCCTGTCAGAGGTCTTTTCTTCTGCAGTGCGAGCGAATTAACGAACGATCGGGAAGGGATGAAATAAACAGCCCGGCAGCGCCGGGGCAGGATTTACTAGGTTTTATCCGGACTCTTTGTTAAAGAGCCGCCATGGACGGTGGCATCTATGGCATTACGGCAGTCTTCAGTGCCGCGCGGGTCGGAGGATTTTCTGCACTCCTCAAATTTAGCTGCGCGCTCCTTATCATGCTCTTTGTACCAGTCAATGCTCTTCGCGCCCGCATCGCAACCTGCAAGCAGCATGGTGGCCAGTAAACTCAGTGACAGCAGTCCAGTTTTCATCACGTCTCCCTGTTAAGAATAGTTACAGCAATTACAGACGGGCAGCATACGCTTTTTTAAAGTTCATTACCTGAACCCTGTTTCCGCCGGATCCGCTTTCTACATGATTAGTTATTTTCCCGGAAGCGTAGTACGCGCCGCCAGCGGGGAAAAGCGCCGTTTCCGCGTCCGCCCGGCGCGCCCCGTATGTAGTGCCTAGAGCAGCTTATACAGCCACTACATGTAGTTATTCGCGCGAAAATCCGCCGCAGGGGAGAAAAGATCCGGTTCTACCTTTTTCCGGATCCCGTCCGAAAAAGCGAACGCGATATGTGATGAGAAGACCTTCAACGATTTAAAGCAATATAATCTGGCTGATAAGCAAGAAGTAAAAATCAAGCAGCAAATGAATTATTTAGTAAACATAATGCTATGCTAGCATTATAGATACTTCTCACATAAAGGAACACTACCATGCTCAGCCAGCTTAACCTGCGCTTTCCCAGAAAGCTGATCGACAGCCTGAAGTCGCGTGCGTCCGCCGAAGACACCTCGGTCAACGCTCTGGCAGGGCGCTTTATTGAAGAAAAGCTTATGGCATCCGCGCCGGACGACGAGTGGCTGAGCCTTAGTGCC
This sequence comes from Pantoea sp. SS70, assembly GCF_029866845.1. Taxonomy (NCBI): domain Bacteria; kingdom Pseudomonadati; phylum Pseudomonadota; class Gammaproteobacteria; order Enterobacterales; family Erwiniaceae; genus Pantoea; species Pantoea sp. SS70. The sequence continues at coordinate 10,077 of NZ_CP117201.1, read as the reverse complement.
GATCCGGGCGCGACCAACCTATCGCTTTACCGGAAGATAGTACGCGGGGAAACCTTCGGCCGACAGGCGTTGAAGCCCGCCGAGCTGCGCTGGCTCTTTACCCGCGCGCATCAGGCCACACAGACCCGCAGCACGTTCATGAGCTGGCCGGTCATGGAGGCGCTGCTGGACATCACCTTTGATGCGCTGGTGTACGCCGCCGAAAACGGCATTCCGGTGGACGCCTACTACATCAACCGGGCCTTTGACCTAAAGGGTGAGCACTACCGCGAAGAGGCGGACCGGTTCATGGCCGGCATGCGCCGCAACATCGACACCACCTGGGCCGAGTTCCTGCTGCGCCCGCTTACCTCCGGTGCACTCAACCTGGAGGCCTTTCCCGACGAGGCGATCGCCTGCATATGCACCACTGAGCGCCTGAAGGTCATTTTCCCGCTGCTCGTCCGCGCGCAGCAGTACGAGCCGGCGGCGCTGAAAGACTGGGCGGCGGCAACCGGCTTGGTAACGGAAGACCTGACCCGCGCCGTTAAGGTCAACGATGTCTGCCTGCAGGTGTGGATCCGCGGCAACCGAACCCCGCAGGCCCACGGCCTCCGCCACGAGGTGCCGCAGCTGAGCCTGACGCTGACGGCGGACCGGGTAGCGCTGGCGTACGGCTGGGAAATGTTCAGCGAGCTGACTCGCCTGTTTCAGGCCCGGGCATGGCTGAACGTCACAAAGGCGTGGAGCGAACGGGGCAGCATGGTCGGACTCTATTTTCCGCACAACGAATCTGAAGACGTCATCATTTCTCTGGACGGTGTGCACTTCTTTGTGAAACCGGAAGAGTATCTGCAGCTGGAAGCGGGGTTTCTGGCGACGGTGGCGGCGCCGGACGTGGCATCCGTGCTGGATGAATTGCGCCCACTGTACGGGGACTTATGACATGACGGTAAGAGACAGCGGTTTCAGCGCAGGCACCGAGGCGCCCGTCAGCCGGGCTGAAGAAGACCGCTATGGTTTTGAAGGCGTAGCAGCAGGCCTTGTCCGCAGCATACTGGCCCTGAACAATGACGTCAGTACGGTGATCGGGATTGAAGGAAAATGGGGGGCGGGAAAAACCAGCCTGCTCCGCCTGCTAATGAACAAACTGGAAGATCTTAAACCCGACGGCACATACGTTCTCCACTTAGCGCCGTGGCTGACAGCTCATGGCACGAGCCCGGTTGACTCACTACTCTTACCTGTAGCCGCAATTCTCCGGGAGGAAGAGGAAAGGCGCCAGCCGCCCCCACGTAATCTCTGGCAGAAATGCCAACGGCGCATCCGGAGGGGCAGGAACACCGGCGCGGCGCTGGACATGCTGAACTATCTCCGGCAGACCTCCGGGCGGCTTGCGCCGCTGGCAGAGTTTGCCGGCAACTTCGTTCCAGGCCTCGGGATGGCCGCAAAGGGTATGGAGACGCTTGCGAAGCTTGATTTATCGGGGCGACAGCAGACTGCAAGTGACCTGCATGCCAGCCTTGATAAAAAAATCAGGCTGCTTGATCTGAACTTTATCGTCATCATCGATGATCTCGACCGGCTGGAGCCGGCTCAGGCCGTGGAAGTGCTACGTCTGGTACGGTCGGTGGCCGACTTTTCCCGCTTCCGCTACGTGATGTGTTATGACCGTGACGTACTGGCGCATGCCGTTCAGCAGCACCTTGGCGTAAGCGATGGTATTCTGTATATGCAGAAAATTATCCAGCTTTCCTTCAGCCTGCCACGGCCTGAAAGCTTCGATCTCCGCCGGGAGTTCAGGACAGGAGCTGCCGCTCTCTTCAGTGCAGTTAATGGTTGCAATATGGGGGCAGCCGCTGAATCAGACCTGGCAGAGGCTGTCGACGTTTATGGGGAGATGATGTCAACGCCGCGGGAGGTTAACCAGACGCTCAACGCACTGCGTTTTCGATATGCCGGGCTGCGTGATTACGTATATTTTCCTGACCTGTGCCTGCTTCAGCTGCTCCGCGTCGTTAATCCCGGCCTGTATGAGTGGGCAGAACAGTATCTGACCGAACGCGCGGTGATTGCAACGGGTGATGCCAGTATCAGCGACGGTGAAATGGAAAAGATGAGTAGTGAACTTCAAACCCATCTGAGCGGATTTCATATTACGCGTGCGCGTCACGGCTGGAGTCTGGGCCGATGGCTTCCGGGCATAAACGGATATAAAAAGGAGTACAGCCTTTTTGGGCAGGTTCCGGATGAGGAAAAACTCACTATTGAGCGTCGCCTCGGCAGTCTAGTCTACTGGCGATACTACTTTTCATTTTCCGCACCCCAGAACGTGCTGCCGGAACAGAGGATCCTAGACATTATGCTTCTGGCCGGCACAGAGCCCCGGATGCTGGAAAACCGCCTTCTGGAAAGTATCAGCAGTAACGGCGTGTCGACGCGCACCTGGTTTGAACACATCATTACCCGCCTGACGCCGCGCATGACCGATGATGCCCCATGGGAGCAACTGGAGGGCCTGCTGGGCTTCTTCTTCAACAGCGGTGACCGCGTGAAAAAGGCGTTTATTGAGCGCAGCGCATTTTTTATTATGCGGGATACGGGTGCGGACGTACTCGTCAGACAACTGATCAGTCAAATGCTAAAAAGGGATCGTGAACGCACCCTGACAACCTTGGCGTCCCTATTTGTTAAGGGGAAGGCCATTATGTGGTCAGCTGATTTTATGCGGGACTTACTCTGGCAGCACGGACTTGCGGGTGACAGCCCGGTTTCTGAACATGAAAGACTGATGACCCGTCTGGAAGTTCAAACCCTGCGGCATGCGCTGTCCTGTCGTCTTGACAGCCCTGCGGTGAAACAAACCGTAATGCGTCACGATCGCCTGCTGGGCTATATGTATGCCTGCCGCGACATCCAAGGAGCTGAACCGGTCAGGCGGTGGATTGATGAAGTCAGCCAGTCCGATTCAGTATTTCTCGAACTACTGCTCAAACTGCGCTCCACGGTCAGCAGCAGCGACAGAGGTATATATCATAAGCTTGACTTGTCTGCTGTAAGCGTATTTTTCCAGGACAAAGGCAGCATTGAAAACCGGCTTAACCAAATCGAAGCAACTGGTCGTTATCAGGACCAAATAAGCGAGGTCAAAGCCGCCATCAGCTTGAACCGTCACTTCTAGTTCCATCACTCCTCTGCATACGAAGATCTGGTTCCACCTTTTTTCGGATCTGCCAATGCCGGCAGTAAACAGCCGGCAATACTTGTATGCGGATGTATTGCCTTTAAGGGAATTACGTAGCATGATGCCTGATGTAATACAAACAACTACAAAGGCGACCTGATGCACTCCCTGACTAAGATCCTGCACTCGCTACTGACCGGTGGACATGACCGGGCGGTCAGACAGATGGAAGAAGAAGACGACGGACGAAAAGAGGTCACCTCAATACGGCTGAAGCCACAGACCCGCGCCTACCTGCAGGCGCAGAGTGAGGCGCTGGGCATTTCGGTTTCGCAGTTCATCAACATCATCGTGGACGGCGTGGTGAACATCGAGACCTCGCCGCATCAGAGCCGCATCGATACCATGTACGACCGTCTGATGCTGCTGTTTGAGAGCCATGGCATTGAACCGCTGCAGATGAGCCGCATGCTGGCGGAGCATGGCTTTACGCTGTCGAAACTGAAGTCCCGCGACGCCACGCTCGACCTCCTCACTCCTGAACTCCTTGCCACCGTCAGCGGCTGGTTTGGCGTGGAGACGTCATGGCTCAGTGCCAAAAGCAATGCCGTCTACCCAACCCAGACCCTTCACTGGTACAAATCCCCTGAGGGTATGGCCGCTGCCGTAATTGAACGAAACATCAGATACGGTGATCTTGATGTCTATGCTATCAAAAACTCCGGCGTCGACTTTGAAATGGCCGAAGAGCATGACGACAACGACCATTACTTAGGTATGGGGTTTCTGCTCCGGTACCGCAGCAGGGCAGGTGATTCTAGCGTCAGGAGGTATGAGTTCTGCGAATTTCAGCGCTGGAACTACGAGAAATGCCGTGCTGACCTGAAGCTGCTATTCAGGTTCCTCAGCGAGCTCGAAGGCTGTAAAGGCGGGATTCGTTTTCACGGCTGCTCGGTCGATGAGGCTATTTTTGACCGGATTTATCAGGGACGTATCCTGCCCGACCAGCTTGAAAAAGCCCTCAACCGCGCTGAATGGTGGGATCCCCGCAGCGTGCTGGGTAAATCCTCCGCTAATTACCAGCGAATGAAATTCGGACAGTACATTATGGCTTACTGCGGGACGCCTCGGAAAAGGTTTGAGCCCGTGTATAACCAGTACTCCAGTTATCCGGAAGGGTGGAGAGTCTCGCTCTGGAATAGCGGTCCGGGTGAAGAGCAGTATTTTTCGCTCAGCGCGGCGCTGGAAGACAGTTTTAACCAGTACCACAGCCCCGCAGGTGACCCGTCAGAGAGTAATGACGATGGCCGGACCGACAGCGCTGCAGAACAGGATAAGTAGCTAATGAAGAAAAATAAGACCCCGGTTCCTCACGACGCCGCGTTCAAGGCTTTCCTGACGCACCCGGAAACGGCCCGCGACTTCATTGAGCTGCACCTGCCGGCGGAGCTGCGCGCCGCCTGCGACCTCAGCACCCTGAAGCTGGAGTCCGGCAGCTTCGTGGAGGAGAGCCTGCGCGCCTACTACAGCGACGTGCTCTACAGCCTGAAGACCGCCAGCGGAGACGGCTACATCCACGTGCTCATCGAACACCAGTCCACGCCCGACAGGCACATGGCCTTCCGCCTGATGCGCTACGCCGTGGCCGCGATGCAGCGCCATCTCGACGCTGGCCATAAAAAGCTGCCGCTGGTCATCCCGGTGCTGTTCTATACCGGTAAGCGCAGCCCGTATCCGTACTCCACCGACTGGCTACAGGAGTTTGACGACCCTCTGCTGGCCGGCCGCCTGTACGGCGCGCCGTTCCCGCTGGTCGACGTCACGGTGATCCCGGACGAGGAGATCATGAGTCACCGCAGCATGGCCGCTCTGACCCTGCTGCAGAAGCACATTCACCGGCGCGACCTGGCCGACCTGATTGACCGGCTGGCCGCCACCCTGATGGCCGGCCACCTGACGGGACAGCAGCTGGTTTCGCTGATAAACTACCTCGTACAGGCGGGCGAAACCGACGACGCCGAAGCCTTCGTACGCAACCTGGCGCAGAGAGTGCCGCAGCATGAGGATGAACTGATGACGATTGCACAGCAACTGGAGCAAAAGGGATTAGAGAAAGGGCGAAGGGAAGGACGTCAGGAAGGCAAAATCGAAGTAGCCCGCAATTTACTTCAGAAAGGCATTCCGCTTGAATCCGTTAGGGAATTGACCGGTTTATCAGATGAAGTTCTTTCAAATATTCGTCATTGATTTATAAAATATCAAAAACATAATTTAATGGTGCTCTATTAGGCACCATTAATATTTATTCTAAAGGCATCTTATCTAAGATTGAAAAGCAGCCCCCCAAAATTACAATTAATTAAAGTTTATAAATTCTTTTCCAATTGCTGTTTTATCATTAAAGTAACATATCTAGCTGAAATTATAGTTCCATTTTCATGATAAAGATCTCCTTTTGAATTATCTCCCAAATCAACGACTGACTTAGCGCCAAAATATAATGGCTGCGAAAGAGATTGAGCAGCTGCTTCGTAAAGTGAATACATTTCCATTTCAACGCCGGCCATTTTTCTATGTTGTAAACCAATTTCTTTCATAAACTCTTCATCTGCAATAACCGCAGATCCGGAGGATAACGGGGAGACCCGTATTTTCATATCCTTTAATTCAGAATCAAAAAGTCCGTTACGCACATAATCAATTGTTGCTTGACTCTCGGAAGATTGAATCAAATCAGTTTGAAGAGAACGAGAAAGTTCTGCTTGATAAGGTTCTTGTTTAAATACACCGTCCTTCCACTTCCCCGTCTGATACTCCCAACAAGTCCTGGCAACTATTATGTCTAAGAAATTTGACTCGCCTTTTACTCCAGCGCAGATGCCACTCATTGCAACAATTTTAGGTTGAAAATATTCAATAGCTTTAGAAGAGGTGATGGCCATATTAACAAGACCCATCAAAGGAGGTTTAATGATGAAACCATTATAATCACCTATGGTGATGTACTGGCAGTCCATACCAAATATATTTTTTTTCTCTCCAAGTTGACTATCGGTATGAACATATGCCTGTCTTTCTTTTGGAAGAGCGCAAAAAATTATAAAATCACAATTAACTTTTTGACCTATTTTTTCAATCTTTAACTTCAACGCGGTTGACCAATTATTACTATCGTCATATTTGACAAGTGTAATACCTGAAAGGTTAAATAATTGAATATCCTCGACCTCACTAAGATCATATTGAGTTAAAGCAATACTTTCAGATTGATAATTTTTACTTTTAGAAAAAGCGTCGATTAATTCTTGTGAACAGTCACGCTCATGCCCTACACCTATAACATCAGGAAGAAACATATCGAAAATAACTAAATCGAACTGATTGGTATAAATCTCTCTGATAGCTTTGGTGCTATCATCAGCAAAAGTGATAACCTGATCAGTATAATGATCGCCTAGTATTTCAACGATTGAGGCTTTAATACGTTCTCTTTTTGAAACTAAATCTTCAATTAACAATATTTTCATTATTTCCTCAAAAATTCTTCTGTAATTTTAATCCATTTAGCACCATCTAAATGCTCGTAATGACATGCTTCAAGTCTAGAAAATCCATACTCTTCCTTGAAAACAGGTGCTGATTCGTTAGTTGGATAAGGCTCGTCCTCAATGTCGATTTCTGGAAACTGTGTTAATATTAATACTTGGGTATCAAGAAGCCTTTTCCTCTTAAGTTCAAAAAGTATTTCTATACCTCCAGTTGGCATTGGGAGTGGTGTACCCTGACCAGGCAGTGCCTTGTGGCTGGGTAATGACATATCTAATAAAATTTTTCGAGGATGTACGTTCACTAAGTATCGAACAGCATCTTTGACGTTATCAAAACAAACGCGCTGGTGCTCATCTATACATAAACGATCCAGAATCTCTATGATCTGCGATAGCTTATGATCATCATCTTCGACTATCATAATCATGTTATTTAACCCTAGTATTTAACTTGAAGGTAAAATTAAAACATAGCAGGAGCGAATCTTTTAAAACGTTAAATCGAACATCACTTATGCTGCCTTCTTTCTCAAGTTTTTTTAATTTCTTAATTCCACTATTATTCTCGATAATGTAGGCATCTTCATCTGAGTTAGAAATAGCTGATTCAATCTTTGTTTTTGCATGCTCCAGATCATCAGATGAAGAAACCTCAGTTTTAAGGCTAATGCGTATTGAATCGTTTGGTTCATCGTAATTAACCATGAAAAATATTTTTCCATCTTTTTTTCCATGATGTGCTGCATTGTAAATTAGCACCGAGATAGCGTCATAGATAACATAATACGCGCCCCCATTTACAGAGAAACTCTTATCTCCAATATCCAGTTCAGGTCTGAAGGTCGGTACTCTATCTTTGACTTCGGATATTACAGCATTAAACAAAAGATATATATCTGTACTGGGGGATGCATAACTAGGCTTGTTGAACCAAGATGAAATCAATCTGAATTTTTGGGTTATTGATGAGTTAACTTCCTGTATAAATTTGGAACAGAGCCTTTTAGTTTGAACATCCGCAGCTTTGGTAGAGTACGAAAAAACTCCATAAGAAGATTTTTTTTCGCTAAGTAATTTTCTGACATCAGCTAAATCTATCTCTACCATTCTCCAGCAATATTCTAAAATTATACCTGGCAATAGTATCACTCCTGTTTCTTTTGAGTAAACAGCTAAAATCTCATTGACTAATTGTTGAGCAAACTTCTTTTTTAATTGATCATCAATATCGGTTCTAATCAAACCATTTGGTTTCTTCTTATTCTTAATTTGTAAGGAGTCTTTAACCAATAAATCGACCATTGAAAAATATTCATTCAACCAGAGATTATATTTATTAGTAAAATCCTTATCTTCAAAAAGGCTAATGTACTGTTTATCCCTAGCAAATTCGAGCATTCCTGACTCAGCTGTACCTTTAAAAGTACCATGCCTTATCCTTCTACCTAGGTAAGAAGCAATACCAAAAGCTTTATTTCCACAAAATTCTCTGTAACAACTGAGTATGTGCTCAATTATCCCATCCCATGGTCCAATTGTTTTACCTTTGGAGAAATTTTCTAAGTTTAAATTATTTGAGTTGCTTATTATAAAATTATCAAGATCCATACTAAACTTGCTTATCATGGAATCTTCAAACCATTGAGAATATTTCAATGGGTCAACATAAATCCTGGAATCATCTATAGTGCCTTTTTCTTTATTTATTTGAATATCAACCCTTAACGTCTTGGCTCTATCTATATACCGTGAATCACTTTTCAAATTACCAAACCATTCGAGTAAATCTGCTCTTAGCTGTAAGGCGTCGACAGGCTTATCCATCAAATGGAATAATTTACTTAAAAAGTTTTCATTACATGTCATCATCAGATGTTCAGTAACTGCTTGAGATACTGAATATAGATGTTCCATCATTTTTATTAAATCACCGCCAAAATGACTTATACAATATTCTTGAATCGTTGATCTTAAATCATGTTCAGCATATTGTTTCTTTTTATGAATAGCTATGAGACATTGAGCAACCAATTTAACTAAATCATCTTTTGCATTAAAAGCTATATTGTCAAGATAATCAGGGTGACAAATCTCACCGATATCTCTGGTGTAAGTCATGAGATTTACAAAATCATTTTGTTCATCTTGAGTCAAAATCCCTTCTTTTTTTGTTATTAAATGAACTAAAGCCGATGAGTTTTCAAGCATCCCACAGCTTTTACCATTATATATATCCCAAGCGATAATTATATTGTCACAAGGAAATGACCTCAAATCGGTGAGATTCTTTACATCAGCGAAATAATCATTTATCAGCTTCCTTTGAAACAAAGGTAAAACTTTTTGGCTGTTATAGTAGGAGTAATAATATCCATGTATTGAGAGAAATCTGAAAGCTTTCTTTTGTTCAATAAATAGGAAACACTCTCTCAAGAAATAATATGATGAATCCTCATCCATTTTTTCGTACATTTCATCAGGATGAAATTCTATTTCAGAGAACACTGAAATTTTCTGTTTCAGTTCTTTATTTATGCTTGAGTCTTCAATGTATTCGACATTTAAACTCTGTATTACACTAATGTACAAATAAGCATCTAATACCGAAAATGAAAAGAAGGCATTAACAGTTTTTACATATTCCTCTTGACTTTTCGGGATTGGATCGATGAAAAATTTTGCTATTAATCCATTCTGGATATTCTCATCCAGTTCATTAATTCGTTTGCAAATTGCAATATGTGAGGTCCTCAAATTACTAAGCTGACTTACCACTTCCCAAATAAATTGGGATTTTGATATTTCAATTTCAGACTTCAATCTGTCTATTTTAGATAATATTTCTGTATCGCCAACTTGTAAAAGCTGGTATCTATTAACTATATAAGAAATAACTCTAATCAAAAATATAGAAACACCTTCACACTCTTTTAATTCATTACATTTATCTAGAGCTCGATTGAAACTTCCTTTTTTAAGTTCTATCATGATATCACCAGCCAAATCAATAATATCTTGAATTCTATCTTCGTTTATATTTATCTGCCTTTCAATTTTTTCAATTGAAAATTTTATAGGGAACTTTAATGGTCTTGGACATTTAATGTTGAAGAGTTGTCCGAATTCATTACCTGAAAAGATAGGATCGGTTTTCACCATTAATACTGCATTATTATAGTCTTCATCTGAGCAGCTCAATTTTAACTTTTCCAATCCATTTTTTATTGAAGTTGAACTTGTAGGGTTAACACCCCTCATTATGTTTCTAGCTTTTTGTTCTCTTATATTACTGAATTTGATGATTACTGGGCTTCGGCTCCTAGCAACCATGTCGTGTAGAATTTTTTTATTTATTTCATTTAACAT
>NZ_CP117200.1:0-779368 GCF_029866845.1 Pantoea sp. SS70 | reverse complement strand
AAAGCGATTCCTCAGGTAAGCAAGAGGCGACTTTGAAAAACTTTGCACCCGGTTGCATTTTTGTAATGCACTCGGGTGCAAATCGTGATGATTTTGTGATCGTGGTGATGAAATCGCTTTTTGCTGCGTTGACTATTTTTCAACCGTGCCAGAGAGTGAATGCAGCACATCGCGTTGTCCGTCTGAACATGATGTCAATCAGCGGGACTCATCCCGTTGATTTTGCACCCGGATGCAAAATAATTGAAACCTCCCCTACAGAGATAAAAAAATGAAATTATTCAAAGTACTAATGCTTATCTGCGGTTTGCTCAGTGTGTTCACTGCCCAGGCGAAAACCTACATGGTTGGCGTCGCTCTGGCTAATCTCGATCTCAATTTTGTTTCCATCTTACGAAGCCAGATGGAAAAGCAGCTTAAAGATAAAGGGCTTAACAGCCAATTTGCCGATGCCAAAGGCGATGTATCTCTGCAAATCCAGCAGGTGGATGATTTCATCAATCAGGGCGCAGACGCGATCATCATCAACCCGGTGGATACTCAAGGCGTAATGCCGGTGATCGCCGCCGCGCAAAAAGCCAATATCCCGCTGATCTTCGTGAACCGTAAACCCGAAGTGAAACTGACCGGCAAAATGGCTTACGTCGGTTCAGATTCGGCGTTAAGCGGCAAGATGGAGATCGAAGCCTTAGCCAAACGTCTTGATAACAAAGGAAATATCGCCATTCTGATGGGCGCCCTCTCCACCGAAGAAGCACGTCAGCGCACCAAAGCGGTTGAAGATTATGTGAAGGATCATCCCGGCCTGAAAGTGATCCAGAAACAGAGCGCCAACTGGCAGCGCAACGAAGCGGTCGATAAAACCCTGTCATGGTTGCAGGATGGTAATGACATCAATGCCATTATTGCGAACAACGATGAAATGGCGATCGGGGCGATTATGGCGCTCGATCAGTTGAAGAAAAGCAATGTGTTAGTCGCCGGCATCGACGGTACGCCGGATGGTTTGCAATTTATTAAGAACGGCAAAATGGCGGTGACGATCTTCCAGGATGCGAAAGGCCAGGCGACCGGTGCAGTCGATGTGGCTTACGACATGCTGAGCGGTAAAAAGACCGAAGCCTACAACTGGGTGCCATACCAGACGGTGACCACAGAAAATTATCAGGAATTCACCAGTAAAAATCAGAAGTAACGCCGCTCTTGTTGGGTCGCCGATCATTCATGGCGACCTGCTTATGACCATTGCCTTTAAAGCAACGCTAAGTGCGAATTTTGTTGCTTCCATTGCACTATTAACCCGCTATGTTGGGGTTAAAAAATGGAGGTCAACATGCTCAAACCGTCTTCGCCCTGGTGGTGGGATCTCTCAACCCGGGAATTCAGTGAACTTGATATGGCGAATATCGTCGCCGTGCTGCCGATTGGCGCAGTTGAACAACATGGCCCGCATCTGCCGGTGCGTGTGGATGCGGCGATCAACGCCGGCATTATTCAACGCGCGGTGGAATTATTGCCCGACGATCTTCCTTTGCTGGTGCTGCCCGCGCTGCCGATGGGTAAATCGGATGAACATCTTGCCTATCCCGGCACCCTTTCGCTGCCGTATGACGTGTTAGGCAAAGTGTGGTTCGAAGTCGCAAAAAGCGCCTGGCGCGCCGGAATTCGCAAGCTGATTTTCTGGAACTCGCACGGCGGACAGCCGCAGCTGATGGAGATCGTCTGTCGCCAGCTGCGCATCGAACTGGGCATGTTTGCCGTCAGCGCCAGCTGGTTCCGTACCATTGATGCATCGGATCTCTACAGCGCGCATGAACTTAATCACGGCATTCACGGCGGTGAATCAGAAACCAGCATGATGCTGCATTTGCACCCTGAACTGGTGCAGATGCAGCACGCCGCTCATTTCGTTTCCACTTCGGTGGCGCTTGAAGCGACCGGCGGTATTTTAACGCCGGAAGGCGGCATTGGTTTTGGCTGGATGGCGCAGGATCTGCATCTGTCTGGTGCTACCGGCAACGCCGCAGCGGCGGATGCTGAGCGCGGTGCGATTGCCACCGATAGTGCTGCACATGCGCTGCTGAAGCTGGCACGCGAAGTGAACGATTTCGATATTCATTTCCTGACCGATCGCACCGCATTCTCGTAGGGTCGCCATGTAAGGTGACCAAGTGCGCATTAATGCGCACCCTACGATTAACGCAATTCCGACATCATCCCTTTAATGGTTTCGGCGAACACGCTACCAATCGCGCTGGTACCGCGATCGTGGCCGATCAACATCAGCGTTTGCGTGTGCTGCGCCAGTTCGCGCACCGGAATATAGATTAACCGGCCGCTGCGTTGGTCAGATTCAATGTCAATCGGCGTGAGAAACGTGAGAGTTTGATCCATCATCGCCGACTGGCGCATTACCTCGATCGAATTGGTTTCAATAACTGGCTGCATATTGATCGAGGCACGCGCGAACACTTCATTTAGGTAAGGCCGAATCACCATCGATTTGTCGGCAATCACCACCGGATAAGGCAAGCAATCACTCAAACGCAAACTGGATTTCTCCGCCAGCGGGTGCCCCGCGCCCACCACCGCGCCCAATCGCACCGGCACGCTGGCAATATTGCGATGCACCGGCTGCAAGTCGAAATCAAATCCAATCCCCAAATCGGCCTCGCCACTTGCCACCGCGTTAGTGATGTTCTCGCCGGTGGTGAGTTGTTGCAGCAGCAATTTCACCCGCGGATTGGCGCGGCGAAACTCCGCTGCCACGCGCGGAATCAGGTTCGCCGCTAATCCACTCATCATCGCCACCGTCACTTCGCCGCGCCGCAGTCCTTTCAGCTCTTCGATTTTCATCTGCGCGATTTCAATCTCTTTAAAGCTCTGCCGCACATGATGAATCAGCGCTTCACCGGCGGCGGTAAGGATCATTTTGCGCGGCAAACGCTGAAACAGCGGCGTGCCAAGCTCCTCTTCCAGCGCAATCAGCTGGCGGTTAATCGCCGACGCGGAGATGTGTAGCCGTTCAGCCGCTTTGCGAATTGAACCGCTGCGCGCCACCTGATCGATATACACAAACAAACGATGTTGCAGCATATTCCCCCTGCGTTGCCTTTTAGGCATCGGTAAGTACTAAAAATGATGCTTTTAAGATAATGCTCTTCCGGTGATTAATACATCAAAACCACACCAGGAGAACACATGATGGCAGACGTATCCCGCAGAAAGTTTGCGAAGTTAGTGGCTGGCGCACTGTTGTTACCCGCGCTGGCACCGATGTTGTCGCGCAAAGCGATGGCGGCGAATAACACCATAAAAATCGCCCTGCTGTTGCCCGGCTCGGTTGCCGATGGCGGCTGGAGTTCGCTGGCGTATGCCGGATTGCAGAGCCTGCAAAAAGCCGGTTTCAGCGTGGCGCACAGCGAAAGCGTGTCGCAGGCGCAGATGGATCAAACCATACGTGGCTACGCCGATGACGGTTACACGCTGATCATTGGCCACAGCTTTGAATACGGCTCGGCGTTTGCCGAAATCGCGCCGGAATATCCTGATACCTACTTCTTCGCGTCCACCTTCAAGCCAGGCGAAAAATCACCGGACAACGTGGAATACGTCAACCTCGCCTATCTGCAAGGCGCCTATGCCGCCGGTGCGCTGGCGGCGCTGATTTCCGAAAAAGGCAAAGCGGTTGGTTTTGTCGGCGGCGGAGATAATCCCACGCAGCAGGCAATGATGCGCGCCTTTATTCAGGCTGCTGAGAAAACCCGTCCGGGCATCAAAGGCATGGGCATGGTGACCGGCGATTACGACAACGCCGCCAAAGGCCGTGAAGCTGCCACCACCATGATTGGCAACGGCGCGGATGTGATTTGGCATGCCGCAGACGTCACCGGCCTCGGCGCGATGCAAGGCGCGGCAGCGGCGAAAGTCAAAGCTATCGGCTGCTATGTCGATCAGCGTGATGTCGCGCCCGATTATGTTGCCTGCAGCTTCCGCCAGAACCTCGACTGGATGGTGGAACAGGTTGGCGAGTCGGTGGCGAATAAAACCTTTAAAGGCGGCGACGAATGGCATCCCACCGTTGGCAAAGCCTGGTCGGTGGTCAATGGCAGCGAACATTACAACGCCAAACTGGTGAGTGCCAGCGCATGGGCTAGCTTCCAGCAGATCTGGCAGCAGCTTGATAGCGGCGCGCTGAAGCCAGTGGTTTAACCATCATGACAGCAATAGCAAATATCCGCGTCGCGCTGAAAAACATCACCAAACGCTTTGCGCGCGTGGTGGCCAATGATGACGTGTCGCTCAGCATTAAAGCCGGCGAAATCCACGCGCTGCTAGGGGAAAACGGCGCGGGAAAAAGCACGCTGATGCAAATCCTTTACGGCCTGTATCAGGCCGATGAAGGCAGCATTGAGGTGGATGGCCAGGCGCAGCGTTTTCGCGATCCCAGCGATGCTATCGCCTGCGGCATTGGCATGGTGCATCAGGAATTCATGCTGGTGCAGCCGATGAGCGTGGTGGAAAACGTGGTGCTGGGATTGAAAGAAGGCGCTAGCGGCGTACTTGATCTGCGCGCGGCGGCGGCGCGTTTGCAGGCGCTGTCGGATAAACACGGGCTGGCGATCGATCCCTGGGCGAAAGTGCAGCATTTGCCGATTGGCGTGCAGCAACGTGTGGAGATCCTCAAGCTGTTGTACCGTGATGCGCAGGTGCTGATTCTCGACGAACCGACGGCGGTGCTGACGCCGCAGGAGAAAGCCGGCCTCTTCGCTACCCTGAAATCACTGTGCGCAGAAGGCCGTTCGGTAGTGATTGTCACTCACAAACTGTATGAAATCATGGCGATTGCCCATCACGTTTCGGTGATGCGCGGCGGCAAAATGGTGGATTCGGTGGATATTAAAGACACCTCGGAGCGCGATCTGGCACGCCGCATGGTTGGGCGCGATGTGGTGCTGCGCGTAGAAAAAACGCCGTGCCAGCCGGGCAAAACCGTGTTGCAGGTGGATAGCATTGCGGTGCGTGATGCCAGCGGCCAGCAGAAAATCTGGCGCGTGTCGCTCAACGTCGCCGCTGGCGAAATCCTCGGCATTGCCGGTGTGGAAGGCAACGGTCAATCGGAGCTGGCGGAAGCGCTCCTTAACCTGCGTGAACTGGAAGCAGGCCGCATTCTGCTGAATGGCGAAGACATCAGCGACGATTCCCCCGCTACGCGCCGCCATAAAGGCATCAGTTTTATTCCGGCGGATCGGCGTGGCGTCGGTTCGGTGACCGATTTATCGATTACTGATAACGCCATGCTTGGCCGCCAGCGCACCTTTACCCGCGCGGGCGGCTGGCTGCTGGACCGCCAGCGCATTAGCCAGCATGCGCGCGACATCATCGCCCGCTTTGCGGTACGCACGCCGGATGCCGATTTCGAAGCCGGAAAACTCTCCGGCGGTAACCTGCAAAAGTTGATTCTCGGGCGCGAAGTCGCCAGCAATCCCTGCTTATTAGTGGTTGAACAGCCTACGCGCGGGCTGGATGTCGGCGCGATTGAGAGCGTGTGGCAAGGTTTGATGGCGGCGCGCGATCGCGGCTGCGCCATTCTGATGATCTCCGCCGAGCTGGAGGAGATCATCAATCTCTCCGATCGCATCGCGGTGATGTACAGCGGCCAGATTGCCGGAGAAATGGACGCCGCCGACGCCACGCCAGAACGCCTCGGCGAACTGATGGCGGGCGCGCACCTGAAAAAAACCGGAGGCAACCATGAAGAAGCTGCTTGAGCGACGTCTGGCGCCCGCCGAATCCAGCGGCGCACTGATGTTAACCAGTTTTTGCGGCATCCTTGCCGCTTTCATCATTGCCGGCTTGCTGTTTATCCCGTTTGGTGGCAATCCGCTCTCGGCTTATGGCTTCCTGTTTGATGCCGCTTTTGGCTCGCTGCGCAGCTTCGGTCTCAGCCTGGTGCAATCCACGCCGCTGATGCTGATCGCGCTGGCAACCATCGTGGTGTGGCGCGCCGGGCTCGGTTATATCGGCTTCGAAGGCTGTTTTCTGCTAGGTGCCACGGCGGCCAGCTGGATCGCGCTGTCGGGTACGCCGCAGGGCTTTCCGTGGGCGATTCCCGCGCTGCTCTATTGGCCGATGGTGCTGATTACCGCCTTCCTCGCGGGTGCGCTTTGGGCCGGTTGGGTTGGTGCGTTACGGGTGAAATTTGGCGGCAACGATGTGCTGATTTCGCTGATGGCCAACTATGTGGCGCTGTTCATGGTGCAGTATCTGGTTTCCGGCCCAATGCGCGCGCCGGGCGATCTGCCGCAGACGCCACGTTTGCCGGTGGAGAGCTGGCTGCCGTTTGTGATGAACGGCATGCGCGCACATTGGGGCATCGCCATCGCGCTAGTCGCCACGCTGTTTGTCTTCTGGCTGATGCGTGCTACGCCCGCCGGTTTCGAAATCAAAATCGCCGGGCTGAATCCGCGCGCGGCGCGCTACGGCGGCGTGGATGTCAATCGCCGCCAAATGGGCGCGGTGCTGCTCGGCGGCGGATTGGCGGCACTGGCGGGATTGTGCGCGGTATTAGGCGTGCAACATCGCCTGATGGAAGGCATTTCCGGCGGCGTCGGCTTTATCGGCGTGGTGGTGGCTTTGCTGGCACGCCTCAATCCGCTGCTGGTGATCCCAACCGCCATTCTCTACGGCGGGCTGGAAGTGGGCGGTAGCGCCATGCAGCGTCAAACTGGCTTGCCCACATCGGTGGTGCTGATTCTGCAAAGTCTGGTGGTGCTACTGATTCTGGCGGGCGATCTGATGCGCTATTACCGCATCAACCTGCCCGGCGGGCGTAAATCGCGCAGCCATCTGGCGGAGGAACACTCATGAATCTGTGGATGAATCTCGATACCGCCTTTTTCGTCAGCTGGCTAGCCGCCGCAGTGCGCCTTGCCGGTCCGGTATTACTGGCGGCGCTCGGTGAAATCTATGCCGAACGCTCCGGCGTACTGAATATCGGTATTGAAGGCACTATTCTGCTGGGCGCGCTTTCCAGCTACATGACGGCGGTTGAGAGCGGATCGACCGCGCTGGGCTTTATCGCCGGTGGCGTCGGCGGACTGCTGGTTGGCTGCGTGCTGGCGGCGCTCTACCTGCGCGCCCATGCCAGCCAGATTGTGGTGGGCATCGTCTTCAATATATTGGCAGCGGGATTAGCCACCTGGATTTACGCGCTGGTGATGGGCAATGCATCCTCGCCTACCATCCCAATGCTCGAACCCTGGCATGTGCCGCTGCTCTCTTCGCTGCCGTTTATTGGCCCGATTCTGTTCCAGCAGCCGCTGCCGCTCTATCTCACTTTGCTACTGGCGGTGCTGGCGCACTTTGGTCTGTTTCACACCCGCTTTGGCCTGTCGCTGCGTGCGGTGGGCGAAAACCCGCGCGCGGCACATGCCGCCGGGCTCAACGTGTTGAAGATTCGCACGTGGGGCGTGCTGTTCTCCTGCGTGGGCGCCGGATTGGCGGGCAGCTATCTGGTCACGGCGCAGATCGGCCTGTTCCGCGACAACATCGTCAGTGGACAAGGTTTTATCGCGCTGGCGATTGTCATCTTTGGACGCTGGAGCCCGCTTAAAGCGCTGGTCGCCGCTTTTATCTTTGGCGCTGCAGATGCCCTGCAACTCTCGCTACAGCTGTTTGAAAACATGCTGCCGCCGCAGGTGCTGCTGGCGCTGCCTTACTTGCTCACCATTCTGGCGATGTCCGGCGTGGTGGGACGCACATTGCAACCCGGCTCATTAACGCAGCCTTATCGAAAGGAATAATTTATGAAATCGTTTCGTTTCAACAATCTTGCGGATGTTAAGGCGTTCCGTATCAGTGCGGACAGCAGCAACTATTTCGCCATCTTGTTCGACAAGCCGTTAGACGGCATTGAGAACATTTTCGTGTTGGAGATTTTCAACGTCGGCGGTGCTACGCCACCGAATGAACACGCCACCGCGCACGAGTTCTTTTATGTACTACACGGCGAAGGCGTGGCGCGCTGTAACGATGATGAACTTGAGATAAGGAAAGGCGATTCCCTGCTGCTGCATCCGGGCAACGATCACGCCATTCGTAATACCGGCAACAGCAAACTCTATACGCTGACGGTGATGACGCCGAATGAAGGCTTCTCTGAACTGATTCGTAGCGGTGACCCTGTCACGCTCGATGCAGAAGATATTCGCGTATTAACGGGAGCCTGATATGCCGGAGAACGTTTTAGGCAGCAGCCGACACAATCAATGGCGCGTTTCAGCGCAAGTGGTTGATACGCGGCGTCCAGCGCAGGCGTCGCGCAGCGTGCAGCTTACATCGCGTGAACGTTCAGTGATTTTTGATCTGCAGCGCACGGCTATCCTGGTGATTGATATGCAGAACGATTTCTGTCATGCCGAAGGCTGGCTCGGGCATATCGGCGTCGATGTCACGCCCGCGCGCGCGCCAATTGCGCCGCTGCAAGCCTTGCTGCCGACGCTGCGCGCTGCACAGGTGCCGGTGATTTGGCTCAACTGGGGCAATCGCGCTGATAAACTCAATCTCAGCCCCGCGCTGCTGCACGTCTATAACCCGAATGGTGATGGCGTGGGATTAGGCGATCCGCTGCCGGTTTCCGGCGCGCCGGTGTTGCAGGCCGGCAGTTGGGCGGCGGAAGTGGTGGACGAACTGACGCCGGATGCCAATGACATTCGCGTCAACAAATACCGCATGTCCGGATTTCAGGACAGCGAACTCGACAGCATTCTACGCAATCTCAACGTCACCACGCTGCTGTTTGCCGGTGTTAATGTCGATCAGTGCGTGCTTTGCACCTTACAGGATGCCAACTTTCGCGGTTACGACTGCCTGCTGCTGGAAGATTGCAGCGCCACCACCTCGCCGGCTTATTGCCGCGATGCCACGCTGTATAACGTTCAGCAATGCTTTGGTTTTGTGGTTAATGCCGCTGAATTACAGCAGCAACTGGAGAACGCCTCATGAGTTATCTGCTGGCTGACGGCTGGATGATCACTATGAATCCGCAACGCGAGATTCTGGAACAGGCCAGTTTGCTGATTGAAGATAAGACCATTCGCGCCATCGGCACGCGCGACGCTTTGCAGCAGCGCTATCCTGAAGCGGAAATTATCGACTGCCGCGAACGCATTATTATGCCGGGCATGGTGAACACGCATACGCATCTGTTTCAGACGCTGCTGAAAGGTCTCGGCGATGACATGGTGCTGAAAAAGTGGTTCACCTGCATGACCGGACCCAGCGCCGTGGCGTTGACAGAAGAAGATGTTTACGCCGCCGCGCTGCACGGCTGCATGGAATCACTGCGTTCGGGCGTCACGTCGCTGGTCGATTTTATGTACGCGCATCCGCGCCCAGGATTAACCGACAAAGTGATCGAGGCCTTTGAAGTCAGCGGCATTCGCGGTCATGTGTGTCGCGGTTTTCTCACCAGCGGCGCTGAGCACGGCATTCCTGCTGAACTGATCGAAACGCCTGAACAGGCGCTGGCCGATGCGCGCGCGGTGATCGATCGTTATCACCAGGTCGATGGCCGGGTAAAAGTCGGTCTGGCACCAAGCATGATTTGGGCGCTGGATGAGAAAGTGCTGCGCGGCACGCGCCAGCTGGCGGATGAAACCGGCGTGCTGATCACTACGCATGTGGCGGAAACCGATTTTGAGATCGAGCAGGCGAAGCTGCGTTTTCAGGCCAGCGATACCGAATTCCTCAGCGATATCGGCTTTCTTGGCCCGGATGTGCTGGCGGTGCATTGCGTGCAGTGCAATTCGCGCGACATCCGCGCACTCAAACACCATGACACGCGCGTGTCGCACAATCCCTGCAGCAATCTCTACCTCGCTTCCGGCGTGCCGCCTATTCCCGAGATGCTGGCTGCCGGCCTAACCGTTGGTTTGGGTTCAGACGGCCCCGCCAGTAGCAACAATCACAATCTTTTTCAGGCGATGAAAGTGGCGGCGCTGCTGCAAAAAGGCGTGCACCGCGATCCCACCATTATGACGGCGGAAAAAGTGCTGGAGATGGCCACTATCGACGGTGCGCGGGCAATTGGACTTGAACATCTGGTGGGTTCGCTGGAAGTCGGCAAACGCGCCGATGTGGTGATCGTTGATACTTCGCATCCGGCGATGACGCCAATCCATCATCCGGTTTCATCGTTGGTCTACTCGGCGCTCGGCCACGAGGTCAGCGATGTGTTTGTTGATGGCGCTTATCTGCTGCGGAATGGTGAGTTTACCCAGCTCAATCAAAAAGAGGTGATGGCGCGTTCGCAACGTGCAGCGCATTCACTGGCGGTGCGCACCGGCAATGATAAAGTGCGCGGCTGGCGATCGGCGGCGTTTTAAATTGAAGTGCTAATATTTTATCTTTTAGGTTCATTAAGTGATAATTTATTAGCACTTTTTCGTTTTTATTTTAATCATTAAAAATGGAATGCAGATCGACAAAGTGCTAATATTTTATCCATTAACCCCATTTAAAGATAAAATAGTGACACAATGGCACAGCGAACTTCTCTGCTTCTTCCTCAAACGAGCGAAATGCTTGCCGCTTTTGCAGAGCGATTAAAACTCGCTCGTAAAAGAAGAAAACTGACGGCTAAACAGGTGGCGGAACGCGCGGGAATGACCCCGATGACGTTGCGTTCGCTTGAAGCGGGTAGCGCGGGTGTGACTATCGGAGCCTATCTGGCTGTGATGCAGGTGTTAGGACTCGAACAGGATCTCAATCTGCTGGCTGCTGAGGATACTTTGGGTCGCCAACTGCAGGATGCACGTCTTACCTCAACGACTAAATTATTTGCAGCTAAATCAGCGTATAAGGTTGATGAGGGTGAGAACAGCACGCAGGTAGCTGAGGCTAATGAGCGCGGAGTTGAGCAAAAAAACGCTCAGACAGTCACCTCTGCCGGCCTCGCCTCACTGCTAATTTCAGGGAAGAAAAAATAGGACCCGACAATGACCATGATTAGCGTCTACGCCGACTGGAACGGACTCAAGCAACCAAAACGTCTCGGTTATCTGCATATTCGCCGCAGCCGGGCGCGTGAATCTTTTGAATTTCAATATGATCCGCAAGCGCTAAGCGATCCCGATTTGATGTTGATCCAGTTAGATCCCGGCATCCACTTATTCGAAGGGCCACAATATCCTGCCAACAATCGTGCTGGATTTGGTGTGTTTGGCGATTCCAGCCCCGACAGATGGGGACGCTTATTGATGGAGCGTCGTCTGGAACGCGATATCCGTGGCGGATTATTGCCTTCCGGCACGCGCATGTTTGAATCCGATTTTTTACTGGGGGTTCATGACCTGTATCGCGTGGGTGCTTTACGTTACCGGCTGGAGGATCAGGGGGAATTTCTTGATAACAGATTGGAAATTGCGACTCCCCCATTTACTGAAATCGCAGCACTTGAACGTGCAAGCCGCGCGCTGGAAAGCGATCCGGATAACCGTGCTGCTCAGGGACATGAATGGCTCAGGATGTTGATCGCTCCAGGCGGTTCTCTGGGTGGCGCACGGCCCAAAGCCAGTGTAGTTGATGAGGAAGGTCAGCTATTTATCGCCAAGTTCCCCAGCATCCGCGATGAATATGATGTGGGTGGATGGGAAATGGTCGTCAATGCTCTCGCTACGGCTTGTGAACTTGACGTTGCCGCTGCGATGGCGAAAAAATTTGCCAGCGATTATCACTGTTTCATGGTGCGCCGTTTCGATCGCACGCCCGAAGGAAAGCGTCTGCACTTTGCCTCCGCGATGACCATGACTGGCCATATTGATGGCGAAGATGCGTCCACCGGAGTGAGTTATCTCGAACTGGCAGAAGTATTGATTCGTCATGGCTCCCAAACCAATGCTGATTTACGCGAGCTGTGGTCGCGGATAGTCTTTAATATGCTGGTTTCTAACAGCGATGATCATCTGCGTAATCATGGATTTATTCTGGTTCCAGACAAGGGCTGGCGGTTATCTGCCGCCTTCGATCTCAATCCAGTGCCCTATGCTGATGGCCTAAAATTAAATGTGACGGCAGCTGATAATGCGCTTGATCTCGATTTGGCGCGGGAAGTTGCGCCCTATTTCCGGCTGAAGGCACGTGAAGCCGAAACTATCATTGAAAAATTCAGCAGCATTGTTGCGCAATGGCGCATAGTCGCCAGACATTTGGGGTTATCACAACGTGAGCAGGAAAAAATGTCTGATGCGTTTCGACTTGCGGCGGCACATTCCGCTTAACTTACTTTTTGCTACAACATTCAAACTCATAGCCCTCTGCAAAATGCGCTTTTCGCCCTAAGCTTAAAGCCATTCAGCCACTGAAGATGAGGTTTCAATGAGTTTACTGTTTAGTACGACGCAACTGGGTAAGTTAACGCTCGATAATCGCATCGTCATCGCGCCGATGTGCCAATACTCTGCGGAGGATGGCAAAGCCAGCGCCTGGCACCGCATTCATCTCGGGCAACTGGCACTTTCCGGCGCCGGTTTGCTGATCATTGAGGCGACAGCAGTGGAAGCCGCCGGACGTATTTCTCCGGGTGATTTAGGCTTGTGGGATGATGCAACGGAAGCGGCTTTAGCCAGCGTTCTGCAAGATATCCGTCACTACTCTGATATTCCCATTGGTATTCAACTCGGTCACGCCGGACGTAAAGCGTCCTGCGCCGCGCCGTGGCTGGGCGGCAATCAGCTGTCGCTGGAGCAAGGCGGCTGGCAAACCGTTGCACCATCCGCGCAAGCCTTTAATCCTGAAGATCGCGCACCGGTTGTGCTAAGTAAACAGGATCTTGAGCTCCTGAAACTGGCCTTCGTTGACAGCGCGCAGCGTGCGGCGAAACTCGGTATCCAGTTGATTGAACTGCATGCTGCGCACGGCTATTTGCTGCATCAGTTCCTGTCGCCACTGAGTAACCAGCGTGAGGATGAGTACGGCGGCTCGCTGGAGAATCGTCTGCGTTTCCCGCTGGAAGTGTTCCATGCGGTGCGCAGCGCCGTGCCAGATTCAGTGGCGGTAGGTGTGCGCCTCTCGGCAACGGATTGGGTTGACGGTGGCTGGGATGTTGAGCAGTCGATTGTCTTCAGCAAGCAACTCGAAGCGGCGGGCAGCGATTATGTGCACGTCTCCAGCGGCGGCTTGTCACCGCAGCAGAAAATCACGGTTGGTCCCGGTTATCAATTGCCTTTTGCACGCGACATCCGCAAACAGGTAAAGATTCCGGTGATTGGCGTAGGCTTGATTACGGAACCCAAGCAGGCAGAACAAGCATTACAGGTAGGTGACGCAGATTTGATCGCGCTGGCGCGCGCAGTACTTTACGACCCGCGCTGGCCGTGGCATGCCGCCGCTGAATTGGGTGCGCAGGCCAAAGCGCCACCGCAGTATCTGCGCTCCGAGCCGCACGGCCTGAAAGGCACGTTGGTAGCCAACAAAGAGTAATTGTTTTAATCAGGTAGCGGTTGAAAGTCGAGTCGCCATTTCTGGCGACTCATCTCATCCACCAAATTCCGGTAACACCCCAAACCAGCTCAACAGCCAGGCCAATATATTCATCGCGCCAAACACCAACAGAAAAGCTACCGCCAGCGAACAGCGTTGCTGAGATTTCCATGCCAGCAGCGCGGGGATGATCACCGCCCACAAGGTAGCAAACAGTCCGGCAAAACCAATCGCGGCGACAAAGCCATTCGGCCACCAAATCGAGGCAAGTAACGGCGGCAGGAAAGTCAGGCTGGCGGTTTTCAGGCGTGCGACAGATGAATTCCCGAATCCCAGACGATCGGCGATGAAATCAAACAGACCGGCGGTGACGCCAAGGAATGAGGCAATCACGGCGAAATGCGAGAAGATCGACATCATCAGCGCCAGCGCATTGACGTGCAGATGCGCACGCAGCGCCGCCATCAGCGCAGCGATATCGCCGCCCTGCTTCACAATCTCAGGAAACGCGGCGCGCGGTAGATTTCCCATGGTGCTGGTTAGCCAAAACAGATACAGCGCCAGCGACAGCAGCGTTCCCAACACCAAAGCCCGCGTGATGTTCTGCTTATTGCCGCCGTAATAGCTCACCAGACCGGTGATGTTGCCGTGGTAACCAAACGAAGCGAGACAAAACGGCAGCACGCCGAGTGCATAAGGCCAGTAACGTTCACCGGCAGCGGGTCCGCTCAGTAACGACGGCACGTTCACCTGCGTCAGAAGGCCGCCAAACAGCACGATCAACAGCAGAATTTTCGCCAGCACGCAGAAGGTCATCAAGCGACTGACGCCCGTCGTACCGAGCCAAACGACGACGGCGACGCACAGCGTCAGCAACACCTTGGCTTCTGCAGTTGAGATGGGTAATCCCAACTGACTGATTGAGTGCTGATAGACCGGGCCGCTGGCTGAAATGTAGGCGTATGTCAGGATGCCAAGGACGAATAAGATGCTGAGGCCGTTCAGCGCCGCCCAGCCGCGTCCAAGCAAATCTTTGGTTAAAGTGTCGTATCCAGCGCCCGGCGGATACGTGAGGCTGACGCGCATAAACAACAAGCCGGACAGCAACATGCCGCCCCAGCTGATCAGCAGTAACATCATCGCCCAGCCAAACCACGCGCCCGCCATCACCACCGGCAGCGTAAACATCCCTGCGCCCACCACGGTGCCGCAAATAATCATCGCGCCCCACCATACGGAAGGCTGGCGGCGGGACAATGTCATCTCCGTCATCACTTATTCCCTACAAAGCATCTTAAAGGCGGCGATGATACACGGGAAAACGCTGAGAAGAGAGTGTGATACGCGATAATACGCGCGCCAGTTCAACCTGACGCGCGTTTAAGGAAGGGAAAGCAACTTAGTTATAAAACGCCGGTTTCGCTGGCATAGTGACCGGTACGATGTCTCCGGATTTTTGCGCCGCAACACAGGCATCGGCAGCAACCGCCGCAGCGAAGCCATCCCACGCAGACGGGCCGCTCATCTCACCCGACAACACGTTATTGATGAAGTCCTGCAACTCCACGTCATAGGCATCGATGAAACGCTTTTTCCAGTCGGTAAGAATGCTGGTGGAGAGTTTGGCCGCGCTGCGCGTCTGTACCGACATCGGTTCAGGCAGGCGCGCAATACCGCTTTCGCCGACCACTTCACACTGAATATCGTAGCCGTATGTGCAGTTCACGAAGATTTCGACGTCGATGCGCACGCCTTTGGCGGTTTCCAGCAGCACGATTTGCGGGTCTTTCAGATGCGAAGCGGCTTTACTGGTTGAGCGCGGGTAGATCACCTGCGCACTAACGTAATCATCTTTCAGCAACCAGCGCAGCACATCGAGCTCATGAATCAGCGTATCGGTGATCGCCATATCAGTAGTGTAGGAATCGCCGACTTCGGGATTGCGATGCGCGCAGTGCAGCATCAGCGGTTCGCCGATGTCACCGTTCTCAATCACCGCCTTCAGCGCGCGGTAGCCCGCGTCGTAAGGACGCATAAAGCCGACCTGCACTAGCTTCTTACCGGCGGCGATTTCCGCTTCCACGATGTTCATACAACCCTGCGCGGTGACCGCCAGCGGCTTTTCACAGAACACCGCCTTGCCGGCTTTGATCGCTGCCAGCACAAACTCTTCATGGGTTGGGCCCCACGAGGTGACCAGAATCGCCTGCACCTCTGGCGCGTTAATCAGATCATGTGCGTTGTCGTAAATCTCCGCCTGAATGCCGAGATCGTGGATGATCTGCTCGCAGTTGCTGCGGTTGATGTCATTCAGCGCCACCACACGCGAATGTTGCAGCACCTGGCTGCAACGACGAATGTGTTCGCGACCGATCGCGCCCGTGCCAATTACACCGATATTGAGCGTCATGGAAGTGTTCCTTAGTTATTCAGGTAAGCAATGCTGGAGTGGATTTCACGAGCAATTTGTTCTTCGCTCCAGTTATCCATCACCGACGAAAACGGTTCGAAAGCGTAAATACCGCGATAGCCCATCTCTTCCAGACGCTGCACTTGTTGTTTCGATTTCAGCATATCGTCGGCGCTTAACATGATGCGCTCTTCGTCGGTTAACTGATGCGTTGGGCGCGCGTCGGTCACGCCGGACAAATGCACCAGCCCGATATTGTTGACGTCGATGCCGCCAGCAAAGTCTTGTTCAGCCCCTTCGTACAAATGATGGTGAAAGGTATCCAGTACGATTTTGAACGGCGCGCCGGCTTGTTTGATCAGCTGCTGTGCCAGCGCCGCTGAACGCAGCGAGCTTTGCGGGAAACCGAGCGGTTCCACCAGACCGGCAATGCCATATTCGGCAAACAGTGGCGCCAGCGTTTTTAACGCATCGACGGTTTGCTGCTGGGAAATAACGGTGCCGTCATTCAGTGGGCAAAGGACTAACGCTTTCGCACCGGTGGCACGCGCGTCTTTTAATAAAGCGCGCGTTTTCTCCAGCACCTCATCGCTTAATTGGTTAAACGGATAAACCGCATTAATAGTTTCAATAGTAAAAGCATGCTGAGTCGCGAGATGGCGAAATTCTTCGCCTGTTAAATTATCGGTCACGCTACCACTTTTCATATCATTGCGGATTTCGACTTTATTTAACCCCAGCTTTTCAACCAGCGAGAAAAAACGCTCGAGACTAAGATTAGGCGCGATTTTACGATTAACGCAGAGTCGGTCATGGCTTATTTTGTAGGTCATGGTGTGTTCTATCCTGAAAGAGTAATATTTATTAGCTTCTGTTTTGTTATGTCGCGTCGATATCTTGCTATAGTAAGCGATGTTGTTTTGCTGCTCTGCCAGAACCTTGATTGATTTACATCAATGCAACATCATTTGTACAACTCATGGAAATAGTGCTCGACCTGTTCCAGGCTGCGTCCTTTGGTTTCCGGGATGGTGCGCAACACGAACATCGATCCCCCAATACCAATCACGGCAAAGGTTAAGAAGGCACCGGCCAGACCAAATGCCGCCAACAGCAACGGGAACGCCATGGAAATGGCGAAGTTGGCCATCCACAACGCAAATACCGCGCCGCCCATGCAAATACCGCGCATCCGCGCTGGAAAGATCTCGGAAAGTAATAGCCAGGTAACCGGCGACAACGCGCCTTGCTGAAAGCACAGAAACATCAGCATGCCCGCCAGCACCAGATAGGCGCGCAGCAGATTGACGTCACCCGCCGGGTGATATTCCGGCATGAAGAAGCACACCGCGGCGATAAAAAACAGGCACGCGGTGCAACCCATCTGACCAATCAGCACCAGCGGACGACGGCCGATTTTGCCGATCATCCAGATACCGATCAGCGTCATCAGCACCGAAATCACGCCGTTGGCGATGGTGGCGAACAGCGCGGCATCGTTGCTCAAGCCGGTTGCCGTCAGCATGGTAGGCGCGTAATACATGATGGTGTTGACGCCGGTCAGCTGCTGAATCGCCGCGATGCCGATACCAAGCAGGAACACTTTGCGCAGCCACGGCGTACGCAAATCGCGCAGGCGGCCTTTGCCCTGTTGCCGGTTCTCTTCGATGGTTTCTTCGATCTCTTCCAGCTCCCATTCGACGTCATCGGCCGCGCGGGTTTTCTCCAGTACTTTGCGTGCTTGCTGGCTATTACCGCGCATTACATGCCAGCGCGGGCTTTCCGGCATAAAGATCATGCCCAACCACAGCAATACTGCGGGCACAGTTGAGATAGCGATCATCCAGCGCCACGTGTGTTCTCCACCCCAGATTTCATTGAAAGTGGCGTTGGACACGTACGCCAGCAGCTGACCTGAAACAATCATCAGCTCCTGCAAGGTCACCAGTTGACCGCGCTTGTTCGCCGGGGCAATTTCCGCGATATACACCGGCACCGTAGCCGCTGCGCCACCGACGGCGATACCGAGGAACAGACGTGAAGCGATCATTGAGATGACATCCGGCGCGAAGGCCGAACCGATGGCGCCAAGGGCAAAAATAAAGGCCAGAGAAATGATGATCTTGCGGCGTCCCAGCGCGTCCGCGAAATGACCGGCGAGCAGCGCGCCAAAAGCGGCGCCAAACAGCAGTGAACTGGTGACTAACCCGGTGGTAAAAGGCGTGAGCTGCAGATCGTCACGCATAAAGAGTAAAGCGCCCGATACTACACCGGTATCGTAGCCGAACAGCAATCCACCCAGCGTGGCGACCAGCGCAATAATTTTAACAAATGGCTCGGTGCGCGTGGTGCTATTGGGGCCGGAAGCGGTGTTAGTGGATATATAAAGTTCTCTTTCCATAATACCTCCTGGTGAAAAAAATTAAGGAAATACGGCAGAACAAACAGAGCACTCACGCTAGCGGTGTTTTTATTTCATGTTAATTTTTATTTGGAATTTGCTTTCCGAATTGTGAGTTCAAGCATTTTGGGATTTTTATTTTGATGGATTTACATCAGGATGATGTATTTATTTAGGGATGCCTTTGAGGGGATAAATAAAAAAGATCGCCATGAGTGGCGTAATGGCTTTCAATTAAGCGCCGTGTCACATCACTGCACCTTCCGAAGCGGCGCAATTTATTGCGCAATAAATTGCGCCGCTACGGTATGTGCATAAATAAACACCATCACTTACGGCGCGGCAGCGAAACCAGCATCAAGCCAAACACGATCAGCACCACGCCAGCAAAGCTGCTCCAGCGGAAGTTTTCGCCCAAAATCGGCAAGGAAATCGCGGCCAGCCACACCAATACATAACTCAAACTGAGCAGCGGATAGAGCCGGTTAAGCGGCAGCTGGCGCAGCGCCAGCATCCAGCACAGCATCGACAGCGCATACGCCCCGAGGCCCATCGCCAACAGCAGCAGCG
This sequence comes from Pantoea sp. SS70, assembly GCF_029866845.1. Classification (NCBI taxonomy): domain Bacteria; kingdom Pseudomonadati; phylum Pseudomonadota; class Gammaproteobacteria; order Enterobacterales; family Erwiniaceae; genus Pantoea; species Pantoea sp. SS70. Next base: position 760,505 of record NZ_CP117200.1, on the reverse strand, counting down.
GTTTCCAGTGCTGCACACTCAGCAATTCGCTTAATGGCGGGAAATCCAGCATCGCCAACCGCAGCACCAGCTGCGCCAGCGATACCAGCAACACGCTGCACAGCGCCAGCATCACGCCTTTCATAGATGACTTCCCATCAGCGCCACGCCAGCAACAATCGCCAACGTACCGATCCACTGCTGCACGCTGTAGGTTTCGCGCCAGATCAGACGCGCGGCGATCGCCACCAACACAAAGTTAAGACTCAGCATCGGATACGCCACGCTCACCGGCACCACGCGCAATACCGCCAGCCACAGCAGCATGCCGATACCGAGCAGCAGGATGCTGAGCGCCAGCCAGAAAATTCCTTTTTTGATACCGTGATGGGCCGCCTGCTTCTGACACAGTTGGGCGGCACAGCTCAGCACGCTCACCAGTAAAATCAGCAGCAGATTCATGGTTTCGCATCGTAGCCGTAGTAAATCAGGCGGCCCTGACGATAGACATCATCCGGTTCCGGCAGGTTTTTATCCGGCGTGCTATCGCTGGCATTCAGCATCAACACCAGCGAAACCTTGCCCAGACGACGATGGATACGCAGCCAGTCGGCAAAGTTATCCGCATCAATATAGTGTGACTGTGCATCCGGGTAGCTCAGGCCATATTGCAACTCACCTTTGGCATCGTAGAAATTGATGTCGCTGCGCTGCAGTTCCCAAGCCACCGCTGATGCCACGCCGGGATTGTTTGCCAGCAGATAACGGCTATCCGCCAGTTGATCGTGTACCGCGCTAACAAAACTCTGTGGCTGCTTGGCATCGCGCACCTTGTCAGGAATGGCAAATCCCACCAGTAACGCCAGCGCCAGCGGACAGAGCGCGGCTAACTGCCAGCGACCCTTCTCCGGCTTGCGGCTCAACCAGCCCATCACGGCCCAACCTATAAAGGAGAGCGCCGCACAGAGCACGCCCATCCCTTCATCGCCGCTATAAACCGGACGATGCGCAACGCCCCAGGGTGCCAGCACCACTAAAACCACTATGGTGGTGATCAAACCGAACAGCAGATTGATCCAACCGTTTACCTTTAACGCTTTAATCACCTGCGCCGAACCGCTGTGTGCGTAATGCGCCATCAGCAGCGCAAGCGGTGCGAAACACGGCAGAATATAGGTCAGCAACTTGCCTTTGGCGATGCTGAAAAACAGCAGCGGCAGCAGCACCCAGCTCAATAAATAGATCGGCCCGGCTTGCTGGCTGCGCTGACGCCACGCGCCAATCAGCGATCCCGGCAGCAGCGCCAGCCACGGCAAAGTGCCCGCCAGCAACACCGGAATGTAGTACCAGAATGGCGCTTTGTGCTGTGCGTCCGACTCGGCGAAACGCTGTATATGCTCGACCCAGAAGAAATAGTGCCAGAAATCGCCTTCCTGCTGATTGATCGCCAGCGCCCACGGCGAACTAAGCAAGGCGGCGACCACCATCGTCAGCGGTCCCCAACGCAGCAATTCGCCAAAACGACGTTGCCAAATGGCCCAAGGCAGAATCGCCAGCACCGGTACCGCCAGCGCGAGAAAACCTTTGGTCATAAAGCCCATGGCGCAGGCCGCACCCAGCAACACATATCCGATCAATCGTTGCCGCGTGCTACTGGCCTGCGACGCCAGCCAGTAACTGCACATCGCCGCGACCAGCCACAGCATCAGGATCGGATCGAGCACCGCGTAGGTGCCGACGCCGTACACCAGCAACGAGGTGAGAAAAATCATGCTGCCGCTAAGCGCGATTTTACGGCTGGCGAACATCTGCGTGCCGAGCCAATACACCAATACCGCGCTCAACGTGGTGCTGAAAATCGATCCGGCGCGCACGCCAAAGTTAGTGTGACCAAACAGCAACTGGCCGAGGTTATTGACCCAATAACCGGCGATCGGTTTCTCGAAGTAGCGCAGATCGAAGAAGTGCGGCACTACCCAATTGCCGCTAAATAGCATTTCCCGGCTGATTTCGGCATAGCGGGTTTCGTCCGGCTGCCACAAGGCGCGGAACTCAATCGGGATCAGGTAAAACAGCGCGAAGAGCGCGAGGGGTAACGCGGTTTTAGTGACTGTACGCATCCGTGGTTCCTGTAAAAATTAGCGCTGGCAGCCTAGCCAGCCTTCACGTCCGGGAATATGCCCGCGTACGATATTGCCCTGTGGCAGCGTAGTGAGATCGTCGGGTAACAAGGCGCTGAGCGGACAGAACTGAATGTCTTGCTGCTCCGCACGTCTCAGCAGATCGGCGAACGCCTCAAGCCCGACAATCCCTTCCACTTCGGCATGAATGGTGTAAACCGGCGAACCGCTTGCGGTATGGATCTGCTCGAGGATGAAGTCATTAAAACCTTCCGCGCTCACCGATTGCCCAACCACTTCATCCCAGGTCGGCAAGGTCACCGGGATTTGTACCGTGCCGGGGCTGCCATCACTGAGAATCGGTATAAATGGACCGCTGCCGCGACAATCACTGTTGTAGCTGAAACCAAACTGCTGCTTGGCAGCCACCACGCGGCCATCGGCGCGCCAGCCCGCCACCGCTGAACAGGTGACATTGTCACCGATGATCGCTTCCAGCACCTGTTTACCGCGCGCAATTTGCTCAACCAGTTTCTCTTGCGGCCACACGCCCGCCCAGGTTTGCCAGGCAAAGTGATCCCACGCATGCAAACCGACTTCATGATGATCGGCGGTGGCGCTGATGATCTCCTCCAGACCGCGACCAATCTCACGTCCCGGCCAGGCGGTGCCGGCCAGCAAAATATCCCAGCCGTAGAGTGATGCGGCGCGCGACCGCAGCATTTTCCACAGGAAACGCGGTTTTAACAGGCGCCACAAGTGGCGCCCCATATTGTCCGGCCCAACGCTGAAAAAAAAACTGGCCTGCAGCTGATGCAAACTGAATTGCTCCAGTAACGCCGGCACGCCAAGTTGGGTGCCGCGCCAGGTATCGACATCGACACGCAAACCGACTTTCTTCATGGTTTATCCTGTAGCTCAACGGTGCGCAGGAAGAAGTCCAGCGTGTTATCGATGGTGGTATCCATCTCTACGGTTGGTGTCCAGTCCAGCAGACGACGCGCGTTTTTGATCGACGGCTTACGGTGTTCCACGTCCTGATAACCTTTGCCGTAATAGCTGCTGCTCTCCACTTCACGGAAGCCGGCAAACGGCGGGAAGTTGCTGCGCAGCGGGTGACGTTCGAAACTCGCCAGCAGACGCTCGGCCAACTCTTTGATGCTGGCTTCGTTATCCGGGTTACCGATGTTGACGATCTGGCCGTCGCAGTTGTTCTGTTTGTTTTCGATGATACGGAACAGCGCTTCAATGCCGTCGCGGATATCGGTGAAGCAGCGCTTCTGTGCACCGCCATCAATCAGCTTAATTGGTGAGCCTTCCACCAGATTGAGGATCAGCTGCGTGATAGCACGAGAACTGCCGATACGCGCGGCATTCAGATTATCGAGGCGCGGCCCCATCCAGTTAAATGGACGGAACAGCGTAAAGCGCAGCCCTTCTTTCTCACCGTAAGCCCAAATCACGCGGTCCAGCAGCTGCTTAGACACCGAATATATCCAGCGCTGTTTATTGATCGGCCCAACCACCAGATTAGAGTGATCCTCATCGAAATGCTGATCGGTACACATGCCGTACACTTCGGAAGTCGATGGGAAAATGATGCGCTTTTTGTACTTCACGCAGTCACGAATGATTTTGAGGTTCTCTTCAAAGTCGAGCTCAAACACGCGCAGCGGATTGCGTGTGTACTCAATCGGCGTGGCGATGGCCACCAATGGCAACACCACGTCGCACTTCTTAATGTGATACTCGATCCATTCTGAGTGAATGCTGATGTCGCCTTCGACAAACTGGAAGCGTGGCTGATCGAGGAAACGGCTGATGGCGTCAGAACCGATGTCTAAACCGTAGACTTCGAAGTTATCATCCTGCAGCAGACGCTCGGTGAGGTGGTTACCGATAAAACCGTTCACGCCGAGAATCAGCACGCGCGTGCGTCGTTTCACCGCCGCCACTGGCTGAGAATAGAGCAAGGCGCCCTTCACCATACCGAGGTTTTGCGCCAGCTGGCTGCCGTTCATAAACACGCCGTTATCGCTTTGACCGGTCACCACTTCCAGCGCGCCTTCAGCGCAGGCGATCAGGAATGGCTCAACAGAAAGCACGGTACCCGGTTTGGCCTGATGTTCAGTGCTGTGTACGCGACTTTTCCACACCACGAATTTCACCGTTCCGGCATAGGCGAACGCGCCGGGCCACGGATAGGTCACCGCGCGCACCAGATTATTGACCGTGTGCGCCGGTTGTTCCCATTTAATGCGGCCATCTTCTGGCGTGCGGCGCCCCACAACCGTGGCTTCGCGCTCATTTTGTGGTGTGGTAACGATATCGCCGCGTTTCACCGCCGGTAATGCGCCTTCCAGCACCTGCGTTGCACAGGCAACCAGCTTGCGATGCAGCGTTAACGCATTGTCCTGCTCGTCAATCGCCACGCGCTGTTGCGCCACGATGTCACCGGCATCGGCGCGCTTCACCATGCGGTGTAGCGTTACGCCGGTTTCGGTTTCGCCATTGACCAGCACCCAGTTCAGCGGCGCGCGGCCACGATATTTAGGCAGCAGCGAACCGTGCAGGTTAAAGGCACCCAAACGCGCACAGCTGAGAATGCAGTCGTTTAACAAAGCGCGGTAATAGAAGGAAAAGATGTAATCCGGTGCCATGGTTTTAATGCGATCGACCCACAGCGGATGATTGACATCCTCCGGCGCATAGACCGGAATGCCCTGCTCAGCGGCTAAACGCGCAACGGAGTCGAAAAAGTGGCTCTCAGTTCCTGTGTCTGAGTGGGTGAAAATAGCGCTGATTTCATAGCCAGCGTTCAGAAGTGCAGAAATACCCGCACAGCCCATTTCGGCGTAGGCGAAGACGACAGTTTTCATTGCTCAATTTCCTGTACAGATGAGGCGTTTTGCTGTGGGTGAATCACACGTTGGATGAAGTAGCGCGGACGGGCGCGTACGTCGTTGTAAATGCGGCCGATGTATTCGCCGAGTAATCCCATACCGATGAACTGCGCGCCGACAAAAATAAACAGCACCGCGAACAGCAGGAACACGCCGTCACCGGCCCATACCGCGCCGAGGAACAGACGCAGCACAATCAGAATCAGCGAGAAGGCAAAACCGGCCAGCGCAATCAAACTGCCGACGATGCTCAGCAAGCGCAGCGGCGTGGTGGTCAGGCAAGTGACCAGGTCATACATCAGGTTAATCAGCCGCATAAAGCTGTACTTCGAATCGCCAAATTCGCGCTCGGCGTGCGCCACCGGCAGCTCGGTGGTGCGGCGCGCGAAGGTGTTGGCGAGGATGGGAATAAAGGTGCTGCGTTCGTGGCAGTTCAGCATCGCATCGACGATATGGCGGCGATAAGCGCGCAGCATGCAGCCGTAATCGCCCATCGCTTTGCCGGTGACGCGCTGAATCAGATGATTGATGGTGCGTGAGGCGCGACGACGGAACCAGCTGTCCTGGCGGTTTTGACGCACGGTGCCCACCACGTCATAACCCTGCTTAGCCGCTTTCACCAGGTTCGGGATCTCTTCCGGCGGGTTTTGCAGATCGGCATCCAGCGTGATGATTAAATCGCCGCTGACGTGGCTAAAGCCCGCCATGATCGCCGAGTGCTGACCGTAATTACGGTTCAGCAACACGCCAACCACATGGCTGCCCGGCATATCGGCGGCATCGGCAATCATCTCGCCCGAGCGATCGCTGCTGCCGTCATCGACCAGCAGAATCTCGTACGCCAGATTTAATCCTGCGCAGGCTGCATCGGTACGACGCACCAGCTCCGGCAGGCTCTCCTCTTCGTTGTACACCGGGATCACCACGGAAACTTTGCGAATGGTTTTTTCTTCCAGCATGTCAAACTCCAGCGATCTGACGTAATGCGCTAATCACGCGCGTGACATCTTCATCGCGCATATCAGGGAACAACGGGATTGAGCAGATGCGATCGCTATTCCATTCGGTGTGCGGCAACGAGAGTTGCGGATAGCGTTCGCGATAATATTTGTGGGTGTGCGCGGCACGGAAATGCAGCCCGGTGCCGATATCCTGTGCTTTCAAGGTTTCCATAAGCGCATCACGACTGATGCCGCACTGCGCCTCATCAACGCGAATAATGAACAGATGCCACGCGTGTTGATGTAGCCATTCTGGCTGCGCCAGCGGCAGAAACGGCGTATTCGCCAGTTCAGTGAGATAGCGCTGCGCAATCGCCGCGCGGCGCTGATTGATGGCGGGCAGCTTTTTCAGCTGCACCAAAGCAATCGCTGCGCTGATATCTGGCAGGTTGTATTTGAAACCCGGCATGATCACTTCGGCCTGCGGCTTGCGGCCGTGCGTGTGGCGATCGTACGCATCGACGCCGAGTCCGTGGAATTTCAGGCTGCGCATGCGGTCGGCCAACGCCACATCATCAGTGACAATCAAGCCACCTTCGGCGCAGGTCATGTTTTTGATGGCGTGGAAGGAGAAGATCGCCGTGCCCTGCTGACCAACGTGCTTTCCTTTGTAATAACAGCCTGCGGCGTGCGCCGCATCTTCAATCACCGGAATGCCATGGCGCTCACCAATGGCGCGAATGGCATCCACATCAGCGGGCGCGCCAGCGTAATGCACCGGAATGATGGCGCGCGTACGCGGCGTGATCGCCGCTTCAATCAGCTCCGGCGTTAACATCAAGGTGTCGCGATCGATATCGATCATCACCGGCGTCGCACCCAGCAGCGTGATGATGTTGATGGTGGAAACCCAGGTCAGCGAAGGCGTGATCACCTCATCGCCAGGCTGGATGCCCAGCGCCAGCAGCGTGACGTGCATCCCCGCCGTGGCGGAGCTGACAGCAATCGCATGCTGATTGCCAGTTAGCTGGCAAAAAGCCTCTTCCAGTTCGGCATTTTTCGGGCCGGTGGTGATCCAACCCGACTCAAACACCGATTTAACGGCGGCTAACTCTTCTTCACCCAACGAGGGCCGTGAGAATGGTAGAAAATTCATTATGTTACCTTGGAATTAAGCACTATTTAACGGCCATTTATTCCAAAATACGCGGGTTAACTTAACGCAACATTAAATGAGGAGAGTACTAAGTCGGCTTTTTCTGACACGTTGAGGATTGGTAGAGGAAGGGTCAAATTTGCCGGTTTATCATCATGAACCAGCACACTTCTTAAGGTTAAATTAAGGTTTTGACCCTATACTAAGTCAGGATATGTCTTATAACGTCTGGAGGATAATGCGATGAGTACGGCTACTGACAGACTTTCTCAGGCAGCGCTGCGCCGCCACCATATTGGGGTGAAAACCAAAGGATTGCGCTATCGCGGCGATCTATATGTGTTCCGCTATAACGCCGGCCACTACGATGTGTTCCTTAATAACGACCGCGTAATGTCATTGAATACCAGCAATGTGCAGGAAGCGATTCAGCTGTTCAAGCAGCAAGCTTAATCTTCTCCTCTCCATTTCTGGAGCCCGCTCTGCAATCCCGATGTATGCCGCTGTAACGCCCTTTTACCTCTCGCACCTATCCTCGCTTCGGCGTAAAGTCCTGGCAACGACAAGCCTGGATGGCGCGAGGTATGAGTAATGGAATACGTATATGGCTTAATTAGTGGCCTATTAGGATTGGCCGTAGGCAGCTTTCTTAACGTGGTGATCTCGCGGTTGCCATTGCAAATAGTGCACCCGAACACTCCGCTAAATGTGTGTTGTCCGCCCTCTCACTGCCACCAATGCACCACCGCGCTGCGCTGGCGCGACAACATTCCGCTCATAAGTTGGTTACTGTTACGCGGTAAATGCCGTTATTGCCATTGTAAAATCAGCGGGCGTTATCCACAGGTGGAGATAATTACCGCGCTTCTGACGCTGCTGCTTATCTGGCTGATGCCAGTCAATATGCAATTGCTGGGCGCGCTCATATTGTTCTGGGCGTTAACGGTATTAGCCTTTATTGACCTCGAACATCTGCTTTTACCGGATGTGATTACGCTGCCCTTACTGTGGATTGCGCTGCTGTTTAAAGCGATGGGATGGCTACCCGGCTCATTACAAGAAGCGGTATGGGGATCCATAGCGGGATATTGCTTGTTGTGGGCGCTATCAATTTTATATCAATGGATTAGAGGGATTGAGGGATTAGGGATGGGCGATGCAAAACTGCTGGCGGCAATCGGCGCCTGGTTGGGCTGGTCGCTTTTACCCTGGGTGCTTTTATTGGCTTCGGGCGGCGCTATTTTATGTGTTTTGATTTCCAGAGTTAGCGGGCAGCGCGAGCTCAATCACGTCATCGCCTTTGGTCCGTGGATCGCCTTAGCGGCTATAAGTCTCTTTATTCATTCGATTATTTTTTAACCACCCCAACTGCGGTGCGAAATTAAGTGGCCAATTTCTGGCCAACGCCCTGATTCATATATGGAAAGAGTAAACAAATCTAAACAAAATTAATCATTGTGATGTAGGTCAAAAGGCTCTATATTGGCCGCGTTTTTTCACAGCTGTTACTTTTTTGTTCAATTAGTCAATTGGCGAGCCTTACGTGCCCCGGTTGAAGGAGAGATATGATGACGGATAAAGTCCGTATTGATAGTTTTGGTGCCAATGCATTCAACGGAAATAACGACGCATTCTTAGCCCGTCAGGCTGAGTTTGAATCTAACGTCAGGAGTTACCCGCGCAAACTGCCTTTAGCTATCGCTAAAGCCCATGGCGTGTGGATCACAGATGTTGAGAATAAACAATATCTTGACTGTCTGGCTGGCGCAGGGACGCTGGCACTGGGTCACAACCATCCTGATGTTCTCCAGAGCATTCAAAATGTCATTACCAGCGGCTTGCCGTTACATACTCTTGATCTGACTACTCCACTGAAAGATCAGTTCTCTGAGTCTCTGCTCTCGCTGCTGCCAGGCCAGGGTAAAGATTATTGCCTGCAGTTCACCGGTCCTTCTGGTGCCGATGCGGTTGAAGCCGCGCTGAAACTGGCGAAGAAAGCCACTGGCCGTAGCGGCGTGATCAGCTTCTCTGGCGGTTATCACGGTATGACGCACGGCGCGCTGTCCGTCACCGGTAACCTGGCACCGAAAGAAGCGGTTGATGGCATGATGCCAGAAGTGCAGTTCATGCCTTATCCGCATCAGTATCGTTGCCCGCTGGGTATCGGTGGTGAAGCTGGCGTGAAAGCGCTGACCTATTATTTCGACAACCTGATCAACGACGTGGAAAGCGGCGTGCGTAAGCCTGCAGCAGTAATCCTCGAAGCCGTTCAGGGCGAAGGCGGCGTGAACCCAGCTCCCGCTGAGTGGCTGCAGCGCATCCGTAAAGTGACGCAGGAACACGGCATTCTGTTGATCCTCGACGAAGTTCAGGCTGGCTTTGCCCGTACCGGCAAATTCTTCGCCTTCGAACACGCCGGCATCGAGCCAGACATCATCGTGATGTCTAAAGCTGTGGGCGGCGGTCTGCCACTGGCTGTGCTGGGCATCAAAAAGCAGTTCGACGTTTGGTCACCGGGTCATCACACCGGCACCTTCCGTGGCAACCAGCTGGCGATGGCTACCGGCCTGACCACGCTGAAAATCCTCAAAGAGCAGGATATTGCAGGCAAAGTGGCCGCGCAGGGTGAATGGCTGAAACAGCAGCTGGCCGCGATGCAGAAACGCTTCCCGGTAATCGGTCACGTTCGTGGTCTCGGCATGATGATCGGTATTGAGATCGTTAAACCGAACGAAGCGGCCGATCACATGGGCAGCTTCCCGGCTGACGGCGAGCTCTCTGCGCTGCTGCAGAAGAAGTGCTTCGAAGCAGGTCTGATTCTGGAGCGCGGTGGCCGTCATGGCGCAGTTCTGCGTCTGCTGCCTTCACTGCTGATCACCAACGATGAGCTGGCGATTTTCCTGGATAAATTTGAGCAGGCGCTGATTGGCGCTGGCGTCAAACCTGTTTGATTGGAAGAGTAAATGTCTGAAGTAAACCCGATTCTGGCCGCCTCTGCACAGAGCATTGAGGCGTACCAGCAGGCGATTGCCCAGAGCAGCGCCGCGGTTGTGCAGTGGCTGCAACAGCCTGAGATGTATCAAGGCAAAAGCGTTGCCGAACTGCGCGAGCGTATCACGCTCGACTTCAATCCAAACGGCCTGGGTAACCAGGCCGCGATTGAACGCGCGATTGAATATTTCCTGAAAGACAGTCTTTCAGTGCATCACCCACAATGTGTAGCGCATCTGCACTGCCCGAGTCTGGTGGTAAGTCAGGCGGCAGAAGTCCTGATCAACGCCACCAATCAGAGTATGGATTCGTGGGATCAGAGCCCTTCTGCCACCATCATTGAGATCAAACTGATCGAATGGCTGCGTGCGCAAGTGGGTTACCCGGCTGGCGACGCCGGTGTGTTCACCAGCGGCGGCACCCAGAGCAACCTGATGGGTCTGATGCTGGCACGCGACGCCTTCTATCAGCGTCAGGGTCACTCGGTGCAGCAGCACGGGATCACTGGTGATCTGCGTAAGATCAAAGTGCTGTGTTCTGAAAACGCGCACTTCTCCGTACAGAAGAACATGGCGCTGCTTGGCCATGGCTACCAATCTGTGGTGCAGGTGAAGTCTGATGAGTTCGCCCGTATGGATGTGTCAGACCTGAAAGCCAAACTGGCGCAGGCCGACGCTAACGGCGAACAGATCCTGGCGATCGTGGCGACCGCCGGTACCACCGATGCCGGTGCTATCGATCCGCTGCGTGAAATTGCCGGCATTGCTGCCGAGCGCAACATTTGGGTACACGTTGATGCAGCATGGGGCGGCGCGCTGCTGCTGTCCGAGAAGTATCGCGACTACCTCGATGGCCTGGAGCGGGTGGATTCCGTCACTTTGGACTTCCATAAACAGTATTTCCAGACCATCAGCTGCGGTGCGTTCCTGCTGAAAGATGAGCGTCATTACGAGCTGATGCGTTATCAGGCGGCTTACCTGAACTCTGAGTTTGACGAAGAGGCCGGCGTACCGAATCTGGTATCCAAATCACTGCAGACCACGCGTCGTTTCGATGCGCTGAAACTGTGGATGGGCCTGGAAGCGCTGGGTCAGAAACAGTATGCGGCGATCATCGATCACGGTGTGACGCTGGCGCAGGAAGTGGCGAAATTTGTTACCTCTGAACCACGCCTCGAGCTGGTGATGCAGCCTCAGCTGGCGAGCGTACTGTTCCGCTATCGTCCAGAGCAACTGACCGATACTGCTCAGATTGCGCTGTTCAACCAGCGTATTGGCGATGCGCTGCTGGATTCAGGTCGCGCCAACGTAGGTGTGACCGAGAATCAGGGCGTAACCTGCCTGAAGCTGACCTTGCTGAACCCAACCGTGACGCTGGAAGATGTTAAACTCCTGCTGGCGCTGGTTGAGAAAACCGCGAATCAGCTGCTAAACGCATAATTACCTGTGATGCGAATAAGCCGATAACTGGCAACGGTTATCGGCTTTTTTTCGCTTCTGCACCTGAATTCAGTTCGCGCACATAATCCAGAAACGCCTGTAGCGGCGCCGGAATCAACCGGCGATCGTTGTAATAGAGCCAAAGGCCAGAGAAGCTTTGCCACCAATCCGGCAGAATCGGCTGCAGGCTGCCATCACTCAGCGCCGGTCTAATCCAATCCTCAAATAAGTAGACCACGCCGCAGCCAGCGATTGCCGCTTCTACCGTCAAGTCCATCGCCGCGCCGATACTGCAAATCAGCGGACCTTTCGGCTGCAAGCGCACGGTTTCCTCGCCGCAGGTAAATTCCCATTCAGCAATCACGCCAGTCGCATAGCGTCCGTGTAAACAGCGATGCTGCACTAAGTCGCGCGGATGCTGTGGTTTACCGAATTGCGCCAGATACGCGGGAGATGCCGCCAGGGCAAAGCGCTGGGTGCGCGGACCGATTGGCAGCGCCACCATGTCTTGCTCCAGATGATCGTCATAACGAATGCCGGCATCACAACTATCGCGGAACACATCCTGCACATTACTTTCCGCCACCACTTCCAGCTGGATATCGGGATAGCGCTTTAGAAATCCCGGCACAATCGCCGGTAACACAATGCGCGCGGCGCTCACCGGCACGTTTAAGCGCAAGGTGCCGCCCGGCGTATCGCGGAACATGTTCAACGCATCCAGCGCCGCATCCACTTCGTTCATCGCCGGAAGCAGGCGCGACATCAGCACCCTGCCAGCTTCAGTTAACGCCACAGTGCGCGTGGTGCGATTAAACAACCGCACGCCAAGTTGCTTTTCGGCACGCCGCACCGCATCGCTCAAGCGCGACGGATTACTGCCGATCATGCGCGCCGCCTCACGAAAACCGCCCGCTTTGGCCACCGCCACCACCGCGTGCAGCAAGGCGATATCCAATGCCATTGTTCGCTACCTCGTACACTGTGTCCTGATTTGTACGGATAGTTGCACAGCTTTTTGGCGATTACAATCTAACCACACACTGACGAAGGAGCTTTCCATGTCTCATCCAGCATTGACTTACACCCTTGGCGACCGCCAGGTCGCACGACTCGGTTACGGTGCCATGCAGTTAGCCGGTCCCGGCGTGTTTGGTCCGCCGAAAGATGAAGCGCGTGCTTTGCAGGTGCTGCGCGATGCGGTCGCAGCAGGCGTGAATCACATTGATACCAGCGACTTCTACGGTCCGCATATCACCAATCAGCTGATCAAAAAAGCGTTACACCCTTACGCCGACGATCTGGTTATCGTCACCAAAGTAGGCGCGCGCCGCAACGATAAAGGCGGCTGGTTACCGGCATTCACGCCGGAAGCACTGACGCAAGCGGTGGAAGATAACCTGCGCAATCTTGGGCTTGATGTGATGGAAGTGGTTAATCTGCGTTCGATGCTGGACGTGCACGGACCGAAAGAGGGTTCGCTGGAGCCGCAGGTTGAAGCGATGATCAAGCTAAAAGAGCGCGGGCTGGTTCGACACATTGGTCTGAGCAACGTGACGGCTAAACAGGTGGCCGATGCCCAGGCGATGACGCCGATCGCCTGCGTGCAAAATCTCTATAATCTGGCCAATCGTCAGGATGAGGCGCTGCTCGACCAACTGGCAGCGCAAGGCATTCCTTATGTGCCGTTTTTCCCACTCGGCGGATTTTCACCGCTGCAGTCGGATCAGCTGAGCGAGGTAGCGATTGAGCTCAATGCTACGCCGCTGCAGGTGGCGCTGGCGTGGCTGCTGCAGCGTTCGCCCAATATTCTGCTGATTCCGGGCACGTCATCGCCGGAGCACCTGAAGCAGAACCTGGCGAGTAGCGAAGTGACACTTACGCCAGAAATTGTGCAGCGGCTAAATACCATCGGCCAGCGATAGAGCACCCTTCGTAGCGGCGCCATTTATTGCGCGTGTTTTGCCCATATACATTGCGCAACAAGTTGCGCCGCTACAGATTATTCACTGTTTAAATGATTTTTGCCTCGACCAGACAACCTTTGAGAATACCAAACGCATCCTGACACTGCCGCTCATCGACGCAGGCAAAACCCAACAGCAGGCCGCGCCGCTCCTGCGGATGCATATAATATTGCGACAACGGCCGCACCTTAACGCCGCGCCGTAGCGCCAGCGCGGCGATCGCCACATCGTCGCAGCCGGTTGGCAAATTCATTACCAGGTGCAATCCCGCCTCATGATTCACTACCGGCAGAAAATCGGCGCCCACATAACGCTCAATCAGGCTCACCATAAAGCGCCGCCGCTGGCTGTAGAGCTTGCGCATGCGGCGAATGTGCGACATGTAATGCCCTTTTTGGATGAACTCTGCCAGCGCGCGCTGCACCAGCAAATGCCCGCCGCGATAGAGTTCCGCCGCCGCCACGCGCAGCGGCTGCGCCAGCGCTTTTGGCACCACCAGATAACCGAGACGCAGCGCCGGATAAAGCGTCTTGCTAAAAGTGCCCATATAAATCACCGGCGCATCCGGCTCAAAGCCTTGCAACGACGGGAACGGCTGGCCGGAGAAGCGAAACTCGCTGTCGTAATCATCTTCCACCAGCCAGGTTTTGTGTTTGCGCGCCAGATCGAGCAGCTGCTTGCGCCGCTCCAGGCTGAGATGCACGCCCAGCGGATATTGATGTGACGGTGTCACGAAAATCATCTTCGGTGCACGACTGCGCGGTGGCAAATCGGGGGTCATTCCCTGCTCATCCACTGCAATGGCGTTGATTTTCAGTCCGTTAATGCGCAGCAGATTGCGCGTCCCCCAATAACCAGGCTCTTCGATCCACACCTGATCGCCGGGATCGCATAACACGCGCGAAACCAAATCCACCGCCTGATGAATCCCTTCAGTAATGATGATTTGATCGGCATCGGCGCGTACCGAACGCGCCACGCTCAGGTACTCCGCCAGAGCAGCACGCAGCTGTGCACAGCCGCCGTTGCTGCTGTAGATCAGCCGTTCGATATCCGGTTCACGGTTCAGACGCGCCTGAATCTGGCTGAAGAGTTTATGCGGGAACTGCGTGACATCCGGCGCGCCAGGCACAAAAGCGCCCCACTGATATGGCGAGGCATTGGCATGGCCGAGCAGCGAAGCGCCGCGTTTGGAAATCGCCGCCGGTTTCGCGCTTAACGTTTCGATCGGCGCCACGTTGCGCGGCGTGTTCAGCGATCCCTCCGGCAAATTTTCTGCAATCCATGTTCCGCTGCCGGTACGCGCCGTGACGTAGCCTTGTGCCATCAAATTCTCATACACGTTCAACACCGTGTTGCGCGACACCGACAGCTCGCGCGCCAAATCGCGCGTGGCGGGCAAGCGCGTGGCGCGCGGGAAAATGCCTTCTGCGATAGCGGCTTGCATACAGCTCAGCAAACGCTGCTGCAACGTCCCTTCCGGCATAAACTGCATGCGCTCTAATACATGATCGGCGTACAAACTTCGCAATTGGCTCCCCTCTTTTCACTGAAAGTGGCTCTGGCAAGATAACTCAGCGCAGGCATAAATAAGCGTGTTTGTCGTGATTTGTAAAGACGCTTATCGCTAAGGAAAGGTTATGGAAGGTAAAAACAGCCAGTTGCAGCAACGTAAAGATGATGCCCTGCCACGCGGCACCGGCAATCTTTGTCAGTGGTATGTAGAGCACGCGGAGAACGCCACGCTGCGCGATGGTGAAGGCAACAGCTGGATCGACTTCGCTGGCGGCATCGCGGTGCTGAACACCGGGCATCGCCATCCGCGCATCGTGCAGGCGATTGCCGATCAGTTAGAGAAATTTACCCATACCGCATTCCAGGTGACGCCGTATGAGAGCTATGTGGCGCTGGCGGAACGCCTCAATCGCGTGGTGCCGATTGCCGGTAAAGCCAAAACTGCGTTCTTCTCCACCGGCGCTGAAGCGGTAGAAAACGCGATAAAAGTGGCGCGTGCAGCGACGCGTCGTCACGGCATCATCACCTTCGGCAACGCCTTCCACGGTCGTACTTTTATGACCATGGCGATGACCGGCAAAGTTGCTCCCTACAAACGCGACTTCGGTCCGATGCCCGCGTCGGTGTGGCACGCGCGCTACCCCAACAGCGTCACCGGCATCAGCGTTGATGATGCGCTGGCCAGCTTGCAGGATATTTTCACGCAGGACATCGCGCCACAGGATGTTGCGGCTATCGTGCTGGAGCCAATTCAGGGCGAAGGCGGCTTCCACGTCGCGCCGCCTGAATTCTTCAACCGACTGCGGTCGCTGGCCGATGAGCACGGCATTCTGCTAATTGCCGATGAAGTACAAACCGGCTTTGCCCGTACTGGCAAGCTGTTCGCAATGGATCACTATGCGGTGAAGCCGGATCTCATCACCATGGCAAAAAGCCTCGCGGGCGGCATGCCGTTATCGGCGGTCAGCGGCCGGGCCGAGATTATGGATGCGCCGGGTCCAGGCGGCTTGGGTGGCACCTACGCTGGCAATCCGCTGGCAATTGCCGCGGCGCATGCGGTGCTGGACGTGATCGCCGACGAGAAGCTGTGCGAACGTGCGCAACAACTCGGTACTCAGTTAACCGATTTCCTGCACAGCGCACGCAGCCAGTGTTCTTCCATCACCGACATTCGCGGCCTTGGCTCGATGATTGCGGTGGAGTTCGCCAGCGCGCAAACCGCGCAAACCATCCAGCAACACGCGATGGCGCGTGGGCTGCTGCTGCTTACTTGTGGCCCGCAGGGCAATGTCATCCGCTTCCTCTATCCGCTCACCATTCCTGATGCGCAGTTCGGCCAGGCGCTGGAGATCCTCAGCAGTGTGCTGAGTCAACACGCCGATTCGTAACAATCTACCCAGCTCGCGCGGCGGGCTGGGCTTCTCACCTGTTGTAACCCGGCTGCGCGTCGCGCGGCCTGAGAGACGCTTTGGAGAAACATTGATGAGTTCACAGAATGCCGATGTACTGGCGCAAGGCCTGAAGCCGCGCCATGTACGGATGTTATCGATTGGTGGCGTGATTGGTGCCGGATTGTTTGTTGGCTCTGGCCATGCGATCGCCGAAGCTGGCCCGGCGGTACTGCTGGCCTACATCGCCGCGGGCGCGTTGGTGGTGCTGATTATGCGCATGCTGGCCGAAATGGCGGTGGCGTCACCGGATTCCGGCTCTTTCTCCACCTACGCCGACAAATCGCTGGGCCGCTGGGCCGGTTTCACCATCGGCTGGCTGTACTGGTGGTTCTGGGTGTTAGTGATCCCGCTGGAAGCCAACGCCGCTGGCACCATCCTGCATTCGTGGTTTCCACAAGTTCCGGTGTGGGAGTATACGCTGGCGATCACCACGTTCCTGACCATCAGCAACTTATTCAGCGTCAAAAACTATGGCGAGTTTGAATTCTGGTTCGCCCTGCTGAAAGTGGTGGCGATTGTCGCATTTCTCTGCGCGGGTAGCTTAGCGGTGTTTGGTTTGATGCCGGGCAGCAGCACGCAGGGGATCTCACATCTGTATGACACGCAAGGCTTTATGCCTAACGGCATCGGCGCGGTGCTGGCGGCAATCCTCACGACCATGTTCTCTTTTATGGGTACTGAGATTGTCACCATTGCCGCCGCCGAATCGCGCGAGCCGAAGAAACAAATTACGCAGGCCACCAACTCGGTGATCTGGCGCATCGCGCTGTTCTATCTGCTGTCGATCTTCATCGTGGTAGCGCTGGTGCCGTGGAATACGCCGTCGCTGATGAAAGCCGGTTCTTACCAGACAGCGATGCAGATGATGAACGTGCCTTACGCTAAGCAGATCGTTGATGTGGTGGTATTGATTGCGGTGTGTAGCTGTCTCAATTCTGCGCTGTATACCGCATCGCGCATGATCTATTCGCTTTCACGTCGTGAAGATGCGCCTGCCGTCGCGTCGCGCACTACACGCAGCGGCACGCCGTGGGTAGCGGTGTTGCTCTCCACGGCGGCGGCCTTCCTCGCGGTGATCGCTAACTATCTGGCGCCGAGCGCAGTATTTGAGTTCCTGCTCGCCAGTTCCGGCGCCATCGCGTTGCTGGTGTATCTGGTGATCGCCGCGTCTCATCTGGTGCTGCGTAAAAAGCGCGAAGCGCGCGGTGAAATCCTCAGCTATCGCATGTGGCTGTTCCCTGGCCTGACGTGGGCGACGATGGTGTTCATCGTTGGCGTGTTGGTTGCCATGCTTTTCAACCAACAACACCGTCCAGAGATTATCGCCACCGGCCTGTTGACGCTGGGTGTCGTCGCCGCCAGCCGTATTGTGCATCGCAAACGCGTGGCGCGGAAAAACGAGGAGATGGTGGCGTTACGTTCGTAACGCATGACTTCCAGGCAAGGATGCCGCGGAACTTAGTCGTACTGCACGTCGATGCTGATGGCTTCTTCCTGCACGTTGAGGTTTATCGCGCATTTACGCCACACCGGCAGACCGTTGGTCATATTGTTATCCACGAAGTACTGCTGAAAATCTTTCAGCGCCTCCGAGAGATCGCCTATCGCACGCGCATCGGGTTCAAACCAATCCGGTTCACCGTTTTCATCGATGTAATCGAACTGAAACTGCCCGCCATCATCGTCCGCAAACATTTCAGCCTGAACGATCAATTCCCGCGCACCTTGCGGGCCACAGCTAAAGATGATCTGGCCGATACGGCGATAAAGGTCTTCGTATTGCATAGGTTTTGGGTTCCTCAAATAAATTTACTGCGTGCAACTCATTGCGACGCTACAAAATCCCGTACTTATCCGTAGCGGCGCGATTCATCGTGCAAACCATGACACCATTATTGACTTTAGTTCGCATGATAAGAGAATGAGGCTCTTCGAACAGAAAGTTGCAAAAAAGAGAGTTTATCATAGCCTGTTCACATCGTTTTCCCTGGGTTAACACCTATAAAAAATCCGCTGCGCTGGTCGCCATTGCTGTCGCCCTCTCACTGGCCAGTTGCTCCTCGCCGCCACCGAAATCGCTGGTCACGCCGTTGCCGACGGTCACCAAACCGCCAATGCCGACTAAACCAGCGCTGAGCAAAGAACCGGTACGCGGCGTGTGGCTCACCACCGTTTCACGCCTCGACTGGCCGCCAATCAATTCCGTGAATGCCAGCCCGGCCAACCGCATCCACCAGCAGCAACAGGCGTTGACCGATAAGCTAGATAAACTGAAAAGCCTCGGCATCAATACGGTATTTTTCCAGGTAAAGCCGGATGGCACCGCGCTGTGGCGCTCCAGCATCTTGCCGTGGTCAGATATGCTCACCGGCAGGATTGGTGAAGATCCCGGCTACGATCCGCTGAAATTTATGCTGGATGAGGCGCACAAACGCGGCATGAAGGTGCACGCGTGGTTCAACCCATATCGCGTCTCGACCAACGTCAAACCTTCCACGGTTAACGCGCTGAATAATACGCTTGCGCTGCAACCGGCCAGCGTATTTGTGCTGCATCGCGACTGGATCCGCACCGCCAGCGACCGCTTCATGCTCGATCCCGGCATTCCCGCCGCACGCGACTGGATCACCAGCATCGTTGCGGAAGTGGTGTCGCACTATCCGATCGACGGCGTGCAGTTCGATGACTATTTCTATACCGAAACGCCCGGTTCAACCCTCAACGACAGCGCCACGTTCCGCCAGTATGGTCAGGGTTTTGCATCGAAAGCTGACTGGCGGCGCAACAACACGCTACTATTAATTGAGCAGGTGTCGCGCACCATCAAGCAACTGAACCCGAACGTAAAATTTGGCGTCAGCCCGGCAGGCGTGTGGCGCAATCTGTCGCATGATGCGGCGGGCTCCGACACGCGCGGCGCGGCCGCCTACGACGAAGCCTACGCCGATACGCGTCGCTGGGTGCAAATGGGACTGCTGGATTACATCGCGCCGCAGCTTTACTGGCCGTTTGCGCGCCAGGCCGCCCGTTACGACGTGTTAGCCCACTGGTGGGCGGACGTGGTGAAGCCAACGCATACGCGGCTCTATATCGGTGTGGCACTGTATAAAATCGGCGAAGCGTCGAAAAGCGAACCTGACTGGACGGTGAATAACGGCGTGCCGGAGTTAAAAAAGCAACTCGATCTCAACGAGTCGCTACCGCAAATTAACGGCACCATTTTGTTCCGCGAAAATTACCTTAATCAGCCACAAACCCAGGATGCGGTGAATTATTTGCGCAGCCGTTGGGGCGATTAACATTATCGTAAGGTCGCCATCCATGGCGTAATGCTTGTCAGTTAAGCAAGCATTTGCTTTGAACAGGTAGCGGGCGCTGACACATCTGCTGCGTCACGCGCCTTTAGCAAATGTGTCCTTTTCAAAAACACGCACAGAAGTTTAAGCAGGCCGGGGCCACTTTTGGGCAGGCAATCCGCAGCGCTGAACGCAGCGAGGAAGCCAGGAGAGCCCGCAGGACGCGGGCGAAAGGCGGAGCCGGGACAGGACGTCCCGTCTCCGCCGGTCCGTCAGGCAGACGAGCAAAGTGAAGGTACCGCGCTAGCGGCGCGAGGACCGCCGGACCAAAAATGGTACCGGTCTGCGCACTCGTCGTCGGCTTAACTGACGAGCATTACGCCATTCATGGCGACCGATTACGCCAGCAACTCCTCACTCTGCATCAGTGCAAAAAACGACTCCAGCTCGCGCAACATCATCGAAGCGGCAATCGAAAGCTGGCGCTGCGGCGCAACACACAGCGACAAGGTAAATGGCTTCAGCACCGTATCGATCAGCGGAATAAACTTCAGTTCACCGCGCCGATACTCATCAACGATATCCAGCCAGCACATCAGGCTTATCCCCACATCATCACGCACCAGTGAACGCAGCATATGAATGTTATTGGTGCGCGCCACTTCGTTGATCTTAATGCCCGAACTGTTGATCAGCGCTTCCAGCGGATCGGCCAGCATCAGCGGCGCGGCGGGCACGATAAATGGCCAGGATTCGCAGTGGCTGAAACGGATCGATTCCAGATTGGCCAGCGGATGTTGACTGCTCACCACAATACCCAGACGTAAATCGGCAAACGACTTCACCAGCAACTCGCGCGAACTTTGCGGATTAAGCATGATGCCGAAATCCGCATCGCCCGAGGTCAGCGCATTGGCGATGTGGATGTTGCTCATGGTGGTCAGCGTGAAGGAGATGCCGGGATAATCGCTTCGAATGCGCTGCAAAATCGATGAAAAAAAGCCGCGATTAATCGCATCAATGGTGGCGATATGTACATGGCCGTGACGTAATCCGCGCAAATCATCCAGCTGCGTGCAGACGCGACCAAAATCCCGCTGCCAGTTTTTCGCCGCATTCAGCAGGATCTCACCCGCTGCGGTCATACGTAATCCTGATGGATGACGCTCAAATAGCGGCATATCCAGCTGTTCCTCCACGCGCAGGATCTGCCGATCAATTGAGGATGCCGAGACGTGCAGCACCTCAGAAGCCTTGCGCAGCGAACCCTGGCGGGCCACCTCAGTGAAATAGAGCAGAAATCGGGAGAAGGCGAACATAAGGGGTGCTCTCTTTTTTGCAACGCATCATGCGAATTAAACAGATGGACGCTTACACATGGGCAAAATAATAATCGCTGCCATGATTAAAACAAGGGTTTGCGCGGCCTTCCAGCTGACGACATCCCTGCTCAGGCAGATAGATGATGAAATCCAATCCTCTCGTCGTCACCGTCATCGCAAAGCAGTTCAACGGTGCAGGCAATGTGTTACTGACGCTGGCGAATCGCAGCGGGCAGCCGCTGCCTGCTTTCACGCCCGGCGCGCACATCGATGTCATTATTCCCGGCTGCGGTAAACGCCAGTATTCGCTCTGCTCTGCGCCAGCCGAACATTATGAAATCTGCGTGCGTCTGGATGAGTGTTCAACCGGCGGATCGCGCTGGCTGCATCAGCAGTTGACCATCGGCGATGAGCTAGAGATATCCGCGCCACGCAACCACTTTCCGCTGCCTCACGCGCCGCGCACGCTACTGTTTGCCGCCGGTATCGGCTTGACGCCGCTGCTGGTGATGGCCGAGGCCCTGGCGGTACATCAGGCGGATTTCGCCCTGCACCTTTACCTGAAACGCGCCGACCAACTGGCTTTCAGCCAACGTCTGAGCAAACTCGGCGCGCGCGCCGTCATTCACTACAGCAGCGAAGGCGACAGCCTGCGCCAGCGCATTCCCGAAGCTCTCACCCAGCCAGACAACGCTGCGCTGGTGTTCTGCGGCCCGGCGGGTTTTATGCATCATCTGCAGCAGCTGGCGTTGCAACATGGCTGGGACGAAGCACAGCTGCACAGCGAGCGCTTCCAATCCACATCTTCGCTGATGGCTGGCGCTGCCTTCGAAGTGCAGCTCGCCTCCTCCGGCGCACGCTTTGCCGTGGGCGAGCAACAAACCATCGCTGAAGTACTTGAAGAAGCAGGGATTGAGATTGAACTCTCCTGCGAACAAGGCATGTGCGGCGCCTGCATCACCGGCGTGTTGGCGGGCGAGCCGGATCACCGTGATGATGTGCTGAGCCAGCAAGAGCGTGCGGCCAACGATTGCATCGTGCTGTGCTGTTCACGTGCGCGTTCACCTTTATTGGTACTGGATCTATGAGCGGCTATCCGGGTGCGACCGGCGCACGTTTACCCCGCTGGCTGCTGCCAGAAAACTGGCCTGAAGCCAACAATCAACCGCAGCTGGCGACCTTACATTTCCACGCCGCGGGCCTGCAATTCGAACCCGACCATGCAGCAGCACCCGCTGATTATCTGCCGCTTCACGGCGCGCTGGTGCTGCCCGCGTTTATCGAACCGCACGCGCATCTGGATAAAACCTTCACTATTCAACGCAGCCCGGCGCAACAGCCCGGTTTGCTGGCCGCGATTGCTGCCATGCATCAGGACCGCGTGCACTGGAACACAGCAGATCTGCAGCAGCGCGCTACGCAGGCGCTGCGCTGGGCGGTAGAAGCTGGCGTCGGTTTGCTGCGCACCCACATCGACTGGTTCTCCGTTGATGCACCATTAGCGTGGCAAGTGATTGGCGATCTGCACCATCCGCTGTGCAGCATCGAGCGCGTGGCCCTCGCGCCACTCACCTTCTTTGCCGACGCCAGCGATGCGCAGCATATTGCCGCGCAGGTCGCGACCAGCGGTCCGGGCGCGCTGTTGGGCGGTTTTATTCACAGCAGCAACTGGGATGCGCAGGCGTTTCAGCATCTGATGCAGGCCGCCGAACTGTGGCAGCTGGATATCGATCTGCATATTGATGAAGAACTTAACGTCGAGGCGCAGGGATTGCGCTGGCTGGCGCACTATTTGCAGCAGCATCCGTTTAGCGGCGCGATCACCTGCAGCCACAGCTGCGCGCTGTCGCAGCAGGACGATGCGCAACAGATTCTTGCCGTGCTGGCGCAACACAATGTGACATTGATTGCGCTGCCGCTCACCAATCTGCTGTTGCAGGACGCGGTGCCCGGCCGCACGCCGCGTTTGCGCGGTTTAACGCTGGTGAAAGAGGCGCAGGCGCTGGGCATTCCGCTGCTGCTCGGCGCTGACAACGTGCAGGACGCGTTCTGTCCGTTTGGCAGTTACGATCCGCTCGATACGCTGTTTAGCGGTTTGCTGAGCCTGCAACTCGGCGCGGCGTTTGATCAGGTCTCCGCGCTGATCTGCCAACGCCGCGCGCTGCTGGCCAATGATTTGGTGATTTTTCCGCATGCCGATGTGGCGAGCTGGCCGTTGCGTCAACGTCAGCGCTATCGGCTGAAAAGGGGTGTGCGTTATGGAGAAACAACAGATGGCGCTTGATGCAGGAGCGGGAAAACCGCTGGCGAAATATGCCGCGTGGCGACGCGCGGGTGACTTCATTTTCCTCTCCGGCATTATTCCGGTGAACCCACAAACTGCCACCATTGTGCGCGGCTACGACGACATTCCCGCAGCGGCGCAACAGCTGCTTGGCCGCACCGGCGAATTCTCCACCGACATTAAAGAGGGGCCGATTCTGGCGCAGAGCTGGTACGTGCTGGAGAGCATCCGCGCCACCATCGAAAGCGCCGGCGGCCAGATGAGTGATGTCTTCAAACTGGTGCAGTACTTCCGCAATCTCGACCATTTTCCCCACTACAGCCGAGTACGTAAGCAATTTTTTCCCGATGCGCCGCCGGTTTCTACCGTGGTGCAGGTGAGCGAGATGCTGCCGAGTCCGGACGTCTTAATTGAAGTTGAAGCCACGGCGTGGTTGCCGCAATAACACGAGGAGTTCAAATGTTGCATGGTTATATTCCGGCAAACCGCTTTTTGCCGTACCTGAGCTGGACCGACATCGCCACGCTGGAAAATAAAGCCAACACCGTGATCGTGTTGCCGACCGGCGCGATTGAGCAGCACGGCCCGCATTTGCCGTGCGCGGTGGATAGCGTGATCGCCTCCGGCGTGGTCGGCCATGCGCTGGCGCGCTTACCCGCGGAAATCCCGGCTTACGCCATTCCGCCGATCACCTACGGCAAATCGGATGAGCATCTGCATTTTCCCGGCACGCTAACGCTGACCGGCGAAACCCTGCTGCACACCATTCTGGAGATTGGCGAATCACTCTATCGCGCCGGTTTCCGCAAGTTCCTGATGGTTAACGGCCACGGCGGCCAGCCACAGCCGTTACAGATGGCGGCGCGCGAACTGCGTCTGCGCCACGGCGACATGATCATCATCATGCAAGACACCTTTAAAGTGCCGAACTGCGCGGAAAGCTTTATGGACGACAAAGAGCGGCAGATGGCGATGCACGCGGGACATGCCGAAACCGCGCTGATGCTGGCGCTGGCGCCCGATACCGTGCAGATGGATAAAGCGGTGGCTAATTATCCGCCGGCATTCCCCTGCCCGACGCTTTCGACCAACAAACCGATGGCGGCGTGGGCCTCCTACGATTTCGGCCCAAGCGGCGTGATTGGCGATCCTTTGCCCTCCACACCGGAGCAAGGCGCGGCCATCCTCGATTCGCTGGCAGAAAGCTGGGCGCAGGTGATTACCGAAGTGCACCAGATGACATGGGTAACCCGCGCCGAACCGGCGTGGGGCACCGGCCAGTGGCAAGGCAAAGTATTAGATCACCATGACGCAGCCGCCTTTTTAACACCTCGCTAGGGAATAACGATGAAAAAAACATTGAGCACTGTTGCCGCGCTTGCGCTGGCACTCTCGGCCCCGAGCATGGCGGCAGAGAAATTCACCTTTATGACCAACTGGTATGCGCAGGCCGAACACGGCGGCTTCTACCAGGCGCAGGCGCAGAATCTGTATCGCGATGCCGGCCTCGACGTCACCATCAAGATGGGCGGTCCGCAGGTGCATACCATGCAGCTGATGGCGGCCGGTCAGGCCGACTGCATTATCAGCGATAACATGCAGGCGCTGGAAATCTGGCAGCAAGGCGTGCAGGCGATGCCGGTTGCCACCACCTTCCAGCACTCGGCGATTGCCTTTCTCACCCATCCGGATGTGAAAAACCAGGCCGATTTGCAGGGCAAAACCTTCCTGCTGGCGGCGGAAGCCTATACCTCATATTGGCCGTGGGCGCAGAGCGCGCTGAAGCTGAAAAATGCCCGCGTGCGTCCTTACACCTTCAGCATTCAGCCGTTCCTCGCCGATAAAAATCTGGTGCAGCAAGGCTATATCACCTCCGAACCGTTTGCGGTGCAAAAAGCCAATGCGCAGGCCAATGTTTACCCGATCAGCGATTGGGGTTATCCGCCGTACGGCAACAGCATTGTGTGCATGAAATCGACCATTGAGAAACGGCCGGCTGCGGTGGCGGCGTTTGTGAAAGCGTCGATGCAGGGCTGGAAAAACTATCTGCAAGATCCAAGCGCCGGTAACGTGCTGATCAAGAAAGAGAACCCGCAGATGAGCGATGAACAGATCGCTTTCGGCATTGCGCAGATGAAGAAATACCAAATGCTGACCGGCGGCGATGCGCAAACCGGCGGCATCGGCATCATGACCGAAGCGCGTCTCAAGCAAACCTGGCAGCTACTGGTCGATACCAAGCTGATCGATGCGGCTAAAGTACAGTTTGACGGCAGCTACACGCTGAAATTCATCCAAGACGTCAAGGTTCTGCCATGAATAGCGCCAACCATTTGACGCTGCTGCATCCCGATGCGCAAGCGGTGCCGCGTTCTGCGGCGCCACCGGCGATTGAGGTGCTGTCAGCGGAGAAAATTTATCCCAACGGTACGCGCGCACTGCTGCCGGTCGATCTCACCATTCGTCAGGGCGAATTTGTCTCGCTGCTCGGCCCGTCCGGCTGCGGCAAAAGCACCTTGCTAAAGATGATCGCCGGGCTGATTGAGCCCACCGATGGCAAGTTAATGCTGTTTCGCCGCGATCGGCGGGAAAATCAGCGCGATCTGCCGCTGTCGTTTGTGTTTCAGGAAGCGACGCTGATGCCGTGGAGCAACGTGCACAAAAACGTGCGTCTGCCGCTCGATTTGGCGGGCGTGCCGCGTGCCGAAGCGGACACCCGCGTGCGCGAAATCCTCGAACTGGTCGGCCTCGGCCAGTTTGGTCACGTATTGCCGCGCGAGCTTTCCGGCGGCATGCAGATGCGTGTGTCGATAGCGCGCGGTCTGGTCACGCGCCCGAAGGTGCTGCTGATGGATGAGCCGTTTGGCGCGCTGGACGAAATCACCCGCAACAAGCTGGACAGCGATCTGCTGGATTTGTGGCAGGAGCAGAAGCTGACGGTGGTGTTTGTCACCCACTCAATTCAGGAAGCGGTATTTCTGTCGCAGCGGGTGATTATGATGGCGGCGCGCCCCGGACGCGTGGTAGATGACATCCGCATTGAAACCACGTTGCCGCGCGACGATGAGTTCCGCGTCAGCCAGGATTTCACGCATTATGCGCAACAGCTGCAACGCGGCCTGCTGGCGGCGAGCAAGGAGAGTCAATGATGAAACCGTTAGCAAGCCATCGGCAATTTCAGCAGTGGCTGTTCCCCGCCATCGTCGCGGTCGCCATGCTGCTGTTGTGGCAGTTTCTGGTCACCACCTTCAAAGTGCCGGTATTTCTGGTGCCGTCGCCGCTAGTGGTGGCGCAAAGTCTGGTGCAGAACTTCCCGACGCTATTTATGTCATTGCTCTACACCCTGAAAATCACCGTTATCTCTTTTGCGGTGGCGATTGTGATTGGTTCGATTGTGGCGTTTCTGCTGGTGCAAAATCGTTTTATTGAGACCGCCCTTTTTCCCTACATCGTGTTCTTGCAGGTGACGCCGATTGTCGCGATCGCGCCGCTGATCATCATCTGGGTGAAAGACACCACGCTGTCGTTGGTGGTGTGCGCCACCTTGATGGCGGTGTTTCCAATAATTTCCAATACCACGCAAGGTCTGCGTAGCGTGTCGCCAGGATTGCTGAGCTATTTCCGCCTTAATCATGCATCACGCATGCAGATTCTGCTGCGCCTGCGTATTCCTTCGGCGCTGCCGTACTTCTTCGGCGCGCTGCGCATCTCCAGCGGCTTGTCGCTGATTGGCGCGGTGGTGGCAGAGTTTGTCGCTGGCACCGGCGGCACCGATACCGGGCTGGCGTACCAGATTTTGCAGGCCGGTTACCAGCTCAATATCCCGCTGATGTTTGCCGCGCTGCTGCTGATTTCACTGGCAGGCTTCCTGCTGTTCGCGCTGATGTCGTGGCTAACGCGCCGCGTGCTGGCGGCATGGCATGAGAGTGAATTGAGCCCCAGTTAAGAAACACGCATGCGCCGTAGTGGCGCAATACCCCTTTTCACACAGGAAATACACATGTCTGATTCCGATCGCCAGTCTGCACTGGCGGCGCTGGTCGCGGCGTTGCCTGATCTCGACTGGATCAAAGAAGCGCCGAAGGTCAAACGACTGTCGCGCGATTTCCACTGGTTCAGCCCGGTCTTGAAACCGCAGCTGGAAGCGAAGTTTGCCGAACTGGCGGTACGTCCGCGTGATGAGCATGAGCTGGCCCTGATCGTGGCCGCCTGCGCCAAACAGCGCGTGCCACTCAATTTGCGCGGTGGCGGCACCGGTAATTACGGTCAGCTGATTCCGCTGCATGGCGGCTTGATGGTTGATATGACGCGTCTCAACGCGGTGACCGCCGTCGGCCACGGCACGGTGCGCGCGCAGGCGGGCATTCGGCTCGGCGACCTCGAAGCGCATACGCGTCCACTTGGCTGGGAGCTGCGCTGCATGCCCTCCACCTGGAAACTGGCGACGCTCGGCGGCCTGTTTGGCGGCGGATTTGGCGGCGTAGGTTCGATTAATTACGGTCCGCTGGCCGCGCCAGGCAATGTGTTGTCGGTGCGCCTGATGACCATGGAAGAGACGCCGCGCATTATCACCCTGCAAGCGCCGGATGCGCTGCTGCTGCATCACGCGTACGGCAGCAATGGCATCGTGCTGGAGATTGAACTGGCGCTGGCACCGCGCCACGACTGGATCGAACGTCTCGACACTTTCAACGACTTCCCTACGGCGATGGCCTTTGCCGATGCGCTGGCGCGTTCGCCAGGCATGGTGAAGCGCCAAATTGCGGTGTTCGCGGCGCCGGTGCTTGATTACTTCAGCGATCTGGCCGATGCCGATGTGGCG
This sequence comes from Pantoea sp. SS70, assembly GCF_029866845.1. Lineage (NCBI taxonomy): Bacteria > Pseudomonadati > Pseudomonadota > Gammaproteobacteria > Enterobacterales > Erwiniaceae > Pantoea > Pantoea sp. SS70. The sequence goes on along the minus strand of NZ_CP117200.1, from coordinate 732,319 downwards.
CGCAAACATGGGGTGATTTCCGTGGTGGGCAGCGAAAGCGACGGGCTGTTACCTGCGCTGCTGAGCCAGCATACGGGCCGCAATGCGCTGCATTTTGCCGCAGGGGAAAATAGCGGGCATTCGCTGATTGAATATTGCTGGAATCACACCACGCTGCAGGCGCTGAAAATCGATAAGACGCTAACTTACCTGCAAACTGCTTACGCGACGGATAATTATTTGCAGCAGGCGCTAACGCTGGAAGCACAATTATCCGATGAGGTGATGTCGCACATTGAATTCTTACGCGATATGAACGGCAGCATTACCTGTAGCGGTTTACCGCTGGTGCGTTATCAGGACGAAGATCGCCTCAACGCGATTATGGCTATTTACCGCACGAATGGCGTGAAAATTAATAATCCACATGTGATTCATATTGAAGATGGCAAACAGGGCATGGTGCGTGCTGATGTGGTGGCGATGAAACGCGCCTGTGATCCCCACAATTTATTAAATCCCGGCAAATTGCGCGGCTGGGAAGTACGCGATACGTTACCGGATGTGCATATCCCTGGCGTGAATTAACCACGTAGATTTTATTATTGTCGAGCCAGCAACCTCGATTGCTGGCTCTATAAAATTAATAGGGATCGGTAGCACTGTGCAATTCAATACTGCGCTCCGCTCCATTGACTCGAACTTTTAAGAACCGACGCGTTCTCCATGTTCCATCGGGATTTTGCACGCTCTTTTCGAACACCGGACCATGCAATAACAACTCTTTGTTGTCGTTGTACCCAAAGCCAACTTGTTTATTACCAATCCAGTGCTGTTCAAAGGCAACAACTTTCTCCGCATCCAGTCTGGTGCTCTCTTCGGCGCTACAGGCCGTGAAGCTTTTACGGAAAATAAAGCAATTTCCAGCCTGGTATCGGTCTTTGCCATTGGTATCGACTAGCGCAATGGAATAGGCGGTAAAGCCCGCAATTTTCACATAGAGTTTGGTTCGGGCACCATTACCCGAAATATGTACTTTGGTCACCGGACTGGAACCCTCGCCGTACCAGCTGCCAATAGAATCTGCACCATTTCTTGCCTGCAGATAGATATTTGCCACGCCTTCCGGCGTACGGCTACTAAAGTCAGTTTGGGTTGCACTTTGTGAGAGGAATTGTGCGGTGCCAATAATTCGCACATGTATTTGCGAGTTGGCATTAGAGAAGGCGAATTCCCCGACATAAAACCACTGTTCAGCCTCCTTCCCCTGATTATCCATGTGATACTGCGAGGAGATATAGTCATAGCTCAATGAACCTTGCGCAACGATTCCCCAATCCGACATCTCCAGTACGCCACGATCGCCTTCACCGATAAGCGTCCACGGCTCAATACCTTCGGTACTGTAATCGAATCCGGCACTTTGGTTATGAATACTTTTTTGAATAATAGTGGCGCGGCAATAACCCAGTTTTAATGGGTTATCGGTGGATTCAATCGCTAATCCCTCAATCACCCACTGGCCATTGGAGAGATCACCGGCAAATTCGGAGTGTTCAATCCAGCCGTTGCGAATAAAGGATTGGGTACAACGCGGTAAATCCAGCACCGGCTTTTTAGTGCCGCCCTGCAAATTAAAATTGGAGAGTTCAATTGCCGTAGAGTGATCCCAGGCGCCTTCTACCCGACCGGACCAACGAGCATAAACAATGCTGTCCTGACAACCACGGGAATAGAACTGGTCGATTTTACAATCCAGCGTATCGATAAGATCAAGCGCACGTCCGCCCAAATAGCGGAATTCCATACTGCTGACGCGCATGAACTGGCCGCCGATAATGGTGTTGGCATAGAAACCGACATTATTGAACGCCGTGCCGCCATCACCACCGCTGTCCGAACTCTTGCCTTTCACAACCAGCCCAGAAATTTCGGCATAGCGTGCCTGCACTTTAAAGAAATGCTGACCACGAGGTTTGGTATCCCAGTTAAAAAACAACGTCGTCGTTGGGAAATAACCGAAATTGACCGCCGCACCGGTCACCTTAAAACGGTTAATTTCTTTATCCGAGATATCAAACGTCGACATACTAAATTCGCCCGCAGTAAAACGTATCCCTGCTGATGGCAACACGCGCTGCGACCAGTCAAACATGCGTTTTACCGCCTCGATGCAGTCGGTTTTCCCGTCAGGCACCGCGCCAAAATCCAGCACGGTGACCGAGTTATAATCCAGTATCACCCTTTTCCAGCGTTTCTTTCCCGCTGTCACAATCACCAACCCACCATCGTCTGGCGATGTGGTATCTGTTGCGTCATAAACAAATACGCCGCCGCCAGCTTTTGTTCCGCGCTTATACTCCAGCACCGTAGCGAGTTCACCGCCGGTGGTGGGTTCGGTGGCTTTAAGCTGTTCGACATCGATGACCTGAATAACCGGTGCCGCCGCCGTGACACTATTTTGTGGTGTGGTATTCGTATTGCTAGACGCATTCGCCATGGTGTACCCCTTAATTATTAAGAGAAAGTAACTGCACCATCGAGTATAAGTAACTGAAAATTAATGTGTTGATGCGTACCACGCTAACTGGGGCATTTGACTTATGTGATTTTTGCATGGCCAGACAACAATATGATTATTGGAAAAAAGCGTAGCGGCAGCGAGGCGATTTACAGATTAATCGCAGACAACTTCTTTATTTACATGGCACGAAATAGAAGAGAAAACGCGGAAATACAAGGTTGATTGCTAAGCAGAGAAAGCATTTGTGATCGTTATAAATTAACAGGCCAGCAACTAATAGTTACTGGCCTGCATGCTTAGAACGTGGCGTTCACACCGACATTCCAGGTCACCTGATGGTAATCGCTATTCCCACCGACGGTTGAAACCCCGGCAAACGCATTCACCGTTTCGCCGAGCGGCACGTTGGCACCCAGCGACAGATCCAGCCAGTTTTTATCGCGCGCTTCAACGCTGCGTTCAAACGAAGTACGCGTCGATTTCAACCCGGCACGCACCGTGGAATCGGTATCGCCAAACTGATGGTTGTAGCTCACCTGTGCCCAGGGATTAACCACCCACTGTTTGCTGTCGATGCGCCAACCCACTGAGCCAATCTGTGAATGGGTGGTTTGATCGGAGTAGCGCATCGCGGTGCTACTATCACTGTTCTCGCTGTAGCCGCCGACGCGACCGTAATCCAGCGCGTAACTGGCGACCGGCCCAGTGCTGAGATTTTCAGTAATTGGCAGCGTCCAACCAGTCTGCACGCGCATGCCGAGCAATTTACCGCTGGTGCTACCCTGCTCGGTACGTTTGGCCGGGCCGATGTGGATATCACGCTCGATGCTGTCGAAATCGAGATCGGCATAATGCAGATCGGCGTTAATCCAGCCCTGATCGAACACCGTCAGCTGGCTGTAAAGCGCCACCAGATTGCCGCGCAGTTTGTAGTCGTAGTTCGACGAAGGTTCCTGGCGCTGATTGGTGTTGGAGAACAGCACACCCGTTTGCCAGTTGTCGGTGATCTGATAGCCGATACCCAGCGTTAAGTTGGTGGTGTTGGCATTTCCGTCGCTCCAGCTGTCGCCCTGATAATCGACATGTTGCCCGGCATAGCCGCCAAATACCGTGAACTTTCCGGCGCTGGCGGGCTGTTGACGCTGCTGCTGCAAATGTCCATCCAGCGTGTTTTGCGTATCACGCGCCATCATCAGTGGCGATTGTGATAACGCCGCCACCTGCGCTGGCGCATCAAGAATCGACTGGATGTAATCGGCGATCATCGCATGCACCGCTGGGCTCGGGTGCAGACGATCGGCAAACAGATAATCCTGCGCCGTGGAGAAGCCCGGCGTGCTGGATTGACACTCATCCGCTGAGGTGCCAATCGGACAAGCGATGCCGATGGTGTTGGTTAAGCCATATTGGGTTGGATTGGCGATCACTTCATCGAACAGCCCGGCGATATCCACGCGCACAATATTGCCATTCAAGGTCGCCAGCCCCGCTTCTTCCTGCTGGTTATAACCGTCGGAGAGCGCCGTGACCTGCTCGCTCAGCTCCTGCCATGCGTTATAAAGCTGTTGCGCTAGTGCGTCACGCACCGCTGGAACCGACGAAACTTCGCCTGCCGCTTGCGTGAAGGCATCCTGCACCGCTTGCTGTCGCGCGGCTTTATTTGGTGTGGTCACGCCATCCAGTGACTGAAACGCCGCCACCATCGCCGGTGTGGCTTCACTTCCCAGCACGCGCAGCACGGTTTGAATCATATAGGGCGTTGAGCCGAGCTGCGGCACGGTGGGCACAATCACCGCGCCCGCGCCGGCATCCAGCAGGGTTTTAATTTGCGCAACCGATTGATTGGCGCTGTTGCTGATGGTTTCACTGGCGGTTAAGGGATTGGTGACGGCAACGGCGATGTCATTGGCACCGACCCAATGAATATACAAACCGTTGCTATCCGCGCGACCGCCGGTTGAAGCGAGATAACCCGCCAGCTGATCCTGGGTGTTTAAATCAGGATCGAGCTTGGGTACCGATACCGCGCCACCCTGCGCATAATTGCTGCCGCCTAACGTTGAGCGCTGTAAATCCTCCCCCAAATGCGCGGCAAGAATCTCATCATATAAAGGATGTTGTGCACCGTCGAAGGTAAAGCGGCCTACGTTGCCGCTATCACTCAGGCTATCGCCAAACACGGTCAGGCTGTCCCATGCCAGCGCAGGTGCGGGCGTCAACAACGCAGTGAGTGTGGCGATGGCGACGGCAGAAAGCGCAGATTTGTGGTTGTTCATCATCAACTCCGTGATGGGCCAGAGACGCAGCGTCTGACCGGCAAAAGGTAAGGTCCGCGCATCAAGCGAACCCGCAACATCGCATCAGGAATGCGTTAAGAAAATATCAAGGACGTTTAACTGTTTAGTCAGGAAGGGGGCGTTATGCCAGTTTGCAGCGGCAAATAAACTCAAGTTTATTAACAGCCCTTTTACATGCATTTAAATTAAACCTTTAAATAAGGCCGCCGATAACTAGTGTTGCGGAGTGCGAGTACGCTCTGAGCGGTACATTTTGAAAACATCAGGTAGGTTAATTACATACCCCGTGCGGCGCTGCGGCGCACAGAGACACTTAAGTGTACGGCGAAGGGGAATCTGCGGGCAGCTCAGGTGACGCATGTTGAGCGTGACCAATTTTGCACTGCACGCATTACGTTCAACAGCACAATAATCACCTGAGGCTTCCCATGTTTGGTGTGAAAAAGTCGAGTCTTTCTTTGCCGTTTTATAAAAGTGGCGATGTGGCTAAAGATATCAATGCGATCAAACAGCATGTGGCATGGATTGAATTTACGCCTAACGGCGAGATTCTCACCGCCAATCACCTCTTCCTTGCCACCACCGGCTACCAGTTGAATGAGATTCAGGGGAAGCATCACCGCCTCTTCTGCAGCCCGCAACACAGCCAATCCTCGCGCTATCTCGCCTTCTGGCAAACGCTGGCGTCTGGCGAATCGGTGACCGGCATTTTTGAGCGCTTCAATAAGCTAGGTCAGCGTTTCTATCTCAGCGCCACCTACTTCCCGGTGAGCGATGACAAAGGCCAGGTTTACAAAGTGATCAAGGTGGCATCGGATATCACAGAACGTCATCAGGAGCTGGAGCATAAAGAAGCGGTGATCACCGCGCTGGATCTCTCCATGGCGGTGATTGAGTTCACGCCGGACGGACAAATCCTCACGGCCAACAATAACTTCCTCAAGCACATGGGATATGAGCTGGCTGCGGTTGTAGGGCAGCATCATCGCATGTTCTGCTTCGATAACTTCTATAGTGAAAATCCCGACTTCTGGCGCAAGATGGCCAAAGGCCAGCACTTTGTCGGCCGCTTCGAACGCAAAACCGCCGGCGGCGAACGCATCTGGCTTGAGGCCAGCTACAACCCGGTTTATGACGCCGATGGCAAGGTGTACAAGGTGATCAAAATCGCCTCAGATATCACCGCGCGCGTGGAAGCCGCCAAGCGCGTGGCCGACATCGCGCTGACGACCTCTGAAGAAACGTCACAAATTACCGACAACGCCAACGAGGTACTGGACGAAACCATCCGCAATTCAGGGTTGGTGGCGCTGCAGGTTAATGCAGCAACGGCGATCGGGGGCGAGCTTAACGCCTCGGCGAAAAGCATTAGTGAAGTGGTCGAGACCATCAACCTGATTGCCTCACAAACCAATATTCTGGCGCTGAATGCGGCAATTGAGTCTGCGCGCGCCGGTGAAGCGGGACGCGGATTCAGCGTGGTGGCGGGCGAAGTACGACGTTTGGCGGCATCCACCTCCAGCGCGACGAAGCAGATCACGCAAGTGGTGGAACACAACGCCAGCCTGATTGCGCAAATGGAGCAGCAGCTTAATGAGGTCAAGCAGTTTGTGGTGACCGAGCAGGATAAAATCAGCGTGTTGTCACGCAGCCTGCGAGAAATTAACAGTGGCGTACATGAGTTTGTGAACGTGATTCATCGGTTGGATGTGTAATGTTCGGCCGGTGTGCAACAACGCGCACCGGCCCACCCTCACATCATCTGCGGTTCACGGATCGCCTGACCTTTGGCGAACCGCGCCAGGCTGTACGGCTTCACATCAGTGAACAGCGGTTTGTTATTGACCATCTGCGCGCACAACAAGCCTGCGCCTGGCCCAATACCAAAACCGTGGCCGCTGAAGCCGGAGGCGATAAACAAACCCGGTATGCTCGTCATCTTATCAATCACCGGCACCAAATCCGGCGTGGTATCGATCCACCCGCCCCACGCGTAATCCACCTTAATGCCGTTCAACTCCGGATAGAGCTGCACCAGCGCCTGCATCGCTTCCTGCACAATGCCGTTATCCGCTGCCGGATCGAGGGTGCGGATCTTCTCGAACGGCGACTCGCTTTGATTGGACCACGAACCGGCGGCTTCCGGGCCATTGAAGAACGAGCCGTTGATGCGCACCTTGAGCTTCTTAGCGATCTTGCTGCGATACATCGCATAGAACCTGGTGGCGTAACGGATATTTTGCGGCGCGAGATCAATCTGCCCGCGTCCGGCGAGCGCCACGGTGTAGCTGCCATCCTGACGACGGCGAATACACAACCCGCCGGTGCTGAGACAGCCTTTGATCACTTCAGGCGCCGCCGTGGTTTTGAACGCGGTGCCCAGGATATTGGCGCTCGGTAGTTCAATGCCATATTGCTTGCAGAAGCGCGAACTCCACGCGCCGCCGCAGCAGATTACACGGTTAGCTTTCACCAGGCCGCGCTCGGTCCAGACGCCGGTGACGCGTCCGCCAGATACATCGAGGGCGCGCACCGCGCAGTTTTGCTGGATCGATGCGCCGAGATTTTTCGCGCCAGTCGCCATCGCCGGTGCTGCCAGCGACGGCTCTGCGCGACCATCGCTGGGTGACCACACGCCGCCAATCCACGGCGCATTGTTGCCGATGCGCTCGCGCGTCTCTTGTGCGGTCATCAAATGGCTGACGAAACCCAGTTGCTGCGCCTGCTTGCCCCACGCTTCCCAGCGCGCCAGATCGCTTTCACTCTGCGTGCCGTAAGTAATGCCCTGCCGCGAGAAGCCGAGATCGAGGCCAATTTCACTGCTCAACTCGTCCCAGCGCTGCAAACTGCGCATCGCCATCGGCAATTCGTACAGGTCGCGGTTTTGCTGGCGAACCCAGCCCCAGTTGCGGCCAGATTGCTCGCCGCCGATCACGCCCTTCTCAAACAGCGCCACGGAAACGCCCTGCTTTGCCAGTTCGTAACTCACTGACGTGCCGATGATGCCGCCGCCAATCACAATCACATCAACGGATTCGGGAAAGCGTTCACTGTCTGCTACTGCATTGATTTTGATGCGCATCGTCTTAAATCCTGTCCGCTTTTTATTGATGTAACCATATTTAGTGTTTTAGGGGAAATGCCGTTTAATTCCGTCTTTATGACACTTGCCCCTTTCGTAAATTTTTGTCTTTACACTGGCGTTGTGAACAAAAATGACTCATATAGATAGCATCAGCTATATATTATAGCATTGGCTATATTACTCTGGAGATGATCATGTTCACTCAACGCCTTTTGCCTGCGATTGCCGTTCTGTTGTCACTCAGCTCATTTAGCGCGTCAGCGGCTGAAAAACTCAAAGTGGTCACCACCTTTACGGTGATCGCCGATATGGCGAAAAACGTCGCGGGCGATGCGGCGGACGTGACGTCGATTACCAAAACCGGCGCAGAAATCCACGAATACCAACCCACGCCAGGCGATATTCGTCGCGCGCAGGGTGCCAATCTGATTTTGGTAAACGGCTTTAATCTGGAACTGTGGTTCAGCCGGTTTTACCAGCGTCTTAACGATGTGCCGCAGGTCACCGTGACGCAAGGCATTGAGCCGATGGGCATTAGTGAAGGTCCGTACAACGGTAAACCGAATCCGCATGCGTGGATGTCGCCGGATAACGCGCTGATCTACGTCGATAACATCCGCAACGCGCTGCAGAAATACGATCCCGCCAATGCCGCAATTTATCAGGCCAACGCCGAGCGTTACAAAGCGCAGATTCAGCAAACCATCGCGCCGATGCGTGCCGCTGTCGACAAGCTTCCCGCCGATAAACGCTGGCTGGTGACCAGTGAAGGTGCCTTCTCTTATCTGGCGCGCGATTTCGGTCTGAAAGAGCTCTATTTATGGCCGATTAACGCCGATCAGCAAGGCACCCCGCAGCAGGTGCGTAAGGTGATCGATGCGGTGCGCGATCATCAAATTCCTGCCATCTTTAGTGAAAGCACCATCTCTGCCAAACCCGCTCAGCAAGTGGCGCGTGAAGCCGGCATTCATTACGGTGGCGTGTTGTACGTCGATTCGCTGAGCAACAGCGATGGCCCGGTGCCGACCTATCTGGATCTGCTGCGCGTCACCACCGAAACCGTGGTGAAAGGCATCACAGAAGGAAGTCAGAAATGAACCCAGCCGCAGGATTACTCGTCGAGAATGTGGGTGTTACCTACCGCAACGGCCACACGGCGCTGCGTAAAGCCTCTTTTAGCGTGCCCGCTGGCAGCATCACCGCGTTGATTGGCGTCAACGGCTCCGGTAAATCCACACTGTTCAAAGCGATCATGGGATTTGTGCCGCTCTCCTCGGGCGCGGTAACGCTAGCGGGTTTACCGGCCAACAAGGCGCTGAAACACAACATCGTTTCCTATGTCCCGCAGTCCGAGGAAGTGGACTGGAGCTTCCCGGTGCTGGTGGAAGATGTGGTGATGATGGGCCGTTACGGCTATATGGGCATGCTGCGTATTCCGCGTGTCGCCGATAAACTTAGCGTTGATCAAGCGCTGGAGCGCGTGGGCATGAGCGCTTATCGCCACCGTCAGATTGGCGAGCTGTCGGGGGGGCAGAAAAAACGCGTTTTTCTGGCACGCGCGCTGGCACAAAGTGGTCAGATTATCCTGCTGGATGAGCCGTTTACCGGCGTGGACGTCAAAACCGAAGCCGCGATTATCGCCCTGCTAAAAGAGCTGCGCGACGAAGGCCGCACCATGCTGGTTTCCACTCACGATCTCAACGCCATCCCTGATTTCTGCGATCGCTGCGTGCTGGTAAAAAATACCGTGCTGGCGAGCGGCCTGCTGCATGACACCTTCACCGCCGATAATCTGGCGCAGACCTTTGATGGCGCGCTGCATGAGCGTAACGCGGTGTTAATGCAGCTGATGAAAGACAAAAATCCTGACCGGGGAGCGAACCATGTCGTGGATTATTGAACCGTTTGGCTATCAATACATGCTGAATGCGATGTGGATCGCAGCGCTGGTCGGCGCGATTTGCGCCTTTCTCTCCTGCTTCCTGATGCTGAAAGGCTGGTCACTGATCGGTGATGCGCTGTCGCACTCAATTGTGCCCGGCGTGGCGGGCGCGTACATGCTCGGACTGCCCTTTTCCCTCGGCGCGTTTCTCTCCGGCGGGCTGGCGGCGGGCAGCATGCTGTTTCTCAATCAGCGCACACGCTTAAAAGAAGATGCCATTATCGGCCTGATCTTCTCGTCGTTTTTCGGCATCGGCCTGTTTCTGGTTTCACTCAATCCCACGTCGGTGAATATTCAAACCATCGTGCTGGGCAATATTTTGTCGGTCGCGCCCGCCGATATCTGGCAGCTCGGTGCGATTGGCTTTATCACCCTGACCATTCTGCTGCTGAAGTGGAAAGACCTGATGGTGACCTTCTTCGACGAGAGCCACGCGCGCTCGCTCGGTTTGAATACGCTGCGACTGAAGATCCTGTTCTTTGCCCTGCTCTCGGCGTCCACCGTCGCTGCGCTGCAAACCGTCGGCGCGTTTATGGTGATTTGTCTGGTGGTGACGCCCGGCGCCACCGCCTATCTGTTGACCGATCGTTTTCCGCGCCTGTTGCTGATCGCCGTGACCATCGGCAGCGTCACCAGTTTCCTCGGCGCATGGAGCAGCTACTTCCTCGATGGCGCGACCGGCGGCGTGATTGTGGTCGCGCAAACGCTGGTGTTTTTAGTGGCCTTTGTCTTCGCGCCAAAACATGGCGTGCTGGCTTCGCGCCGCCGTGCGCGTCAGACCATGGAGGACGGCGTAAATGGCTGAATTATTGTTGAGTCCGTTCCAGTTCGAATTTATGAACATGGCGCTGATCACCACCTTGGTACTGTCGCTGCCGTGCGCGATGCTGTCGGCGTTTCTGGTGCTGAAAGGTTGGTCGTTGCTCGGTGATGCGATGAGCCACGCGGTATTTCCTGGCGTGGTGATCGCCTGGCTGATTGGTTTGCCGTACGCCATCGGCGCGTTTGTCGCTGGCATGGTGTGCGCCGTCGCTACCGGCTACATCAGTGAGAACAGCCGCATCAAACCCGATACGGTAATGGGCATCGTCTTCTCCGGCATGTTTGGCGCCGGTTTGGTGCTGTATCTGAAATTGCAGCCCGAAGTGCATCTCGACCACATCTTGTTCGGCGATATGTTGGGCATCAGCCTGGCGGATATTATCCAGACATCGGCTATCGCGCTGATTGTTAGCCTGTTGATTGGCATCAAATGGCGAGATTTACTGCTGCACGCGTTCGATCCCAATCAGGCGCGCGCCTGCGGCATCAACGGCAAACTGATGCATTACGGCTTGCTGTGTTTAATCTCGTTAACCATCGTCGCTGCGCTGAAATCGGTGGGCGTGATTTTGTCAATTTCCATGCTGATCGCGCCTGGCGCTATCGCTTTACTGCTGGCGCGTCGTTTCGTGCAGGTAATGTTGCTAGCGATTGGCATTGCGGTGGTGACAGGTTTCAGCGGCGTGTACGCCTCGTTCTTCCTCGACAGCGCGCCGGGCCCAACCATTGTGGTGATCTACGCGGCGCTGTTCGTGCTGGCGTTTTTGTATGTCACGGTGAAGGATCGGCGCACGCAGCAAGTGCCTGGCTAATGATTTTGGTCGCCAGGAAATTAAATCACCTCTACCCCCTCATCTTTGAGGGGTTGAAAACCACTTATATTGACGCACTCCAGCATGCGCGATGGACAGGCTGAATTTTAAAACGACCACCTCACGCCCGCGTTATAGCGCCAGCCTTTGGCGCCGTTGCCGTCGATCTCTTTGCGGTAATCGGCTTCGGCATACAGCGCAACGTCGTTATTCAGCGTGGCGCTGCCGCCTAAACCAACGTCCCACATCTGACCAAACTTGCCACTTTCGAAGATTTGACTGCCTTCAATATCCGCCGCACCGATTTTGGTTTTCGCGGTGCCGCCCCAGCCTTTGTAGTAGTTGGCGCGAACGTACGGCGTGTAGGCGTTCTGGCTGGTATCCAGCCAGGTGCGATCGAGGCGTGCGCCGAGTCGGCCGATGGTTTGATCGTAATCGTTGTACGACACGCGCGTGCGATCCTGATCGGTGAAGCTGTCCATCTTCATCTGCAGCCAGGTGATTTGCGCCTGCGGTTCGAGGCGCACGCCGTTGGCGAAGGTGAACGGATAGCCCGATTCCACCGACGCCGTCCAGCCTTTGCCTTTCGGTGTTGCCACCTCTTTCTGCCGGGCGATGTCGGTTTCACCGCGATACCAACCCCAACTCAGCGAGCCATCGAGGTAGAATCCGCTGTCGCGCAGCCAGGTGCCGTACAGCGAAATGCTATCGCTGTCGAAACTGGTGGAGCTGTAACCGTCGGCTGCATGAGGACGAATGCGCGTGTTGCCACGCGTGTAGGCCACGCCGCCGCGCAAGCTGTCTTGTGGGCCGTCGGCGCGCAGTACGTTGCCGCCCAGCTGTACCGCGCTGTAATCCAGATCGAAGTCATAGCCGTAATCGGCCAAACCGCGATTGCTTTGATACTTCAGGTTGGAGCCGAGATAGCGGATAAACATCTCGCCGCCCACGGCATCGGATGCGGTTTGCTGCTGACGCAGTTCGCCAAGACGTTTATGCAGATCGTCGGTCACCGCCAGCGAGTAATACGCCAAACCCACCGGCGCGGAGATGTAGGACGGCACCTGCGGCGTCACGGCCAGCCGCGCGGCACGCTGATTGCTGCCCGCTTGTGGCTGGCACAGCGAACCGTCTTCACAGACAAAGGTGTTAGCGAGTCGATAATCCCACGCACCGGATGCTGAACTGCCCGGCGCGAAGCTGGCCAAACCATATTGCCACGGCCCGGACGCCACATAGCCGCTCTTGAGCACAAAACTGGATGCGCTGGCGCTGCCGGTTACCTGCGCCAGCGACACACCTTCGCTGGCGGCAATCACGCCATCGCGATTGCTATCCAGCTGCGGGCCGCCGATCAGCGTATCGTCGATCAAGGTGGTGCCCGACACATTGCCGTTTACGCGCAGGTTGTCGCTCTGCGTGGCGGTAGAGTTGAGTTTCAGGCTGCCGCCCGCCGATGCCAGTTGGCCATCAATGGTTAAAACATTCGCCGCCGCGTTGCCGCCGTTAGTGAGATCCAGCGTACCGGCGTTATTTATCACCAGCGAATCATTGGTCGCGCCTTGCAGCAGCGGATTGACGTTATCACCGGCAAACAGCGTACTGCCGGCGTCGATATTGATGGTGCTGTGCGCGAGTTTGATGTTGTCGGTTAGCGTCCACTGGGTGGCGAAGAAGTTGAGCGTGCTCCAGCCCGCGCCGAGATTAGTGCCTTTGCTGACATCATCGCGGGCAAACGAGCCGCCGCGCGCCGTCAGCTCGCTGAGATTGAGCGTGCTGCCTGCGCCGTTTTCGGTGGTGATGTGACGGGTATCGGCCAGGCTGACTCTCTGCACCGTTGCCTGATTCGCCGCACCATTGCCCATCGTCAGGCTGCCGTTCAGCGTGCCGCCGGTCACCACCAGTTCATCGTTGCCGCTGCCGGTATTCACATCGCCGACCACCGCACCATCGAGCAGCGCGATCACATCATTGCCTGCGCCTCCGGCTACGACGACCTGATCCGGGAACGGCGCGGAGATGGTGCCCTGGTTGATAAATACCGTGTCGCCACCGCGCAAATCGATCAGCGGAGAGACGCGGCTGAGTGAGGCAATCGAACCCTGATTGATCACCTGGCTGGCGGTGCTGGTGACAATCGCCGAACCGCCGTTGAAATCGCGAATGCCAATCGAGCCCTGCGAAATCACTTTGCCGCTGGTGTTAGCGCGAACGCCGGTACCCTGGCCGGAAACCAGAATGGCGTAATCCTTGCCGATCACCAGATCGTTGCTGGTGGTTGAGCCATCGGCATTTTCGAAGCGATAACCGGTAGCACCACCGCTGACGTTGATCAACGCGCGACCATTAGGATCAAATGAGGTCGCCGAACGCACGCCGTTGCCTCCGCTCACATCGAGCATCACGTTATCCAGCGAGATATTGCTGGTTTCCGCGCGGTTGTTGATTACGCTGCCGCTGCCATAAGCGCCGAGGATGATGTCGTTGGCTTCAAAGCCCTGCGCGCCATGATCCAGCAACAAGCCATCGGCTTTGCCCATCGCATAAATATTGCTCGCGCCCTGCCCGTCGCCGTAGATTCTCAGCCAGCCGCCGTTGCCGACGCGTAACGCTGCGGTGCCGTCATCAACGCGCAGGGAACTGTCCACCGGTACGTATTGGCCGTAGCCGCTGCTGACATCCACACCGATGCCCGACGCGATACGCATGCTGCCACGGTTAATGAAGTTACCGCCGTCATGCACGCGCGCGCCGGTGCTGTTTGGTCCGGTGAGATCGACGACGCCTTGATACTGATTAAACAACCGTGCGCCACCGCTCACATCAAAAGCGGTGCTATTGCTGCCGTTACCGATGATTTGCGAGGCGGCGTAGATTTCCGACTCATCGCCGCCGACCACCGCCGCGGTGCCGTTTTCGCCATTCAGGGCAATGCCGCTGGTGATCACGCCCTCGGCGCTGCCGCTGACGCGCATCACGGTGGCATTTTTGCCGGTCACGGTGTAATTGTCGGTGCGGGAAACCATCGCGTCGTATCCGCTCACCTCCATGCCAGTGCTGTTTTCCCCGCTGAGCGTTACATTGCCTGGCGTTTCGGCATACAGCCACGCGCCGTTGACAATCTCGTATAGCCTTGAGTTTTCAGTGCTGACATCAACGCTGCCGCCGTGGCTGATCAAACGCGTGCCGGGATCCGCCGCGCGAAATCCGTATTGGTTCCTGTCGTGATACACCACGCGATTGCCATCACCTAAATCAAGCAGTCCACCGGCAAACACCGCGCCCGCCAGCGCGTTTGAGCCAAACAAATTGATGGTGCCGTTTTGATAGAAGCGCGCCAGCTCGTGATAAGAGATCAATCCTCGGCTGGGTGAGAAACTCTCGGCATCCACGTTGTACACATTAAGCAAGCCGATATTGATAACTTCCGTCGGCGTTACGCCATCGGTGTATTCGGGATTGCCATACGCATACAAACCGGTGCTGCTGCGCGTCACGGTGACATCGCCACGGTTGAAGGCAAAGGCACCATTCTGCGCATAAATACCGTTGGTGCTCTGACCGCCTAAGGTGATGTCGCCGGTATTAATCAACTGGGCGTGATTGCTGACAACCAGCGCCTGCTGATTATCAGCAACGCCGCTGAGCGCCGCATGGTTGACCAGCAGCGTATCGGGATTGAACTGGGTTTGCGGATTGATCGGGTCGCCTGTCAGGGTGAATTTATTGCCATCCGCCACCGCGCCGGTCGCGCCATTGCTGAGCAGCCTGATGCGGGTCGCCGCATCAATGGTGGCGTGCGCGCCATCACTGATCTCAATAGCACGCGCGTAATTGCCGGCAACGTTGAATGTCGCGCCATTGGTGTTGACGTCGGTGAACTCACCGCTGCCGTACACGCCCGTGGCGAAGGAGTTGGTCATGGAAAGCGTGCGGCCGGTGCCGTCAAAATCTGCCCCATCTGCAACGCGGAAAATATTGCCGTACGGCACGGTGGTGCTGTAGCTGCCGTTGGCGGGCAAGTTGATTTTGGCGTTGGGGCCAAGGGTGTAAAAACTGATATGCCGTGCGGTATACACGTTGGGATCAGGCACGGATAGCGGCACCGCATTAGCGCTGACATCAACCACCGCAAGCCCTTCTGCACGAATACCAATATTCGAGTTTCCGACGAGCCGGATCGGTCCGGTCAGTTTCGCGTAAGCTGTGCCGCCAGGATCGCCCTTCACCCATACCGCCGTGTTAAAGGAATTAACAAACCGATCGCCATCGCCAGGCACGTTGATCGCGCCGCTGGAAAATGCCACGGAGTCATTGCCATCGCGCGCGATGACTTTTAGGCCAGTGCTGTTGTAGCCGTTGACATTGATGGTGCCGATATTGCCAACCTTGCCAAGGCTGCCGGAATCCAGCACCAACATGCCAACGTTCTCGGCGGGTTGAACTTGCGCCTTGCCGTTAACGTCGATGACGCCATTGTTCAGCGTAACCGCGTGAGGCGCGAGTTCCACCTTCATCCCTGCCGCGTTTTGCACTTTGGATCCAATCACGATGTGGCCATTATTCACGGCTTTTGAATCAAGAAATTGATAGATGCCGCTGGCGCCGCCACTTAGATTGACGGCGACATCTTCGGTGGGATCATTTTTGCGATTTTGCGGCGTGCGCCCGATGTAGATGATGCCGTCTTTGGCGTTAACGAAACCGCCTTTGCCGTCGCTGCTCAGCAATACGCCCGCTGCCGTGCCGCCGCTGCTGACATCGCTGACGCCAACGTTGATGTTGCCGTGGTTAACCACTTTGCTGTTGTAGGTATTGATGCCGGTACTGAAGCCCGCGCCGGGTTGCAGGTTGATCACGCCACGATTGATAAAGCGACTTTCATAACTGACGTCGACCGCGCTGCCGCCCGCGCCAACCGTGCTGCTATCGACGCCTTTGCCATTGGCGTTATTAAGAAAACCGGCGTTAATAACGCCGTTGTTGAAGCCGCGCGCGCCGCTAAGCAACTCGAGGCCAGAACCGGTGCTGGCGAGTTTGCCATCGACTATCGCCTTAGCCCCGTTGCTGGCACGCATCACCGCGCTGTTGCTGTTCACCACTTCCAGCGTTTTGCCGCGATTGATTTTCACTGTTGCCTTCGGACCATCGGCGCTAAGCACCACCTGATCGAATATCGGTAGCGCCACTTCATCATCGAAGTTGTTGGTGCTCATGCGATACACCACGCGTCCTTCGCGCAGCGCGTAGGCCTTATTGAATTCTGTGTTGTAACTTTCGGTGCTGAGGTTGGCGTTGGAGAGCTGATCGATCAGCCAGTCGTTGTAATTGCGCAGTTCATTGAGATTAGTGACGTTGAACGTGTTAGTGCCGCCATCCAGTGTATTGACGGTGAATACACCCGCGTATTCCACCACGTTGCCGACATCGTAAGCCAGGCGATCGCCACCGTACGGCGTGGTGCCGGCGATGAAGGCGATACGGTTATTGGAATTCCAGTTCAAATTGCCTTTTTTGCTGGCGGTAAATAACTGGCTTTGCTTCGCCGCCATCGACCAGCTATTACTGGAGGAAGTCGACGCCGCGTTATGCTTGCCAATATCGATATTCAGCGTGCCATTACTGACGGAAGCGACACGCGCGTTGATATATTGTTTGTCGTTTACATCAAAATAATCTGGCACCACGGTATCCAGACCTACTGCAGGTAAATCGACCAGTTCTGCAGTATTAAATACCTGATAGGTGGTGTAGGTATTTTCTTCGTAATTGGGGATGCCAATAGCGTAATTCTGCGCACCGATTTGCAGCCGCGCCGCGCCAATCACGTTGTCATTGATAATTCGCCCAATATTGCGCAACTCACCAATCGTTACGCTGCCCGTACCGTTTTCACCCGGCACGAACTGCGGCAATCCGCTCAGCGTTTGCGTGCTGCCATTACATAAACAGTAAGCACCAACCTTATTGTCATTAATTTCAGGCGTATAAGGCTTTAATATCGCTGCCGTTGTCGGCAACACAGGGAACATCACGCCTTGCGCAGCCACAAGGCTTAGTAACACCGGATTTAATTTAAACACAATGTTTTCCTCAACAGAGAAAAGACAATACGCGCACGGATTATTACCGTTGCGCTTTAGGTTTGTTTAAGTAATCGAATTATTTTGTTTCAGCTTTTTAATGTTTGAAATCGGGTGAAATGAGTATCTACGCTTTAGCTGGCAAGCGTCCAGTTTGAGTTAAGGATTTGTGAGGTGGGAGAAAGGATTTAGGAATTAGGCCAGGGTGATTTTATAATTATCCGGATCTAATAGTCGTAAAGATGATGATATTGAAACATCAAGTAAACTATATGGGATTTAATAAAACTCTCATGAATTCATTGTGATTTATTCGAATCTTTTATTCAGCCAAAGGCCAGGCCGCTAATCCCTTTAATTCCTGCAGTACAAACATACTCTGCATCTCCAACTGCGCGATAAATCGCGCCGCTACAAAATGTGCGGAATTTATACTCCAGCGATCGCTTACTTTTGCATTCCCACTCAAGGTGAAATACTCAACATGGATTTCGACGCAAACACCCATCGCTGCACCATCTTGATTGATCAGCAACTGCCCGCCGGATTGGCAATGAACGCTGCCAGCATTATCGGCATTAGTTTTGGCGAATTACCAGGAAATTTGGTGGGGCCGAATCAGCAAATCCAGGATGGCGTTGATTATCCCGGCGTCATCTACGCGCCGCTAGCGCAATCCTGCAAAACGTACGAAGAGTATGGCGATCGTATTGCTGACGCGCACAGCGATCAGATTGAGTTGGTGGCGATCGGTTTGATCGGTCCAAAGAAAAAAATTACCCTTTTAACCGGCAATTTGAAGCCGTATCGCTAAACATCCTCTTCGGCGGCGAACCACGCAGGCGGCTGGCCGACATAGCGACTGAATGCCACGCTGAAGGCGCTGGCGGAGCGATAGCCAACGCGCTCTGCCACTTCGGCTACCGCCATGCTTTTACCGCGCAGCAGATTTTTCGCCAGCGCCACGCGCCACGTCAGCAGGTAGACCATCGGCGCCACGCCAACCGCTTCGCGGAAACGCACAAAGAAAGAGGAACGTGACAGCGCGGCGGTTTTCGCCAGTTCGGCCACCGTCCAGCTGTGCGCAGGGTTTGCATGGATGGCGCGGATTGCCGCCGCCAGCCGTTCGTCAGCTAACCGCTCATCACGCCCGGACACGCATTGCAGATCGGCATTGATCGCAGCGCTTCGATTAACAGCAGCTCTAGCAAGCGTTCCAGTACCACATGACGCGCCGGACGCTGTGCGCGGCACTCATCCATCACTAACTGCACAAGCGTGGTCAGGCGCGATTCGCCGCGCATGGAGAACACGCAGCTTGAGCCGTATCAGCCGCTGTTAGATGGCGTTTTCAGCACGATGCAGCAGCCACAACCCACCACCAAGGCGCTGGATGTGGCGGAAGCGGTGTGGCGTGCGGCGACCGATGCGCATTCCAGCTGACGAAGATGCGGTGGCGCTGGCGAACGAAGTGGGTTAACCGTGAATTTCGGCGACTGCCATGGTGAAAACCAGCGGCAGTTCGCCGAGGTTCGCATAACTGTGCGGTGCGGCGGTTTTCGCCACCGCTGAACTGCCGCGCGGCACCTGCAACCGCTGTTCATCAACCGTCAACGTAAGTTCACCTTGCTCGACATGCAGCAGTTCGTAAGTGCGCTGCGGATGGCCCGGCGAGGCGAACTGTTCGCCGGGGAACATCTCCCAACGCCATAGCTCGATCATATCCGGGCCTTGCGTGCCCGCCAGCAAACGCGCCGTACCGCCCTTGTCCCCTTGCCAAAGTATTGGAATGTCCTCTTCAGCAACCAGATGCGCCAGCGGATCGGCGGTGACATTCACAATATCGGCCACCGATATTCCTAGCGCTGCCGCCACTTTGCACAAAATGGCGATGCTGGGATTCGCGCTGCGTTTTTCAATCTCAACTAACATGCCTTTACTGACGCCCGCGCGGCGCGAGAGCTCATCCAGCGACAGTTTTTGCTGTTGGCGGAAACTTTTGATGCTGGCTGAAACGGCGGCGCTGACATAGTCGATATCAGAACCTGCTTCGGTCAATTTATTGACTTTTGTTTTCATCGGTCACTATCATGGAATAAATTAGTCATTACAGGATTATGTTATGTTCGCCTTAAGCCCGTCAATCGATCCTTCCGTTTCTGCCTTAGCGCCTGACTTTACCGCGCTCAGCATTTTAGTTCAGGCTGCGCCAGTGTTGCGTCCGCAAGTTGGTAAAGAAGCCCTCGTACAAGCTTGTCGCGATATGCTGCAGGATGATTTTCCGTGGGCTGAAGCACATCTGACGCAATGGACGGAAATGTTCAAACATTTTGGTGCCAAACCGAAACGTACGCCCTGTTCGGCAGATGCCTTGCGCAAGCGCGTGCAGCGCGACGGATCAATGGCAGCCATCGATCCAATCGTGGATCTCTACAATGCGGTGAGCATTCGTTTCGCCATTCCGGTTGGTGGTGAGAATGTGGCCGCTTACGTGGGCAACCCGCGGCTGACGCGCGCCGATGGCAGCGAACCCTTTGATGTCTATAAAGAAGGCGTCTTGAGCCATGAATTTCCCGAACCTGGCGAAGTGGTGTGGCGGGATGACGCAGGCGTAACCTGTCGTCGCTGGAACTGGCGACAAGGTGTGCGCACGCGTCTCAGTATTGAGCAAACGCAGATGTGGTTTGTGCTGGAGCGATTACCGGCGATGCCACTCGAAGCATTGCAACATGCGGGCGATATGCTGGAGCAAGGTATTCAGCAGATGATGCCCGGCGCTATTATCGAACGCAGTATACTTGGCAATATCAATCACTAATCGCTATGTTGTCACTCTCGCCTGTCACCTTTGAGGAATCGAAATGCACATCAGCCTGCTGGCGCAACAGCCTCAGTTTTTGGATGCGGTGACGCAAATGCTGCATCAAGAATGGTCAGATTTCCCCAACTGGCGCGATGCGGCAGTGATTGAGCAGCGATTACAGGCGCGCAATGCCGCCGAGGCCAAAACGCTGACGCTGGTGGCAACTACAAGCGATGGCGAATTGATGGCGACCGCCAGCATTATCCATTACGAACTGCACGATATCGCCGAGCGCGAGTTTTGGCTCGGCGAAGTCATTACTGCCGCAACACACCGTGGAAAAGGGTTGGCGAGTGGCCTGGTGACGCGCTTAATTACCGAAGCGCGTCAGCGTGGGATTACCGCGCTGTGGCTGTATACGCCGGATCAACAAGCGCTTTATCGCCGCTTCGGCTGGCAGGATGTGGAGCAGCGCGAGATCGCTGCTGAAGAAGTTACGGTGATGAAGCTGGTGCTTTAAGTCGATTTTGCCAACGCCTGCAGCGCCGCCAATCCGTCGCGTGCCATCCATGTGCGCAGCGGCGCAAACAGCGGTTGCGGCAGATTCTCTGGTGCGAACCATTGCCAGCCGTGGCACTTTTCAGGCTCCATCAGTTGTGGTTCACCGATTGCGTCCTGCGGCACCATCAGTAGCGTAATGTAGTGCTTATTGACCTCGGGAAACACATCGCTAACGAACGCGCCGTTTTGCAGTTCACCAAGCTGTAAGCCAGTTTCTTCCAGCACTTCACGACGCGCGCAGGCTTCCGGCGATTCGCCAAACTCCAGATGCCCGCCCGGCGCAGACCAGTCGCCCGCGCCGTGGCTGCCTTTGCGTTGCCCTAGTAACAGTTTTCCATCGCGGAAAATTAAAATGCCGATTCCCACTTGTGGCGACATGGTTGCTCCTTGGTTTGCCAGGCCGTCATAAATGACGACCCTGCGTTAAAAATTGCCCCACGTTTTATCACATTCTGTGCCGTGCGTTTATCGCTGCGTTTTAAACCGCAGCGCCATCACCATCAGCAACACAATGCCCACGCTCATGATTATCCACGCGCTATCGAGCGAGGCGGCGCGGTCACGCACGATGCCAGCGATCAGCGGCATCAACGCCGCCAGCAAATAACCGCCGCCCTGCACGAAGGACAGCAATGCGCCCGCTTCTTCCGGCGTGCGCGCGTGATCGAGCGTGACGATCAGCGAGAGCGGGAACAGCGCGCCAATGCCTAATCCGAGCAGCAATGTAGGCAGCCACGCCTGCGCCCCGCCAAGCCACAGCAGACTGATCAAGCCCAGCAGAATCAAAGTTAACACCACCAGCAACGGACGGCGACGATTGCGGAAGCGATGGATCAACGCCGACAGCACAAAACCCGCGGCAACTTCCGTCAGCGTGAGCGCGCCCAGCACATAGCCACTTTGTTCAGGTTGCCAGCCGTGCTGCATGTAAAATGGCGGCAG
Organism: Pantoea sp. SS70; assembly: GCF_029866845.1. Classification (NCBI taxonomy): domain Bacteria; kingdom Pseudomonadati; phylum Pseudomonadota; class Gammaproteobacteria; order Enterobacterales; family Erwiniaceae; genus Pantoea; species Pantoea sp. SS70. The sequence continues at coordinate 710,469 of NZ_CP117200.1, read as the reverse complement.
CCACGCCAGCACCAACGTGTACGCGCCGGTGCCAATGCCAAAGAAGATCATCAACAACCAGGCACGCGGTGAGCGTGCAGTGCGTGGAGCCTGGCTGCTTTGCATTGGCGTTACGCCGCGTGAAAACGTCAACCACAGCAACAGCGCGATGATTGCGGGGACAACAGGAATTGCCAGCGTTAACGCTAAACCTTGCGATTTCGCCAATGGTGCGGCGCTGGCGGCAGCAATCGCTGCGCCCGCCATAATCCCGGTGGTGAACAGCGCCATCAGCGTGCCTGCTTTTGCACCAAAGTGACGTTTGATCTGCGCTGGCATTAAGGCCTGAATCAATCCGATACCGCAACCCGCCACCAGCGCGCTGGTAATCAACGCTGTGGCAGATTGGTCGAACCCACGCGCGACGCTCGCCAGCGCCAGCAACAGCAATCCGGCAACGATACCGCGCACTTCGCCAAGCCGGCGCAACAGCAGCGGCCCGGCCAGCGCCGCCAATCCCATCATGATGACCGGCAACGTGGTCAGCAGGCTAAGCTGCGTGGCGCTGAGCTGTGCATCACGCTGCAGTAATGGAAACAGCGGACCCATCGCCGCCATCATCGGCCGCAAATTCAGTGCGATAACAAAAACCAGTAAGGCAAACATCCCAACCGCAGGTAAAGTACGATTCACTTTGCATCTCCATGCTCATTAAAAGTACCTTAACGTTAAGATACTTTTCGCAGCAGCAACAGCCCATGCGCACAAAGCAACAAATGGGGATGAGATGGCGAATATTAATCACCGCACAATCCGTAGCGGCGCAATTTATTGCGCGATGAATCGCGCCGCTACGGATTGTGCAAACAGGCAACAACAGCATCAGGAGAAATCAATTTGACCGATCACGTCGATTTTGTAGTTGAACAGTGGGCCAGCGCGATGCCGGAGCTGGATGCATCGTCGATGGCGGTATTTGGTCGCATGCTGCGCATCATGAAACATCTGGCGAAAACGCGCGCTGAAGCGCTGGCACCGTTCGGATTTCGCGATGGCGAATTTGATGTGCTGGCGACGCTGCGGCGCGCGGGTGCGCCCTATCGCTTGTCGCCGACCCAGCTGTATAAGTCATTGCTGGTGACATCGGGCGCGATGACCAATCGCCTCAATCGGCTGGAAGATGTGGGGTCGATTGTGCGCGTTGCCGATCCCGACGATAAGCGCAGCATGCTGGTGGCGCTGACTGAAGAAGGATTAGCGAAGATCGAGCAAGCCCTGCTGGTACACACGCAAACGCAAAATAGCCTGCTGGAAACGCTGGATGCAGCGCAGCAAGCGCAGCTGAAAACCTTGCTGAGTCAATTGTTGGTGGCAACAGAAGCGGAAAGGTAAAAACGCTGTTGCTGATGTGTCAAATAATGAATTCATTCAGCGCATTTTCCATTAAAGTAACCGTCCCGCCAGGCCTTTTTACGGATTAAAAATGAGCAATAAATACGCCCCATCGCAGATTTTTCTTCACTGGTTGACCTTCCTGTTGGTCGTCACTGCGTATTGCACCATGGAATTTCGTGGACTGGCGACGCGCGGTTCGTGGCAAGGCTTTGCCATGATTATTGGTCACTTCAGCGCAGGAAGTTGTGTGCTGGTGATTATGCTGTCACGCATCCTGCTGCGTTTTCGCCATCGCAGCCCGGCGATTTTGCCTAGGCCGCCGCACTGGCAAACCGGCCTGGCGCATCTGATGCATCTGGCGATCTATGTGTTTTTCATTGTCTTACCCACGCTGGGCATTTTGTCGCGCTTCTATATGGGCCGCACCTGGTGGATTTTTGGCATTCCGATGCCGGTGAGTGGCGATCCGGATCCGGATTTCGCCGACATGATTGCGGACTGGCATGAAACCCTCGCGCCTTACGGATACTGGCTGATCGGCATTCATGCCGTGGCCGCGCTGGCGCACCATTATCTGTTCAAAGACAATACGTTAATGCGCATGATGCCTGCGCGCCGCTCGGGCGCTAAAACGTCAGACTGAAGCTGTCATCCAGCAGCGCCAGAATCTCGCTATCCGGCAAGCCGTTCTCCAGCGTGATGCTCAGCCAATGCTCTTTGTTCATGTGGTAAGCCGGATAAACGCCGGGCAACTGGCGCAGCGACCCAATCAGTTCAGGTCGCGCTTTGATGTTCATCACATCAATTACCGGCCTATCCGGTAAACCGAGTTTGTGACTCTCCAGCGGGAACACCAGCGCAAACCATTTGCGGTGCCGCGGATGACGCAGCACTGCATACTCACTGTGCTTTTTCCACGGATAATCGGGTTCTACCTGATAGTGCTGATTGATGTAGTCGAACAGCTGCTGGCGTTGCATGCATCCTCCGTGGTGAACGCGGGATAAGGGCCGCCGAAGATGGCGGCCCTGAGACTTTATAAAGCTGAAGCAAAAGTTGCCAGTGTTCGATTAAAACGCGCAGGTTCTTCGATAAATGGCGCATGGCCAGAATCGGCAAACATCTGTGTCTGAATGCGCGAATTGATACGCTTTACTCTGGCGAGAGATGCAGCAGGGTTCACCAATGCATCATGCTCACCGTAGATGAACAGCAGCGGCACACGCACATTTTTTACTCCTTTTTCTAATGCAATGGTCATGGTGGGCACCGCTCTTTGCATGGGCCACGCAGCCAGCGCGGCGTTGGCCAGCAGGCGTTCAAAGGTGGTGCGGTCCGGTTGCTGGTAAAAACACAGCTGCAGAAAGGCCCGCTCGCCATCCAGATGTGTTTTCAAATCACTTGCCGTCATTGCGCCATATACGTCATGCGCCGGAATCAACGTGGGATTGAGCTCTACCACGCCGTCGACGTAGATAGCGCCACTGATATTACCGTCACCATAGGCCGCCAGATAGTTGGTGATCACCGCCCCGCCCAATGACCATCCGACTAATAACGGCTTATTTGCATGGCTTTGATTAATTACTGCGCGGAGATCGTCGGCCCAGCGTTTCCCATCCCGGTAAGCTGATTCTTGTTCAGGCTTGTCGGATAAACCGTGCCCACGCATATCGTATGTAATCAGCCGATAACGTTGCTGTAACTGCGCATCACTGATCTGTTTTTCCCAGTTTAAGTGGCTGCCAAGCAAACCATGAATAAACACAATAGGTAAACCATTAGGATTACCTGATTCCTGTACTGCCAGCTTCACGCCATCTGGCGCGGTAATGGTGTACTGCTTCTCAGCGGCGAACAGCGTGGCAGAAAAGAGCATGAGAACGACGCTAAAAAGTGTGCGTTTAAAAAGTAACAGCATAAAAAATCTCCTTAAATGAATGATTCCCGGCTATCCTGAACCCTGACACTGATGTCAGAGTCAAGCCGCTTTATGGGGAGTCACTTATGCAGTTATCAATTGGAGAGCTGGCAAGAGAGACAGGCGTGAGCGTGCGCGCCATTCGTCATTACGATCGCCATCATCTGCTCACTTCAACACGTGCCTGCAATGGATACCGTTTTTTCCCGCCACAGGCGATAACCCAGGTGCGCCAGATTCAACGGCTCATCAATACCGGTTTCAGCATTGCCGAAATCTGCTCTTTTCCGGATTGTATGCGCATGATCGAAGGGGCAGCATTTTGCCCGGAAACTCAGGCTGTGCAATATAAGCGACTGGCGCATATTGAACGCCAAATTAGTGAACTCGAATCTCGTCGGGCATTGCTGATGGCCACGCTGGCTGAAGGCATCACTCGATGATGCGGTTTTATCAACAGGGCGGTCAGTAATGTTCTTTGCGGATAAATTTTTGCGCTAAATCAGCGCTCTTAGACCAGGGAAGTGAATGATGTTCCATCTGATTTTCAGCATACCCAGCTGGTATGTGATCGCCCGATTTTTGTTCCCGTTAGCCATGCCCTTGCTGTTAAAAATCATCCTTTCTCTGCTGGTGTTGCTGGCTTCGCAATATCTGCTGGTGAGCCGTTTTACCTCTGGCAGCATGTTTTCGCCGGAAATGCCGCGCGCCATCGTCATCCTGTTCAACTGGGGTTTCAGCGCCGTTTTATTCCTCGCGCTGACGCAGTTTGTGATTGATATAGTGGCGCTGGTTTCACTGTTGTTCCGCCATCCGTTCGAAATCGTGCCCGCGGTGCGTTATGTGGCGGCGGCGTTTGCCTTGATTCTTGCCACGGTTGGCGTTTATCAGGCTATCCGCGTTCCGCCCATCAAAGATGTGACCATTGAGATCGACAACCTTCCGCGCGAATTCGAAGGCTATCAACTGTTGCAGTTAACGGACATGCACATCACCAAACTTTTTAATGAGAAATGGACGCGCGCGCTGGTGCAAAAAGCCATGACGCTGGACGTTGACTTGATTCTGGTCACCGGAGATGTGATTGACGGCACGCTGCAGAACCGTCGTGCGGACGTCGAACCGCTGCGCGGATTACACGCCCGCGATGGCGTTTTCGCCATCACCGGCAATCACGAATATTTCTTTGAGCAGGAGCGCTGGACCGCACATCTGGCGTCGCTAGGTCTGGAGCCGTTACTCAATCGCCATACGGTGATTAAGCGCGATAACGCCGAGCTGGTGATCGCCGGCATGCCGGATACGTCAGCAGCACGACGTGGCGCAGTTGGCCCCGATTTGGAACTAGCGCTGGCCGGTGCGCCGGAAAACGCTCCGGTGATCTTGCTCGACCACCAGCCGCGCAACGCCCGGCAAAATGCGCTGAAAAAAATCGATTTGCAGCTGTCCGGCCACACGCACGGCGGGCTAATTATTGGCTTTGATCGCCTGTTTGCCAAACCCAACGCGGGCTTCGTGTCGGGTTTGTATCAGGTCGACGGCATGCAGCTCTACGTCAACAATGGTACCGCGCTCTGGCCTGGCATGGCGGTGCGTTTGGGCCGCCCCTCAGAGTTGACCCGCATTACGCTGCAGCGTAAACCGTGACGCCCTTAAGATTGTGGGATTGCCCGCGAGGCATCCCACAATCTCATCATCTGCGCGATTCCGCGCTCAACCTCGTGGAGAGGAACGTCATCGCGCGCCAGGGTTGAGATCCCCAGCATAAAACTGTTGAAGCTGACCGCCAGCGAAAGCGTCTCCTCCTCATCCCGCAACTCACCGCTGCCAATCCCTCTTTCAACGCAATGCTTTATCCCTTCACGGGTGCGCATGCGCGATGCTTCAAGCGGTTTAAGCACGTGGCGATTTTCCTCAGAACAGGAAGACATCACGCTTAGCGCAACCATGCATCCACGCGGATGCGCAGGATCGTACTGCATTCTGGCGGAGTTGAGCAGCGCGGTTTCCAGCGCCTGCCGAGCGGGCACGCGGGTATCCCACAAAGCTTCCGTGACCTGAGCATGGGTTTGCAAATAACAGTTCACGGCTTCAGCAAAGAGTGCCTCTTTCGATCCAAACGCGGCGTAGAAGCTTGGCGCGGTGATGCCTTTGCCTATCGAGGCTTTGAGCTGCGTCAGCGAGGTTGATTCATAGCCGTTTTGCCAGAAAAGGTGCATCGCTTTGATCACCGCTTCATCCCGGTCAAATTGTCTTGGTCTGCCTGTTCTCATCATCACATCCTCCGCCATTTATACTAATCGATACAGAATTCATTGACAACGCACAGCTTGCCTCCGCAATATAAATACCGATCGATACATATATCCATGGCGCTTCGCGGCGCTGTTGCAAATCAAGAGCAGGCTAAATAATGAATTCAACGTTTAAGCACGAAGAAGCCCAACGGCTGCCAATCCTGGCGCTTTTGGCGCTCGCAATGGCAGGTTTTATCTGCATCCTGACTGAAACCATACCCGCCGGATTGCTGCCACAAATCAGTCAGGGGCTTAATATTTCCCCCTCGCTGGCCGGTCAATGGGTTACCGCCTATGCAGCCGGTTCGCTACTGGCCGCGATTCCGCTCACATTGCTGACCCGAAGCTGGTCGCGCCGGGTTGTGCTGCTGAGCACAGTGTGTGGATTTCTGCTATTTAACACTCTTACCGCCGTCTCTTCTGACGTTGTCATCATCTTAATAGCGCGATTTTTTGCTGGTGCGTCAGCCGGTTTGGCGTGGAGTCTGATTGCGAGCTATGCGCGAAGAATGGTGGTTCCATCGCTGCAGGGACGCGCATTGGCGCTCGCCATGGTGGGCACGCCCATCGCTCTTTCACTCGGTGTTCCGGCAGGCACATGGATGGGTTCGTTGCTGGGATGGCGTCTGACATTTGCCGCCATGTCGGGTCTCTCTCTCATTCTTATCGGCTGGATTTTGCTGGCCGTGCCGAACTATCCCGGCCAATCTGCTACGCAAAAAATGCCGCTCGGCGCAGTGTTACGCCTCCCCGGCGTAGGTGCCGTGCTGGGTGTGGTGCTGACCTGGATGCTGGCGCATAACATTCTCTATACCTACATTGCACCGTTCCTTGCTTCAGCCGGTCTGGCGCATCGCGTGGATGTGGTGCTGCTGATCTTTGGTATGGCGGCATTGGGGGGAATATTCATCACCGGTAAGATCATTGATACGCATCTGCGCAAAGCGGTGCTGCTGTCACTCTCCATCTTTGCTGCGGTGTCGGTGATTTTTGGTCTGAGTACGCCAACACCCGCCGTGATCTATGCGGGCATAGCCGTTTGGGGACTCACCTTCGGCGGTGCCGCGACGCTGCTGCAAACGGCTCTGGCAGATGCCGCCGGCGAATATGCCGATGTCGCGCTCTCCATGAATGTCGTCACCTGGAACAGCGCTATCGCCCTCGGCGGTTTGACCGGCGGAATGTTGCTGGAACATGTCGGCTCCCAATCTTTTCCGTGGGCGATTCTGCTATTGCTGTTGGTCGCGTTGGGAATTGCGCTGCGTGCTAAGCAGGGTTTCCCGGCTGCGAACAGCCGGGCGAAAACCTCACTCAGCCCGGCCAGCGAGACTGACGGATAACGCGACAGAAATTGAGCGGTGAGAAATCCGGCTCTTTATCCTTAATCACATCACCTTTTACATTGCCAAAGGTGGTATCCGGTTTATGCCGGATGCCATCGTAAAAGGCCTGAATGATCGCCTCCTTGAACGCCGCCGGGCGCGGATAGTTCGCCGTCACGGCGACAATCTCCTCTTCCGCGAACTTTTCATAACCGATGCCCAGCACGTCCATCTCCACGCCAACGGTAACCAGCGCTATTTCTGGTGCCATAAACTCCGGGATTCCCGGCGTGGTGTGCAGTGCAATCGCGGTCCACACTTTGTCGATATCGCTGCTGGCGATGCCGTAGCCCTGCAAAAATGCCCGCGCGGCATTGGCGCTATCTACTTCAAAACGCTTATCGCAGCTGCAGTGTTCGTGCGTCAGGCCGATGTCATGGAACATGCAGCCGATATACAGCAGCTCGCGATCGACGTTAACTCCACGCTGCTGCCCCGCTAGCGCGCCCCAGTAAAAGACGCGGCTGGAGTGGTTAAACAGCAACTCTGATTCGGTATCGCGCACAAACTCTGTCGCTTCACGGGCCATTTTGCTGTCCGGGATGCGGATGCCGGTAATGTTCACGCTCATTTTTTCTCTCCTGTTGGTTGTCTTTTTCAACCATAGAGCGCAGGCTAAAAGTCTTAAAGCACCCAATACAGACGATTAAAGACATTGTGATGTTTTGCGACATGAGGAAATGAATGCGTCATGAAATAGCGATTCTGGCGGTGCCGGGCGTGCAGTTACTCGACGTTTCCGGCCCGCTGGATGTGTTTGCCGAAGCCAACCGTCTGCTGCAGCGCCAGATTTACACGCCACGCATTATCGCGGTTGAGGGCGGTGAGATTCACGCATCATCCGGCGTGCGGCTGAGCGCCGATATGCAGCTGGCTGAAACGCAGAACTATGCGCCGCACACCTTTCTGATCGCCGGCGCGCCGGGCATAGAAAATTTTGCTGCCGATGACAACCTGCTGCATGCGCTGAGCGGTTTATGCCAGCGCAGCCAGCGTTTCGGCTCGGTGTGCAGCGGCGCGTTGCTGCTGGCGCGCACCGGATTGCTGGCCGGAAAACGCGTCACCACGCACTGGGAAAGCGCCGCTTTGCTGGCTTCACGCTATCCGTTGATCACCGTAGATGCCGATGCGTTGTGCGTTGCAGATGGGCGAGTGCGTACCGCCGCGGGGGTCACGTCTGGGCTGGATCTGGCGCTGCGCCTGGTGGAAGAGGATCTTGGGCGTGAAGTCGCGATTGAGATTGCCGCGCATTTGGTGATGTTTTTCCGTCGTCCGGTCAATCAGACGCATTTTATGCGCAGCGACAGCGCGTCGTTGAGCGGCCGTTCGGCGTTGCAGGAGTTACAGCGTTGGGTGATTTCGCATCTGGCGGAAGTTAAAACCGTGGTGATGATGGCCGAACATATGGCGATCAGTGAAAGGCATCTGACGCGATTGTTCCGCAATGAATTGGGGATGACGCCGGGACAATGGCTGGAGCGCGAGCGCGTGGCGAAAGCAAAACAGCTGCTGGAACAAAAATCGCTGCCCGCTAAAACGCTGGCATTGCAGTGCGGATTTTCCGGCGCTGACGTGATGCGGCGGGCGTTCAGCCGGGTGACAGGCATTACACCCGCCGCTTACCGCAAAATGACGGAAAATAACGAATAAAATATTGAATATTTCGTAGCTGCGCGATTTATCGCGCAAATAATTGCGCCGCTACGATTCGTGAACTCAGTAATTTACGCTTTCGCAAACGCCAACAAATCAGGATTAATCTGCTCAGGATGCGTCGCGAACATACCGTGCGACAAGCCTGGGTAGGTTTTCAGCGTGCCCTGTTTCAGCAGCTTAATCGCCTTATGCGCCGAATCATTAATCGGCACCACCTGATCGTCTTCCCCATGCAGCACCAATACTGGCACGGTGATCGCTTTTAAATCTTCGGTAAAATCGGTTTCCGAGAACGCACCGATACAGTCGTACTGCGCCTTAGCGCCGCCCGCCATGCCCTGACGCCACCAGTTATCGATCAAGCCCTGGCTCGCTTTCGCACCCGGACGGTTAAAACCGTAGAACGGCCCCGCTGGCACATCGATAAAGAACTGCGCGCGGTTAGCGGCCAGCGCCGAGCGGAAACCATCAAACACCTCTTTCGGCAAACCTTCTGGATTGGCGGCGGTTTGCAACATGATTGGTGGCACGGCGCCCATCAACACCGCTTTCGCCACGCGACCTTTTTCGGCATGCGCCACATAACGCGCCACTTCACCGCCACCGGTTGAGTGACCGATATGGATGGCGTTGCGCAGGTCCAGCGCTTTGGCCAGTTCTGCCACGTCAGCGGCGTATGTGGTCATATCATTGCCGCTATCGGTTTGGTCGGAACGTCCGTGGCCGCGACGGTCGTGGGCGATAACGCGATAACCTTGTGCCAGGAAGAACAACATTTGGTTATCCCAGTCATCGGCGCTTAACGGCCAGCCGTGATGAAACACTACCGGTTGGGCGTTTTTTGGGCCCCAGTCTTTGTAAAAGATTTTGGTGCCGTCTTGGGTGGTGATGATGCCGTTGCTCATGAGTAAGTCCTCTGTATGTGATTGTCTGCGTTCGATGGGCTTATTGTTATGGAAAGCGGCAGCGGCTAATATTGTCAAATATGACACATTAAGGGCCGTAACTGACAAATGATAAAAACTGATGAAAACAGCGTTGTCGCGGAGATTGGCTTGGTGATCTATCCCGATTGCCAACTCGCGGCGATATATGGCTTAACCGATATGTTCAGGATTGCTGCGGAATGGGCCGAGAATATATCGGGTGAAGAGCGCAAGCGGACGATTCGTGTCTCACATTGGCAGATCGATGCGCACAGCGATCATATGGTTTGCGTCTGGGATAGCCATCCCGATACAGCACATCGCCTGAGCCACGTGATTGCGCCGCCAAGTCTGGTGGTGCCAGCGAAAATGGTGCCCATGAAGGTGCCCGCCGACTGGATGAGTGAGCTTTATGACGCAGGCGTAACGCTCTGTTCGGTGTGCGCCGGTGCCTTTGTGCTGGCCGAAACCGGACTAATCGATCACCGTCGCGCCACCACGCACTGGGCCTTTGCGCAGACGCTGTCGGAGCGTTTTCCTGCGGTAGACGTCGCGGTGGAAAATATGGTGATTGACGATGGCGACATTATTACCGCCGGTGGGATTTTGGCGTGGACCGATTTGGGTTTAACGCTGATCGAAAAAGTGCTCGGCACCGGCACCATGCTGGCGACCTCACGCTTTTTACTGATCGACCCGCCGCGACGCGAGCAAAGCACCTATTCGGCATTTATCCCCAATTTCGATCACGGCGATAGCCAGATTCTGCGCGCGCAGCATCATCTTCATGCCCATGTTGCCGAGCATCACAGCATTGAGAGCATGTCGGCGCTGGCAAGCATGACGCCACGTACTTTTCTGCGCCATTTCCAGAAAGCGACCGGCCTGCGGCCAACGGATTATTTGCAGCAGGTACGCATTATGAAAGCGCGCGACGCGCTGGAGCTGAGTAATCGTTCGGTCGATCAGATCGCCTGGGAGATCGGCTACAGCGACCCTTCCGCTTTCCGCAAAATTTTCCGCAAGCTCACCGGCGTCACGCCCGGCCAGTATCGGCAGCGGTTTGGTACCCGGCAACATAATTAACGCCCATCACGGCAGGAAAATTGCCGTTTTCCTGCCATGATTACGTTCGTCCCGTTCCGATTACTTGCTAAGGATTTCTATGCCACTACGTTCGCTTCAGGCTCTGTGTCTGGTTAACTTTTTTATGGCTGACGTACGAGATGGTCTTGGGCCTTTTCTCGGCATATTTCTGACAGAACGCCACTGGAATGCAGGAGATATTGGCTGGGTGATGACCGCCGGTGGCCTTGCAGGGCTGGTTGCCACTCTGCCGGCGGGTTTAGCCACAGACGCTACTCGCCATAAACGATCGTTGCTGCTCATCGGTTCACTCCTGATCACCCTATCCACCTTGCTGCTGTGGTATTTCCATCAGGGATGGATCGTGGTTTTATCGCAGATTGTGACTGGCCTTTCCGCCGCGCTCATCGCGCCGATGTTGACGGGTATTACCCTTGGCCTGGCCGGTCCGCAAGGATTTAGCCATCAAATGGGGAGAAATGAAGCCTTCAACCACGGCGGAAATATGACAGCCGCCATTATTGCGGGTGCTTCAGTGTGGTTGTGGGGAACGGGTGCGGTGTTTGTACTCATGACGACGATGGCGCTGTGCGCAGGTGCAGCCGTGCTGGCTATTCGTCATAACGACATCGATAACCTTGCCGCGCGCGGGCTTTCTGGCAGCGAATCGGCCAGCAACGTCCCACGTCTTTATCAGATTGCCCGTAATCCTGCCGTCATTATCACGGGAGTCACGCTGTTACTCTTCCATCTTGGCAATGCCGCGCTGTTACCTATGCTGAGCCTGCGGGTGGCGGCAGCGCACAATTCAGCCATCAGCCCCGGACTTTATGCTGCCGCCACGGTGGTTATTTCACAATGTGTGATGATTCCCATGGCGCTGTATGCTGCACGTCACGCACCGCGTTTTGGCTACCCCGTGCTGATCACGGCGGCGCTGCTGGTGCTGCCATTACGTGCGTTGATTGCCTCCGCTTTTGACGGCGCTTATTTCATGATTCCGGTACAGATTCTAGATGGCGTAGCGGCGGGTCTGCTGGGCGTGGCGGTGCCGGGTTATATCGTGAAGGTGCTTGAGGGCAGCGGACATACCAATGCCGGTCAGGGTTTTATCATGCTCATGCAGGGCGTCGGCGCGGCAATGAGTCCCGCGTTGGCGGGAAACATTGCCGCAGCCTATTCCTATCGCAGTGCGTTTGCCGTGCTTGGCGCGATCGCCCTGGCGGCGCTGATCACCTGGTGGATAGGCAGCCGTTATTCAGAGAAAAACGGCGTGCCACGCTCAGCACGTTCTTAGCTGAGGCTCGATTAACTCAGCTGGAAACGCCCAACGGTGTTCGCCAGCTGCGAGGCCTGATCTTCCAACGAACTGGCGGCGGCAGACATCTCTTGCACCAGCGCGGCGTTCTGCTGCGTGGTGCTGTCCATCTCGTTCACCGCGATGGTCACCTGACTGATGCCGCGCGCCTGCTCATCGGAAGCGATCACGATTTCACCGATAATGGTGCGCACCGAATTCACCGCCTGCGTCATCTCCTGCATGGTCTTGCCCGCATCCTGCACCAGCTGCACGCCGCTGCCGACGCGCTGCGTGGATTCTTCAATCAGCGCGCCGATATCTTTCACCGCATTGGCGCTGCGTTGGGCCAGATTACGGACTTCCGACGCCACCACGGCAAAGCCGCGTCCTTGTTCTCCGGCACGCGCCGCTTCTACTGCGGCGTTCAGCGCCAAAATATTGGTCTGGAAGGCGATGCTATTGATGATGGCGGTGATGTCGCCAATTTTCTTCGCGCTGTCGTCAATTTGCGCCATGGTTTGCACCACTTCGCCCACCAGCGTTTCACCACGGCTGGCAATGTGCGTGGCGTTGTCGGTGAGCGTTGTCGCCTGATGCGCGTTGGTGGCGTTGTGTTTCACCGTAGCAGTGATCTGCTCCATGCTGGCGGCGGTTTGCTCTAGGGCGGCAGCTTGCTGCTCGGTACGCGAGGCGAGATTAAGGTTGCCGCTGGCGATTTCACCCGCGCCCTGACGCACCGACGAACTGGCATCCTGAATCTGTCCCACGATATCGCGCAGCTGGTTTTGCATGGTATGCAACGCATAGAACAAGCTGCTGTTATCGCGCCCTTTCAACGTGATGACGTTATCGAGTTTGCCATCGGCGACGGCCAGCGCGATGGTCGCGGCTTCCAGCGGTTCGCCACCAATCGGCTTCAACACTTTGCGGCTGAACAGCATGCCAAGCAGCGTACATACCACCAGAATGCTGATGATCATCAGGATCACCGCGTTAATCAGTTGACGATGCGCCGCCGCCATCACCTGGCTGACCGGCGCAACCACGCCGAGATACCATTTCTGATCGCTGTTACCAATCACCACCGGCTGCCAGGTTACCAGCGCATCTTCACCCAGCAACGCATCATGATGTTCCATCACGCTGCTGCTGAAGTTATGGGTATCACCTTTCCACGGCTTGCTGGTCTGGCTTTTATCCGGATAGGAAACCACATTACCCGCGCTTGAGAGCAGCATCGCATAGCCGCTGCCATCCCACGGTTTGATTTTGTTGACCTTCTCCTGCAGCGACGCCAGCGAAATATCGGACGTCACCACGCCCCACAGTTTGCCCTGGCTCACAATCGGCGCCGCTACCGAAGTCAGCAGCGTCGGCACGCCGTTGTAGGCGTAGCTGTAAGGCTCAATCAGCATATCTTTCTGACTTTTTTGCGGCAGCAGATAGTAATCGCCCTGACCTGGCGTGAAGATCGAGGTCAGCGGATGCAGGTTAAAATTGCCGGTTTGATCGCGATCGACGAAGAAGGCGTAGCGACCTTTCGGTGCCGCATTGGCTTGGGTGGCGAACTCCGCGTCACGTCCGTCGAAGGCGTTCTCTTCGAAGATCACCGAGATCGACAGGTAATCGGGATTATCGCGCAGCGCCGATTCCATCAGCTTATCAGCAACTTTACGGTCCTGAATGCCCGCCGCTGGCAATGCGATCAAGCTGTGGCCGAGGTTATGCGCCACATCGCGCGCGTAGCTAAGTTCATGCTGAATTTGCAGCGCCTGGCTTTGTGCAATCTGCTGCAGATAGCTTTCGGCCAGTGACTTTTGTTCGTTACTGGATTGCCAGCTCAGCACGCCGATGGTTACGGCAAAGCCGAGTGTGATGGTTAAGGCGCCCGTCAGCAGCATCTGCGTGCGGGTGCTCATTGTTTTCTTGGGTGATGCGTGTTTGGCCATTATGGCGCTCCTGGAGTTGACACTTTTCGGTATTCAGAACCACTCCCTGTGCGCGTGCATCCTTTGAACACTCTATCGGCGCGCGGCGGTGGAACTTGATGGCAAGGTACCAAACTCCGGTGGATTGCCATTGATGGTGACCGACATTAACTCAGCGCCAGATGCCTGCCTGCTCTACTGGTCAATGAGCCGATTACAGACTATTATTCAGCTCAATATATGAGCCGAATATCCGTTCTATTCAGCTCACGCGATTCAGGAGTGACTTTATGATGTGGATTTGGCAGCAGCCTGATTGGCCGCAGTTTCGCTGGCAGGATGAGAAATTACTGCCGCGCCTGCGCCAGTTGCAGCAGCAGCGCGGCGTCTTGCTGGGCCGCGCCAGCGTGCAAGATAACAGCGATCAACAAACGCTGGATACGCTGCTCAGCAATATCCTCTCTTCCTCAGCGATTGAAGATGAGCGCGTCAACGCGCAGTCGGTACGATCGTCCCTTGCCCGCCGTTTAGGTGTTTCGCTCGATCAGCCTTACCCGGTTTCCGAACGTTCCGAAGGTTTGGCAACCATGATGATGGATGCCATCACGCAACGCGATCAGGAACTCACGTTGGCGCGTTTATGCCAGTGGCATCGCTGGTTATTCCCCGCAAGCGAATGGACCATCAAGCGACTGAATGTCGGCACGCTGCGCGGCGATGAACCGATGCAGGTCGTTTCGGGGCGTATCGATCGGCCAACGGTACATTTCGAAGCGCCGCCGCGCGCCGGGCTGGAGGCACAGCTTGAAGAATTTATCGCGTGGTTTAATCACAGCCGCGCGGATCCGCTGCTCGACCCGCTGTTGCGCGCCGCGCTGTGCCATCTGTGGTTCGTTACGCTGCACCCGTTTGATGACGGTAATGGACGCATCACCCGCGCCCTGACCGATTTGGCGCTGGCGCAGGCGGATAGCCAGAGCATCCGCTTGTATGCCATGTCCGCATCGATTCTGGCGCAACGTGCCGATTATTACCGCATCCTGCAGCAGACGCAGCGCGGCGCCATGGACGTCACCGATTGGCTGCTGTGGTTTTGTGATGTGCTGAATGACAGCCTTGAGCGCGCGCTGGAAACCGTCACGCGCACGCAAAACAAAGCGCGCTTCTGGTTAATGCACAATGCTGCTGAGCTGAGTGCGGAGCAAACCCGCGTGCTGAATCGCTTACTGGATGGCGGTGAACAGGGATTTAACGCAGGTATCAGCGCCGGCCAGTATCAGAAGGTGGCGAAAGTGAGTAAAGCCACGGCGACGCGACATCTGACAGAACTGCTGGCGAAAGGTTGTCTGGAGAAATTACCCGGCGGCGGGCGCAGCACGCGCTACCAGATTAAGCATTGATGGGTAACCAGGTGCGCATCAATGCGCACCTGACAAAACAGCTTACGCCGCTTTAACCGCGCGGACTTTCTTTTCCGGCGCTACCGCTTCCGCTTCGCTCTCGGTTTCCGCAGCGGCTTCTGGCACTTGCGCAACCTCTTCTGCCTTTACAATATCCGGCAGCTTGCTGGTGCGCAGGATATGCTGCACCGCGTCTTTCTGTTCAGCCAACAGCAGACCCAATGCTTCGGCCTGCGCTTCACCCAACTCTGGCTGATGTTGCTGTAGCCAATCGGTAAAGGCGTCTGCCATATCGAGCATTTTGTCCCAGGCATCCGCGTCTTTTTTATTGGCAAATGTCATCTTTTCTTCACCCTTTCTGACTACAACATATTTGGTTTCGACTGCCATGATGCACCTCGATTAACTGTATTTATATACAGTATATTCTGATCAAACTTTTCCAGGCAATGACTTTCTGCTGTTAAGCCAGTAATTCTTCCAGGAATAGCGCCAACGCTTTGCGCGGATCGTCCTCTTCCGAGACGATCATCTCAATGCCCCACTGCCCTAATACCTCTTTTGCCACCGGGTTATTGCGGTTGGTGAACAGGTACGATTTAGGACGCGCGGTGGCCAAGCCGGTACGGCCCCACATTTTTGTCAGGCGGTAGAATAACAGACGAATATTGAAATCGCTGATGCTGTAGCCCACAAACAATACCGAGTTGCCCATGACGTCGTGCGTGAGTTTGATATCCAGCGGCGAATCAAAATAGAGGCGTTCAAAGTAGCTGCTTTCATCCAGCACAATTGACGTATCGTCGTCGAAATCACCATGCAGTTTGATGATGTGGCGCTTATCTTCAGTCAACGACACCAAATCTGCCGCGTTCGCGACTTTACTGTAAGGCACGTTGTGCGCCTCATGCGCCATTTCAAGCCAGCGATCGTAATTGGTGGTGTAGATGCGTGAGAAATTGCCTTGGGTGATCATGGTATGGATTTCAGAACTGCGCACGTCAATATCCGGGCGATGCCATTCGCGATCCATCCAGCTGCGCAGCGGTCCCAGCGAGCCTTTACGCTGCTTGTAATACTCCGCCAGCGACAGATGCGTGCCGTAGGTATTGAAGATTTTCGGGTCGTAGCCCAGCTCTTTAGCCAGGTGCGCAATCAGCTCATGCCATTCCGGCAGGCCAAGATTGCGTGAAATGCCTGCACCGGCGAACAGGATCAGTTTACCGGCGTCGTAGGCGCGTTTTAGCTCGGGTTTCATGCCAATCCCCGCGATGTTTTCAAAAAGGTTGCGAAGCGATCCAGCGCCAGGCGACGCATCGAAATCTCATTTTTCAGCTCGCCCATTTCGGCGAAGGTTTGCGTATGCCCTTCCGGGATAAACACGCAGTCCCATTGAAATTCGCGTGGACCAGCAGGCTCGGTGGCGATGGTGCCGCGCAGTTCGCCTTCGAACTGATACATTTTTTGCCCATCGCAATAGCCAAGCACGGTTTTTGCCGTGACGCAGGCGCTATCTAAACCGTTCACCAGTTTGGTGAAGCGCTCGGCATTCAGGCGGCTCCAGAAGATGCGCGTCAATCCGGCCGGTAAGCCGTTCAGGCCATCCAGATAGAGCCCGGTGTGTTCGACAAACAGCGGACGACCAATAATAGAGAACGCTTTGGTGAGCTTGTCGCGCACCAGTTCAACCTCATTTTCAGTCTGAATCTCTTCAATACGGCGTGCGATTGGAAGCACTTCGACACCGACCGGCTCAAGGATGGTACGCACCTCGGCCAGCTTTAGCTCGTTGGCAGACAGGAATCGTATTTTCATTGCAATCAGTATGTTGAAGGTGAGTTTAAGCTTTGTGAAAGCCTTTCCGTTGGTCGTTGATTCTAACGCGCCTACCGGGAACTGGATAGGAACAATCTTTGATCGGAGAAAACAAAATTATGACTTTCCCGATGCATGAATCTAGAATAATTATGCGATTCAATTTAATAAATATGACAGAAAAAATGAGAACCTCAGATGATTTCTTATTTTAGCTCCAGATATTCCATGCTAAAAGATTTACCCTTCATTTTGCAGGGTGATAACCCAGAGAAAAAATTGCGCTTAACTCTGCTCATTGCTGGATTTTCCAGCATCCTGGCGGGTTTTTATATGGTAGTGACGAATTTCATTAAGGGAGAAAATGGTGTTTCCGCCTTATATTGCCTGAGCACCGCGATGGGATTTTATATTGTCATTGCGGCATTCCGTGACAAGCTGAACAAACATCTCTACATCATCGTGCATGCTTTGTTACTGATCATAATGCTGTTGTTTCTGCTGGATAATGACCACAGAGTAGAAAAACACTCAGAGTACAATTATCTGGTGGCGTTAACCGTCGGCTCAGCATTGGTATTACGCCAGCAAACACCTTACTTAAGTAAAATATTCCCGTTAATCTGCCTGGTGGTTTATCTGTTTTTTATCTCGACCGGATTAACCTGGCAACATAGCGCGTTTCAGCTCAATATTCCGCATGAATCCGGCTTTTATATCGTCAACTGTGCAGTGCCAATGATCGCGCTGTTGTTGACGGCATTCACGCTGCGCGGCAACTACTCCGAAACCGATTTGATCAAACGCGAACTTTCACAAGCCATCGAAAAGAATCAGCTGGAGCTCTATTACCAGCCACAAGTCGACAGCAATAAAAAGCTGATTGGATTTGAAGCCCTGCTGCGCTGGAAGCATCCTGTTAAAGGCTTTATTTCACCCGAAGTGTTTATTCCAGTGGCCGAAAAAAGTGGCTTGATTATCGACATTGGCAAGTGGGTGATGGAACACACCTTACAGCAAATCGCCGAATGGGATCGCGGTCAGCACCTTAGTGATTTGGTGTTTTCTGTTAACATCAGTCCGCTGCAGTTAATACACCGCGATTTCACCCAGGATACCTTGTTATCGCTGTCACATTATAAAATCCGCCCCGAACGCCTCAAGTTTGAAATTACTGAAACCACCTTTGTCTACGACCAGAAGCGTATTGGCGACGTAATCAGCCATTTTAGCCAATTAGGTGTTAAATGGGCGATTGATGACTTTGGCGTCGGCTATTCATCGCTTAAATCGATCAGTGATTTTGCCATTGATGATATTAAGATTGATAAATCATTAATCATGCAGATTTTTAAAAATGAGTCATCGGCGATTGTGGTGCAGAAAACCATCGAGTTATCGCGTGAAATGGGTCTGAATGTGCTGGCTGAAGGCATCGAGAGTGAGGAGTATTTCACCTACCTGCGCGATAAAGGCTGTCATCTGTTTCAGGGCTACCATTTCGCCCGCCCGCTGCCGCCCGCAGATGCGCAGGTATGGATCAAAAAAGCCAAAATATAATCTGCTGTTTTGCAGGGTCGCCATTTATGGCGACCGGCACACGAAATATTAACTAAAACAGCAGTTTCGCGAGGAAAAGTCCTAACCCAAGTGTCATGAATTGCATTGCTACCAGCCATTTAGTTTGTATCATTATCGCCTCATACAAATCGCTGTTTATCGACTCCACCTTAACTCCTCTGGACTCGACATCTTGCTTAGTCGCATCATTAGATTTGTTCGCTGGCACATCGGTGAAAAGTACATTAACCTGACTTTCAAGTCTGCTGCCTCTTTCCTGCATTCCCTTACCTCCGTTGAATGAATGCACATCACACAAAACCGTAAGCATCCTGGCACTAAAATATTTTTAAAACATTAGCGTTTCGAATAACAGAATGATGTTTTAGGGAGATCATTGGTCTAATTAGTGGAAGCCATAACTAACAATAGAAAATTTAATGTGAGCCGACCTAAAACCCAATGAAATAAAAAAAGCCCACAACTTTCACATCGTGAGCTTTCTCGCAAAATTAAGCAGAACAGAAAATTACTGGTAAACAATCCCCGGCGGATTTACCTGCGAGGTTTCCACCGCCTCTTCCTGTTCGCCCCAGCGTGCCAATACTTGTTTGTACTCGCCGCTGGCAATCGCGCCATTAATTGCCTGCTGCAGTGCCACATCCAATCCATTACCTTTTTTAGTGGTCACCGCCACCCAGGCGCGGAACGGGCCGTGACCGACGATTTTGGTCTGCCCGCGCGAAGCGACTTTCCATGCTGCCAATGATTGAGGGCCAAACGTTGCATCCGCACGTCCCGAAAGCAGCGCCAGCGTGGCCGCCGCATCATCGTTGAGATAGATCGGCTGCACCGGCGCTAAGCCCTGCGCGCGGTTCTTCTCATCCCAGCTGAGTAAAATCCGCTCCTGATTGGTGCCCGAACCCACAATGATGCGCTTACCCGCCACATCTTCGCGGCCCTTAATCGCGGTTATCGCGCTGTTGGTTTTCACCGCAAAGGCGTGGTTATCCGCGCGATAAGTGGCGAAATCGAACTTCTTTTTGCGCTCTTCGGTGACGGCAATATTGAACATCGCCACGTCATACCGTCCAGCGGTAATACCCAGCGGCCAATCTTCCCAGGCGGCTGGCACCAGCTTCAGCTTTAAACCCAAACTGTCCGCCAGCAGACGCGCAATATCCGGATCGCTGCCGATCAGCGTTTTATTATCCGACGCCCATAAACCGATCGGCGGCGAGTTCATCGCCGTAGTGGCGACGGTCAAGTAACCCGGATTCACAAAGTGAAAACCCGCCGGAATCTTCGCGATAGCCTGGGGATTCGCGGCTATATTGATCGGCGTTTCGTTGTTTTTGGCATCCAGCGTTTCTGCTGCGATGGCTGGCGCGCCTGACATCACTGTCAGCAACGCCGCAATAATCACTCGTTCCATTAAAGTACCCGCGCCAGAAAACGTTTGGTGCGCTCGTGGCGCGGCTGATTCAGCACCTGATTACTGCTGCCCTGCTCAACAATGCGTCCATCGACCATAAACACCACGTTGTCCGCCACTTCACGCGCAAAACCGACTTCGTGCGTGACAATCACCAGCGTGGTGCCGGAACGCGCCAGCTTTTTGATCACATCCAGCACTTCACCCACCAACTCGGGATCGAGCGCTGACGTCGGTTCATCAAACAGCATCACGCGCGGATTGAGCATCAAGGCACGCGCAATCGCGATACGCTGCTGCTGGCCGCCCGACAAATGGCGCGGCCATGCATCGGCTTTGTGACGCAGGCCAACCACATCCAGCAATTCACCCGCACGATCAATCGCTTCACGGCGTGACAGTTGACGATGCGCAATCGGCGCTTCAATCAGATTCTCCAGCACCGTCAGATGCGGGAACAGATTGAAGTTCTGGAACACGTAGCCAACGTTGATGCGCTGACGCAGAATCGCCTGCTCTTTCAGCTCATACAGCTTGTCGCCGCGACGCTGATAACCGATGTAATCGCCATCGATCTGGATATAGCCTTCATCAACGCGCTCCAGATGGTTAATGGTGCGCAGCAGCGTCGATTTGCCCGAGCCAGACGGCCCGAGAATCACCGTCACCGATCCCGGTTCCAGCTCCAGCGACACATCATCCAGCGCTTTCAGTTTGCCGAACGACTTGCTCACGCCGGTAATGCTAATGGCGCCAGCGGTATGCAGATTGCGGTAATCAATGGCTTCGGACATGGGAAAGCTCCTCGGTTGCAGGTTTGGCGCTGCGGTTACGCCATTGACGCCAGCGCGACGGCTGCGGTTCACGGGTGACACTGCGCGCCAGCCAGCGCTCAACGCTGTGCTGCAGCAGTGACAAAACGGTGGTGATGATCAGATACCAGGCCGCGCCGACCATCAGCAGCGGAATCACCTGCTGCGTGCGGTTGTAGATCATCTGAATGGTGTAAAACAGTTCCGGCATCGCCAGCACGTAAACCATTGAGGTGCCTTTGGCGAGGCTGATGATTTCATTAAAAGTGGTAGGAATAATCGCGCGCAGCGCCTGCGGCAGAATGATGCGGAAGGTACGGCGCGTGGAGGATAATCCCAGCGCCGAAGCCGCTTCAAACTGGCCGTGATCGACACCCAAAAAGCCGCCGCGAATGATCTCAGCACTATAAGCGCTCTGCACCAGCGTCAAACCAATCACCGCCGCCGGGAACTGGCCGAGCACGTTGATGGTCTGGAAATGGCCCCACGACAGCGCGGTAAACGGAATGCCGAGCGACAGCGTGTCGTACAGATAGGAGAAGTTGTAGAGGATGATCAGCACCACGATCAGCGGCAGCGAGCGGAACAGCCAGATATAGCCAAACGCCAGCGTACTCAGCAGCCAGGATGACGAGAGACGCGCCAGCGCCAGCAAACCGCCAAAAATCAGGCTGAGTATGGTGCCAAACAGCGTCAGCAGCAGCGTTTGCCCCAAACCGCTGAGGATCACCGGATCAAAAAACCATTTGGCGAACACGCCCCATTCCCAGCGCGGATTGAACGCAACCGAATCAATCACGCTGGCCAGAATAAACAACGCGACAATCGCGCCGACGGTACGTGCCGGATATCGCGCCGGCACCACGGTTAAACGTTGTGGTTCATTACGCATTACAACTCCTTAGCTGGCCTGCGCCACGCTATGTACATCAATCACTTTCAGGAAGCGCAAGCGTCCATCGTGTGGCGGCTGGCTGTAGACCTCCATATCCTCCAGCAGCTCAAACTGCGGCTGATAACCGTGGCCGATATACAACTTCACCGCTTCTGGCTGGCGGAAACCGGTGGTGAGAAACACGCGCTGATAGCCCGCACGCAGCGCACGGCGCTCCAGTTCCTGCAGGATCAGCAGCGCCAAGCCCTGACGACGCAGATCGCTGCGCGTCCAGATGCGTTTAAACTCAGCGGTCACCTCGTCGTAAGGTTTATACGCGCCCATCGCGATGATCTCGCCGTCACGCTCCAGCACGATAAACAGCCCGCGCGGCGGCAAATACCATTCGGTCAGCTCCACCTCTTTTTGGCTGGTGAAGAACGCGCCGTAGCGCGCGGTATATTCACCAAACAGTCCGGTCAAAATCGGTTGCAGCTCAGGCGCTTCCGGTGATACTTCGCGGAACAGTTGCTCGCTCATGCTGCCTCCTTAATCGCCCAATCCGGCCGGATTGATCTCTGAACTGTCGATACGCTCCACGCCTTCACCCCAGCGCTTCAGCACCTTGTCGTAATCGCCGTTCTTGATCACGCCATTCAGCGCGGTGTTGATCGGCTGCACTAAACCGCCATCTTTCTTCACCGTCACCGCGATGTGCGCCGCTTTAGGCCAGCCGCCATCGACGCTGCCAACCAAACGCGTCTGCTTGGTCAGCGCCGCTTTCCAGGCGCCAATTACGTTCGGACCAAAGTAGGCATCGGCGCGACCTGACTGCAGCGCCAGCGTTTGGGCCGCATCGTCTTTGGTATACACCGGCGTAAACGGCTTCAATCCTTTAGCCTGATTCTCTTTATCCCAGGCCAGCAGGATCGATTCCTGATTGGTGCCAGAGCCGACGATAATACGCAGTCCGGCAATATCTTCGGCTTTGGTCAGCGACGTAATTGGACTGCTGGATTTGACGTAAAAACCGAGTGAATCTTTGCGATAGGTGGCGAAATCGAAGCGTTCTTTGCGCTCTTTAGTGACGGTCACGTTACTGATCGCCGCATCGTATTTGCCCGATGCCACGCCCAGCGGCCAGTCTTCCCATGACGTTGGCACCACGTTGAGTTTCAGACCCAGGCTGTCGGCGACTAAGCGGGCGATATCCACTTCGCTGCCGAGCAGGGTTTTGTTGTCATCACTGAATACAGTTAATGGCGGCGAATTCAGCGCGGCGACCGCTACGGTGAACGAACCCGGCACGGCAAAGCGATGTCCAGCCGGGATCTGCGCCACTGCGGCGTCATTTTTCGCGGTATTGATCGGCGTTTTGTTGGCTTCAACACTGATGTTTTGACCGTTAACCGCCACATCTTCGGCGAATACGGCGCTGCTCATGCCCAGCAACAACAGCGCAATAAGGGATTTTTTCTGCATAGCGTTTATTCTCGAGTTTTATTTTTGTGTGTATTGGTTAACCGGATCTTTCAGACCAAAGCTGGCGCGCAGCGTGGTTCCGGGGTATTCGCTGCGGGTCAAACCTCGCGCTTGCAGAATCGGTACCACGCGATCGACAAAGCGTTCGAAGGTATCTGGCGTGCCGCCCTGAATGATGAAGCCATCGGTCGCTTCGCTCTCAAACCACAGCTGCAAACCGTCAGCCACCTGCTCTGGCGTGCCATGGAACAGCGGACGCGGCGTTGCGGCTTCCAGCGCCGCCTGGCGCAGCGTGTGGCCATGCTCGCGCGCCTTACGTTTGATTTCGTCGGTGGTGCTGCGGAAGCTGTTTTGCCCGATATCGCCGAGTTCCGGGAACGGCTCATCCAGCGGATATTGTGAGAAGTCGTGATGATCGAAGAAGCGACCGAGATAGTTGAGCGCATCTTTGATGGAAACCAGCGCGGCGGTGGTTTGATACTGCTGCTCCACATCTTCCGCACTGTCGCCAACAATCACGCCAACGCCCTGGAAAATGTGCAGATCGCCCGGTTCGCGGCCATTCGCCACCAGCTGTTTTTTCACATCGCGGTAGAACGCCTGCGCCTCTTCGCGCGTCGGCTGATGGGTAAAGATGGCATCGGCGTGTTTAGCGGCCAGCTTGCGGCCATCTTCCGATGCGCCCGCCTGGAACACCACCGGACGTCCTTGCGGCGTACGTTCGATATTCAGCGGCCCTTGCACCTGGAAGAAATCGCCGTGGTGATTCAGCGTGTGCAGCTTCTCAGGATCAAAGAACTGGCCGCTCTCTTTATTACGCACGAAAGCGTCGCCTTCCCACGAATCCCACAGCCCTTTCACCACTTGCAGATACTCATCAGCGATGCGGTAGCGCAGCGCGTGTTCCGGATGCTGCTGGCGCGAGAAGTTCTTCGCCGAACCTTCCAGCGGCGAGGTCACCACGTTCCAGCCCGCACGACCGCCGCTCAGATGATCGAGGCTGGCAAACTGCCGCGCCACGGTGAACGGCTCACTGTATGAGGTGGAAACCGTGCCGACCAAACCAAGATGCTCGGTTACGCCCGCCAGCGCCGACAGCAAGGTCAGCGGCTCGAAGCGATTGAGGAAATGGGGAATCGATTTTTCGTTAATAAACAGGCCATCGGCAACAAACAGGAAATCCAGCTTGCCCGCTTCCGCCTTGCGCGCAATGTGTTTGGCGTAATCAAAATTGATGCTGGCATCGGCCAGCGCCGCCGGATGACGCCACGCGGACATATTGCCGGACGCGCCATGCAGAATGGTGCCCAATCGCAGTTGTCTTGCAGTCATAATGTTCTCTCTTTTGCCAAGGCGCAGCCTGACGGCGACATGCCTGTCGCCGTGCAGAACCGGAATTAAAAGGGTGAATCGCGTTAGTTCAGAATGGCGTCACGACATCGCGCGTTGAGGTGCTGCAACGCTTGCTGAGCCAGTTGCGTAAAGTAGTGTGCAGCGGGGGCAATCAGCGCTTCATCAGGATTGAAGCCGCCATGATGCAGACCAAATTCGCTCGCGCTGCCAATGCTGACAAACGCCCCGGGGATCTGCTGTAAGTAGTAAGCGAAATCTTCGCCGCCGAGATGTAACTCAGCGGTCTGCACATGGTAGCCCGCCTGCTGCGCCACGTTGCTGGCAAACTGCGCCCAGCGCGCATCGTTCTCCAGCACCGGCGGACCCGGATGCCAGCTAAAGGTGGCGCTGGCTCCGTTGGCGGCGGCGATATTCTCCACCAGCGTGCGGGCGCGCTGCTCCAGCTCCGCGCGCACCTGTTTGTCGTGGGTACGCACCGTGCCGCCAAATTCGGCCTCGCCGGGCAGTACGTTCCAGGTTTTGCCAGCATCGATACGCGTCACGCTGAGCACTAAGCTATCCAGCGTATTGAAGCTGCGGCTGGTGAGCGATTGCAGCGCCTGAATAATCTGGCTGGCGACCACAATGCTGTCCACGCCCTCTTCCGGATGCGCGGCATGCGCGCCTTTGCCGGAAACGCGCACGATAAATTTATCCGCATTGGCGTAAAACGCGCCGCCACGGGTGGCGAAGGTGCCGGTCGGCAAACCGGGTTCATTGTGCATGCCGAAAATCGCCTGCACACCGTCCAGCACGCCCGCATTGATCAACTGGCGTGCGCCGGTGGCGTTCTCTTCTGCCGGTTGGAACAGAATACGGATGCGGCCCGGCAAGTGATCTTCAACGGCTTTCAGCTGCAAGGCCGCGCCCAGCATCACCGCGCTGTGAACATCGTGGCCGCAGGCGTGCATTACGCCGCTGTTGCGCGAGCGGTAAGTGAGTCCGGTGGCTTCGTGAATCGGTAGCGCATCGATATCGGCGCGCAGCGCAATCAGCGTGTCGCCGTGCCCCACTTCCACGATCACGCCGGTTTCCAGCGGATAATCCAGCAGACGCAAACCGGCGTCCTGTAACCAGCGGCGCAGGCGCGCGGTGGTTTCGACTTCGCGGCCGGATAACTCCGGCCAGCTGTGCAGCTCACGTCGCCAGTCAATCAGCTGATGTTCGCTAAATTGCGTCATACCTGCCTCCGGAAGCAGCGAATCATGCGGTGACTAAACGGTGAGTGGCCAACAGTTCGAGTGATTTCACGCGCGCCTGCTCTTCAGCCACCGGCGTATCAATCACGAACTCTTCAATGCCGAAATTCTGATGCAGCGCATCCAGCTTGGCATGCACCTGCGCGGCGGTGCCTTTCAGCAGCGATGGCGTGCGCGGTTCAATCACGTAATCGGTATAACCGCCCTGACGCACATAACGTTCGGCCTGCTCGACGCTGCCGACGTTAACGCTGGGGCCATCTTTCACGCTGACGTGGTAAACGCGCAGGTTATCCACCAGCAGATCGGCTTCCGCCGGCGAGTCCGCCACCACCACTTGCACCGCCACCAGCGCGCGCTGGCCGTTGCTGTGCTGGCGATAGCTGTTGAGGACTTTTTCCATCAGTTGCGGATCGCCGTTGTGATGCGCGGCAAACACCAGCTGCCAGCCGAGTTCTGCCGCCAGTTTGGCGCTCTCTTCGCTGGCACCCAGCAGGAAGCGATTGGCCGGACGCGGCGGCTGTGGCGTAGCGCGCAGAATCTCTTCATCGCCCACTGGCGGCACTTGCAACCAGCTATCCAGCAGCGTCAATTGCTCGGCGAAGCTGCCTTTCTCCTGCAGATGCACGCCGAGCTGCAAAGCACGCGTTGAGAGTGGCAAACCGCCCGGCGCTTTGCCGACCCCAACGTCAATGCGGCCCGGCGCTAAGGACGCCAGCAAGTTGAAGTTTTCCGCCACTTTGTACGGGCTGTAGTGTTGCAGCATCACGCCGCCGGAGCCGACGCGAATATGTTGCGTCTGGCCGATGATCCAGGCGATCAGCAGTTCCGGCGACGGACTCGCCAGGCGATCGGTATTGTGGTGTTCCGCTAACCAGAAACGGTGATAGCCCCAGGCTTCCGCCTGCTGCGCCAGCTGTAACGTGCGGTGTAGCGCGTGGCTGGCTGTCTCTCCGTCGGCAATCGGCGATTTATCCAGCAAACTCAGTCGGTATGACATGCGCCTTATCCTTTTCGTCATGAATATGGCGAGTAGTTTGTGGCGGAGAAGGCGGATTCGTAAAACATGATATTGTCGTATCTATATTTACTTTATGCATATCAGGGAGATAGATTGGACCATGTGGTTTAAACTCCTTTGAAAACACACAATTATCCCCACAGGATATGGATTGTTGTGGTGATGTTTTGAAAATGTGACACTCAATATAAAATTATTAAAACATCGTTTCAAAATGTGACGTAATTCATCCAATCGCCATTCCCTTATTTTTCCAGCCACTATTTTCTCTATGCTGACACCACGCGGCATCCTTCGACAAATTAATGCGCCGCACCTTCCTGCCTCCCTTTAGCTGGAGAAAAAGCATGACGTTTAAAAAATTACTTCTGGTCGTTTCGTTATCCTCTGCGGCAGCGTTTTGCCCGGCAGTGGCTTCCGCCAAGGTCATTAAAGTGGCCGAAGTTCAACCGGCGGGTTATCCCACCGTGGTGGCGCTTGAACACATGGGCGAGAAGTTAAAAAAAGCCACTGATGGCCGATTAGAAATGAAGGTTTACGCCGGTGGCGTACTAGGCGATGAAGACCAGACGCTGCAGCAGGTGCAACTGGGCGCCATTGACATGATCCGTGTTTCGCTGGCACCGGTCACCACCATCGCGCCAGAAACCAGCGTATTAACCTTGCCGTATGTTTTTCGCGATGAGGATCATATGCACAAGGTGCTTGATGGTGATATCGGAAAAAATATCGTCGAGAAATTCGATAACGATCCTAACGCCCGTATGATATTCCTCGGCTGGACCGACGCCGGTGTGCGCAACATGATCACTAAAAAGCCAATCGCCAAACCCGACGATCTTAAGGGTATGAAAATCCGCGTGCAAAACAGTGCGATTTCGTTGGCCACCTTAAAAGCCATGGGCGCAAACCCGGTGGCAATGGGCGTGAGCGAAGTGTTTAGCGCCATGCAAACCGGCGTGGTGGATGGCACTGAAAACAACCCGCCAACCTTTGTTGCCCACAACTATATGCCAGTCGCCAAATACTACACCCTCACCGGCCACTTCATTCAGCCTGAAATGATTCTCTACTCTAAACCGTTGTGGAATCGTCTCTCGGCTGACGACCAGGCGTTGCTGAAGAAATTAGGCAAAGAGGCGCAGGAGGAAGAGCGTCAGCTCTGGGCAACTTACACCCAACAATCCATCGAGAAGATGAAAGCCGGTGGCGTGACCTTCCAGGAAACCGATCGTGAAACCTTCATGAAAGCCACCCAGCCAGTGCGCGATCAATTTGGCGGGAAATATCAGGATTTGATGAAACAAATTGCTGATGTGAAGTAATCCTCCCCACGCCACGTGCCTGCGTGGCGTTTTAATCAGGTAAATATTATGACTGCATACTCTCGTCTGATGGATGGGCTTTATTTGCTGTGCATGGCGATCGCCGCCGTTGCCTTGTTGATCATGGTGACGGTGATTCCCATCGGGATTTTCACCCGCTATGTGCTGAACGACGCGTTATCCTGGCCAGAACCGGTCGCCATCATTTGCATGATCATCTTTACCTTTATTGGTGCGCCAGTCGGGTTCCGCGCCGGTACGCATATTTGCGTCTCGATGATGACCGACCGGCTCTCGCCGGTGAATCAGCGCTGGCTACTCAAGTTGTCTGACGCGCTGATGATCATCACCTGTCTGGTGATTTTCCGCGCCAGTTACAACCTGTGCGAAGCGATGTGGGTGCAAACGCTGGCCTCACTACCGGTGGTGACCTATGGCGAAATGTATCTGCCGATCCCAATCGGCGCGATTTTCACCCTGCTGTTTGTCATTGAAAGATTGGTTAATGGCGATCAAAGCCAACGCGCCATCGTGACTCTTGGCGGCACCCACTAAGCGGAGAAGAAAATGGACGCACTGATTTTGATAGGCAGTTTGGTGGTATTACTGCTGGTGGGTTTCCCGGTGGCATTTGCCGTTGGATTGAGCGCGTTTATCGGGGCATGGTGGATCGATTTACCACTGGAAGCGGTGGTGATTCAGATTACCAACGGCATCAATAAGTTTTCACTGTTAACCATTCCGTTCTTCATTTTGGCTGGTGCGATTATGGCGGAAGGCGGCATTGCCCGACGGCTGGTCAACTTTGCCTATATTTTCGTTGGTTTTATTCGCGGCGGTTTGTCGCTGGTGAATATTGTCGCCTCAACCTTTTTTGGTGCAATTTCGGGTTCTTCGGTGGCGGATACCGCCTCGATTGGTTCCGTGATGATTCCGCAGATGGAGGAGAAAGGCTATCCGCGTGATTTCGCAGCGGCGGTAACGGCCAGCGGCTCGGTACAAGCGGTGTTAACCCCGCCCAGCCACAATTCGGTGATTTATTCGCTCGCCACCGGCGGTGTTGTCACCATCTCATCGCTGTTTGTCGCCGGCATCATTCCTGGCCTGTTACTGGGTTTTTGCTTAATGGTAATGTGCCTGGGATTTGCGCGTAAACGCGGCTATCCCAAAGGTGAGCGCATCCCTTACAAGCAGGCGTTGAAAATCTTCTTCGATGCGTTTTGGGGATTGTTCACCATTTTCATCATTCTCGGCGGAATTCTGTCCGGCGTTTTCACCGCCTCGGAATCGGCAGCCATTGCCTGCATCTGGGCGTTCTTTGTCACCATGTTTATTTATCGTGATTTCAAATGGACGCAATTGCATATTCTGGTGTTTCGTACCATCAAAACGGTAACCATTGTGATGGTGTTGATCGCCTTCGCCGCCGGTTTTGGTGCGGTAATGACCTTTATGCAATTACCCACCATTATTACCGAAGCCTTTACCCAATTTTCCAGTAACAAGTATGTGATTTTGATGTGCATTAATCTGCTGCTACTGGTGGTGGGGACGCTAATGGATATGGCACCGCTGATCCTGATTCTGACGCCGGTACTATTACCGGTAGCCACCGCACTCGGCGTCGATCCGGTTCATTTCGGCATGATAATGCTAACCAACTTAGGCATCGGATTAATTACGCCACCGGTCGGCACGGTATTATTTGTCGCCAGCGCAGTGAGTAAGCAAAAGATTGAGCAAGTGGTCACCGCCATGCTGCCTTTCTATGGCGTGTTGTTTATTGTGCTGATGTTGATTACCTATATTCCGGCGTTATCGCTATGGCTACCGCGTTTAATGGGCGTGATGTAACAACCGGTCAAATCATTGTGCTTTAAATCTGCTGCGGGCTCTGACACATCTACTGCGTCACGGGCCGTCCTCGCACCGCTAGCGCGGTACCTTCGGCTTTCACGTCGTGCCGACGGATCATTCGGGGATCGGCCGTCCTGGCCGGCCCCGAACTGCCTCACGCATCCCTGCGTGAGGCTCCTGGCCCAACGTAAAAGCCTCAGCGCTGCGGATAGCCCTTTTGCCGCAGCAGACGCGTCAGCGCCTCTGGCAAATGTGCCCTTTTCAACAACACGCACTGAAGGTTTGGAGCAGGCCGGGGCCGCTTTTGGGCCGGCAATCCGCAGCGCTGAACGAAGCGAGGAAGCCAGGAGAGCCCGCAGGACGCGGGCGAAAGGCGGAGCCGGGACAGGACGTCCCGTCTCCGCCGGTCCGTCAGGCAGACGAGCGAAGTGAAGGTACCGCGTAAGCGGCGCGAGGACCGCCGGACCAAAAGTGGCACCGGTCAGCGCCATCGCCAATGGCTTAGCTAATAAGCATTACGCCATTTATGGCGCCCCATCGTATGAACAGAACGCCTATTTATTTTTTTTAGCAAAGCTTAGTGCAATTCCTTGGTTCAACTCCCGTGTGCGGCATTCAATGATGAAAACCGCCCGTCGGGCTATTGATTAAAAAGGGAAACACTATGACTAAGCATTTTCACTTGCAGGCGTTGAGTTTGGCCCTGCTATCAGGGATTTTTAGCGCCCACGCGGCAGACACGCCCGTCAAAGGCGGCACGCTGGTTTACCTCGAACAACAGGCACATACCAACCTTTATCCACCCGCCGGTGGCTTTTATCCCAATGGCGGTATTCTGAATCAAATTACCGATAAGCTGACGTGGCAGAATCCTGAAACCTTAAAAGTGGAACCGTGGATTGCCGAAAGCTGGAGCAGTAACGCCGATAAAACCGAATATACCTTTAAAATTCGTCCCGGCGTCACCTTCTCTGATGGCACGCCCTTAGATGCCAATGCGGTAGCCAAAAACTTTGATACTTACGGTCTGGGAAATAAAGCCCAGCGCCTGCCGGTTTCCGAAGTGATCAATAATTACGACCGCAGTGAAGTTATTGATCCTCAGACGGTGAAATTCTATTTCAAAAAGCCATCTCCCGGTTTTTTACAGGGCACCGCTACCATCGGTTCAGGCCTGGTTTCCCTCAGTACGCTGCAGCGTAGCTTCGACCAACTCGGCGATGCGCGTCATATTATTGGTTCCGGGCCATTTGTGGTCAGCGATGAGAAACTCGGCCGCGAGGTCGATTTAACCGCGCGCAAAGATTATCAATGGGGCCCGAAAAACCTCGCCCAGCAAGGTCCCGCCAATCTCGACGGCATTAAATTCATCGTCACGCCGGAAGACAGCGTGCGTATTGGCGCGCTGCTGGCCGGCCAGGCCGACTTCATTCGTCAGGTGCAAGCCTACGACGAGAAGCAGGCGCAGCAGCAAAACTTCCCGATTTACGCTGCACCCACGCGTGGCGTCAACGACAGCATCAGCTTCCGCCCGGATAACCCGCTAGTCAGCGATGTGAAAGTGCGTCAGGCGCTGCTGCACGCCACCAACGCGCAGCAAGTGGTGCAAACCCTGTTCTCACCGAACTATCCGCAGGCCACCTCGGTGATCGCCACCTCGGCGGCCGGTTACGTCAATCTGGCCGACAAGCTGAAATTCGACCCGGCGTTATCGAAAAAGCTGCTGGATGAAGCGGGCTGGAAACCGGGCAGCGACGGCATTCGCGAGAAGGATGGCAAGAAACTGGCGCTGACCATTTATGAATCGCTGCCGCAGCCGCAGAACAAAGAGGTGCTGCAGCTGGTGGCGCAGCAGTGGCGTCAGGTTGGCGTCACGCTGGCGGTGAAAGCCGGTGATGCAGGCAGCCGCGTGCTGGATAACCTCGATCCGCTGAAAACCCCGCTGGTGGTGTCCGAAGTGGGACGCGCCGATCCTGACGTGGTGAAGAGCCAGTTCTATCCGACTAACCGTGATGCGCTGCTGCAAAAAGGCGGCTCCAGCGACAAGGTGCAGAACTTCCGCGACGACAAGCTGAACACGCTGTTGCTGGGGATCTCCTCGGAAGTCGATCCGGCGAAACGCCTGGCGGTAACCGGCGAGGCGCAGCGCTATCTGCTTGATCAGGCCTATGTAATTCCGATCTTTGAAGAACCGCAGGTGTTTGCCGGTGCGCCGTGGCTGAAAGGCGTGAATTTTGAAGCCGTGGGTCGTCCGTCGTTCTACGGCGCGTGGCTGGAAAAACACTAAGGCAGGTTAATGATGCAACGTTCACTGCTGCGAAGAGTGGGTCAAAGCGTTTTGGTGCTGTGGGCCGCGTTTACCCTGTCGTTCTTTCTGCTGCAGGTGCTGCCCGGCGATGCGGTGCTGATCAAGTTTCAGAACCCGGATCTGGGCCTTAGCCCGGATCAAATCGCCGAAATGCGACTGGCTTACGGCGCGGATAATCCGCTCTGGCAGCAGTACGTGCACACGCTGCTGGCGATGGTGCGCGGCGATTTTGGTTACTCGGTGCAGGCGGGCGTGCCGGTCAGCGAACAGCTGATCAGCAACCTGCCCGCCACGCTGCAACTGGCGCTGCTCGGTTTTGTGCTGGCAACCCTTATCGCGTTCGCGCTGGCGGCGTTATCGCGCTTGCCAGCGCTGCGCTTCCTGCGTTCGGTGCTGCAATCGGTACCGGCGCTGTTTATCTCGCTGCCGACCTTCTGGCTCGGCATCGCGCTGATTCAGCTGTTCTCCTTCCAGCTGCGCTGGATCCCGGTGATCAATCCCTCGGCGCTGCAGGGTTTGATTCTGCCGGTGATTACCGTGGCGATCCCGATCTCCGCGCCGCTGGCGCAGATTCTATTACGCAGCATCGATCAGGTTTCTACCCAGCCGTTCGTGGCGGTCGCGCGCGCTAAAGGCGCCAGCGAAAGCCATGTGCTGTGGCATCACGTGATGCGCAATGCGCTGCTGCCGGTGCTGAACGTTGCCGGTTTGCTGCTCGGGGAACTGATCGCCGGTGCGCTGATTACCGAAACCGTATTTGGCCTAAGCGGCGTCGGTCAGCTGACGCAGCAGGCGGTGAATAATCAGGACGTCGCGGTGTTACAGGCGGTGGTGATGATCTCGGCGCTGGCGTTTGTGCTGATTAACCTGCTGGTCGATGCGCTGATGCCGCTGTTCGATCCGCGTCTGCAATCCATTGCCGGAGGCAACCGATGAGTCTGGTCGATTACTCAACTGCGCGTCAAAGCAACGGCAACGCACGTGCGTCCCGCGTGCTCAACATCCAGCCTGGTTTGTGGCTGGCGTGGGGCGTGATGCTGTTGGCGCTGCTGGCGGCATTTGCGCCGGGTCTGTTTACCCATTTCAGCCCAACGGAAGGCGTGCCTGGCGCACAACGTCTGCCGCCGCAGGCCGCTTACTGGCTCGGCACCGATCAGTTGGGCCGCGATCTCTACGCGCGCATTATTTATGGTGCGTCACAGTCGCTGTCGGCGGCGGTCGCAGCGGTGGCGATGGGGCTGATTGGCGGCACCACGCTCGGCGTGCTGGCGGGCGCGATGGGCGGTCGCACTGAGAACTGGCTGATGCGCTTAGTGGATGTGCTGCTGTCGATTCCTTCGCTGCTGCTGTCGCTCAGCATTCTGATTCTGCTGGGTTTCGGCACCGTGCACGCCGCGCTGGCGGTGGGCATCGCCTCGATTGCCAGCTTTGCCCGCCTGGCGCGTGGCGAAGTGGTCCGCGTACGCCGCAGCGAGTTCGTCGAAGCGGCTTACGGCAGCGGCGGCAGTTTCTGGCGCGTGTTGTGGCGTCACATTTTACCCAACTCGCTGACGGCAGTGATCGCCTTCGCCGCCTTGCAGTTTGGCCAGGCAATTTTGGCGTTATCCACGCTCAGCTTCCTCGGCTACGGCACGCCGCCGCCAACGCCCGAATGGGGATTATTGATCGCCGAAGGACGTAACTATCTGGCGACTGCGTGGTGGCTCACCACCTTCCCCGGCATTGTGGTGGTCGCCGTGGTGCTGGCCGCCAACCGCATCAGTCGTCAACTGGCCGGAGGTGACGCATGAGCGCCTTATTAGCCATTGAAAATTTAACCCTCAGCTATCGCCAGCGCGGCGAGTGGCGCGCGGTGGTTCACAACGTCAGCTTTGAATTGCAGCCCGGTGAAATGGTGGCGCTGGTCGGTGAATCCGGATCCGGCAAAACCACCACCGCGCAGGCGATTATTGGTTTGATGGCAGAAAACGGCCGCCGGGACAGCGGCAAAATTGTGCTGAACGGCACCGATATCGCCGGTTGGTCTTCTAAACGTCTTGATAGCCTGCGCGGCGTCAGCATCAGCTTAGTGCCGCAGGATCCGGGCAACTCGCTCAATCCGGTGAAAACCATTGGCGATCAGGTCGGTGAAATGTTGCAGCTGCACCTGAAAATCAGCAAAACCGAACGTCAGCAGCGCGTACTGGAGCTGCTGCAAAAAGTGGGGCTGAGCCATCCGGAACAGCGTCTGACGCAGTACCCGCACCAGCTTTCCGGCGGCATGAAACAGCGCGTGCTGATTGCTATCGCCCTCGCCCTGCGTCCGCAGATTATCATTGCCGATGAACCCACCAGCGCGCTGGATGTCACGGTGCAAAAACGCATTCTTGATCTGCTGGATGTGCTGCGCCGCGAATCCGGTACGGCGGTGCTGTTTGTCACGCACGATTTGGCATTGGCGGCAGAACGCGCCGATCGCCTGCTGGTATTTCGTCATGGCGAAGTTCAGGAACAAGGCCCGGCGGCGCAGGTGATCAACGCGCCTAAGCATGCTTACACGCGGCAGCTGTTGCAGGACGCCGATCCGGGCGACAGCGCGCTGTCCGTGCCGACACAGGCCAACTTCTCGTCGCCAGCAATTCAGCTCTCCGGCATCAACAAACAGTTTTCCCTCGGTCGCCAGCTGCAGCTGCAGGTAGCGAAAGAGGTGTGTGTCACGGTGGCGCGCGGCACCACGCACGCGCTGGTCGGCGAATCCGGCTCGGGGAAAACTACGCTGGCGCGCATTCTTTTAGGCTTTGAGCAGGCCGATAGCGGCCGCGTGGTGATCGATGGCATCGATGCCACCGCGCTGCGCGGCGAAGCGCAACGTCAGCTGCGCCGCAAGATTCAGT
The DNA here is from genome assembly GCF_029866845.1 of Pantoea sp. SS70. Taxonomy (NCBI): domain Bacteria; kingdom Pseudomonadati; phylum Pseudomonadota; class Gammaproteobacteria; order Enterobacterales; family Erwiniaceae; genus Pantoea; species Pantoea sp. SS70. The sequence goes on along the minus strand of NZ_CP117200.1, from coordinate 675,246 downwards.
TTGTGTATCAGAACCCGTTTGCCTCGCTGGATCCGCGCCAGACGCTGTTCGCCATCATTGAAGAGCCGCTGCGTAACTTTGAGAAACTCAGCAGCGAGCAGCGCCGTGAACGCGTCGCAGCCGTGGCGCAGCGCGTGGCGTTACCGCTGGAGCTGCTGACGCGTAAACCGCGCGAGTTGTCCGGCGGCCAGCGTCAGCGCGTAGCCATCGCCCGCGCCCTGATTCTGCAACCGGCGATTCTGGTGCTGGATGAAGCGACCTCAGCGCTGGATGTCACAGTGCAGGCGCAGATTCTGCAACTGCTGCAACAACTGCAACGCGAGCTCGGCCTTACTTATCTGTTTATCACCCACGACCTCGCCACCGTGCGCCGCATTGCGCACAGCGTCACCGTGCTGCGCGCCGGTGAAGTGGTGGAGCAAGGTGACACCGTCACGCTATTTAATGCGCCGCAGCATCCGTATACCCGATCGCTGATTGACGCGATACCCGCTTTCCGTCCGCTGATTAAGGAGTCTGCATGACGCGCAAACGCATTGGTTTTTTCACTCGCCTGCTGGATGACACTTCCGCACAGCAGCGCTATCGCCTGGCGACTGAACAGATTCAGCACGCCGAGCGCACCGGTTTTGACAGCGCGTGGATTGCTCAGCACCACTTTCACGAGAAAGAAGGCGGCTTGCCGTCACCGCTGCTGTTTCTGGCCCACGTTGCTGCGCACACCCGCACTATTCGGCTTGGCACCGGCATCATCACGCTGGCGATGGAGAACGCGCTGCGCGTCGCCGAAGATGCCGCGGTGCTGGATTTGCTGAGCAACGGTCGCCTCGAAGTCGGTTTAGGTTCGGGCGGCACCGCGACCTCGTTTCTGCCGTTCGGTATCACCATCGACCAGCGCGCCAGCGTGTTTGCCGATCATCTGCATCAACTGCTGAGCGCCTGGCGCGGCGATACGTTGGGCCATCCGGAGAATCATCTTTATCCCGCTGCGCCGACGCTGGCGCAGCGCGTGTGGATCGCCACCTTCTCGGTGGAAGGCGCGGCGCGCGCGGGACAAGCCGGGCACGGTTTGATGCTGTCGCGCACCCAGCCGCGTCCGGCGGGCCAGCCTGATTTGCCGCTCCACCAGATACAAAACCCGATGATTGATGCCTATCTGGCGGCTTTACCAGCAGGCATTGCGCCGCGCATTCTGGCATCGCGCACCGCTTTTGTGGCCGATTCCAACGACTACGCGCGCCGTCTTGCCGAGCCGGGCTTACAGCGCCAGGCGCAGCATTTCCGTGAATCGGGACACGTGATTGGCAACACGCTGGACGAACAGGCGCGTCAGCTGGATGCGCACTTCGGCGATGCCGACACGGTGCGGCAATCGCTGCTGGCCGATACGTCGCTGCAACGCGTCACCGATATCAGCTTCCAGGTGCACTCCATCGATCCGCCACACGCCGACATTCTGCGTTCTATCGAATTGATTGCCGAGCATATTGCGCCCGCGCTGCGTGCGCTAAGCCACGCTTAACAGGAGAATTTCATGTCTCAACCGTTTGATCTACTGGCCGCGCTGGCGGATATCGACCCCGCGTCTGAACTGGCGCAAGCCCGCGCCGAACGTCACGCCGCCACCCAGCACACGCAAGGCAGCTACGACGTGCTGTTTTCACAGGATGATGAGGATTTGCCGTTAGCAGAACGTTTCGCCCTCGCCGCGCAGGTCGCGGCCTGGCATGGCGCGTCGAGTCTCGAAGCGCATTACCGCCAGCCGGATCAGCCTAACAACGCACGCTTCGCTTCGGGTCTGGCGTTTGCGGAACTGCTGAGCCTGCATCCGGTCGATGCTGCGCCGCAGCACATCGAGACGCTGCAAACTGCCGGATGGTCGCCACGTGGCATCGTCACGCTGGCGCAGCTGATTGCCTTTGTCAGCTTCCAGAGCCGCTTGCTTGCGGGTTTGCGTTTGCTCAACGGCGAAGAGACGGCGTCGCAGCCACATGCGGTGGCCGGTAAATGGCATGATGCGCAGCTCACCGTCAGCGGGAAAACCGCCCTCACCGCCTTTACCCAACAGGAATTGGGTTGGGAACCCTGGCTGGCGGCAAAACCGCTGCAGGAATTTAGCGCTGAAGAGCAGGCAACGCTGGCGAAATTCGGCCACAGCGACTCTGATTACTTCCGCCTGCTGGGCCGCAATCAGCCGCTGCTCGAGCAGCGCACGCTAACCGATAAAGGCATCTTCTACACCGCAGGCGGACTTTCACGCGCCGAGCGAGAACTCGCCGCCACGGTGGTGAGCAAGGTCAACGGCTGCATCTACTGCGCCTCGGTGCATGCGCGCAAAGCCAGCCAGCTGTCGAAAGATGAACCGGCGGTGCAGAAGCTGCTGAATGTCGCGCCGGGCGCTGAGCTGTCGCACGGACAATCGGCGCGCTGGGCGGCACAGATCGATTTGGTTGCTACCTTATCGATTACGCCTGCCGCCACCAGCCTGAAACAGCTGCACGCGCTGCGCGATCAGGGATTCAGCACGCTGGAGCTGCTGGACCTGATTCAATCCGCCGCCTTCTTTGCCTGGGCAAATCGCCTGATGCTAACGCTTGGCGAACCTTTCTTACCTGAACACACACAAGGATGACCATGACGGATCTTTCCCATCAACAGCTGGTGCGCTGGCGACGCGAGCTGCATCAGCATCCTGAACTGTCGGATCAGGAATTTGCCACCACCGAGCGCCTTACCCGCTGGCTGCAGGAACTCAACGTCAAGCTGCTGCCGCTGGATTTGAAAACCGGTGTCGTGGCAGAAATCGGGCACGGTGAACCGCTGATTGCGCTGCGTGCCGATATCGACGCCCTGCCCATCGACGAACAAACCGATCAAGCATGGCGATCCCAGCAGCCGGGCGTGATGCACGCCTGCGGCCACGATCTGCACAGCAGCGTCATGCTGGGCGTCGCACAGCAGTTGCAACGCATCGAATCCCAGCTGCCTGGCCGCGTGCGCATTCTGTTCCAGCCAGCCGAAGAGATTTTTACCGGCGCGAAACAGCTGCTGGCGGCGGGCGCGCTGAAAGAGGTGCAGGCGATTTTCGGCCTGCATAATGCGCCGGATCTGCCAACCGGCACGCTGCGGACGCGCGGCGGTGCCTATTATGCCAACGTCGATCGTTTCCAGATCACTATCAACGGCAAAGGTGCGCACGCCGCGCGTCCGCATGAAGGCATTGATAGCATCGTGATTGGCAGCCACATCGTCACCGCGCTGCAAACGCTGCCGAGCCGCGTGTTCAGTTCGCTGGAGTCGGTGGTGGTCAGCGTGACGCGCTTTACCGCAGGCAACAGCTGGAACGTGCTGCCACAAACGGTGGAGCTGGAAGGCACGGTGCGCACCCATAATGCGGCGATTCGCGCACAAATCCCGCAGAAAATTGATGCGCTGATAAACGGGATCGCCGCCGGATTTGGCGCACAGGTGGAGCTGGTGTGGCAGGAAGGTCCGCCTTCGCTGGTCAACACCCCGCAATGGGCCGATTTCGCGCTGGATCTGGCCGCAGAGCAAGGCTATCAAACACAAGTCGGCACGCCGCAGATGGGTGGCGAAGACTTTGCCTTCTACCTGCAGCAGCTGCCGGGCGCGTTCGTCAGCATCGGCAGCGCCAGTGAATTTGGCCTGCATCACGCCGGATTCGATCCGGATGAAGCGATGCTGGAACCGGCGGTGCATTACTTTACCGAGCTGGCCCAGCGCGCGCTGCTGACGCTGCGCCAACAACAGGCGCTGGCATCGTGACCATGAGAGCAAGGAGAAAAGCGATGGCGATTTCTGTACCTGTTCCACGTCTCGACCATGTGGTGATCAACGTTGCCAGCCAGTTGGATGACGCCAGCGCGCTGTTTCGTCGCCTGGGATTTCAGCTGACCGAGCGCGGCCATCATTCGCTCGGCTCCAGTAATCATCTGGCGATTTTTGGAGATAACTATCTGGAGCTGTTGGGGTTTGAGCCTGGGCGCGGCAATCTGCGCCAGGATTTGTGGCAGTCGCCGATTGGCCTCAGCGGATTAGTGTGGAAAACCGAGGATGCCGATGCGGTGTGGCGCTATCTGGAGAGCCAGGACATCGACGGCGATCTGCCGGCGAGCTTTTTCCGTCCCGTTACTTTGCCGGACGGCACCGAACAGGAAGCACGCTTCCGCACCGTGCGGTTGCGCCCGTCGCTGGTGGCGAACGGCCGCAGCTTCTTTTGTCAGCACGACACGCCGGATTCGGTGTGGCAGGACGCGTGGCGCGTCCATCCGAATGGCGTGAGCGATATCGTCGAATTCGTGGTGGTGGCGCAGGATCCCGCCGCCGCTGCTCAGCCCTACAGCCGTTTATTCGGTGCCGATAAACTCACCGCCTGTCAGGAAGGCGCGTTTGTGCTCAAAGCGGGCGTGGCAACGGTACGCTTTGCCGCCGCGGAATACGTTACGCAGCGCTTCGCCGGATTGCCGATTGATTACGACGGCAGCGCGCGCATGGCCGGATTGAGTTTGCGCACCTCGGATCTGCGCAAAGTGAAAGCCAGCCTGCTGCTCGGTGATGTGCCGTTCCGCGAAGAAGAGTCGGCGATTATTGTTGGTGCCGAGCAGGCGTTTGGTGTGGCGTTGCGGTTCCAGCAATAATCACGTTTTGCATGTATCCGTAGCGGCGCGATTTATCGCGCACTGTGATGGCGATTGCGCACCCACCCTGATAATGCGCAATAAATTGCGCCGCTACGTTATGAGCGTTGTAAAATATCGTTGTGGAGTAATCTGAATTCTAAAGGTGAAAAGTGACCGCTAACCTGCATCTCGACACGCCCAGACTCACTTGCTCGCAGATCGCGGAAGACGACTGGGACTTCTTCCGTCAGCTCCAGCTCTCGCCTCACGTCATGCATTACGTCGCCGATGCAAAATCCGATGAAAAAATTCACGCCGATTTTACAGCAAGATTGCCGCGCTGGTCGCCATTCAGCGCGCATTGGCTGTGTCTGGTGGTGCGGGAAAAACAGTCAGGCAATCGCCTCGGCGTCAGCGGTTATATTCGTAGGGAAAATGACTGCGCCGAAGTCGGCTTTCTGTTCGCACCTGAAGCGCAAGGCAAAGGCTATGCGCACGAGTCGCTCCGCGCGATTTGTGACTATGCATTCAGCGACGGCGGCATTCGACGCCTAAGCGCTACCGTCACCGCAGGCAATACGCCCTCACGGCGACTGCTGGAAAAAGTCGGTTTTGTATTAGAAGGTGAACTGCGAGAAAGTTACTGGCTGAGAAATGCGTGGCATAACGATTGGCTGTTTGGGTTGTTGCGCGAGGAATATGGGTTGTAGTGCAGGTGTGATCAACTTAGCTCGGGATCAAGGTTATTTAACGAATTAGCCATATTTAACCCGACCAAACATAGAGATGTCTACTAACTCCTATATCGTCACCCACGTTGAACGCCATTCCCGCTTTGTTATGCTGTCCAAAATCAGCGACAACAAAACCATAACTGTTGTATCTGCACTCATCAAACAAGCGCGGAATTACCAGCTGAGCTTTTATAAAACACTAACATGGGATCGAGGCGCCAAACGACCAGCCACGCTCGATTTACGGTAGCGACAGACATTTGGATTTATTTCTGTGGTCCTCAATCTCCCTGACAGCGTGGCTCAAATGAAAATACGAACAAGCTGGTCAGACAATATTCCCAAAAGGAACTGACTTTGGACGCTCAAGTTATTCTGTCCAATTCATAATATTTCGCGAATCAGTAAATGAATACGAGGCGGTTTGGTGCGATTTTTAGATGCATTCTAAATAAGCTGCAAAAAATTCTCAAGAAATGAATCGTCAAATATTATCAGCCTAACTATTAAGAACGTTACAAGCCAGGCGTAATATCCCACTATGGAAAACTGAATATGAGCTTTTGAACGATCATTTATGTTAATTATAAAGCCTTTTTTGTTGGGAACGCTGCCTCCGCTCGTCATACTCCTTCGCTTTTTCCTTATGCCACATATTGCTGCATCCTGGATCGCTAGGGGTAAGACAATAGTGAGTTTTATCATCTTGAGACTCACTTTTCTCCCAAGATAGTTTTGGCGTTACCTCTGTGGACCAGGAATAATCCTTCGCTTTTTCCTCATGCCACATTTTGCTGCATCCTGGATCGCGAGGAGTAAGACAATATTGGGTTTTATCACCTTGAGACTCACTTTTATCCCAGGAAAATTGTGGCGTTACCTCTGTTGACACCGAATAGTCCCTCTTATCAATGTCATACATCAAATCTGGTGAGGCCGTTGCTGAAACACCATAAAGTAGTGATATAAATGGGGCATATGCATATTTTTTTAAGCATGACATATTCGTTATTCCTTTAAACGTAAATTCGTTTAACTTCAATTTAGAAGCCCAGGTTCCTGACACGACTAGAAGCATGAGTAAAGTAACGTAAAATGTAGAACTGTCGATTATATCCCCATTACTGGGGAAGACCCACTATACATTTTTTTTAAGCATGACATATTCATTATTCCGTTAAACACAAATTCGTTTGACTTCAATTTAGAATCCCAGGCTCCTGATTTTAAGATTCGTTATCGCATCGTAAAAATCGTGCTTTCCTACATGGACGAAAAAGCATATTCGGAAAGAATGTTTAGTGACAAAGTCAGTCAGATCAGAATTAATCATCTTGCTTGATTGCGTAATTTCAAAACTACCAGCATCTGTAAATGAGATGTCAGTTCTTTGCTCATTACAGACAGCCGCTTCTTACAACCAGCAACTTTGTGCCAGAAGTAGACATTGCAAAATTTGCGATCCGTAGAATGATGAAAAGTCGTTTCCGCTCAGTTTTTACGGTCTTCTACATTCAATCCAGCAAATGACAATAATAGCATTCACTCACTTACTGTATTAACGCCTCTCGCTGTTCGCTGACGCATAGCGCCCGGCGGATACCCATTAATGCGCTTGAACGCTCTGCTAAACGCTGCCTGCGAGGCATAGCCGAGGCGAAGCGCTACGGTGTCAATTGAGATCTTATCGTGAGTAATCCAGTGACCCGCGATGCGCATTCGCACTTCCCTTGCATAGCGCTGCGGAGGTATGCCGATGATTGATTTGAAGCGTTCAGCAAAAACAGAACGGGATACATGCGACTGGGCAGCAAGCTCGGCAACAGACCACTCCCGGCTTGTATCACGATGAATGGCCAGAATGGCACGGGCAAGTCGTGGATCACGTAACGCAGCGATCAGACCAGCGGCGTTCTCGCTGCCGTTTTCAATCCATCCACACACAATCATGGCCGCCGCCACTTCTGCGAGGCGTGCCAGAATGCCCGCGAAGCCCGCGCGTCCGGAACAGATTTCAGATTTCATCGCGCCCAGAACGGGAACCAGCCCCGGATAAATCTGTTCATTTGCCTCAACCACGATGGCTTGCGGCATCAGTTTACCCAGGCCCTGCATTCCACCAAGATCGAACTCCATACAGCCATAAAACAGAACTGTGCTGGGTGTTGGATGCGAACTCGGGCAGGTATTAATTCCGCTGACGGCCTCGCCTAAAGGAGCAGAGCCGAACGTGTCGATATGTTGAAATGAACAGCTGACATCCGATAAAAGCTGATGCTCCTCGCCCTGCGGCATGAATACCATGCACCCGGCTTTCAGTTCGTGCAACGTACCATCGTGTGTGCGCAGCACAGCAGTACCCACTGCGATGTAATGAAAATAGGCATGTCCGGGTCTATTGCTGAAACCGACGCCAAACTCAGAGCCCGTCTGTAAACGACGATACTGCACGCCACGCAGACGCATTTCCAGCAGCAATTCACTGATAAGTTCGGATGACAAGGCAAAGTGTTTATTCACATGCATAACCGGAGTTTCGGGTAAAAAATCAGGATGTGGCATCATAGATCGTCCAGCGGCTCAACTCTAGACTTGGAGTTATCATTTTTTCTCCAAAAAAAGAGTGTGTTATGAGAAACGAAGCAACTGAAGCTGCATCCGTTAGTTTGAACAGTGCGGAACCCAAAGAATCCGCATGGATGGCCGTTATTTCACTGACGATGGGCGTGTTTGGCTTGCTGACTGCAGAATATCTTCCTGCCAGCCTGTTAACACCCATGGCCGCGGATCTTGGTGTAACCGAAGCGCTTGCTGGTCAGGCTGTGACGGTGACAGCTGTGGTGGCCCTGTTTGCGGGTCTGATGGTTCCCCGGCTGACGCGTAATTATGATCGCCGAGCTGTTTTGCTTGGTTTTACCGTGCTGATGATCGCCTCCAACCTGCTTGTCGCACTCTCCTCCAGTCTGGCTGTTCTGCTGGTCATGCGCATTTTGCTAGGCATCGCGCTGGGAGGCTTCTGGAGTATGACTGCTGCCGTAGCTATGCGGCTGGTCCCTGCAAAAAGCGTCCCGCGTGCTCTCTCTATTATTTTTAGCGGTATTGCTGTCGGTACCGTGGTTTCGATCCCGCTGGGAAGCTATTTAGGTGGGCTTTATGGCTGGCGTAGTGCTTTTATCGCTGCAACCGCAGTTGGCCTGCTGACACTGCTTTTCCAGCTGTTTACGCTTCCTGGGATGGCTCCGCGTAAAATGATGATTACGGCATCTGTCATGGATTTACTCCGCCGCCCAGGCATTGCGGTGGGAATGACGGGGTGTGTGATTGCCCATACGGGTCAATATGCGCTGTTTACCTATATTCGTCCGGCTCTTGAAAATATCGTTCAACTTGATGTGGATCGTTTGTCTTTGATACTGCTTGGATTTGGCGTCGCTAATTTTATCGGTACGCTGCTGGCCGGGTGGCTGATGGAGAAAAGCCTGCGTCTTACCCTGATACTGATGCCAGCACTTGTTGGTTTAGCGGCATTAAGCATGATTTTGCTGCCACTTGAGGAAGCAGGATTGATGTTGTTCGTCGCATTGTGGGGGATGGCATTTGGTGGCGTACCCGTTGCGTGGTCAAACTGGGTAGCGCGTTCCGTTCCCGATCAGGCTGAAACCGCTGGCGGCATGGTAGTCGCAGCAGTTCAATCCTCAATTGCTGCGGGTGCTGCGTTGGGAGGATTACTTTTTGGTCTCAGCGGCGTAACCGGTGTTTTCATTACCGCGGGTTGCATAATGTGTTTTGCCGCGCTGGTGATTGCACTAAAAGTGAGGGTCGCGCTGAGCTGACCACTTCCCTTATTAAAGACGTTTAAATAAAGGCCAGATGAACCATTTGGCTGGCCTGAAAAAAGTAGCGAGGTTTCCTGGCTCTTCCGCTCACTTAAAATCTCTACTACTCTGTTCGGCACCTCAGCGTCCAAATGAATTGGCTTTGAGGTGTCAGTGTAATAAAGCAGTAATGTCCGGAATTAATTATTTCCCATCGAAGAAATTGTCCGGAAGTTGACCTGGGGGCATATTAATAACAGCATCATTATCAGGCCCTTCATTTTTCATATACGTGACCCTGGCAAATTCGGGTATCACAACATAGGGATATGCCGGTCCTTCATCGCGGAAGCGATGCATATCCTCAATGAACTCATTTTGATAACAAATTGTTTTTTCAGGATGTTGATTTTCACCTGCAATCCACTGAGGAAAGAAGATGGTGCCATGAATGATCTTTCTTTCAATATCAAATAACAGGCTCACACAGGTTCCTGTCGGCTCGTGCCAGTCGACTTTATAAATGCCAGGTGCGAACTGCACGGCATTCATTTTTTGATTTGTCACCCAACGACCACCTACCAACCCCTGATGAATCCTGTAATCACACGTATTGTCATTACGCGCATACCATTCATATTTCCATCCATTATCATAGGTATAGACAAAATGCGTCCCTACAAAGGCGGATAAGTCTTTTGATATATCATTAACTGATTCACTTGACATAACGACCTCATATTTTCCGATAGAGTGGCGTAGTGTGGAATGTTACTTGCTGCACCCGCGTAATCTAAATACTGTAGCGTTACGCGGTGAGCATGTTATGAAACAATGCGCAAGCATTTGCATATCAATTATTTACATAATATTAGCATTTAGATGACAGATACAAGTCATTTGCTTAGGAATAATATAGCCACTTTGCATGAGTTTTCCATAATGATTAACCATTTTATAATGCTTAATAGTTTGACTCAGTCGAAAAATGAATAAAAAAGTTAACCGTATGTAATAAATTGCCGGTTCGCCTTCAAAATGTAACGATTAAAATTAGACTACTTATCAGTATTTTGCACTACCTTAAACCTGTTTCTTAGGATTTTTAATTTGCGAAAGTAAATTATAAAGCTACCCTGAGATAAGCATCAAACGCTGACGTTTCTTCTAACTGAATAATCACTCTTCAGGCAGAAAAATATGCCTGAGTCCTAAGAATTTTCTCTGCAGGATATATTTCTATGGATTTGATTCATGAAGTTTTTCGATTATCACCGGAGCTGGCGCTTTTTCTTTCTCACGCTGTAGGCACGTGGATTGGTAAATTCAAACTGGGCGCATATTTGCGCTGGACAAGAGAATTGCGGTCGCCATCGCAAAACTGAACTTGATCCAGCACAGCTCCAGCAGATGCAGGGGAATGTCGCGGTGGGATATGCGGTGACATACATCTTCGGCTCCCTGGGTGCCATCATTATCTGCGTTAACATTCTTGCCAAAATTATGGGGCGCTCTATTCGTGAAGACGCAATAAAAGCTGAACAGGAACTGATGCATGGTGTAATCATACCGGCATCAAGACAGATGCCTGCTTTATCTGAACTGATAGGTCGGGTGTTTCTGGCAGGAGCGGCCGCGAGCAGGAGCATTACTCAGATTAGAGCGTTAGCTAACCCACTTTCCCGGTTACCGTTGAACGCATGAAACGCGGCGATAAAGTCATCGCCGTTACGCCTGACATGCCGCTAAATGAGAACCACATTCTGTTACTTGTGGGCCGCCGCAAAGGCATCGTTGCCCTTGCCTCCTCGCTGGGAAAAGAGCTGGATGCAGAGGATGGGCCGGAAATGACCATGAAGACATCTGAAGTCTTTTGGATGGTATCAAGCGCGGAAGCCCCTGACCGGGAATTTGCCTTTGCCGGCCTCTGGCCTGCGGGCCGTAGAGACCATCAGGAACAACGGTATTTCTATGGAGTTAATAGATAAGGTTGTGCAGAGAAAAAGCAATGAGCATTATCCCGCCGACAATGTTGACGTACTTTTTCAGCATTCGCGGGTTAGTTTTTTTGGCTGAGAATATGAGCGTTTGAGTGATTGCAAAAAGCCAGATACTCATAACCACTATATGAACTGATGCCAGTATAAGGTAGTTGTAAACGCCACCCTTCGCGCCTGCGAACTGTGAAACGACCGTCAAATAAAAAAGGATGGCTTTAGGGTTCAAAACATTAGCCAGCCAAGCCTCTTTTAAAGTCACGGAATGCTTTGCACCAGTAAACCCGCCTGAATTTACCGCTATCCCTCTCCGGATAAGCATCGCGCCTAACCAAAGCAGATAGACAGTTCCGGTTACTTTAAGCACAGCAAACGCTGCTGACGACGAGATGAGCACTGCCGTGATACCAAACCCTATAAAAATTGCATGGGTATATATGCCCAGAGCGGTTCCGGCGAGGGTTCTAAATAAACCTTTGTTACCTCCTGTCAGAGCACTGTTCATAACGAGAGTGAAGCTCGCTCCGGGAGACAGGGCAACAGGGAGTAAGGCTGGCATAAAGCCCAAAATGTTCATATCCATAGATTCTGGATAGTAATTGGCACTCTCTGAAATTGCCAGTGCAAGCGTTTCGCATATAGGCAATGTTCAGCTAAGCAAAAACGGGGATCTTTTTGACTAAAAGTCCGCTCTTCGCTCATAGCGACCTCGACTCAGTTAGCTTGTCCGCTTCGTGCTGTGAGTTCAACTGATGGATGCAACACATTGGTTAAAACGCTCTGCGGGTGATTCATAGTCTAGCGTTTTTCTCGGTCTTTCGTTGAGCTGTCTGGCAACGCTGTTTAGTCTTTCTTGGCTGTGAACCGATAGGTCAGTTCCTTTTGGAAAATACTGCCTAAGCAATCTGTTTGTATTTTCATTGGAGCCGCGTTGCCAGGGGGATTGGGGATCGCAGAAGTAAACCTGGATATCTGTGGCTACAGTAAACCGGGTGTGGTTAGTCATTTCAGCACCCCGGTCCCATGTTAATGTTTTATAAAGCTCAGCAGGTAATTCCCGGGCTTGTTTGATGAGTGCAGATATAACCGTTATGGTCTTGTTGTCCCTGATCCTGGCCAGCATAACAAAACGGGAATGACGTTCTACGAGGGTGACGATATAGGAGTTTTTAGAGCCCTGGATCAGGTCACCTTCCCAGTGACCTGATATGGCTCTGTCGGCGGCTTCAGGTGGCCTTTCGCTGATAGAGATCGTATTCGGGATTGACCCTAATCCTTTCCCTTTAAGCGATGATGTTCTGGATCTACGCACGACTCTTCCGCTTCTGAGGCATTGCTGCAGTTCTTTTTTTAATGCACCTCGGGTTTGTATAAAAAGCGTTTTATATATCGTTTCGTGTGACACATGCATTTCCTGATTATCCGGATAACAGCGTTTCAGCCAACCGGTGATTTGTTCCGGCGACCAGTCCTGATGCATCTTCTCTGCGATGATTTTACACAGTGTTGGTCTTTCAATTAGCTTGCAAGGTTTTGGTCTCAGAGCATTTTCCCACGCAGCAGTATCCGCTTTTGATGCACGGTATTGTTTTGCACCACCGTGCCTCTTGATCTCCCGGCTAATCGTTGAGGGGGCTCTCGAGAGTTTGTTTGCGATCGCCCTGATGCTGATTTTTGCTACCAGCGCTCTGGATATTTCCTCTCTTTCATAAAGTGAAAGCGCTAACGGATGACGCTTTCGGACAGGGGGGCGGTATCCACCAGTCTGGTGGATAGTGGGCATAATAGAAGAATGATATCTGTCGAACATTCTGGCGATATCATGCAAGGAATCACCTTGCTTATATCTGTCCCAGATAATCGCTTTCTGTTCCGGCGTGTAGTTAATACGCGTTCTTCGTTTCATGGCAACGTCCCCCTTCGATTAAGGATAGCGTTGCATCGACCCATTGAACTCACAGCCAGAAGCGGACATTGAGTATCACTTTCATGTAATCGATCGGAAGTGTTGTTATTCCATAAACGAATAATTTGACGTTACACTGGTATTGGCGCTATTAGTATGGCCCTTTCTGTCTGTATGACTTCCTCAATAAGGATTAAAAGATGGTCTCGTTTCGCTCAATGACAGAAGAAGAGTACTCTGCTTATCTGGAATATTTTATTCCTGATTATGCAATTGAGATAGCGTCAAATTATAGAATGTCTAAAAGTGATTCTCTAACGATGGCCAGGCAGGAAATATCAAAGTTGCTTGCGGAAGGAGTGAATACGCACGGGCAAATTTTACTGTCCATTTTCGCGAAATTAGATGTATTTGAGAGGCACGTAGGCTATCTCTGGTACAAACCAGACGCGGCAATGCGCACAGTATTTATCTATGATTTTCATATTTTTAATTCACTTCAGGGAGGGGGATTGGGTAAACAGGCTCTTCGCGCTTTTGAAGAGGATCTTCAGGATAAGGGTTTTAAAGAGATTAGACTACGCGTAGCTGGAGATAATGCTCGTGCTTTCCATGTATACGAGAGCAGCGGTTTTGGAGTAACGGGTATCAATATGAGCAAGTCAATCGTGCGTTAGGATATTAAATAAAAGAATCAGCAATTGAAAACTACGCCTGCTTTCGTTCGCAGCGGACCTTCAGTTCAGTCCGATGGTCAGCTACGTGCTAAAAGCAGACATTGCTAACATCGGAATGTACTAATATGCGGGGTTCTGGCCAGAACTTCAGCGAATCACTTTCGCAAACTAAACCGTATAAAATCGTGAGGAAATAATGGTTGCATCATTAAATTATCATTAAATATAAAGACATTAGATGATATGGAGATAACATCGTAGATATTATCGACAATGAGTTGTAGATGCGTTTTGAACACAGGCACATTAGCATCATCCGCTATGACAAATACAGTTTCATTACCTAAGCCGCCCCCATTAAACATCTCATCAGTAATTTCATGATCGCTGAATTCCATTTCATGCCACATAATTTTACCGCTATGCCATGGATATTGATGAAAAATATCCATTACCATGCTCAAATCATCTCCTTCCACAACATCAAAATCTGCCTTGAGCAATTCCTTACATTCTTCAAACAATGTCATGTCCATTCCCTTTGTAGCTGTTTATTTCTAGCATAACCGCTTAGAAGATTGTCGAAAAAATTATGAACTTCCGCTCCTCACTCATAGCGGACCTTGCCATATGCACACATTCTTTCAATGCCAGATGCGGGAGATGTTAAAGCGCTTTACCCAGATCAACGGTGAGCAGATGAACATGGGTAATCCACCCTAAAACCATTATGGTAACGAAGTCACGACTCATATTCACTGCCCTGGCCAGACGTTGAGGCAGTGAATACATCGTTTCTGAATAATTTATTGCAAATCTACATTCAACGCCGGTGCACCAAAACTTACTAACTCTGCATTAGACGCAGTAAAATAGTCGCGCCAGAATATCTCAAGCTGCTGAATGATTTTGCCTGAGCGATAATTATTTTTCGCGTCGGTATCAATCAATCCTGCACCTGCGACAAATACCTTAGCGCCGGCAAAATCCGCTAACAAATTCTGCTGTTTAACCTGCTGCAACGCTTTCTCAGGCGAAAGCAAACGCAGCGCGTTATTGCGATAGAAGCTATCAAAAGCGCTGTTTTCCAACATATCGGAGATCAGAAACAGAGTGCGTGACGCGTTTTCATCCTGCTCAAGATCGTGACTAATGCGTTTCAGGCTATCGAGGATCTCGCTTTTAGCGATGTTATCGCCCTTCTCAGCGAAACTTTTTGCCATCAACCCACCCATTGCGCTCGCGAAATATTGCTTTTGCTCACTCAGGCATTTGTCGAGGTTCTTCAAACTCTCCATGCCTTGATTGTCGCGGATCTTCTTGTCCGTGAGTAGCGGCTCCAGACGTCCATCAAATAAGCGCTGCATGAAATTGTTCTGCAACAACGCCGAGAACTGATACAGCACCACATGATCGCCGGGCTGGCTAAAACGCATAATCTGCTGCCAACTGGCATTTTTGATCTGCAGCGGCACTTTAACCGTTTGATCAATAATCACCACCAGCTCACGACCGCTGTTGGCCGGGCGATATTGACTGAGTTTGGCATAGTCATAACAGCTCGGGATATCGTTGCGATCCGCAGCCTGCGCCAGGGCACTCACCCCGGCTAACAGCAGCAAACACCATTTGCTGATCTTCACCTGATTACCCTCTGGCCTTATTAAGCACGCGCTGCACTTTACGACGACTGAGCAGTGCTTCCATTGGCAGACCCAAATCCTCAGCCACCAAACGCAGTTCTTCATCATCTAAGGCTGTCAAATCGCCCAACTCCGCGATGCGCGCCTTTTCATCGGCGTTAGCAACAGGTGCCGTTTGCAGTGCCACCGGTGCAGGTGTTGGCGTTGTAGGTTCAAATACTAAAGCCGGTTCTGGCTGATGTACCGGTCGCTCTTGAGCAACGGTTGCGCGCGTGGCGTTAAATTGCTGATGCTGATCGTCAGCCAGTGCTTTATCGCGCTGCTTACCGCGCACGTAATCGTCGAAGGTCCGAACATCAGTTTGTGCAATGCTGGCGCTACTGGCGCGTTGCATCGCCATACGATTCTGCAAGCTTGCCAGTTTATCCTGCGCATCACGCTCTACGCGCTCACGGCGCATGGCGTACCACGCGGCAAACTCTTCAGAGCTACTAAAATTACCAATATATTTCGCCGCCAGGCGCGATTCGATGCCGACCAGAGAACGGTAATAACCAATCAAAATACCGATAATCTGCACGCCAATGAAAATCACCGACAAAATAATGAAGGTCAATTTGGAGGCGAACACGCGGTTGTCACTGACCTCTTGCGCCGCTTGCTTATCAGCCTGCTGATTATCTTCCACCGCTTGCTGTGGCAACTCAAAAGGTGAAGCGTTGCTCGCCGCGCTGGTTTGGCTGAACGGCGTGCCATTGACGGCCTGGGTTTCGGCGGCATTAATGGTTGCCGCGCGAATGAAATAGGCACCTACCGCAAAGGTGACGATCAACAGCAGCGTCACAACCGTTTGTACATATTGCGGTTTTGCGCCAATACCGTGGTTCACTCGGTTAAGCATTTGCAAATAGCTGGGCGCATCATCGTCAATGCGGCTGTTTTCCAGTGAGACGCGGTTGTCTTTAACCAACGCCTGCGCATGGCCTTCCAGACGCGCTTCTTTATGCCAGTAGCGGATTTTACTCAGCAGCGTATTTTTGTGTAACTGCGTGCCCATTAAATGCGTTGCGGGCACCAAAATCACACCAATCAGCACCGAAACCACAATCGCCGACAGCTCCGCCTGGTTCGCAGAGATGTTGTTGGCAATGAATGGCGAAAGTACCAGCGCAAAGATAAAGGCTTCCAGAATGACGAGGGCTATACTGCATAACCACAACACCACGCTGGTCGGTTTGCGGCCCCGCTCATCGACTTTGTTCAGATAGTTAACGCAGCGCAGATAAAAATCGGCATCGCGGTTGGAGATGCTATGAAACTGATAGAACTTGCCACACAACGCTTCTTCTGCCGGATGCCAGATACGTCCGCCGGTGCCCGCACGGCGAGATTCATGGCTACGCGACAAACGGTTGATGTGGCCAAACAGCGGTAGGGAACAAAACAGGTTGAGGAAGAAGTAACGAACTTGATCCCACCATTTGATCACGCCAAGTGTTAGCGCCAATAGCCCGAAAAGCGGCCAGAAGATATAGCGGTAGGTGGCAATCGCCTGCATTAAGGTATCTAAAATTTCCATAAGAGAGTTATCCG
Source organism: Pantoea sp. SS70 (assembly GCF_029866845.1). Classification (NCBI taxonomy): domain Bacteria; kingdom Pseudomonadati; phylum Pseudomonadota; class Gammaproteobacteria; order Enterobacterales; family Erwiniaceae; genus Pantoea; species Pantoea sp. SS70. The sequence goes on along the minus strand of NZ_CP117200.1, from coordinate 658,241 downwards.
TTTATCCACGCTGAGGAGCGTAATTGGCCAGCCACGGCTGACGATGATTGCTATAAAAGAGCTGTCCTTGTTGCGCAGGCTTGCCCGATTTCGGCAGCAAGAGGTCGACGCACGAGATCGGTTGTTGCTGGGCATCGGCGATGTAGACGCGGTAAAGAATGCTGTCTTCACCTTCCCAACTGTTGGCGACACTTGCCATGCCTTGTAGCGCCTTGCGGTTGCCCTGCGCATAGTTTGGCGTGATGAGCACTTGAGGGTTTTGCGTCACCACGGCACCCTCCTTGAGAACAAACACTGGCGTCAATGTCACCAGGTTGCCATTCACCAATCCAGCCCACGCGCGCCCGTTCATATTGGGCAGATATTCCCGCGTATCATGCTGATCGATCGCCTTACCGCTGGCTAAATTCTTAGCCAGCCCACTGACGCGGGGAAGATCGGTGAGACAGCTACCGCTGACACTGCTGGCCTGCGCCTGACTAATCAGGCTGAAACCTTGCGACAGCGGCTTTAAGTTGCTGGCGAGACCCGTAACCTGTGCGCTGGTGGGCTTGCCACCAAAATCGACAAAGTTAACGGGATTGCTCTCAGCAATGGCTTGAGTGGGTTGGGTCACCACTTCCGGCGCTTTTACTTCAGCGTTTTTAGTCGCAGCCTTCTTGCTCGCTATACGTGGTGCCGCCCTGGCGGTTGAAGTACGCGCCAACGTATTTTCAGCAGCAGAGCTGTGGCGCAAATACAGTGGGTTATTGCTTTCCAGAGCCAGGCGTTGGCGTAACAGTGCTTCATTCGCCAACGCCACGATTTCAACCCGGCGGTTTTGTGCCCGACCCGAAAGGGAATCGTTATCCGCCAGTGGACGTGAGGAACCCACACCCTGGAAATAGAGTTGGCTGGCTTTAATGCCACTTTGCTCCAGTACTAGCCCAACGTTGCGGGCACGCGCTTCAGAAAGTTGCTGATTGTGTTCGGCGTTGCCCGTGGCGTCCGTATGTCCCACCACCAGCAAAACATCGTTGGAGGATTGCTGGCCGCCTTTCATCGCTGTGGCAATTTTTTGCACCTGACGCATGCCGCTGCTGGTCAGTTCTGCACTGTCGATGGCGAACATGGTACCGTCCTCAACTTGTGCAACAATCCCAACCGGCTCCTGCTTGCTGTTCTCCTGCGCCTTAAGCGCCTGAGTGCTGATGCGAATTTTTTCTTCCTCGGCGACTTTAGCCAGAGCCTGTTCACGATTCTGCCAAACGTTCCCGACCACGCATCCCGCTACGCCGCCTGCCAGTCCACCCACCAGGGCTTTCCTGGCGTCGTGAGTCACCAGATAAGTGATGCCGCCACCCAGTGCGGCACCGCCGATACAACCGGCAGCGGTACCGTAATCACGAGCAAAGTCATTCATTGAGGCGCAGCTGGAAGCCAGAGAAGCGGCGATCAGCACGGATGCAGCTTTTTTAGAAAAGGGTAAATTCACATCAAATCCTTGATTGAAAAATCCTCTGTCGTGCGGAGGAAACAATGATTAATGGTTGAGGCTAATTGATAAAAAAAATTCACAGGTTTGTATCGGCAGCAATGCCGATGACTTTAGACCTCAGTGGAGAATTTCTTCTATTCAAGGAGATAGAGGATTAAAACGGATTGACGCAGGAGGAAGTGATGAAATTACGTTAGTAATATTATCTAATCACCGCGCGATTTATCGCGCAATAGGTGTTTGATGAATATGGACACGCGTGGCAAGTTTGACCAAACGCCAATCCTGATGGCCGTTAATAATCGGGTTCGCCTGCGCTTTTGACGGCTCAACCGCCGGTTTGCCGTTTTGCGTTTTCTGCTTCAGGATGCGCACGCGATTATCGGAAAGATCTTCGATCAACCATGCATGCAGCACGTCCAGACGATCATCGCTGCCCCACCCTGGAAATCTTACGTTAACCACTCCTGCGAACAGGATCACGCGCAGGTGTCTTATCTCGGCGGGAATTTTCACGGCGTCACAGATGCGGCTTTGAATGCGATGGGAAGCTCGCGCCGCCGCTGGAGATTCAGGGCTTCACCAAAACCGTGGCGTGGCACGAAAGAACGCACCGCGATGCCGGGCATCGCTGGTTGCGCGAATTATTGTTCACCACGGTCAGCCGCAATGATGCTGTTTAAAGATAAATCTGCCTGACAGGATTCAGCCTAAGGTTGACTTAACCTTCATTTCTTAATCTGGCGCCATCTTCACTGTTACGGATGGACCAATGACGTTTTCGCTGCGCAAAAGACCGACGCTAAGTCGGCTGACGTTTATTTCGCTATTTTCAATTTATATTGCGGTGTTCCTGAATATTGCCTTTTATCGTCAGGTGATTGCAGCGATGCCGCTTGATACGCTGCACACGATATTCGTCTTCGTCTCAATGCCGCTGGTGGCATTTAGCGTGATCAATATTATCGCCACGCTCGCCTCTTTTGTTTGGCTTGACCGGTTTATTCTTGCGCTGTTCGTATTAGTGGCGGCGGCTGCGCAATATTTCATCTGGACCTTCGGCATTGTTATTGATCGCTCGATGATCGTGAATATTCTGGATACCACACCGTCCGAGTCCTTTGCTCTATTGTCGCCTAAGTTAATTATCACGCTGGGTTGCAGCGGCCTGCTCGCTGCCCTTTTGGTATTCTGGATTCGAATTAAACATAACGAACCTCTGTGGAAAAACATCGCCAAACGCGCCGCGTCAATTGTGGTGTCGGTCATCTGCATCGCCCTGGTGGCGACATTTTTTTATAAGGATTACGCCTCGCTGTTTCGTAACCAAAAAGAGCTGATCAAGTCGCTCAGCCCGTCGAACTCCATTGTGGCGACACTTTCCTGGTATCACCACAGCCGCACCGCCAATTTGCCGCTGGTGAAAATTGGCTTAGATGCCAAACAAAAGCCGCAGATGCTGGCGGGTGCAAAGCGCAATCTGACGATTTTGGTGGTGGGTGAAACCACGCGCGCGGTGAATTTCCAGCTTAATGGTTATGGTCGCGAAACCACGCCGTTGCTGGCGAAAGATGACGTCTCTTATTTCCCCAATACGCAATCCTGCGGTACCGCTACTGCGGTCTCGTTGCCATGCATGTTCTCGAATATGCCGCGCGCACATTATGACGATCAGCTCGCTGATCATCAGGAAGGCATGCTCGATATTATCCAACGCGCCGGCGTGCAGGTTTTGTGGAATGATAATGACGGCGGCTGTAAAGGTGCCTGCGATCGCGTCCCGCATCAGGATATGACCAGCCTGAATCTGCCGAATATGTGTCACGATGGGGAGTGTTATGACGAGGTATTATTTCACGGTATCGAGGACTCTATTAAAAACCTTAAAGGCAACGGCGTGATCGTACTGCATACCATTGGCAGTCACGGCCCAACCTATTACAACCGTTATCCGCCGCAGTTTAAAAAATTCACGCCGACCTGCGATACCAATCAAATTCAGGATTGTTCGCAACAGCAGCTGGTGAATACCTACGACAACACCATTCTGTATATCGATTACATTGTCGATAAGGCGATCAATGTATTGAAGGCTCATCAGGATCAATACACCACCAGCCTGGTGTATTTATCGGATCACGGTGAGTCGTTGGGGGAGAATGGCGCTTATTTGCACGGTATGCCGTATGCGATTGCACCGGATGTGCAGAAACATGTGCCGATGCTGATTTGGCTGTCACCAGATTACCAGCAGCGTTATGGCGTGAGTAAACGCTGTGTCGATAAACAAGCGGCGCATCAGGGTTATTCGCAGGATAATCTGTTCTCCACCCTGCTGGGATTGACGGGGATTCAGACCAGCGAGTATCAACCTGCGGATGATATTTTGGCCGGTTGCCGGATCGTGCAGGGTTAAATGCCAGAAGGTCGCCATGAATGGCGACCCACATCACGCAGCTACCCGATCCGCCCCCAACAAATCCAATATCCTGCTGCGCAGCGCCACCAGCTGCGGATCATCGCGACGGCGCGGCCACGGCAGATCCACCTCAATCACATCCACCACTTTCGCCGGTCTTGGGCTGAATACCACCACGCGATTCGCCATCACCAACGCTTCTTCAACATCGTGCGTCACCATCAGCGTGGTGAACTGCTGCTCCTGCCACAGATCAACAATCTCCTGCTGCATCCGCAATCGCGTCAGGGAATCGAGCTTGCCGAGCGGTTCATCGAGGATCAGCAAACGCGGCACGTTAACCAGCGCGCGAGCCAGCGCTGCACGCTGCGCCATACCGCCCGAAAGCTGATGTGGCCAGGCACGGGCAAACTGCCTGAGGCCGACGCGATCCAGCATCGCGTTGATACGCTGTTCGCGCACTGGCCGGCTCTCCCCACGAATCTGCAAACCGAGACCGACGTTGTCATAGACGGTGCGCCACGGATAGAGCGTGGGATCCTGAAACACCACCACGCGCGACGGATCGGGCGCGGTGATCGCTTTGCCCTCCTCCGCCAGTAACCCGCTGGCGGGCGGTTCGAGGCCTGCCAGCAAACGCAGCAGCGTCGATTTGCCACAGCCGGACGGCCCCAGCAGCGCGACAAATTCACCGGCCTCTACCTGCAAATTAATATTCTCCAGCACCGGTAAATCTTCGCCTTCTAGGGTGAAGTGATGATTCACCTTCTCAATCGCAATATTAACGCCCGCCGAAGTGGTAGCCATATTTTCGCTCCTGCTTGATTTGCTAAGAAATAAAGCATAAGCCTCGCCTTTCCCACATCGAAATAGCCATTTCGGCAAACCTATCCGCAAATATTCATAATGAAAAACTGCATGATGTCATGCGGGATTGTTATTTGGTCGCGCTAATTGCCTTTGCCATAGTGCCTGTGAACTTTATCTACAAGGAAGACAGGATGGCATTGCAACAATTCTCTCTGAGCCGCCGCGCGTTATTACGCGGACTGGGTCTCTTTAGTGCCGGCGTGGCGGTGAATCCGTTGCTGAGCAGCAACGTGTTTGCCGACGAAATATCCCTCAAAACCATCAAGCTGGCCTGGGGGCAAACCGCAGTGTGTCAGTCACCGATTTCGGTGGCGCTGAAGCAAGGCTTCTTTAAAAAGTACGGCTTGAATGTTGAGCCGGTGAACTTCAGCGGCCCCACCGATGCGCTGTTACAGGCGATTGCCACCGGCCAGGCCGATGGCGGCATCGGCATGGCGCTGCGCTGGCTGAAACCGCTGGAGCAGGGTTTTGATGTGGATCTCACCGTCGGCACGCACGGCGGCTGCATGCGTTTACTCGCGCCGCAAAATAGCGGCATCCGCGATGTGAAAGATTTGGTGGGCAAATCGGTGGCGGTCAGCGATCAAGCCAGCCCGATTCGCAACTTCTTCGCCATTCAGCTGGCGAAACAGGGCATCGATCCCGATAAGCAGGTCAACTGGCTGCAATATCCGCCCGACCTGTTTGGCGAAGCGCTGCGCAAAGGCGAAGTGCAGGCGCTGGCTACCGACGATCCGCAGGGCTGGCTGCTGAAGAAGCAGCACGATCTGGTGGAAGTCGATAACAACCTGAAAGGCGAATACGCCAACCTCACCTGCTGTGTGCTGGGCCTGCGCGGCTCGCTGGTACGTGACGATCCCGCCACCGCGCGTGCTATCACCCAGGCGATTGTCGATGCGCAGCAGTGGACCGCCGAACATCCGGAAGAGACGGCGAAAATCTTCCAGCCGTTTGTGCCTGGCTCCGTCGCGGTGGAGGATATCGCCGCGATGCTGAAAGAGCACACTCATAGTCATCATTCCACCGGTGTGCAGCTGCGCAAAGAGGTGGCGGTGTATATCGATGAGTTGAAAAAAATCAACGTGATCCGCCCGGATACCGATGCGCAGCGCTTCGCCGAACACTATGTGCCGGAGCTGTTGCCGGCGGAATCCGCCCATCAGCACGCCAGCAACATGGCGCACATGAGCAACATGTCGAGTTAAGGAGACGAGAATGGCCAGTGAAACCCTGACGATTGCCCGCAACCGTGATGTGCCGCGCCGCCTTCAACCGGCGGTTTGGGGTGCACTCCTGCTGTGGTGGGCGCTGGTCGCGCTGATGGTGGCGGTGCCGGATAAGCCGCAGGGTTTTGCCGCCCCGCGCTTTGTCAATGAAACGCACGAGCTGTTTGCCGCCATCGCGCTGCTTCTCACCGGGCTGGCGATTGCCTCGGGTCTGTTCCCGCGACTGACCTTACTCGCGCCGCTCAAACGCAGCGGTCCGTGGCTGATTGTGCTGGCGCTGCTGATCGGCCTGTGGGAAACCGTCACCGGCAAACTGGCGCTGCTGCCGGCGCCGTTTTTCGCCCCGCCGCGTGCGCTGGTCGAAGCCTATGCCACCGATTGGCCGCGCCTGCTGGATAGCGTGCTCAATTCGCTGCGTCTGCTGGCCTTCGGCTTTATCTACGGCAGCGTGGTCGGCTTTATTACCGGCGTAGCGATTGGCTGGTCGCGCGGCTTGGGTTATTGGGTGCATCCGATTCTGCGCTTCCTTGGCCCGGTGCCTTCTACCGCGCTGCTGCCGCTGTCGCTCTACTTCTTCCCGTCAAGCTTCTCGGCGGCGGTATTTCTGATTGCGCTGGCGACCTGGTTCCCGGTGACGGTGCTAACCTGGTCGGGCGTTTCCAGCGTTGATACGCGTTATTACGATGTGGCGCGCACGCTCGGTGCCAATTCGCTGTTCCTCGTGTTGCGCGTGGCGGTGCCGGCAGCGCTGCCGCACTTGTTTGTTGGCCTGTTTATGGGTTTGGGCGCGTCGTTCTCGGTGCTGGTGGCAGCGGAGATGATGGGCGTGAAGTCCGGGCTCGGCTGGTATCTGCAGTGGGCGCAAGGCTGGGCGGCTTACGCCAATATGTACGCCGCGCTAATTGTGATGGCGCTGCTGTTCTCTTCGCTGATCTCCCTGCTATTCCTGGTGCGCGATCGCCTGTTGTCATGGCAGCGCAGCGCGGTGAAATGGTAACGACATACATTGCGTAATAAATTGCGCCGCTACGGTATGTGCACCCATCCGTAGCGGCGCGATTAATCGCGCAATCATTCAAGCTCATCTCATCTATTTATGAGGTCGATTATGGCTGCAAAAATTTCTGCTTCTATCACTGAACTGATTGGCAACACGCCGCTGCTGCGCCTGTCTCGCTACGCACAGCAACACGATATTCAGGCCGATTTGGTCGCCAAACTCGAACTGTTTAATCCCAATCACAGCGTGAAAGATCGCATCGCCCTCAGCATGATTGAAGCCGCCGAACGCAACGGCATTATTCAGCCCGGCGATACGCTGGTTGAAACCACCAGCGGCAACACCGGCATTGGGTTAGCGGCGATTGCGGCGGCGAAAGGCTATAAGTTCCGCGTCTATATCAATGATTTCGTTAGCATCGAACGCAGCCAGATTATTCAGGCGTACGGTGCCGAAGTGGTGCCGTTCAGCACCATTGAAGGCTTCAAAGCGTTTTACGATGCCAGCAACGGCGATTTCGTCGCCGCCACCAAATGGCTGGCCGAGCAGGTCACCGCAGCGGAACCGGAAGTGCACTTCCTGCTGCAGCTGGATAATCCGGCCAATCCGGCGGTGCATGAGCGCACCACCGGGCCGGAGATCTGGCGCGACAGCGGCGGCGAGCTGGATATCTTTATCGCCGCCGTCGGCACCGGCGGCACGCTCTCCGGCACCGGACGCTATCTCAAACAGCAGCATCCGGGATTACAGGTTATCGCCGTGGAGCCGGGCGTGGGTTCACAGCCGAGCGAACTGCGTCCGGATCCACTGGAGATCACCGGCGTGCATGCGTTCAGCAACCAGACGCCTGAGCGTATTCCTGCCAATCTCGATCACCGCGTTTACGATGAAGTGATCGCGGTGGAAACCTGGCAGGCGTATACAGCGGCACGGCAGCTGGCGCTGAGCGAGGGCGTGCTGGTGGGGGATTCGTCCGGGGCAGTGTTGTGGGCGGCACAACAGGTTACAGCGCGACCGGAGAACCGTGGCAAGCGCATTGTGGTGTTGCTGGCCGATGGCGGCAGCAGTTATTTAACCACCCAGCTGTTCGCGCATCAGGTACCAGCCGAATCGCTGAAGCTGGCGAGCGCCGTGCAAACCTCCAGGAAAATCGCCTGAAAATAATGCGCGATAAATCGAGCCGCTACAGAATCCTGCATGTCTTCGTAGCGGCGCGATTTCAATTTAAACCAGCACGTTGCTGGTAATCCCCTTAGCAAACAATAGCGGATCGGTTTCCGGTCGTAACACGTTGATCGCCTTTAAATCGCGCGCATACACGTCGATCTCATTCACAAACGCGTTCCCCACCGAATAGTGTCCGTGCGTATGTGTTTTCAGCACGCTGGCGATCTCTTGCGGCGTGGTGTTGAGTGCCTGGCCGTTAAACTCGCTGCCAATCGCTTCGGGATGTTTGGCCGCATAAGCATGCGCCTGCAAAATCGCGTGGGTGATCGCCGCCGCCACTTCCGGCTGCTCGCGAATCAAACTGCCGCGCGTGCCCACCACACAGCAACTCAGTCTGGCGTACTCGTCCATTAAGTTGGTGCCAATCTCGCGGTAGCCTGGCTTCTGGGTTAAGCGCCACATCACCGGATCGGAACCGCTGGCGGCCTGAATCTCGCCCTTCTCCAGCACCATCGGCAGCAAATCCTGCGGGAACACGCGCCAGTCGACATCGGTATTGGGATCGACGCCGTGCTTTTTCAGCATCAGTGAGAAGAAGTTTTTATCCGCGCCCGCCATGTCGGTGACGCCAATGGTTTTGCCTTTCAGTTGCTCCAGCGTGGTCGGCCCGCCATCGCGCGCCAGCAGGCGCATACAGCCGCCATGCGTGCCGGCGGTGAGTTTGACGTCAAAGCCCTGCTCCAGCGCTTTCAGCCAGCGCAGCGCCATGCCGATGGCAGCTTCGGCTTTGCCGGTGGCGATGGATTCCAGCAGCAGTTCGGTGGAGTTGCCGAAGTTAACGAACTCCACTTCCAGGTTGTGCGCTTTAAAGAAGTTATGCTGATCGGCCACCACTACCGGCGCAAGGCAGATGGCGTTGAGATTGACCGCCAGACGCACATGCGTTGGCTTCGCCAGCGCCCATTTTCCGGGGCCATCTTGCAGTAAATCGCCGGGCATCTGCATGCCCGCCATATGATCATCGGCAAACACGCGGCCCGGTAACGTTGCCGCCATCGCCGCTGCGGCGGAATATCCCAGAAAATGCCGACGGGAAACTAAATAATTATTTGGCATTAAATGACTCCCAAAAATAAATGCAGGTGAAGGTGTTGACCCTAATTAATGGCTCGCGCAGAAACAGCCATTGCAAATTAACACTTCCACCGGCGGCAGAATTATGCCGATTCCGCATGTATATAGCCGGTTTATTGCTTTTACAGCGGTGGCAGAACAGGAAACAATTAAGCCTGATTTAATAAGGGGATTAATAACGCATGGCAAATAACCCGCCCTTTCTGGCTGAAATATTGCCGGTGATTATTCAGGCCTTAGAAAAAGACGCTGAAGAGGTTGATCGCAGCGGCGAATTTCCTAAAACCGCTTTTAGCGTGTTGCGGCAGCATGGCTTGCTGCATTTTGTATTGCCGACGGCGTCGGGCGGCAGCGGCGGCGATCTGCTGGCAAGCCAGGCGATTATCCAGGCCGTGGCGCGCGGCGAACCTTCTGCAGCGCTGATCCTCATCATGCAGTATCTCAACACGCGTCGCCTCGACGACAGCTCAAACTGGCCAGACGCGGTGCGCCGCAGGGTGGCGGAGAGCGTGATTCGCGACGGTGCGCTGATCAATGCGCTGCGCGTCGAACCCGAATTAGGCACGCCCGCGCGCGGCGGATTGCCCGCCACCCGCGCACGCCGCACCGCTGAAGGCTGGCGCATCAGCGGCGAGAAGATTTACTCCACCGGCAGCTATGGACTGAGTTGGTTTCTGGTGTGGGCCAGCAGCGACGATGCCGATCCGCTGGTCGGCGGCTATCTGGTGCCGGCCAACGCGCCCGGCATCCACATTATTGATGAGTGGGATCACCTCGGCATGCGCGGCACCTGTAGCCATCGAGTGGTGCTGGACGAGGTGCTGATCCCGCTCGATCACGCGGTCAACGTCGCGCCGTGGAGCACGCCGCGACCCGGCCTCAACGAAGAGGAATCGCTGTGGATGGCGGTGCTGCTCGGTTCGTTGTACGACGCCATTGCGCATAGCGCACGCGACTGGTTTATCGCCTTTTTGCAGCAGCGCGTGCCGGCCAATCTTGGCGCACCGCTGGCATCATTGCCACGCTTCCAGGAGCTGGTTGGCCGCATCGATACGCTGCTGTTTACCAGTCAAACTCTGCTGAGCAGCGCTGCCCAAGGCCACGTTGCCAGCGGACATGCCGCGCAAATCAAACAGGTGGTGACCGAAAACGCCATTCGCAGCGTGCAGCTGATGGTGGAAAGCATCGGTAATCATGCGCTGACGCGCCACCATCCGTTACAACGTCACCTGCGTAACGTGCTGTGCGGCCGCATTCATACGCCGCAGGACGACGCCATTTTCACTTCCGTGGGCAAATCCGCCCTTTCTGCTGAGAGGAGTACATCATGACGCTGGAATTTATTGGTCTGGAGGGTAATCAGAAGAAATACGGGCTGCCATAAAAAAGCCAGCTTAAGGTGATTTCACGGGGGTATTATAGGGTGCGCATGACACGCACCCTAAATTTTGATTAAAAACGATACGTCGCAGAGACAGAGAAATTACGCGGATCGCCGTACACGATGCCGCCATTGCTGACGTTGGTGTCGTACTCTTTGTCGAACAGGTTGTTGATGTTCGCCTGCAGCGAGACGTTTTTGGTGACGTCGTAGCGTGCGAACAGATCCACCACCGAGTAGCTGCCCTGACGTGCGCGCCAGGTGCCTTCGCCGTCTGGACCGCCAATGTCGCCGTAGGTTTTCGACTGCCAGGTCACGCCACCACCCAAGGTCAACTGATCCAGCATCGGCAAGCGATAGCTGGTGAAGAGGTTGAATGAGGTGCGTGGCAGTTGAGAATTGTAGTTCTCGCCTTCGCGATCTTGCGCCACATAACTGGTACCGCCGAAGGTCATCTGCCAGTTATCGGTTACCGCGCCGTTGACTTCAAACTCTACGCCACGGCTCACTACGCCACTTTTACCCACATAGATGGCATTGCCCGTTTCCGGGTTAGTTTCGCCGGTCGCTTCGCCAACATTATCCAGCTCGGTGCGGAATACGGAGATCGAGGTAGTCAGGCGGCTGTTAAACCAGTCCGATTTCACGCCCGCTTCGTAGTTTTTGCCAATCACCGGCGCCAGGAATCCGCCCGAGGCATCCTGATAATCCTGCGGCTGGAATACCGAGGTGTAGCTGGCATACGCCGACCAGTTGTCGTAGAAGTCCCAAATCACACCACCGTACGGCGTGATGTTGTTCTTCTCCATCTCTTCGCTCAGCGTCTGACGATTCCAGTTGGTATAACGCGCGCCGAGAATCACATGCAGCGGATCGGCCAGCGAGATGCGGGTTGCCAGATAAGCAGATTTCTGACGTACCAGCTGTGTATCTGAAGCCGGTTCGCGCGGATCCCAGTTGGATTCCGGGAAATCGCCGTTGTAGTTATTGAAGTTACCCAGCTCTGCTGATGAGATGTTCTCCCACGAGCTGTAGTACTTGTTGTCCTGACGACTGTAGTTAACGCCAATCATCAACTCATGCTGACGTCCCAACAATTCGTATGGGCCGCTGGCGAAGGCATCCACCGCATCCACTTTACGTTTGCCGGTGTTATAGCCGGTGCCGCCGATAACCGGATAGCCGGCGTAAGAGGAAGAGCCCGCGCCGGTGGTTTTATCAAAGAAGCCATCGATATACAGCTGTTTGCTGTCGAGGAACATTTCGTTATGCGTGCCGTTAAGCGTGATGTTCCAGCCGTTATCGAAGTTTTGCTGCAGGTTAACAAAGACCTTTTTGTTTTCTTTGTTGTTGTAAGCCCAGTCTGGCGCGGTGTTGTAACCACGACGCAACTTCGTTTGTGAGCCGTCGGTATACCAGCGCGGTGTGCCGCCCCACATTGGCGAATCGGTGTTTACCTGGGTGAATTCGTAACCAACCGACAATTTGGTGGAGTCGGTCAGATCAGCGTCAACCACGCCATAAACGAACTTTTTGTCTGCGCCGTAGCGTTCGATAAAGCTGTTTTTGTCTTCATAGCCCGCAACTAGCCGACCACGCACGTTCCCTTCAGGCGACAGCGGTGCAGAGAGATCGGCAACGTAACGCTGCTTGTTCCAGCTGCCGTAGCTGGCGGAAACATCACCGGTGAACTCTTTGCTATCGGCGTGCTTGCGCACCATGTTGATGGAGGCGGAAGGATTACCTGGGCCAGTCAGCAAGCCGGTGGCACCGCGCACCACTTCGACGCGCTCATACAGCGCCATGTCGCTCTGCGCGTCGCCAAGGTTCCAGCGTGAGGCGAAGGCAGTTGGAATACCGTCGACCATATAGTTGTCGATCAGGAAACCGCGCGAATAGTAGTTGGTGCGGTCCATATCGGAAGAGACGCCGTGGATACCGGTGGTGTTCTTCAGCACATCGTTCAGCGATTGCAGCTGTTGGTCTTGCATACGCTGCTTGCTGACGATTGAAACCGATTGCGGAATATCGCGCGCGGTGAGCGCCATTTTGGTACCGGCACGCGTCACCGGTACGCTGTAATCCTGTGCCGCCTGCTGTTGCTGATCGGCGTTGGCGCTGGCATCCACGTTCAGCGTCTGTTCGGTGTTGGTGGTCTCTGCTGCCTGCGCGATACCCGACGCAACCATCACAGCCAGTAAAGAGAGACGTAACGCACGCTGAGGCGCACTGCCGGGTTTCCTGACGCGCAAATCACTGAAAGACATACGATTCCTCAATCAACTTATCGTTATTTTTTTGCGGCACCGCTGCTGACGTCGGAAAGAGGAACGACAGTAAGGAAGCCGTTAAGAAAGCAAATGAGAAATATACGCATTAAGATTTCCAATGCAAGAAATTGTTACCAGTTTACTGACACTTTTACACTTGGTGAAAAGCCTTATTCTTCAACGAGTAATAGTTGACTTACGTTATTTTCAGGAAGATTCATGGCGGGGCTTTCGGCAACTATGTGAAATTGAACAGATTCTTATGTGTACGGTAACCATTTATGGCGACCTTCACACGCACCGCATACACACGCATAATCAATCACCCACTATTATTCTCCTTACTCTCCCGCGTCACGTGAATAAGCCAAATAGCTCGATAAAGCGTCACGGAATATAAAGGAATCTCTGATCACCCGGATATTTTACAGACAATTCTGCCCACGTTTGATTATTTTACTTTGGCAAAAAATCTCGTAGAATGCTTCCCTTTACACCAGTTAAATAAGTAATAAGGATTAATACATGAGCGATGCACTTAAAGCATTGAACAATCTTCGTACGCTGCGTGCCGAGGCGCGTAATATTGACGTCGCAGCATTAGAAGAGATGCTGGAAAAATTCGCCGTGGTCGTCGCAGAGCGCCGTGAAGAAGCGGAAGCAGAAACTGCAGCCCAGCGCGAAAAAGAAGAAAAGCTGGCGCTTTATAAAGAGATGTTGTTGAAAGACGGTATTGATATTAGTGACCTGGCGCAATTAACTACCCAGGAAAGCAAACCCAAGTCGAAACGTGCTCCGCGCCCCGCGAAGTATAAGTTCATCGACGAACAGGGTAACGAGAAATTGTGGACCGGCCAGGGCCGTACGCCATCACCGATTAAAGCCGCACTGGAAGCGGGCGGTTCAATGGATGATTTCCTGATTTAATCGGTGACTTGCTGTACAGCGCATGAACAGTAAAAACGCAGCGTAAGTGCTGCGTTTTTTCGTTATTACTTCTGCGCGTTAATCTGTTTGATATACGCTTTTAAAACGTCGTAAACATAATCCTGGCAAGCGATACCGGATTGCGCATCATACTTGCCGTTAAGTCAGATAATCTCCCGGAAATATCTGACGTCTTTTACTAATAAGCTTATTTCAGAACCGCACAGGCCTGCGCAATTCTGCGGCCCGCTTCACGCACCGTTTCAATGTCGGTGGCAATCGACAAACGGAAATAAGGTGATAATCCGTACGCGCTGCCCGCCACGCCAGAGACACCGCTTTCCAGCAGATAATTCATCACATCTTGCTCGCTTTCGATCTTCTGACCATCGGGACGCGTTTTGCCTAATAAACCGGCGCAGCGACAGAAAATAAAGAACGCGCCATCAGGATTAAGCACGTCAATTTCCTGCACCGGCTTTAACAGCGCCATAATCGCATCGCGGCGATCCTGATAAGCCGTGCGTTGCGGCGGCAAAAAGTCGAGTCCACCGTTATACGCCGCCACCGCTGCAGCCTGACTGATCGCGCTGGCACCGGAGCTGTTTTGCGACTGCACCACCACCATCGCGTCGATCAACGCTTTAGGCCCGGCACCGAAACCGATGCGCCAGCCGGTCATGGCGTAGGTTTTCGACACGCCGCCCACCAGCAGAATACGGTCGGCTAAATCCGGCGCAACGTGCAGCAGGCTAATATGTTCACGACCATCAAACAGAATATGCTCGTAGAGTTCATCCAGCATGATCAGCACATCAGGATGATCGCGCAGCACCGTCGCCAGCGCGGTCAGCTCATCTGCGCTGTACACCATGCCAGAAGGATTGCCGGGATTGTTCAGCACCAGCCAGCGGGTTTTAGCAGTGATCGCCTGCGCCAGCTGCTGCGGCTGCAACTTGTATTCCTGCTCCAGCGGACACGCCAGCAGCACCGCTTCGCCGCCGTTGAAACGCACGCTATCCGGAAACGTCGGCCAATACGGCACCGGCACAATCACCTCATCGCCTTCATTCAGCGTGGCGGCAAAGGCGTTGAAAATAATCTGCTTGGCGCCGTTGGCGATGCATATTTGCGACAGCTCATAATCAAGCTGATTTTCATTTTTCAGCTTAGCCAGCACCGCTTTGCGCAGCGGCGTGGTGCCGTTGGTCGGCGTGTAGCGCGTTTCACCGGCTTCCATTGCCGCCACCGCCGCCTGGCGAATATGCGCGGGCGTATCAAAATCTGGCTCACCAGTGGTGAGATCGAGAATATCCACGCCCTGCTCTTTCAGCTGGCGCGTCAGTTGACGCGCCGCCGCATTGGCAGAGAGCGACACGGACTGCACACGCTTTGATAAGGTGACCATGTTGAGCTCCTTAATGGGTTAGACCACCGGCAAGCCGAGGTTTTCACGCAGCGTGGCGAACTCGTAATCGTCACGGAACAGGCCGCGACGGCGCAGTTCAGGGATCACTAGCTCAACAAACAGATCCAGCTGCTCGGACATGATCGCCGGCATGATATTGAAACCATCCGCGCCGCCCTCGTTCATCCACAGCTCGAAATCGTCAGCGATATCTTCGGCGGTACCGACAATCACGCGATGTCCGCGTGAACCAGCAGCCACCGCCGCCAGCTCGCGCAGCGTCAGATTTTCGCGTTTCGCCATATCGGTCATCAGTTTAACGCGGCTCTGGTTGCCCTCGCCCAGCGGCACTTCTGGCACCGGACCATCCAGCGGGAACTGGCTGAGATCCATGCTGAAACGCAGCGACAGCTGACGCAGACCGTTTTCGATGTCCACCAGCGTGTTGAGCTCTTTCCACAGTGCTTTGGCCTCTTCACGCGTGCGGCCCACAATCGGCATCACGCCCGGCATAATCACCACATGATCCGGATTACGACCAGCGGCAATGACCTGATCTTTCTGCGAACGGTAGAAAGTTTGTGCTTCTTCGAGGCTGGCAGCCGCGGTGAAGATCACTTCCGCGGTTTCCGCCGCCAGTTTCTGACCATCGGCGGAGGAACCGGCTTCGATGATCACTGGACGACCCTGCGGCGAACGGGTGATATTCAGCGGACCCTGCACCTGGAAGTGCTCGCCTTCATGGTTAATCGGCTGGATTTTTTCATCAACAAAGTACGCACCGGTCTCTTTGTTCGGCTGCACCGCGCCCTCTTCCCAACCGGCCCACAGCTTGTCAGCCACTTCGAGGAATTCGCGCGCACGCGCATAACGCTCGGCATGGTTTGGCATATCGTTGCGGCTAAAGTTACGCGCTACATCGGTAGAGAACGAGGTCACCACGTTCCATGCCGCGCGACCACGGCTGATGTGATCCAGCGAAGAGAAGCTGCGCGCCATGGTGAACGGATCGCTAAAGGTGGTGGACGCCGTTGCCGCCAGACCGATGCGTTTGGTATTCACCGCCAGCGCCGACAGCATGGTCAGCGGCTCAAGGCGCGCCATGGTCGAGGGCAGACGATACATGCTGGTGGCCAGCGCATCGCCTACGAAGAACAGATCGAATTTACCGGCTTCGGCTTTTTTGGCGATGGTGATCAGCCAGTCGATGTCAGTTGGATCGCCGAGCTTTTCCGTCAGACGCCAGCCGCTGACGTGTTGTCCTACCGGCTGCACGAAAAGGCCTAAACGGATGCGGCGTTGTTGTTTTGAGTTAGCCATTAATTTGTCCTGGTCAATAAAAAGTGGTGCGATTTAAAACGTGTTCTCGGTCGCCAGCAGCGCCTGTTCCAGCGCATCGGCAGAGATGCGGAATGGCAGACGTTCGGCGCTGGCCGCCGGAAATTTAATCTGTTCTGCGATGGTGCGAATCGTCGCCGCGCGGTCACCGGTTAACGGCGCTAAGGTCAGCGGCATGTCGTACGCACGCAGTAGCGTCAGCAGATCGGCATCCGGCACGCCGTTATGCTCAATCAGCGATTGCACCAGCAGGCTGTAACCCACTTTTTCACCGTGCAGCCATTGATGCAGTTCCGGCTGATGCGTCAGACGATTGTGAATGGCGTGAGCAAAACCTGGCGTCGGCAGCACATCGCGCACGCTGTTGGCTAATCCGGCCAACACGATATTGGCATCGATGATTTTCACCAGCTCCGGCGTGACCTGCTGTTGCTGGTTAGCGGCTACCGCCGCCGGGCCCAGCTCGCGATAGAGATCCAGCGCGCGTTTGGCGGTCATCACTTTGAGATCCAGCGCCAGATCGTTGGGATTGTTACGCTGATACGGATAGAACTCATAATATTTTGCCAGCGCATCAACGATGCCAGCCTTCAGGTAACGCACGTCGCTGCGCGCGATAATCTCGCTATCGACCAGTACCAAATCCGGCATTTTGCCCAGCGGCTGGCTGCGCACATGGCCGCCCTGCTCGTTGTAAACAATCGCCACCGGCGACCAGGCAGCGCAAGTCGCGGCAACCGTGGCGAAGTTGATCACCTTGAGATCGGGCAGCTGGCTACCCACCGCTTTTGCCGCATCCAGCACGCGCCCGCCGCCGATCGCAAACAGCAGTTCAGCGCCCTGCCGCTCGACATTGTGCTTCAGGGTTTCAATCGCGGCATCGGTGCATTCACCGGTCAGATACTCTATTTCCCAGCGAATATCATTGGCTTCAAGGCTCTGGGTTAATTCCGGATTAACGGCCTGCCAGGCGCGGGGGGAAGTAAAGACGCGAATATGGGAAGCGTAAGGTTTGATAAATTCACCGGCGCGCGCACGCAAACCGGATTCATGTGCATATGCACGCGGAGATTTGATCGCTAACACGGCGTCACCCTGATTAAGAATAAGGCTATAACGGATTAAATTAAGATAATTCAGAGGGTTAATACAGAATAGTTATAGCGCTATGTATTTTCTGCATACTACGGTAAATAACGATTTAAGCAATGCAAAAGGGGAGATTTCATTTTCACAAATTCGCATTAGCTTAGTTATTTTTCACATATAGCGGGGAATGGCTTTGCTGGTAATCTGAACCCTTATAACAGACGAGCACCTTGC
Source organism: Pantoea sp. SS70 (assembly GCF_029866845.1). Taxonomy (NCBI): domain Bacteria; kingdom Pseudomonadati; phylum Pseudomonadota; class Gammaproteobacteria; order Enterobacterales; family Erwiniaceae; genus Pantoea; species Pantoea sp. SS70. The sequence goes on along the minus strand of NZ_CP117200.1, from coordinate 640,301 downwards.
GTAGCGGCGCAATTTATTGCGCGATGAATCGCGCCGCTATGGAAGGTGCCTGTTTTTTGATTCTCCGCCTGATGGCGGTTTTTTCCCGGGGATGTCTATGTCACTTGAATTTCGTCAGGTTAGAGAAGACGAGGTGGAAACCTATCAGGCGCTGATGCATGCCGCGTATGCACCCACGCTGGCGCTCGGCATTAAATTTGATGCCGCCACCGCCGACCTTGCCAAGACACTGCGTCATCTGCAGAGCCACGGTGTTTATGCGCTGTATGCCGATGATGTGATGGTCTCATCCGTTACCGTACGCTATCCGTGGGGACCGCTGCCCGGCCCGTTTGGCCTGCCGCATATCGGCTGGTTTGGCGCGCATCCCGATTATCCCGGCCAGCAATTTGGTCGTCAGGTGCAGGATCGTCTCGAGCAGGAGATCTTGCTGGGCCAGTTACGCGCGCCTGCGGTGTCGCTCGGCACCGCCACTAGCCATCCGTGGCTGATCGAGATGTACAAAAAGCGCGGTTTCCAGCTGATGCACACCACCGATCTCGGCAAAGGGCATATCACGCAATATATGAAGAAAGTACTGGATGAAAGCGCCCACGATGCGTGGTTAACACGCCAGGCGGCACAACAAGGAGTAAAAGCATGAGCCAATCTCTCGACACCTTAGGCGAACAGCTGATCGCTTTCCGCCATGAACTGCACCGTTTTCCCGAGCTCTCCAATCAAGAGTTTGAAACCACCGCACGAATTCGTCAGCAATTAGAGCAACACCAGATTCGCGTGCTGGATCTCCCGCTCAAAACCGGTTTAGTGGCGGAAATCGGGGCGGAAAAAGGCCCATTGATGGTGTTACGCTCCGATATTGACGCGCTGCCGATTGAAGAGCAGTCAGATGTGAGCTTCCGATCTGAACGTCCCGGCGTGATGCACGCCTGCGGCCACGACTTTCACAGTTCGGCGGCGCTGGGGGCAGCGATTCTGCTCAAACAGCAGGAAGATACGCTGCCAGGTCGCGTGCGTATTCTGTTCCAGGCCGCTGAAGAGACCGGCCAGGGCGCGCCCGATGTGATCGCGACCGGCGCGCTGGATGATGCGGTGGCAATCTTCGGCATTCACAACGATCCGTCGCTGCCGCCAGGCGTGATTGGCAGCAAAGCCGGTCCGCTCACCGCCGCAGTCGATCGCTTTGATATCAGCATCACCGGCATGGGTAGCCACGCCGCCAAACCGCATCAGGGTAACGATCCGATTGTGATTGCCGCGCAAATTGTCTCGGCCGCACAAACGCTGATTAGCCGCAATGCGCCATCCGGCGATAACGCGGTGGTCTCGATTACCCAGATTCACAGCGGCAGCACCTGGAACGTGATTCCTGATAGCGCCTGGCTGGAAGGCACGGTGCGCTCGTTCTCGCAGGAAACGCGCGAACGTCTGGAGCAGCGCTTCCGTGAAATCGTGCAAGGTATCGGCGCCGCTTTCGCCGCCGAGGTGAAATTCAACTGGCACGCGGGTCCGCCATCGGTGGTAAATGATGCGCATTGGGCGGATTTTGCCTTGCAGCAGGCCAGCGCCAGCGGCTTTGAGGCGCGCGTGGTGGAAGCCAGCCCAATCGGCGAAGACTTCGCGTTCTATCAGCAACAGCTGCCGGGCGCGTTTATGATGATTGGCACCGGCGAGCCTTATGCGCTGCACCACCCGGCGTTTCGCATCAATGATGATGTGCTGCTGCCGACGTCGCGCTATCTCGCCAATCTGGCGGTCGCAGCGCTGAAGAGCGTGAGCTGATGAGCCTGACTGCCGCGCTGGCTGAGCGCATTGTTCACAGCCAACCGGACGCCACCGCACGTAATGCGGCACGCGAAGGGGTGCGTGATTTCCTCGCCGTCAGCTGGCCGGTACTGCAAGGTCAGGTGCCAGACAGCGGATTACCGGCGCTGCGCAGCGTATATGGCGACGGCAGCGCGCGAGCCAACGCCCTGCTGCTCGGATATGCCAGCCACGCGCTGGATTACGATGATTTCCATGCGGATTTTCGCGGGCATCCCAGCGTTGTGATTCTGCCTGCGCTCTTTGCCTGGCAGCAGTTGCAGCCCTCTGAGCTGGATCAGTTTCTTGATGCCTATGCGGTCGGCGTGGAGGTTGCCGGACGTTTAGGCCTCGCCGTCAGCCAGCAGCATTACGCTTTAGGTCATCACAATACCGCGACGCTTGGCACAGTTGCCGCTGCCGCCGCGCTGGCGCGTTTGCTGGCGTTAGATGTGGCTGCCACCGCAACGCTGCTCGGCATCGCCACCACGCAGGCCAGCGGCTTACGCGCGCAGTTTGGTTCGGCGGTAAAGCCGCTGCATGCCGGGTTTGCAGCTGAACGCGCGGTGAGCGCCGCACAGCTGACGCTGGCAGGCTTTGATGGCAAGCAGGACGGCGTGATTGACGCTTTCATCTCCGCCACCAGCAATGGCCAGGCGCAGCCGGAAAAACTGATTGAGCATTGGGCGCAGCCGTGGCGCATCGTCGCGCCTGGGCTGGAATTCAAACCCTTCCCCACCTGCGCCGGTACGCACAGCGCCGCCGAAGCCACGCGCATCTTGCGCAATCAATGGCTGGCGAGCGGTAAATCACTGGAAAGTTTGCTGGAAAACATTAGCGAAATTAGCGTGGCGTTTCCGCCGGGCGGTGATATTGCGGCATCGGTGCGCGTTCCAACCAACGGCATCGAAGCGCGTTTCAGTCTGGAATATGTGATCGCCGCGATGCTGATGTATGGCGATTTGCGTTTGCAGGATTTTGCCGAAGGCGAGTTGAATCAAGAGGTGATGCCGCTGGCAGCAAAGGTGCGTCGTACGCCAGATGAAGGTGCGCCACCGGATGCGATTAACCCGGCGCTGCGTTTTCATCTGGTGACGATTACGCTACGCGATGGCTTGCAGTTGCAGCATCACCGCACACGTCAGCAATCGCTGGCCGATGCGGTGGATGTCGCAGGCAAGCTGCGCGCGGCACTGCAGCAGGAATCTCCGCTACGTCAGCAACAACTGCTGAACAGCAGCGAGTTGGCTAACAGCACGCATCTGGCGCAGTTAACCCAGCTGCTCGCTTAAAGCGTTTCGACCGGCTCCAGCGCATCCTGAATGGCATCGGCCAGATTTGCGATCTCATTGGCAACCGCCTGCAAATCCCACGATGCCTTTGATCCGCTGGCAGAGGTTGAGGCGCTAACTGACTCTTTTGCCACCGCTAATGCCGCCGCAACCGCAACGGTGCGTTTATGCTGCTCAACCGTGACGCCAATCGGTGGCTGTGTGAAATAGTCGTTGACCATCGTATCTCTCCCTTAAGTGTTAAAAAAATAAATGAATCCTGGAGAGGTATTATGGGGGAATTACAGCAGAGTGCACTCTAAATAGTGAGCCGCCAGCGGCGGCTCGACCGATTTTCAGATTTTAGGTTGCTGATCTTCAGGGAATTCAGTATCGCGGGGTAAATCATCATCTTCGTCAGGTAATGTTTCATCATCACCTGGCAGTGGAATTACATCATCATCTGGACGTTCTGACATACGTACCTCCGTAAACCCGAATTGGGTTAATTAAAGTGTAGTAATGAAATAAATTAAACATCGCCCTTCTTTTCATTATGTGAGTTAAGCGTAAGAAATCGCGCAACAATAATATCTTCATTTCTTCTTACCGCTTCACTTAAATAAGAAAAATTCACGCTGGGCTTATTTTCTTTTCAGCTCAGCCATTTGCGCTAAGCCAAAGCGTGGTTATAATTTGAATTAGGTTCAACAGTCGATTTCCCTGGTTGCCTTAAATGGCGCCCCTATAACACGATTAACTTCTTTTATTTATTGCTATTTCCTGAATGTTATTCCGGGGGAACATCATGTCGCCATTTTCCAGCTTTTGGCAAGCCGGTTATGAGGGAGCGGATCATATCAATCCCTTCGGCGAGCGGCTTTCAATGAATGCGTTGACCGACCATTTATCGCAATACCATAACGATTACGCCGCGCTGCAGCAGTTTGGCATTACCTCCGCCCGCGAAAGTATTGGCTGGCGACTGGCGGAAATGGAACCGCAAATCACGCTCGAAAGTTTAAAAAAACGCATGAATTCGGCGCGCTCCTTTGGCGTGCAAATTAACTGGACCTTTTGCCATTACGGCTGGCCGGATGACTTAACCTTATTTTCCAGCGAATTTGTGCCGCGCTTCGCCGCTTTTTGTCAGCGCATGGCGCGCTTTCTCGCGGAATATTATGAAGACGCACCCATTTATTCGCCGATGAATGAAATCTCGTTTATGGCGTGGGGAATTTCTGTCGGCCTGTTTGGTAATAATGCCCATAACGATCCCGATGAGATTAAACGTCAATTGATTCGCGCCACGCTGGCGGGTTGCGCCGCCATTCGCCTTGCAGATCCGCGTGCGCGTTTCCTGCACTGCGACCCGATTATTCACGTGGTGCCGGATGAAGAGAGCGATGCGTGTCGGCAGCACACCCGCGAGATCAACGCTTCGCAATATCAGGCGTGGGACATGATCGCCGGTTTGCGCGAGCCGGAACTCGGCGGCAAACCGCACTATCTCGATGTGGTTGGCGCCAATTATTACCACAGCAATCAGTGGCTCACTGGGTCGGGTTGCCTGCTGGAGTGGCATCTGGGCGATGCGCGCCGCGTGCCGCTGCATCCGCTGCTGGCGCAGTTAACTGAGCGTTACCAGCGGCCCATTTTGCTGGCGGAAACCAGCCACGTCGGCAGCGGACGCGCCGCCTGGATTTCACAAGTAACCGCAGATGTCGCGCAGGCACAGCTGAACGGCTGTGATATCCGCGGCATCTGTCTTTATCCGATTATCGATCGCCCACTTTGGGAAGATCTCGAACACTGGCCACGCAGCGGATTGTGGGATGTCGATCCCCACAAAAAGCGCCTGCTGAACCCGGTTTATGCCGCGTCATTACAGCAATCACAACGATTATTAGCCCGTTTTCAGGGTCTTATCACCGCGGCCAGCAGGCCAGAGGAAAGCGTCATGAAACAATCCGTATTAGTGGTATTCAGTCATTTACGTTGGGGATTTGTCTTTCAACGTCCACAGCATCTGTTATCGCGCCTCGCCCAGTTCCACCGCATTGTGTTTATTGAAGAGCCGATTTATCAGCCCGGTGAAGCCGCGTTACGCCAATATCAGCCCGCACCAAACGTGACGGTGATCGAACCGCATACCGATGTGGCCGCGCCTGGCTTTCACGATAGCCAAATCGCCGTGCTGCAACCGCTGCTGGCTGAACTGCTTGCTGACGATGAAACGCCGCTGGTGTGGTTTTATACGCCGATGGCGCTGCCGCTGCTGGCCTGCTTTACACCGAGCGCGATTATCTATGACTGCATGGATGAACTCTCCGCCTTTAACCAGGCGCCGCGCCAGCTTCAGCAGCGTGAATCGGCGCTGTTGAGCCGCGCCGATTTGGTGTTCACCGGCGGCACCAGCCTGTATGAAGCGAAGAAACATCGCCATCCGCAGGTTTTCTGCTGCCCAAGCAGCGTCGATGCGGGACATTTCGAACAGGCGCTGGACCGCACTAACAGTCATCCGCTGCAGGAAAACCTGCCAAAACCGCGCCTCGGCTATTACGGCGTAATTGATGAACGCCTCGATTTGACGCTGATTGCCGCGCTGGCCGATGCGCATCCCGACTGGCAGATCGTGATGGTCGGTCCGGTGGTGAAAATTGATGCCGCCAGCCTGCCCCAGCGCAGCAATCTGCACTGGTTCGGCCAGCAACCGTACGCCGCCTTGCCGCACTTTCTCGCCGGCTGGGATCTTTGCCTGATGCCGTTCGCGCTCAATGCTTCGACGCGCTTTATCAGTCCTACCAAAGTGCTGGAGTACATGGCAGCGCAGCTGCCGATTGTCAGCACCGCGATTGCCGATGTGGCGCGACACTATGCCGACGTGGTGAGCATCGCCGACTCGCATCAGAGCTTTGTTCAGGCCTGTGAAGCGGCGCTCAGCATGCCGGTGGAAACCCGCTATCAGCTAGCGAAAAACATGGCGACACGCGTTGCGGAAACCTCGTGGGATCGCACTGTCGATGAGATGCAGGCGCATATCGTGGCGCTGACCCAACGTCAGATTTCCCATCCCGAAATAGCCGCCGCCCCTCCGCCCGCGCTGGCGCACAACACCGTTGCGTGCTTGATTTTGGGGGCCGGCCCAACGGGGTTGAGCGCCGGTTATCACTACGGCGCAGGCGCAGTGGTGCTGGAGAAAAATGCCACCGTGGGCGGCTGGTGCCGTTAAGTCGAGGATCAGGGATTCACCTTCGATCACGCCGGCCACATTATGTTCTCCAACGATCCTTACGTGTTGCGCCTGTACGATATCCTGCTGGGCGACAATCAGCACTGGCAAACGCGTGAAGCCTGGGTTTACAGCCATGATGTTTACACCCGCTATCCGTTCCAGTCGGCGCTGCATGGTTTGCCTGCCGAAGTGATTGGCGAGTGTGTGCTAGGCGCGATTGAAGCGCGCTATGCGTCGCCTCCCGCTTTACAGGCGGTGGCCACCGAGGCGCGGCGTGATTGCTGCGCCGATGGCGCCATCCCGGATGGTGAAAGCCTGGTTTGTCAGCCGGAGAGCGAAGATTTCGAAAGCTTTATTTTCCGTACCTGGGGCAAAGGCATCGCCCTACATTTCGCCCTGCCGTATAACCAGAAACTGTGGAAAACCCCGCTGGTGAATATGGAAACCTCATGGCTCGGCGGACGTGTGCCGCTGCCGGATTTGGAGCAGATCATCTCCGGCGCGCTGGCGCCGCTGGATAAGCCGGTCGGCCCCAATGCGCGCTTTGGCTATCCGCTGCGCGGCGGTTTTCAGGCGCTGATGGAGGGATTTCTGCCACATCTGGACTGCACGCTGGAGATGGAAGCGGGCGTCAGCGAAATTCAGCCGTTGCAACGGCGCGTGCTGTTAAGTGATGGTCGACAGTTTCATTATGACCAGATGATCAGCACCTTGCCGCTGCCCGAACTGGTGCGATTGATGGGCAGCTTTGCACCAGAAGCGGTGCAGAAAGCAGCGAAGCAACTGCGTCATATCTCGGTGCGCTGCGTCAATCTGGGCATTGGCCGCGCCAATATCAGCGACAAACACTGGATTTACTATCCCGGCAACACGCTGTTCCACCGCATCTTTTTACAGGGCAACGCCAGCCCGCACTGCAATCCAGAAGGCGGTTTTGGCCTGACCTGCGAAATGACCTATCGCGACGATCAGCCGCTTCCTTGCGAAGGCGATGCGTTGATTGAACGCTGCATTGCGGATTGTATTCGGGTCGGCATCATCAATGCCGATGATGAGATCGTTACCGCCAGCGAAGTGGATATGCCTTACGCCTATGTGGTTTATGACCATCAACGTACCGCCAACGTCACGCTGATTCGTAGCTGGCTGGCGACGCAAGGCATCCATCTTTCCGGGCGCTACAGCGAATGGGAATATTACAACTCGGACCACGCGTTCCTCGCCGGTAAACGTGCAGCGGAAACGGTGAAAGATTTGACCCATAACCGGAAAACCACGGCGTGAGATGAAAAAGCTAGTCAGTTAGGGTGAACGGGGCGGCATTCATGAATGGCGTCCCTACGATTGTCATCGTGATTTTCGTAGGGTGCGCATTCAGCTTTTTAACGCGGATCAATCAAATCCACTACCATCGACAGGATTTCATCCATGACGTGCGATTCAACTTTCGCGGCGAAACTTGCCTTCCGCGCGGTCAGGTCAAGAGAACGAAGTTGGTAGCACAACGCTACGCCAGTTACGCTGCCGGTATCCGTGCTGCTGCCATCCAGATACACCGCAACAGCCCTCGAGCGTGATGCGCCGCCACCGCTGGTTACCGGAATGCAAACCGCTGTCCCTAAAGCAGCGACGAGTTCCCGCCGTGAAATCACCAGATAATAATGCGGCCCTTTAAACTCCCTGCCTTCAACGGGATCAGCGTTGACGTGCCAGATTTCACCTAACTGCGGAACTCTGCGCGATATCATCAGATAGCCTCCTTGCCCTGCGGTTTATCCTGCAAATCGTCGCTGACGGCTTCATTAAACTGGCGAATCTCTTCCTGATCAATGCCAGCTAACAGTTGGTCCATCGTTTTCCTGCCGCGTGCGAGCCGGTTAACAGGTTTGATGTTGATTGACTCGTCAGTTGCAGTGACATCTAGCTCAATCCCCACATGCCAACCCGCTTTGGTCGCGATGTCACTGGGAATCGTTAGCACAACGGCTCCGCCTTGCTGACGCAGTTTGGTTAAAGCCATACATCCTCCAAAGTGTAACTTTGTCACACTGAGTCTATCACTCGGTGAGACAAAGTCACACTTTGATTTATTGAGATGCGTCTGCTTTTAGGCAGGCGGAATAAACGCCTGTACCGGCGTCACTTCGCCGCGATATTTACGCACCTGCACGACGGTGATTTGTCCGCTGCAACCTTGTGCCAATGAAGACGTGCCGATATCCAGCGTCAACACATTGGGATTACCGTGACGGCACAGCGGACGCAGCGCGGTAGGATCGACGGGATCATACCAGGCGCCGGTCGGCAACTGCACCACGCCGCGCATGATGGTTTCGGTGAGACGCGCACTGGCGAGCACGTGGCCGCGCGCGTTGTAGAGCTCGATAATATCGCCATCATTAATGTCTGACGCCGCCGCATCCACCGGATGCAAACTGCACACTTCGCGGCCATGGCGTTTGCCGCTCAGGCTGTAATCACCAAAATCGAGCTGGCTGTGCAAACGCGTCGCCGGCTGATTGGCGATCAACCAAAACGGATGATCGGGATTCGGTTTTTGCTGCGGTTCACGCCACACCGGATGTCCCGGACAGTTTTCGTAGTTAAAGCTGGCCATGGTGGCAGAGAAAATTTCAATTTTCCCGCTCGGCGTCGGCAGCGGCGACGCTTCCGGGTCGGCGCGGAACGCGTTGATCATACGGCCGCCGTCTTTCAGCTGCGGCAACTCCAGCACGCCTTGTTGCCAAAACTTCTCGAAGTCGGGGATCTCAACCTGATGCGCCGCCAGCTTCTGCTGCAGCTGGGCGTAATGATGCTGCAACCAGCCGCGCGTATCGCGCCCTTCGGTGAAGGCCTCTTCGCGGCCTAAACGGCGCGCCAGCTCGGTGAAAATCGCGTAATCATCTTTGGCTTCACCGAACGGCTGCGCCACCGGTTGCATGGCAAACAAGTGGCGATCGGTGGGTGCGCCGCCAATGTCTTCGCGCTCCAGCGTCATGGTGGCGGGCAAAACGATATCGGCATGGCGCGCGCTGGCGGTCCAGGCGATCTCATGCACGATCAGCGTATCCAGCTGACAAAAAGCCTGACGCAAGCGCGCGAGATCCTGATGATGATGGAACGGATTGCCGCCGGCCCAATATGCCAGACGGATGTGCGGATAGGTTAAACGGCGGCCATTGTAATCAAACGGCTTGCCGGGATTGAGCAGCATATCGGAGATACGCGCCACCGGAATCAGACGATCGATACCGTTTTTACCCTGCGGTAGCGCCGGAAAACTCACCAGATTGTGATGCTTACCGTAATGGCCCAGCGCACCCAGCGCATAGGTGTAGCCGCCGCCCGGCAAGCCCGGCTGACCAAGTGCGGCCGCCAGCACCAATCCCAGCCACACCGGCTGTTCGCCGTTTTCGGCGCGCTGCAAGGCATGCGCCACCGTCACCAGCACGCGTTTGCCGTGCAGCTGGCGAGCAAAATCGCTGATGAACGCAGCACTCACGCCACAAATTTCTGCTGCCCACGCTGCATCGCGCGGCGTGCCATCTTCTTCGCCACGAATGTAGGCCGCCATTTCTGGCCAGCCCACGGTGTAGCGCGCGAGGAAAGCCTCATCGGTCAGCTGTTCAGCGATCAATACCGATAACACGCCGAGGATGAAGGCCGCGTCAGTGCCCGGACGCAGCGCCAGCCATTCGCCCTGCGCTTCTTCAGGGAGATCGCTTTGCAGCGGGCTGACCGAGATAAAGCGAGTGCCGCGCTCAGCCGCCTGCTGCATAAAGCCGCGCTCGGTGTGTTCGCTCAAACCGCCGCTGGCGACCTGCGAGTTTTTCAGCGCCAAACCGCCAAATGCCAACACGATGTCGCTGTGCTGGGCGATCTCTTCCCAACTGACGCCGCGACGGGCAATTTCATTCATGTCGCCGACGATATGCGGCAGCAACACCGACGCGGAGCCGGAACTGTAGCTGTTGACTGAACGCACGTAGCCGCCGAGCGTGGTGTTGAGGAAGCGATGCACCTGACTTTGCGCGTGGTGGAAGCGCCCCGCGCTTGACCAGCCGTAAGAGCCGCCGAAGATGCCTTCCGGGCCGTACTTATCGCCGACGCGTTGCAGTTCGCGCGTGACCAGCGCGTAAGCTTCATCCCAGCTCACCGCGACGTACTCATCATTGCCACGACGATCGTCCGCGCCCGGGCCGTTCTCCAGCCAGCCACGGCGCACCATCGGACGGGATACGCGCGCCGGATGGTTTAACGCAGTGCGGAAATTTTGCAGCAGCGGGCTGGGATCGGGATCGCCCTTGAACGGTTCGATGGTGAGCCGATCGCCCTGTTGCTGGGCATGAAAAGCGCCCCAATGGGCGCTGTGCATTACCGGTTTTTGCGTCATCACTGTTCCTGGCATCAAAAAAGAAAAACGGTGCCTAAAGCACCGTTGCAATAAAGTTTCTTACGCGCCCGTTTTCCGGGTCGTCGAGCACTTGCTGGGTTGGCCCCGCCGCCACGATTTTGCCGCTTTCCATAAACACAATGTTGTCAGCAACCTCGCGCGCAAAACCAATCTCATGCGTCACCACCACCATGGTGATGCCGGAGTGCGCCAGCTGTTTGATCACCTGCAGCACTTCGCCAACCAGTTCGGGATCGAGCGCTGAAGTGGGTTCATCAAACAGCATTACGCCGGGATCCATCGCCAGCGCGCGGGCAATCGCCACACGTTGCTGCTGTCCTCCGGAGAGATTCTGCGGCCACTCATCTTCGCGGCCTGACAAACCTACTTGTTTCAGCAGCGACAGCGCTTTGCTGGTCGCTTGCTGGCGGCTCTGCTTCTTGACGCGCATCGGCGCATCGACGATATTTTGCAACACGGTACGGTGCGGGAACAGGTTGAATTGCTGGAACACCATGCCGATTTCGGCACGCTGACGTGCAACTTCACCGCTGCTTAGCTCGTACAGCGCCTGGCCTTTCTGCTTATAGCCGATGATCTCGCCGCCGATGCGAATGGTGCCGCCATCCAGTTTTTCCAGGTGGTTTATGCAGCGCAGCAGCGTGGATTTCCCCGAACCCGACGGCCCAAGGATCACCGTGACTGAACCGGCCGGAATATCCAGATTCACGTCATCCAGAATGGTGACGCCAGAGAAGCGCTTAGTGACTTTACGTAAGGCGATCGCTTCACCCATTGCTGACGCTCCTTTCTGCTTTTGGCGCTGATAAGCCCGGCAGCGATTTCAACAGGCTGCGTTTTTCCCGGCGCGAAACGCCACGGCCAAAATAGCGTTCCACATAGAACTGACCCACCGACAGCACCGAAGTCATCAGCAGATACCACAAGGTAGCCACCAGCAGCAGCGGAATCACTTCATAGGTGCGCTGGTAAATAATCTGCGCCGAGAACAGCACGTCCTGCAGCGAGATCACCGAGACCACCGCCGTGGTTTTCAGCTGACCAATGATTTCGTTGCCGGCGGGCGGCATGATGGCGCGCATCGCCTGCGGCAGCACGGTGTGACGGAAAATCTGCGAAGGGCGATAGCCGAGCGCACGCGCGGCTTCCAGCTGGCCGTTGCCGACGCTTTGGATACCCGCACGCACAATTTCGGCGGCATAGGCAGATTGGTGCATCACCAGCGCGATCACTGCCGCACTAAATGGGCTCACCAGCGCGTTCGATTGCGTACTCCAGACTTCGCCGAGGCCCGGAATCGACAGAGCGATGGTGGGATAAAGCGCCGCGATGTTATACCACAGGAACAGTTGCACCAACATGGGTACACCACGGAAGAACCAGGTGTAAAACCAGCTCACGCCCACCAGCACCGGATTGGAGGAGAGGCGCATCAGCGCCAGCACCGTACCGAAGGCAAAACCCAGCACCACAGAGATCGCGGTAAGCTGCAGCGTCATTAATACGCCTTGCAGGATCGATTCGCCGGTAAAGTTCTCCGCAATCACGCTCCATTCGAAGCGTGGATTGTTAATCATCGAGTTCGCCATCGCCACCACGCACAACAACACGACCAGCGCACTCAGCCAGCGTCCGTAGTAACGTTTGCCGACGATTTTCAAATCGCCGGTGTGGTCGTGAATGTCACTCATTGAAAGATTTCCTGATTGCGTTTGGCTTGTTTAACAGCACCAAAGCCGATGCCCCAGTTGTCGAGGATCTTGTTGTAGCTGCCATCTTTGATCAGCGAGTTAAGCGCGGCCTGTACGGCGGGCTCCAGCGCGGAATCTTTCGGGAAAGCGACGGAAACGGGTGCGTCATGGACGGTGATCTCACCGCTCATGGTCAGCGGTTTAATCACCTTCACCTGCCACAGCAAACCTTCATACGGGCCGAGGAACATTGGCACGCGACCGCTTACCACCGCCTGCACGCCAGCTGGACGATCCGGGAAGACGGAGACTTTGATTGGCTTTTTACCTGCCGCTTCACAGGCTTTGCTGGCGTCTTCAAGGCGCGTAACCTGGGTGGTACCGGAACCGGCGCCCACTTCTTTACCACAGACATCGGCCAGTTCTTTGAATGGCGCGATGTTGGCATCTTTGCGCGAGATAATGCCGAGGCGGCTGGCATCGTAATAACCTACGAAGTCGATGATTTTGGCACGCGCTGGCGTGGCGTTGATATTGGAGAGCGCCACATCGTAACGACCAGTTTTCAGGCCTGGAATGATGTTGTCGAAACCACCGGTGTCGCGCCACTGAACCTGGATTCCCAGACGCTCGCCCACGGCATTCATGATATCGATTTCACGGCCGGCCAGCGTTTTGTTGTCTTCTTTATAGAAGGTGGTTGGCGGCGTGTTGGGGTTGGTTCCGGCAACAATGTAGCCACGTTTCACCACATCCGCAGGCAGCAGGCTTTTCAGCGCAGGATCGGCCTGCACGTGGATTGAGCTGTCAGTTGGGACGTTTTCATCGGCGGCGAACGCGGTGTGTGCACTCAGCGCGAGCGCAAGAAGAGTCATGCCTTTGGCGAATTTCACTGGAACCTTTCTCCTGATTTATAAAAAGTTTCCCCACAGGGAAAAGGCGTTGAGGTAGCGATGGTTTTGTCTCCTGACTCACCTCGCGCGAACGGCGTGCGGTGAGTGGAATTGTCATCCTCATATACCCTAAATAATTCCAGCTGCAACAAGGCGGCAAGTGTGTGAATCCCCGGGAGCTTACTTAAGTAAGTGACTGGGGTGAACACGCGAAGCCAACGCAGTTGCGGCTGAAATTATGACGGGTATTTACGTCCCGATTAGCATTCTCTGGAAGATAGATAACAATCACAAATGCGAAAAAAACATATCTATTGCCGAAATATGGCAATAGCCGGAGGCACGGTTGCAAGGCGGGATTTCCGCCCCAGATTTGGCACGTAACACTCAGCAGAATTCAGAATTTGCTAGTGAATCAATAGCCTGCTTATCCAGTATTCATCGACACATTTCTTCTTACTCATAACGGTTTCTTCTAAGCAAATGAGAAATTCCCCTCTCCGCAACTCATATCCCGCAACCGAACAACCTTTGTAAAGGTTTGTATTGTCAGGCATGTTGCCGTCTCACTGAATGGACAATGAGAAACGTTATCATTATCATGCGCATTTACTTACAATTGTTAACGTTACAGGGAGAAAACTTAAGTGAATGTAACCATGCGTGGCAAAAAGCGTCCAATTGCGCTTTTTTTAGCGGGAATGCTAACGTCGCCTGCCTTTGCAGCTGAAACCACCGAAAAGCTGGCTGACGATGAATCAATGATCGTCACCGCCGAGCAGGAGCTGAAACAGCAACCGGGCGTGTCCACCATCACCGCTGAAGACATCAAAAAAAATCCCCCTGTTAACGATCTCTCCGACATCATTCGCAAAATGCCCGGCGTAAACCTTACCGGTAACGGCGCCAGCGGCAGCCGCGGCAATAACCGGCAAATCGATATCCGTGGCATGGGCCCGGAAAACACCCTGGTGATGATCGATGGCGTGCCGGTTTCCTCTCGTAACTCGGTGCGCTACAGCTGGCGCGGCGAGCGTGATTCACGCGGCGATACCAACTGGGTGCCAGCTGAAATGGTTGAGCGCATTGAAGTGATTCGAGGCCCGGCCGCTGCTCGATACGGTTCTGGCGCGGCGGGCGGCGTGGTGAACATCATCACCAAGCGTCCCACCAACGACTGGCACGGCTCGCTGTCGCTGTACACCAGCCAGCCGGAAAATAGCAAAGAAGGCGATACCCGACGCGCTAACTTCAATCTCAGCGGCCCGCTGGCCGGTGATGCGTTGACCATGCGCCTGTACGGCAACCTCAACCGCACCGATGCCGATGCGTTCGATATCAACACCGCAGAAAACGGTTCATACGCGGCGGGCCGTGAAGGCGTGCGCAACAAAGACATCAATACCGTGCTGTCGTGGAAAATCACGCCGCTGCAAATCATCGACTTCTCCTGGGGCTACAGCCGTCAGGGCAATATTTATGCCGGTGACACGCAGAACAGTAACAGCAACGCCAGCACCGACGGTTTAGTGGAGTCGCTGTACGGTGATGAAACTAACCGCATGTATCGCCAGAGCTACGGCATCGCGCACAACGGTATCTGGGATTGGGGAACCTCGAAGCTCAATTTCAACTACGAGAAAACCAATAACACTCGCCTGCAGGAAGGCACTGCCGGGCGTACTGAAGGAATGATCAACAGCGATACGTACGCCACCAGCCGCCTGGAAAGCTATCGCGCGGGCGGAGAGATCAACTTCCCGCTGCAGCTGCTGGTCGATCAAACCGTGACGCTGGGCGCGGAGTGGAACCGCGATGAGCTGAACGATCCAGCATCAATGCTTGCGGCCAGCGCGACCGGCGTGAATTTGCCAGGCAGTTCGGGCGATCCATCGCAGCGCAGCAGTAAGAACAGCGCCACCATCAGTTCACTGTTCTTCGAAGACAACATTGCCGCCACCGATAGCACCGAAGTGATTCCTGGCCTGCGCTTTGATTATCACGATCAGTTTGGCGCCAACTGGAGCCCAAGCCTGAACCTCTCACAAGGTCTGGGCGACTATTTCACCCTGAAGGCCGGTATTGCACGGGTGTTTAAAGCGCCAAACCTGTATCAGTCAACGCCGGGGTATCTGCTCTCCACGCGCGGCAACGGCTGCCCGATTGGGCTCAGCCAATGTTATCTGCTGGGGAACAACGATCTTGATGCAGAAACCAGCGTCAACAAAGAGATTGGACTGGAGTTCAGCAACCAGGGCTACGTTGCGGGCATCACCTGGTTCCGCAATGACTATAAGAACAAGATTGTGTCGGGCACCGAGCCGGTTTATTCCAGCACTCGCCCGGTTTACAACGTGCTGCGCTGGGAAAACGGCGGCAAAGCGATTGTGGAAGGACTGGAAGGAAATCTGACTATTCCTTTGATCGCCGATACGCTGGAATGGCGCTCCAACGCCACCTACATGTTCCGCTCCGAGAGCAAGAAAACCGGCAATCCGCTGTCGGTGATCCCGGAATTCACCATCAACTCGCAGCTGGAGTGGCAGGCGACGCAGGAGCTTAGCGCCAACATCAACTGGACGCAGTATGGCCGCCAGAAACCGCGTCAAAATGTTGAGACCAATATCGATACCTCGAGCATGACGACGCAGGAAATCAGCCCGTATTCGGTGTTTGGTTTGAACGTCAATTACGACATCAGCAAAAACCTGCGCGCCAATGCCGGTATCAATAACCTGTTTGATAAACGCCTTTACCGCGAAAATTCGGGTGCTTCGACCTATAACGAACCGGGCCGCGCCTATTATGCCGGTGTGACGATGTCGTTTTGATTGAGCGGTGTTTAGTCGCCAGACATGGCGACCTGACGTTTAATTAAAAAACTCACTCAACGCCTCTGCCAGCGCCTGCGGTTGCTCATCCGGAATGAAGTGACCGCAGTGCGCGATCTTAATTCCCGTCACATCCGCAGCGAATTCACGCAATGGCAATGCCATATCCGGAATCGAACCCTGATCGGCGCTGATCGCCAGTAACGGCAACGCTAATTTGCCGCGTTCTTTCAGCAACGCACGGTTTTGCGCCGCCGAAACCGTCACTTCACGATAAGTCGCCATTCCGGCGCGTATCGCGCCCTTCTGCTGTAACAAACGGGTATATTCCGCCATGTCCTCATCGCCAAACACCATCGGACTGGCCGCTTTGCGTTTCAGGAACCATTCGAGATAGATCGCTTCGCGCCCTTCTATCAGCGCCTCCGGCAAATCCGGTAAGAGATGAAACGCGAAGTGCCAGGTTTTCCACGCTTTATCCGGCGTCGCGGGCAGCGATTCTGGCAACGTCACGCCAGGAATACCGGCATCAAGCAGCGCCAATTTCTTCACCTGATCGCTAAACAGCGTGGCATACGGCCAGGCAACCCACGCGCCGACGTCGTGCGCGGCGAGGTAATAGCTTTCATGACCCAATTGCTGCATCAAGCCCTGTACATTCTGCGCCAGCGATGTAGTGTCGTAGCCGCTGAGCGGTTTATCCGAGTCGCCCTGACCGGCTAAATCCGGCGCGATAATGAAATAGCGATCGCCCAGCAGCGCCATCACCTGGCGCCAGGCGAACCAGCTTTGCGGAAATCCCGCCAGCAGCAGCAACGTTTCTCCATTAGCATTGCCGCCGCTGACGTAGTGCAAACGCACGCCGTCTACCGTGGCGTAATGATGGGAAAATCCGTCTAACGCGTTGAATGGCTGCGTCCAGCCCTGTGCGTGTTTGATAACTGATGCTGACATTTTCGCTCTCCGCATATTTAGGAAATGATCAATTCCTAAATACTACCTGATGATTGCGCTACGTGGGAATATTTCTGCAAAGCGGTAATCAGTCGCCGTTAATAGCGGCCCGACGGAGCGGGTTATTTGCTATTCTGTGCGCGACTCTTTCTTAACAATTGTGAAACTTATGCGAACATCGGATTTGTTGCGGCTGCTGCTTTTAGCGGGGATTTGGGGTGCCAGTTTTCTGTTTATGCGCATTGCGGTACCGGCGCTGGGCGCGGTGAACACCGCGTTTTTACGCGTGTTTTGCGGCATGTTGGGTTTATTGATCATCATGGCGATGATGCGCATTCCACGCCGCTTTGAGGGCAAATTAGGTTGGGCGATGCTGCTGGGCGTTATCAACTCAGCGATTCCGTTCCTGATGTATTGTCTGGCGGCGCGCGTGCTACCGGCGGGCTATTCCGCGATTCTTAACGCCACCACACCGTTAATGGGCGTAATCATTGGTGCGGCATTTTTCGATGAAAAACTGACGATCACCAAAGTTCTCGGCATGATAGCCGGATTCAGCGGCATCATTATCATCAGCACCACCGGCGAAGCGCATCTGAGCAGCACTTTAATCGGGGGGATTTTGGCTTGCCTGGTTGCCACCGCCTGTTATGGATTTGCCGGTTTTCTGACTAAGCGCTGGATTGGTGCACGCGGCGGACTGGATGCCACCAAAGTGGCTTTTGGCAGCCAACTGGGTGCATCGCTGTTTTTACTGCCGGTCTTTGCCTTTAGTGCTCCGCAAACGCACGCCAGCAGCTGGCAAATCCCGGAAGTGTGGGCTTCTATTTTGGCGATTGGGTTTATCTGTACCGCGCTGGCCTACATTATTTATTTCCGTCTGCTGGCCGATATTGGCCCGCTGCGCACGCTGACCGTCACTTTTATGATTCCGCCGTTCGGGATTTTGTGGGGCTGGTTAGTGTTGGGCGAGCAGATCAATCAGGGCTTTATCGGCGGTTCGCTGCTGATTGTTTGCGCGGTGTGGCTGGTGACCAGCAACGGCTTTGGCAAACGCGCCGCTGTAAACAGCAGCGCCAGCAAATAGCGTTACTTTTTGCCGGATGGCTTCAGCGATCGATTGAGATCCTGAATACGCTTCATGGTTTTTACCGTGCGCGATGAGGTCGCGGAAGCCACCGACAATATCAACATCTCCAGACACACCAACACCGTTCCGTGCAGCGGCATGCGACCATTCTCGCCACCGCGCGGCACGTTAATAATGACATCCGCCTGTTTAGCGAAAGCCGAATCAAGCGCATTAGTGAGCAAAATCACCGGCATGCCGAGACGCTTCGCCTCTTTCAGCGCGGTCATGCCTTCACGATGCGCCGACTTCTGCGCCATCATAATCAGCACATCGCCGCGTTGCAGCCCAATCAACTGTTCCGCCAGCGCAATCCCAGAGCGATTGAGCGTTACCGCCGGAATACCAATGCGCGTGAACAGACGCGCGCTGTAATCCGCCAAAATTCCGGAGGCATTAATGCCAAATAGCGCCACCTGACGCGCGCCAATCAAGTGCGTTACCGCTTTGGCGACGGCTTCACGATTGTGCGGTTCGGACAGCGCATCGCAGGCATGTTTATGGCCGCTCAACACAAAATCGATGCCGGAATTGATATCGCACGACAGTTCGCTGACGGTGGCGCTCATCTTCTCTTCAGAGTTCATCGCCGGTCCAAACCAGGCGTTTAACGTGGTTTTTAAATCGCGCAAACCGGCAAAACCTAATGCCTGCACCGCGCGTACCACCGTCGCATCCGAGGTGTTAGTGGCCCTGGCAATTTCCAGCGCCGTGGCATCTAACACCACCTCGCGATGGTCGTGGATGTACCGCGCCACCGCTTGCAGACCGGATGATAATGTCGGTGCGCGCAACCGATAGCGTTCACCCAGCACATCCACACGACTTTTAATGCTATTTCGACTCATCTGCTGATTGCTCTTTAAAATGTGAGAGTTTTACTGAAGGTTTGTAGTGAATTACCCACTTACTACTTAGAATTAAGATGTAAGCCAATGAATTTATAATAATAAAAATGTAACAGCTTCGTAATCATTTCCATTTACTACTACATTACAACATGGTTGAATGATTCTCAATTGCATTGCACCAGGTTAATAAAGAATGAATAACAACAAGCCGTCGGCTTTTAAATCTCAACGCCATCCCGCCATTCTGGCTGCGATTTACGGCGTCAGCATTTGGGGTTCCACCAGCAGTTTTGCCGCAGAGGAGAGCAACACGCTCACGGTTTCGGCGCAGGAAGATAATGCACAAGGTTACAACGTCACTAATAGCGCGATTGGCAGTAAAACTTCCACGCCGCGCATTAACCAGGCACAGTCGGTCAGCGTGGTAACGCAGCAGCAGCTGGAGGATTATCAGGCGTCGAGCCTTGCCGATGCGATGCGTTTTGTCAGCGGCGTTACAGAAGGCAACACGCTGGCTGGCACCGAAGATGGCTTCGTGCGTCGCGGCTTTGGCAGCAACTCGGATGGTTCGATTTATCGCGATGGCGTGCGCAGCAGCCAGGGTTTGAACTTTGATGCCACCACAGAGCGCGTTGAAGTGTTGAAAGGCTCTGCATCGCTGCTGTACGGCATCCAGAATCCGGGTGGCGTAATCAATGTGATAAGCAAAAAGCCACAGTATGAGTGGCATAGCAAAGTCAGCGGCCGAACCTCCAGTGAAGGCGGTGGCGCGGGCACGGTGGATGTCACCGGACCGCTTGGCAACGGCTTCGCCTTCCGCCTGATTGCGGAAAAACAGAATCAGGATTACTGGCGCAATTTCGGCAGCGAAAAGCACACGCTGATCGCGCCCTCGCTGCAGTGGTTTGGTGAGCAAGCCAGCTTCCTGATTAGCTATTCAGATTATCAGTACGACATTCCTTACGATCGTGGCACCGCATTCATCAACGGTAAGCCGCTGGATATGGGCTACAAAGATCGTCTGGATGACAAAGCCAACCATGCATGGGGCCACAACAAAACCCTCAACGCCCATTATGACTGGCAGTTTAATGATGACTGGAGCACGCGCGTCACGCTCGGCTGGAACCAGCGTCAATACGATAATAATGAAGTGCGCGTCACGGCGGTCAATGCCAACACTGGCGTGGTGACGCGTCGTGCCGATGCCAATCGCGGTTTTAACCATAAAACCAAATACGTTTCGTGGGACGTGATCGGCTCACAGCAAGTGTTTGGGATGACGCACGATCTGGTGCTGGGCACCGATTACGAGATGATCCAAACCTATCGCGCGCATCAGTATCAGGGCAAAGCCAACACCGGTTTCAACTTCACCGATCCGCAGTACGATATTCTGTCGCCTGTTACCAACAGCAGCACCGAAAACAGCGCCAATGCCAATAACCTCAACCGCACGCACAGCCGTTCAATCTATGCCAAAGACAGCATCAGCCTGACGGAAAACTGGATTGCAGTGCTGGGCGGACGCTATCAGCATTACGAGCAACGCGCCTCGAAAGGTTTTGATCCGGTGGTGCAAACGCTGGACAGCGAAGGCAACAAATTCCTGCCGCAGGCCGGTTTGATCTACAAAGTGACGCCGGACGTTTCGCTCTACACCAGCGTGAGTAAATCCTTCACACCATCGACCGATGTTGATGATGATGGCAACGTCGGTAAACCGGAACAGGGCACCACATGGGAAGTGGGCAGCAAGTGGCAGATTTCACCGAAGCTGTTCGCCAGCGTCGCGCTGTATCGCATCAACGAGCGCGATATGTCGCTAAGCATTAACGGCACCACGCGCGCCATCAATAAAGCGCGCTCCAGCGGCGCGGAATTTGAGTTAAATGGCGAAGTGCTGCCGGGCTGGGATCTCAGCGCCAACTACAGCTATGACAAAGCCGAGATCGTGGATGACGGTGTTAACGCGGCTAATAACGGCAATCGCCTGCAGAATGCGCCGCGCCACGCAGGCGCGCTCTATCTGAGCCATAATCTGGCGATCTCCGGCATTCCGGGCGATTTCCGCGTAGGCGGCGGTGCGCGCTATGTGGGAACGCGCGCCGGCGATCCGGAAAACAGCTTTACCCTGCCCGATTATGTGGTAGCGGACAGCTTTGTCGCCTGGAACAATCAGCTGTTTGGCGAGAAAACCCAGCTGAAGCTCAATCTGAATAACCTGTTCAACAAACACTATTACACCTCCAGCGGCGGCAATCTGCGCGTGCGTGAAGGAGAAACCCGCAACCTGATGCTCGAGGCCAGCGTTGAATTCTGATTCGATTTTTGTACGACGTGCGCCTGGCTTGTCCGGCCCGATGTTGGTAGTGCTGGCCTGTTTTCTACTGGTACTCAGCAGCGTGGCCTGGGCAAAAACCATCACCGATATCGACGGCAATCGCGTTGAGATCCCCGATCGTCCGCAGCGTATCGTGCTGGGTGAAAGCCGCATGCTGTATACGCTGGCGTTACTGGAGCCCGGCGATCCGTTTCAGCACATTGTGGCGTGGCCGCAGGATCTGAAGAAGTACGACAGCCAAACCTGGAACAGTTTTGCCCGTCACTTTCCCCAGATGCTGAAAATCCCGTCGCTGGGTGCCGGCGGGCCGAACGCCATTAATCCCGAGCAGATTCTGGCGCTGAAACCGGACGTGGTGATTTTGCCGAGTCTGGCACGCTACGATGATGCCGACCTGCGCCTGGTCACCATGCTGAAAGCGGCGCACATTCCGGTGGTGAAGATCGATCTGCGCGTGCATCTGCTGAAAAACACCCGCCGCAGCGTGGAGATATTTGGCGAAGTGCTGAATCAGCAGGCGCGGGCAGAAGCGTTTAATCGTTTCTACCAGCAGCATATGCAGGTGATTCATGATCGCTTAGCCAGCTATCAGGGCGCGAAACCGTCGGTGCTGCTGCAACTGCATCTTGGACGCCGTAACGAATGTTGCGTGACGGCGATCAACGGCAGCCTCGGCGAATTACTCAACGCGGCGGGCGGCGACAATATCGCCAACAAAACCCAGCACGGCGTGTTTGGTCGCCTGAGTGAAGAGAGCGTGATTGCCGCTCAGCCGCAGTACTATTTTGCTACCGGCTTTGGCGATAACGCCTCGCAGGGCTTACTGAAATTAGGGCCAGACGTGGCACCTGAAACCGTGCTGACTAGTTTCAAACAGCTCACCGCGCAGCAAAACGGTTTACGCGAATTATCGGCATTGAAAAATGGTCACTCGGCGGTGATCTGGATGAATTTCTACCTCAGTCCGTGGCACATTGCGGCGACAGAATTTATGGCTAAAACACTCTATCCACAGCTGTTTGCGGACCTGGAACCCGAAAAGACCCTGCAGCAGATTTTTCGTGATTTCTTACCCATTCCTTATAGCGGCACTTATTTTATTAACATCCCGCCAGCGAGCAA
The DNA here is from genome assembly GCF_029866845.1 of Pantoea sp. SS70. Classification (NCBI taxonomy): domain Bacteria; kingdom Pseudomonadati; phylum Pseudomonadota; class Gammaproteobacteria; order Enterobacterales; family Erwiniaceae; genus Pantoea; species Pantoea sp. SS70. Next base: position 617,763 of record NZ_CP117200.1, on the reverse strand, counting down.
TAAATAATCACTTCCGCTCCGCTTGTGATTAATCCGAACCTCGCTAATCTTAAATTGCAGCACGGGCATGGCGTTGAAGCCCTTATTTCCGCCATGCAACAACAACTCACGAGAGGATGTTTTATGGCTGAGCATAGAGGCGGTTCCGGTAATTTTGCTGACGATAAAAAGAAAGCATCAGAAGCCGGTAAAAAAGGCGGAGAAAAAAGCGGTGGTAGTTTCAAAGATGACCCCGCTAAAGCATCAGAAGCAGGTAAGAAAGGCGGCAAGAAGTAGCCAACCATGTTTTAAATAGCACATAGCACCTTGGAAATCCGCCAGGGCACGGACGCCCTAAGCATTATCCCCTTCTGCAGTCGCACCTAGATAAATATTGTCAATTACCTCACGTTACTGCTGCCACTTTCTAAACCTCTTTCGTTTACCGTTTCGTCTTAATAAATCTGATTGCTCACTTTCTAACGTGACAAACATCACATTTATGCCAGGCTTAGTTTATTCACCCCATGCGACAAGGAGATATATATGACATCGCAAACCACAAATAAAACCCTTATTACTGAAACGTATCCGGTTCCGCCATTTAAAAAGCAGACGCAACCGATGCCGGGTTTGGCGAGCAAAATGGATCCCCGTCCCGATCATGGTGAAACCAGCTATCGTGGTACCGGTAAATTGACCGGTCGTAAAGCGCTCATCACCGGCGGTGATTCCGGTATTGGCCGCGCCGTGGCAATTGCTTATGCCCGCGAAGGCGCTGATGTCGCCATCAACTTCCTGCCGGAAGAAGAGGCTGATGCGGCAGAAGTGGTAAAACTGATTGAAGCCGAAGGCCGCAAAGCGGTGGCAATTCCGGGTGATATTCGTTCGGAAGAGTTCTGTCAGAAGCTGGTGGATCAGGCGGCTGAGCAGCTAGGCGGATTGGATATTCTGGTGAATAACGCCGGACGTCAGCAGTTTAATGAATCCATCCTGACACTCTCTACTGAAGATTTTGACGCCACCTTTAAGACCAACGTCTATGCGATGTTCTGGATCACCAAAGCGGCGCTGAAATATCTGCCAGCTGGATCGTCCATCATCAACACCTCGTCCGTGCAGGCGTATCAGCCAAGCGCGATCCTGCTGGATTATGCGCAGACCAAAGCGTCGATTGTCGCGTTTACCAAAGCGCTTGCGAAACAGCTGGGTGAAAAGCAGATTCGCGTCAACGCGGTTGCGCCTGGCCCATACTGGACCGCGCTCCAGGTGAGCGGCGGACAACCGCAAGAGAAAGTGGAGAAGTTCGGTGAATCCGCACCGCTGGGTCGTCCGGGACAACCGGCTGAAATCGCCCCGCTGTACGTCACGTTTGCCGATGTGAAAAACAGCTTCACCTCCGGCCAGGTGTGGTGCTCTGATGGCGGCACCGGCACGCTATAATCATCTTTGGGGTCGCCATTCGTGGCGATCCCGCTCTACCCGTTCAATCGTTCAGGAACCACGTCCCTCAGCCATCCGATAAATACCCGTAATCGCTGCGTAAGATGACGATTCTGCGGATAAACCACATGAAACGGATAATTCCCCGGACGCCACGCCGCCAGAATCTCAACCAATTTCCCTGCCTGTAAATCTGCTGCCGCTGCATAGCGGAAGGTCTGAATAATCCCTAAACCCGCAACCGCTGCCGCCAAATGCGCGTTACTTTCATTGACGCCAATCCGATGCTCACTCTTAATCTCAAGCTGCTCTTCGCCCTGGGTAAAACGAAACGGAAACGCCCTGCCGCTCTGCGGTGACAAATAGCTCACCATGCGATGACCATTTTTCAGCTCCTGCGGATAAGCCGGTACGCCATAGGTTTTCAGATAGCCCGGCGCGGCGCAGGTAATCATCTCCGCATCCCCCAAATGACGCGCCACCAGCGACGAATCGCTAAGCGGACCGCCGCGAATCACGCAATCGACGTTACCGCTGATCAAATCCACCGCGCGATCCGCAACGCCAAGATCGATACGAATGTCCGGATAGCGGGCAATGAAATCGGGCAGCGCCGGAATCAACACATCGCGCGCGGTTGAGCCGCCAATATCAATACGCAGATAGCCGCCAGGTTTGGCGCTTTCCGCATTAAACGAGTGATCGATATCTTCCAAATCGCGTACGATGCGCAGCGCTTTTTCATAGTAATCGCGCCCTTCTGGCGTCACCGTGACGCGCCGCGTGGTGCGTTGCAGCAAGCGAATGCCGAGATGCGCTTCCAGTTCCTGCACCAGTTTGCTCAGCGTGGCATTCGGCATATCGAGCGAATCCGCCGCACGCGTAAAGTTGCCCGCTTCGACGACGCGCGCAAAGGCCTTTATCGCCATTAACTGATCCATGCTGTTTTCCGCCGCCTTTAATTATCCACACACAGAAATAGTCATTTCGATTTTACACCATTTATCAGCAAACGCCGTGAAGATAGATTGCTTCTCATGCACTGCAACGCAGTCATCAAAACCTCATCACCCATTGGAGAAGCAAACATGAACGCACTCAACGGCAAAATCGCATTGGTAACCGGCGGCACAACTGGCATTGGTCTGGCATCCGCGCAGGAGTTGGCGACACAAGGCGCTCGCGTGTTTATCACTGGTCGTCGTCAGGCGGAGCTTGATGCGGCAGTCGCCAGCATCGGTGCCAGCGCCAGCGGTATTCGCGCTGATGCTGCGGTGCTAAGCGACCTCGACAACGTTTACGCAGAAATCGCCAAACAAGCAGGCCGCCTCGATATCCTGTTCGCCAACGCCGGTGGCGGCGACATGCTGCCGCTTGGCGCCATCACCGAAGAGCATTTTGACCGTATCTTTGGCACCAACGTGCGCGGCGTGCTGTTTACCGTGCAGAAGGCGTTGCCACTACTGAGTGACAACGCCTCGGTGATCCTCACCTCGTCCACCACATCGGTTCAGGGTACTGCCGGATTCAGCGTATACAGCGCCAGTAAAGCCGCGGTGCGCAACTTTGCCCGCTCATGGGCGCTGGATGTGAAAGATCGCGGTATTCGCGTTAACGTTGTGAGTCCCGGCCCGGTGCGCACGCCAGGTTTGGGTGGTTTGGTGCCGGAAGATCAGCAGCAAGGATTGTTTGATGCGCTGGCGGCGCAGGTGCCGTTAGGTCGTCTTGGCGAACCTGACGAAATTGGCAAAGTGGTGGCGTTTTTAGCGTCCGATGCGTCCAGCTTTATTAACGCCGCTGAGCTGTTCGTCGATGGCGGTATGGCGCAGGTCTGAAAGCTATTGTGTAGGTCGCCATTTATGGCGTAATGCTTGTCAGTTAAGCCAACGAGGAGTGCGCAGGCCGGGGACACTTTTGGTCCGGCGGTCCTCACGCCGCTAGCGCGGTACCTTCACTCCGCTCGTCTGCCTGACGGACCGGCGGAGACGGAACCTCCTTGTTCCGGCTCCGCCTTTCGCCCGCGTCCTGCGGGCTCTCCTGGCTTCCTCGCTGCGTTCAGCGCTGCGGATTGCCTGCCCAAAAGGGCCCCCGGCCTGCTCATCAACTTCAGTGCATATTGTTAAAAGGGCTCATTCGCTTCAGGCGCTGGCGCGACTGCTGCGGCAAAAGGGCTATCCGCAGCGCTGAGGCTTTTACGTTGTGCCATGAGCCTCACGCATGGATGCGTGAGGCAGTTCGGGGCCGGCCAGGACGGCCGATCCCCGAACGATCCGTCGGCACAACGTGGAAGCCGAAGGTACCGCGTAAGCGGCGCGAGGACGGCCCGTGACGCAGCAGATGTGTCAGAGCCCGCTACATGTTCAAAGCAACATGGTTTCTTAACTGACTAGCATTACGCCATTTATGGCGACCACGCTCTCAAGCCGCACTGGGTTCCGCCTCCACATACAAATAACCAATCCCCAGCACCTGCCGCGACCGATCCAGCTGACCAAAATGCACATTGGTGCCTTTGCTTTTCAACGCATCACGCGGATCGAACGGATTGAAATCGATCTGCCGCACAATGGTCTGCAACCAACTGTCACCAAAGGTACAGCTGCGACCATATAGCCAAATCTGATTAATATTCAGCGTGTTGAGAAAATTATATAAGCTCATACCAATCGCTTCGGCGGCGCGCTGTGCCCACGCTACAATCCAGGGTTCGCCCGCTTGCCACGCTTGCAATAACTGCGTGCTGCTGGGCTGCGGCGCTTCAGGATCGCGCTGATGAGCCGCCTGTTTTAAGGTGCTGAGTGAGGCCACCGTTTCCAGACAACCCTGACGGCCGCAACTGCAGCGCTGACCGTTCGGCTCAATGATGGTGTGGCCGATTTGTCCGCTGCCGTACAAATTGCCGCGAAAAATCTCACCGTTGATCACAAATGATGAGCCGATGCCGTAATCCACATTGATGACGCAGAATTCGCTGAGCGCATTGCGATTTAACCACTTCTCAGCCAGCGCCAGCATCACGCAGTCGTTATCCACACGCACTTCCACGCCGAGCTTCTCCTCCAGCAGAAATTTTAACTGCAACGGCGTTTTCCACGCGGCTTGCGGCATATGCTGTGACACACCGGTGACCGGATCGACCTGACCATGCACTGCCAGCGCCAGATTAATGCGTCGCTTCGGCCACTGTTTGCAGGTCTTCCGCCACACCGCCTCAATCTCACTGAGCAATGTTTCCGGCGTTTCCGCTTTGATAGCGACTTGCTCAAATTCTCCCTGCGCTACCAGCTGCGCATCGGCCAGTTGCCGTTCAATGCTGCTCGGCTTGACGCATAAACACAGCGTCCAGGCTCCGTTGGATGGCAGCTGAAAACTGCCATTGCTGTTACCGCGTGCGCTCATCAGCGCCTCAGAGTGTTGCAGTTTTCCTTCATCCAGCAGCGCCTGCAAAATTTTGCTGGTGGCTGGAATGGTTAAGCCGCTGAGGAGTGCCAATTGAGATTTACTGAGTTGTTTATGCCGCCACATCAGCGACATAAACAGCGCCTTATTATGTTTTCGCACCTGCAAATTGTTCAAACCAACCAGCTTCATTTTGTCTCCATCACACCTAATTTGCCCCGTTTACTAAACAGAGTTTACTGTCTTTTGTGATGGTTTCGCCATCCTCTTTACTACCGTTGCCTTAAAGTTCGTGCTCATCCCAATAACAAAAAAATATCCTCACCTCTCAAGAGACATTGAACATGACAACATCACCTGCAAACCATCCGTGGCTGATACGCCTCGGCATTCCACCCGCGCTGGCCTGGGGCTACGTCGCTGTATTGCTGTTTATGATTGGCGATGGCGTAGAGTCGAACTATCTCGCGCCTTACCTGCATGAAAATGGTTTCTCACTCAATATCGCGGCGGCGGTGATCGCCTTCTACGGCGTCACCGTTACGCTCGGTTCGTGGCTGGCCGGTTCGCTCTCCACACTCATTGGCCCGCGCAAAGTGATGCTGGCAGGCGGTGTGATCTGGATTGTGTTTGAAGTGCTGTTCCTCGCCATCGCCTTGCCTTCCCATAGCGTGGCCTTGCTGGCGTTAACCTACGGTTTGCGCGGCGTTGCCTACCCCATGTTTGCCTATGCGTTTCTGGTGTGGATTCAGGCCGCCGCACCCGCCGATATGCGCGGTTCAGCAACCGGTTGGTTCTGGCTGGCGTTTACCGGCGGCTTGCCCACGCTGGGATCGCTGGTGGCGATCTTCTCAATACAGTTGATTGGTGAATATGCCACGTTCTGGCTTTCGCTTGGGCTGGTCGCGTTGGGGTTGCTGGTCATGGTGATCGCGCTGAAAGAACGCAGCGGCTATCAGTCGTTGCTCGATAAGCAACACCGTCAGCAGAGCGTTGCGCGTACGCTAATGGGCGGCATCGATATTTTGTGGCGTGAACCGCGCATCGCCGCCGCTGCCGTAGTGCGCATCATCAACACCACGCCTTACTTCGGCTTCTTTATTTTCCTGCCAGGCTTTTTCACCGAGCAGATCGGATTTACGCAAACCGAATACCTCAGCCTGATCACCATCATGGGTTTAGTCGGCATGAGTTTTAATCCCATTGTCGGCAAGCTCAGCGATCGCATCGGCTGGCGCAAAGTGCTGACAGTATTTGGTGGACTCGGCTCCGGCATCTCAATGTTGCTGATGTATTTTGTGCCGCAGTGGAGCCACGGCAGCTTTGTCCTCAGCGTCATCTGCGCGTGTTTATATGGCATCACCTTGTGCGGCTATGTTCCCGCTGCCGCGCTGTTCTCTTCCCTGTGCCAGCCAAAAGATAAAGGTAACGCGATGGCGATTTACTGCTTTGCTGCCGGGCTTTCCACTTTCTTTGGCCCAGCGCTCTATGGTGCCTTCAACGCGCTGTTTGGCACCTCGGGCGTGGTGTGGGGTTACGCCGCTTTGTACTTGATCAGCGCTCTGGTTTCCTGGTGCTTCCTGCTCAGCCCGCTGGATCCCGGCGAGCAGCATAATCCCGAGGCGCAGCGCCTGCGCCGTTTAGATTCTGTCGCTTCAGAGTAAAGAGATAACCATGAAAGAGTTTGATTACATTGTGGTGGGCGGCGGCAGCGCCGGTTGTATTGTCGCCGCCAGGTTAGTCACGGAAGGCAATGCGCGCGTGCTGCTGCTGGAAGCCGGGCGCGATGAGTATCACCCGGTGCTAAAGATGCCCGCAGGTTACATGAAGTTTCTCGCCAGCGACAAATTCCTCACCATGCACCAGACCGAGCCGCAGCCACAGCTCAACGGACGCGGCGTGATTGTGCCGCAGGCGAAAGTGTTAGGCGGCGGTTCGACGGTCAATGCGATGGTGTATATGCGCGGCCATCGCCAGGATTACGCCGACTGGAACAGCGCACTTGGCAATCAGGGCATCGACTGGTCGTGGGATGCGCTGCTGCCGCACTTTACCGCCATCGAGGATAACGATCATCTCGGTGCGCCCCATCACGGCGTCGGCGGGCCAATGAAAGTGTCGCATCTCGGCCACTTCAGCCCTCTGAGCCGCGCTTATGTGAAAACTCTGCAGGGATTGGGCATTCCTTACACGCCGGATTTCAATACCGGCAATCCGTTTGGCGTAGGCTTTATGCAGCACACCATTAACGGTCAGACGCGCCAGCGCTGCAGCGTGGTGGATGCCTTTATTACGCCGCTGCGCCATGACGCGCGCTTGACCATCGTCACCGGCGCGCAGGTAGAAGAGATCCTGTTTGAGGGCGCAAATGCCAGCGGCGTACGCTACACACAGGATGGCCATCCGCAACGTGCCTGCGCGCGTAAAGAGGTGATTCTGGCTGCCGGTGCCTATCAAACGCCGAAGCTGCTGATGCTCTCCGGCATCGGTCCACAAGCCCAGCTAAAACAGCATGGCATCACGCTGCGTCAGCATTTGCCGGGTGTCGGCAAGAATTTGCAGGATCACTATGAAGTGCCGGTGGTGGCCAGCACCAACGGTGCGTTTGGCTATTATGGTCAGGATCGTGGCTGGCCGATGGTCAAAGCCGGCTTGCAATATATGTTGTTCAAAACCGGTCCGGTCACCACCACCGGCGTGGAAACCTGCGCCTTCTTTGACCCAATCGATTTCGGCGCCACGCCAACGATTCAGATGTTTTGCGTGCCTACGGTGTATCTCGACCGCGACGTGATGGGCGCCGATCCCGGCCATGGCGTTACCGTCAATTCGCTGCTGCTGCGCCCCAAAGCGACCGGCGAGGTCACGCTGCGCGATAGCAGCGCCAGCAGCTTGCCGATTATCGATACACAAATCTTTGGTCATCCCGACGATTTGGCGCGCACCATCGCCGGTTTCCGTTTTGCGCGTAAGGTCATCACCGCGACGCCCATCGGTGCGATGGTGCAGCAAGAGATCTTCCCCGGTGCAGAGATTACTTCAGATGAAAAGATTGCCGAACACTGCAAGCGCATGGTGAAAACCGGCTATCACCCGGTCGGCACTTGCCGCATGGGCCACGATAACGATCCGCTGGCGGTGTTACACGATGACCTGCGCGTGCGCGGCGTTAACCGCCTGCGCGTGGTCGATGCCTCAATGATGCCCAACATTATCAGCGGCAACACCAATGCTATTGTGATGGCGGTGGCTCACCGTGCTGCTGAATTGCTATTGCATACGCAGCAGAGCGAGAGCAAGGAGCACGCTTATGAGTGAAAAATTATCCCGCCTGCAGCGTGCACTCGCCTCCTGGCAGCTCGATGGTGTGCTGCTTACCCGGCGCGATAACATCGCCTGGCTGACCGAAGGTGCCAGTTTTTACGTAGTGGAACGCGCCGAAGTCGGCGTGGCCAGCTTGCTCATCACGCAGGACAAGGTTTTACTGCTCGCCCCTGAAAATGAGATGCCGCGTATCCTCGCCGAAGAATCGCTGCCGTTTGCCTGTGAAACGCTGAGCTATCCGTGGTTTCAATCGTTAAATACCCTGTTGCCTGAGGGCAAATTCGGCAGCGATACGCCGCAAAACGACATGTCTGATATTCAACAAGCGATGGTGGCGCTGCGACAGGGCCTGAACAGCAACGAGCAGCAGCGATTTAAAGCGTTGGGGCGTGAAGCCGCGCAGATTGTCGAAGGCGTGGCGCGTCAGTTACAAGCAGGCGTGACGGAATGGCAGGTAGAGGCCGAGATTGTCGCAGCCTGTCTGGCACGCGGTATTCGTCCGATGTGCACCTTAGTGGCGGCTGATGAGCGTATTAGCGCGTTCAAACATCCGGTGCCCACGCAGAAAAAGCTGCAACAACACATGCTGATCACGCTCGGCGCCGAGCGCCACGGGCTGCACGTGAGCCTGACGCGGTTAGTGCATATTGGCGAACCTGGTCCCGCGTTACGCCAGCACCTCAACACCTTGTGCCAGATCCACGCCGATATTCTCTGTGCAACGCAGCCGGGCCAAAGCTGGTCAACGCTATTTCAGGCAATTAAAGATGCCTATCAGCGGCACGGACATGGCGATGCGTGGCGCGATCATCATCAGGGCGGCCCGGCGGGTTATGGTTGCCGCGACGTGCTCCTAACGCCAGATACGCGCGGCGATATTCAGCCTGATATTGCCGTGGCGTGGAATCCCACGCTCAGCGGCGTAAAAAGCGAAGATACCTTTTTACTTACCGCTGAGGGCTGCGAAGCCTTAACGCGCAGTGGCGAATGGCCAATGATTACTGTGCAGCGCGGCGAGCGCACGTTGTACTTCCCAGACTGGCTGGCATTACCGGCATCTTCATAAGGAGGCGATTATGTCATCACGATTAGCTAATAAAACCGCGATTATCACCGGGGCTGGCAGCGGCATAGGCAGCGCAATCGCTACACTGTTTGCGCAACAAGGTGCTCGCGTGGCGCTGTTCGATCTTGACGGTGAAACCACCGAAGCGCTGGCGGCAGAGTTGCAGCAGCAAAGTGGTCAACACTGTATTGCCTATAGCGCAGATGTCACGCAACCCGAGGAGGTGCAGCGGGCGGTGAGCGAAGCGCAGCAAGCGCTGGGCCCGATTGATATTCTGATCAACTGCGCGGGCGTGAATGTGTTTCGCGATCCGCTGGCACTGGAGGATGACGACTGGCAGCGCTGTATGGAGGTCAATCTGAAAGGACCCTACAACCTGATCCGCAGCGTGCTGCCGGGCATGCTGGCGCGCCAGTACGGCAATATCGTTAACGTCGCGTCGGTACATGGGCACAAAATCATTCCCGGCGCGTTTCCCTATCCGGTTGCCAAGCACGGTTTGATTGGCCTCACGCGTTCGCTGGGCGTGGAGTACGCCAGCCAGGGCATTCGCATTAATAGCATTTCTCCGGGTTTGATCATGACGCCCGCCGCTGAAGCCTGGCTGGCAAGCTGTCCCGATCCGCAAGCCGAGCGTGAACGGCAGGCCGCTTTGCTACCGTGCAAACGAATTGGTGAACCGCAGGAAGTGGCATATACCGCGCTATTTCTCGCCTCGGACGAAGCGCGCTTCATCAATGCCACCGATATCCTGGTTGATGGCGGACGCAGCCAGATCTATCACGAGTAATAAATGATATTTTTATCGGGTCGCCATTCATGGCGACCACGCTTAATCTAACTCTCAATCACCGGAATCTCATCCAGTTGGGTAAAGATCGCCATTCCCCGCTCCTTGCCAATCCGCACATCGTTATCAGCCCCCTGCGACGCGCCCGGAATGCGTAAAATAGCATCGCAACAGTGAATCAAACGATGCGCCACCGGATAGAGAAAAGATTCACTGATTTCATCGCCAATTGTCTGCGAACCGGCGGCGCTCGCCAGCGGCAACGCCAGCCACTCACCAATCACCGGCGTATGTCCGCGCTGGTAGACCTGCAGGGCAATCTGGTCTAATTTCTTAATGTTTTCATGAATTAACACTTCATTGCCATTGGTGCCGCTGCGTACCGGTCCTGCGATAAGAATTAACATTGGGCTTCTCCAGAGGTTCGATGTTTAAGGCTCGCGTTTTTTTGCACGTTTGCCCGATTCTTGATGACAAAATCTACGCTAACATGCATAATCGTGCAGATACAAGCAAAAACATGAATGAGAAAATGATGCTCTCCAGCCAACGTAAACAGCACATCCTCGCCATTCTGGCCGAAGAAAAACAGGTGATGTCGAGCGAGCTCAGCCAGCGTTTCGCGGTGTCGGAAGACTCAATCCGCCGCGATCTGCGTGAGCTAGCCGCCGAAGGATTACTGCAACGTGTACACGGCGGTGCGCTGCCGGTTTCTGCCGCTATCGCACCTTTTGAAACACGCAAAAGCGTGCAGATTAGCTCTAAACGCCTTATCGCGCAGAAAGCGGTCCAGCTAATCCAGCCCGGCCAGGTAGTGATTATCGATGGCGGCACTACCACCGCCGAGATGGTGAAATTGCTGCCGCCGGATCTGGCATTTACCGTGGTGACGCACAGCCCAAGCATTGCCGTGGCGCTGGTAGATTATCCGCAGGTTGACGTGATCATGATTGGCGGCCTGCTCTATCGCCATTCGGTGGTGGCGGTGGGTGCGGCGGTGCTGGAAGGCATTGCGCGGATTAATGCCGATCTGTTCTTCATGGGCGTGACCGGCGTGCACAAAACGGCGGGATTAACCACTGGCAACTACGAAGAGGCCGGGGTGAAACGTGCGCTTTCCGCACGCGCGGCGGAAACGGTGGTAATGGTGTCGAATGAGAAGCTGAATTCCGCTTCGGCGTTTGCCATCGGCGAATTATCACTGGCCAGCACCTTGATCGTTGATGCTCAACCCGATGACGAAATGTGCCAACTGCTGCGGAAAAAGCACATAACTGTGCTGTAAACGACTATTCTTCGCTGCTGAAGAAACGTTCTGCCACTAGATAATCAGGAGCTTAATAAGATGTCTGAGAATCCCACCATCGCCCTTATTGGACCGGGCGCGATTGGCACCACCATCGCAGCGGCGCTGCATGAAGCTGGACGCACGCCCACGATTTGCGGGCGTACCGCACATCCGCAGCTGGAGTTGCGTCACGACAGCGGCAAAATTATTGTTCCCGGCCCGGTGCTCACCAATCCCGCCGAGATCGCGCAGCCGTTCGATCTGGTGTTTGTGGCGGTGAAAACCACCCAGGTTGAGGATACCGCGCCATGGCTGGCGGCGCTGTGCAATGAAAATACCGTGGTGTGCGCGCTGCAGAATGGCGTGGAGCAGAAAAGCCAACTCGCGCCCTATGTCAATGGCGCGACCGTGCTGCCGTCGGTGGTGTGGTTCCCGGCCCAGCGCGAACCGGACGCCTCGGTGTGGCTGCGTGAAAAGCCGCGCCTGACGCTGCCGGAAACACCTCACGCTGAGTTGGTGGTTGCGGCACTGCGCGACACGCGCTGCGCGGTCGATCTCTCCGCCGATTTCCTGACCATCGCCTGGCGCAAACTGCTGCAAAACGCGGTTGCCGGTTTGATGGTGCTGTCCAATCGTCGTGCGGGCATGTTCCAGCGCGACGACATCAGCGCGCTGGCGCTGGCCTATTTGCAGGAGTGCCTGACGGTAGCGCGCGCGGAAGGTGCCGCGTTAAACGATGAGGTGCCGCAGGAGATTGTAGAACGCTTCCACCGCGCACCGACTGATTTAGGCACCTCGATCCTTGCCGACCGCCAGGCCGATCGTCCGCTGGAGTGGGATATCCGCAACGGCGTCGTGCAGCGTTATGGCCGGGCGCGCGGCATTCCTACGCCAATCAGCGATGTGATTGTGCCGCTGCTGGCGGCCGGTAGTGAGGGGCCAGGCTGATCATCTACATTCACGGTCGCCATCCATGGCGACCACCCTCAAGCATGCTATCTACCCGTGTTTTATCCTGCCAACTTGCGAGATGTTAAAATCTTTACTAGGGTTTGCGCTTCTTCTGCCTCTTATAGCTTTCTTTTCCATTTATGAAATTACGGCTGCGAAAGCTATAAGATCGCGCCATTTTCTCAACTGGGGAATTTATGAGCACAGGAACGGATACAACACAATCAGCCACAGCCAGTGGCTTAACCGTTGATGACATCACCGTTATCGACAACAAATTGCTGAAACGCGCGGTCGGTGCCGCCGCGTTAGGTAATGCGATGGAGTGGTTTGACTTCGGCGTTTACAGCTATCTCGCCGTGATCATTGGCCAGGTCTTCTTCGCCGATGCCAGCGCTGCCGCGCAGCTGATCGCTTCGTTCGGTACTTTCGCCGCGGCGTTTTTAGTGCGTCCGATTGGCGGCATGGTGTTTGGTCCACTCGGCGACCGCATTGGACGTCAGAAGGTATTGGCGTTAACCATGATCATGATGTCGATCGGTACTTTCTGTATCGGTCTGATTCCGAGCTATGCCAGCATTGGTATCGCTGCGCCGATTCTGCTGCTGCTGGCGCGCTTGCTGCAAGGGTTCTCCACCGGTGGTGAATATGGCGGTGCCGCGACCTTTATCGCGGAATACTCCACCGACAAACGTCGCGGCTTTATGGGTAGCTTCCTTGAGTTCGGTACGCTGGGTGGCTATCTGCTGGGCGCCAGCCTGGTGACAGCAATGATCGCTTTCTTACCGCATCAAACCATGATGGATTGGGGCTGGCGTGTGCCGTTCTTCCTCGCCGCGCCGTTGGGTCTGTTCGGTTTGTATATCCGCTTAAAGCTGGAAGAGACGCCCGCGTTTAAAGATCACATGGATAAGCGCGAAGAGATGGAGCACAACAAACCGCGCCTGAGCGTGTGGCAGATGCTGCGCGATCAGCGTAAACCGCTGCTGAAATGTATTGGTCTGGTACTGTTGTTCAACGTCTCCAATTATATGCTGACCGCCTATATGCCGAGCTATTTAACCGGCGTGCTGGGAATGAGTGAATTATCCGGCCTGATGTTGGTGATGGTGATTATGTTTATCATGATGCCGCTGACGTTAATGTGGGGATATCTCACCGACCGCATTGGTCGCCGTCCGGTGATTGGTTTAGGCGCGTTGGGCTTAATCGTGCTGGCAATTCCGAGCTACATGTTGATTGGTTCCGGCAATATGCTGCTGGTGTTTGCCGGACTGGCGATTCTGGGCTTATTGCATACTTGTTTCAGCGGCACCATGCCGGCAACGTTACCGGCGCTGTTTGTCACCGATATTCGTTATAGCGCGCTGGCAATTGGTTTTAACTTATCGGTTTCGCTATTTGGTGGCACCACGCCGCTGATTACCGCATGGCTGGTGGATACCACGCACAATAATCTGATGCCGGCGTATTACATGATCGGTGCCGGTATTATTGGTTTACTGACGGTTTTAACCTTGAGTGAAACGGCCCGCAAACCGCTGAAAGGTTCATCGCCTGCGGTGGCAACAGAAGCGGAAGCACATCGTTTGATCGATAAATTGCGTAAACGCAAGGTTAAGCATAAAACGGCTTAGGTTCGAGTCGGCATTAACAAAGGTCGCAGTCCTGCGGGATTTAAAGCGATTTTGAGTTAAGAATACGCACGACTGCTGCAGCGCGGATGTTGAGGCGACATCCCAATCCGCTGAACGAATGAGGGATTCCAGGGCGAGCCGCAGGGATGCGGCGAGAGGTGGCGCTGAGCAGGAGCGAATCGCCGCCGGTCCGTCAGGAATCGTGAATGAGTGAAGGCACCGCGAAGCGGCGGGTTGGGCTGGCGCAAGGCCCGGGAGTGCAGAGGGCGCGGCCAGGCGTCCTCTGCTCGGTCGCCGCACGAAGACACTGCAACTGCCTCAGCATAGGGCGAACGAAAGTCGCTCGGCGCTTAACTGAGCAGCAGTACGCCATTCATGGCGACCTCATCTAACCGAAGCGTAAAAATCCCCCGCTTATTCGATAATTTCTTAAACCCGCCTGAAATCCTCTCGCGCGCGCCAGAAAACGCCAAAATATCGACTATGATTTGTTGTCCGACCTAACTTTTATCCCAAATTATTTATCGTTTTCAGCCAGTAGCGAATCGCTTGATGTCGTCCATTGCCCCTGCGTGGGCTAAACGAGGCAATTGAATGGAATTCAGATCATTTGAAAAATCCTGGGGCGCTGAAATTCTTGCTGATGACAGCGTCCGTTTTCGTGTTTGGGCACCAGGGCAGCAGCACATCACCTTAAGACTTGCCGATAACGACACCGCCATGCTCGACGCAGGCGACGGTTGGTTTGAGCTGCAAGTCAGCGGCGTGGCGCCCGGTGCAGAGTATAACTTTGTGCTGGACGATGGCACGGTGGTGCCGGATCCCGCCGCGCGTGCGCAAAAGGCTGATGTTAACGGCCCTTCACTGGTGGTCGATCCGCAAAGCTATCGCTGGCAGCACACCGAATGGCAAGGTCGTCCATGGCATGAAACGGTGGTGTATGAAATGCACATCGGTACCTTCACGCCCGAAGGCACCTTCCAGGCGGCGATAGCTAAATTGCCGTGGCTGGCCGAATTAGGCATCACGCAGCTGGAAGTGCTGCCGGTGTCGCAGTTTGGTGGCAATCGCGGTTGGGGCTACGACGGCGTGCTGCTCTACGCTCCGCATGCGGCTTACGGATCGCCGGATGATTTCAAAGCCTTTATCGATGCCGCGCACGCGCACGGTTTGTCGGTGGTGCTGGATATCGTGCTAAACCACTTTGGCCCGGAAGGCAACTACCTGCCGCTGCTGGCGCCGGCGTTTTTCCACCAGGAACGCATGACGCCGTGGGGCGCAGGCATTGCATATGATGTCGATGCTGTGCGGCGCTACATTGTCGAAGCACCGCTCTACTGGCTGCAGGAATTTAATCTTGATGGCCTGCGTTTTGATGCCATTGACCAGATTGAAGACAGCTCCAGTAAGCATGCGCTGATTGAGATTGCCGAACGCATCCGTCAGGAAATACCCGAGCGCCCTATTCATCTCACCACCGAAGATTGCCGCAACGTTATCTTCCTGCATCCGCGTGACAAACAGGGCAACGCGCCGCTGTTTACCGGTGAGTGGAACGATGATTTCCACAACGCGGTGCACGTGTTTGCAACCGGTGAAACTCATGCCTATTACGAAGATTTCGCCGACGTGCCGGAGAAGCTGGTGGCGCGAGTGCTGACTGAAGGCTTTGCTTATCAGGGCGAACTTTCACCGCAGAGTGGGCAGCGGCGCGGCGTGCCGAGCGCCAGCCAGCCGCCGGTGGCGTTTGTTGATTTCATCCAGAACCATGATCAGGTGGGTAACCGCGCGCAGGGCGATCGTTTGCTCAGCCTGGCGGGCAGCGATCGCACCAAAGTGCTGCTGGCGACGCTGCTGCTGTCGCCGCATATTCCGCTGCTATTTATGGGCGAAGAGTATGGGGAAACGAATCCTTTCCTGTTCTTCACCGATTTCCACGGCGATCTAGCCAAAGCGGTGCGTGAAGGGCGCGCGAAGGAGTTCACCGGGCACGCCGGGCATGACGAAGAGGTGCCGGATCCCAACGCCGAGCAGACCTTTGCCCGCTCAAAACTTGACTGGGATAAGTTACAAACGCCTGAAGGCCAGAGCTGGCTGGCGCTCACGCGCGAGCTGCTGGCGCTGCGTCAGCAATATATCGTGCCGCTGCTGGCCGATGCGGGCGGCAACAGCGGCAAGGTGCTCGCCACCGCTGAAGGCTTTGTGGCCGTCAGCTGGCATTTCCCACAAGGCGAACTGTCGCTGGCGCTGAATATCGGCAAGCAGACGCAACCTTTACCCGCCACGCCAGGTCGCACGATTTTCGCCTGGCCGCAAGAAACTGAAGCATTATCACAAAACGCCATCGTGGTGCGTTTGGATCAGGGAGCAACAAGATGAGTATTCCAACCGCGACGTATCGCATTCAGTTTCGCAACGGCATGACGTTTGATCGCGCCGCGGCGCTGGTGCCCTATCTGCAACGCCTTGGCATCAGCCATCTTTACGCGTCGCCGATATTTAGCGCCACCGCCGAATCCACCCACGGTTACGACGTCATCGATGCCAATGAGATCGAACCGGCGATTGGCGGCCGCGACGGCTTTAATCGTCTGGTTGAGGCGTTGCAGGACGCGGAGATTGGCTTGATTCTCGACATCGTGCCAAACCATATGGCGGCCTCGCTGGAGAATGCCTGGTGGCGTGATGTGATCGAGTATGGCGAGAGCAGCCGCTATGCCAATCATTTTGATATCGACTGGACGCGCCGCCTGACGCTGCCGTTTCTCGGCGACAGCTTCGAGAACGTGCTGGAAAACGGTGAGCTGAGCATTAAAGCGCATCCGCAAACTGGCCATCCCGCGTTGGCGTATTACGACAGCTTTTACCCGCTGACGCCCGCCAGCTGGCAGGATCGCGCCGACGAGGTGCTGGCGATGACTGAAGCCAAAGCGATTGCTGAACTGCATGAGCAGCAGCCGTGGCGTTTGATGAGCTGGCGCGATGCACGCAGCGAGCTCTCTTATCGCCGCTTCTTTGAGATCACCGGTCTGGTCGGCGTGCGCGTTGAAGATGAAGCGGTGTTTGCCGATTCCCACCGGCTGATTCTTGAACTGGTGCGCTCGGGCGCGGTCAGCGGCCTGCGCGTCGATCACGTTGATGGCCTTGCCGATCCACAAGGCTATTTGCGCCAGCTGCGCCAGGCCACCGGCCCGGATTGCTATATCACGGTAGAAAAGATCCTCGCCGAAGGGGAAAAGATCCCTGACGATTGGCCGATTTCCGGCACCACCGGCTACGAATTTATTGCCGCGCTGTCGCACGCGCTGGTGGATGATTCGCAGATCGACACGCTGCATCTCGCCTATGAAGCCACCACCGGACAACGCAACGACGTTGAAGGCGGACTGCGCGTGGCGCGTGAATTGATGGTTGACCGCAATTTCGCCGGTGAGTTTGCGCGTCTGCTTAAGCTGGCGACGCAGATTGCCGGTTCCGAACATCGCAACCTTGGCGAAGCGGAACTGCACGTCGCACTGCGCGAAATCCTCATCGCCTTCCCGGTGTATCGCACCTACGGCCAGCAGGACGGCATGCCGCTTGAGGGCGAAGAGCTGCTGCAACAGGTGCTGGAAACGGTGAAAAACAGCGCGTCGCCAACGGTGTTGAGTTTGCTGCAGGCGATGCTGCTGGGCGCGGTTTCTGAAGAGAGCGAAAAAGACGCGCACGAATTCCGCATGCGCTTCCAGCAGCTGACCGGACCGCTGATGGCGAAATCGGTGGAAGACACGCTGTTCTTCCGCAATCACGTCGCGTTAGCCATCAATGAAGTGGGCGCAGAACCGCTGCCGCACGCCTTCTCGCTGGCGCATTTCCACAGCGAGATGCAAACGCGGCTGCAACAGCAGCCCGATGGCATCTCTTCCACCTCAACCCACGACACCAAGCGTGGTGAAGATGCGCGTGCGCGGCTGTATACGCTAAGCGAAGCCCCCGCGCTGTGGGCGGAACACGTAGCGCGCTGGCGGCAGATTAATCAGGCGCAGGTGGTGGAACTGGACGATGGCGCCGCGCCGGAACCGGCAGTGGAATGGATGCTGTATCAGGCGTTAGCCGGCGTGTGGCCGACCACCTTGCAGTCGCAGGATGCCAGCCAACTCGAAGAGCGCTTTATTCCTTTTGTCGAAAAAGCGTTACGCGAAGCCAAACTGCGTACCGACTGGGCAGAGAGCAACGAAGCCTACGAAAAAGCGGTGCTGGATTACGCGCGTCATCTGCTTTCACCGGCCAATCAGTTGTTCCTCAGCGATTTCAGCCACGCGTTGCAACCGTTTATTCAGGCCGGATTAATCAATAGCCTGACGCAAACGGTAATTAAACTCACCGCGCCGGGCGTACCGGATATCTATCAGGGTAGCGAAGCGCTGGATTTCAGTCTGGTCGATCCCGACAACCGCCGCACGCCGGACTTCGCGCTGCTGGAGCAGCAGCTGGAAGAGTCCGCTTCGCCCGACTTCAACGACGCGCAAAACTGGCTGAGCGGCAAACTGAAACAACAGGTGATTGCACGCCTTCTGCATCTGCGCCGCGATTATCCGCAGCTGTTCCGCGTGGGCGATTATCAGCCGCTGGACGTCAGCGGTGAACATCAGGAGAAAGTCATCGCCTTTGCGCGTCAGGACAGTAACCACGCGCTGCTGGTGATTCTTCCGCGCCTGAGTTTTGACAACGCGCAGTGGACGCAAACCGAAGTGGTACTGCCCGAGTCACTCGCCCATCGTCACTATCGCAACTTATGGAGTGGCGAAACCGTGACGATTGGCGATTACATCGCGCTGGATGAGGCGGCCTCAAGTGCGCCGTTAGTGCTGCTGAGCAGCTGATGCATTACCCGATTAATCTGTGTGGAGAATAATGGATGACAAGTAAGCCTCTAGAAATTACAGCAGGTTCGGGACAAGTGCTTGGCGCTAACTATGATGGCCAGGGCGTGAACTTTGCGCTGTTTTCGGCCTGCGCTGAGCGAGTCGAACTGTGTTTGTACGATGAGAGCGGCGAAAACGAAATCGCCCGCTTCGATTTGCCGGAATACACCCATGAAGTGTGGCACGGCTACATTCCCGGCTTGCAGCCCGGCGCGCTCTATGGCTATCGCGTACACGGCCCGTACGAGCCGGAAAATGGCCATCGCTTTAACCCTAACAAACTGTTGCTCGACCCTTACGCACGCGAACTGGCGGGCGAATTGCAGTGGGACGAGTCGCACTTCGCGTATGACCTGCTGCATGAAGATAAGGATTTGAGTTTCGATACCCGCGACAGCGCACCGTTTACGCCCAAATGTGTGGTCATCGATCCCAATGAATTTGACTGGCAGGATGCTAATCGACCGAATATTCCGTGGTCGAAAACGGTCATTTATGAAGCCCACGTTAAAGGTTTTAGCCAGCTTAATCCGGCGGTGCCCGAAGAGATGCGCGGCACTTACGACGGTTTAAGCAATCAGGCTTCGATCGATTACATCAAAAGCCTGGGCGTAACCACCGTGGAGCTGCTGCCGGTGCACGGTTTCCCGGACGATCAGCATCTGCTGGATCGCGGTCTGAAAAACTTCTGGGGTTACAACACGCTGGCGTTCTTCGCCCCGGCCACGCGCTATTTTGGTCCGCGCGGGATTCAGGGCTTCCGCGATATGGTGCGCGCCTTCCACGATGCTGGCCTCGAAGTGATCCTCGACGTGGTTTACAACCACACCGCCGAAGGCAATGAACTCGGCCCCACGTTGTCGTTTAAAGGCATTGATAACTACTCTTATTACCGCACGCTGCCGGATCAGCATCGCTACTACATCAATGACACCGGCACCGGTAACACCGTGAATACGTCGCATCCGCGCGTGCTGCAGATGATTCTCGATTCGCTGCGTTATTGGGCCGAATCCATGCATGTTGATGGCTTCCGTTTCGATCTCGGCACCGTGCTGGGCCGTGAACCAGAAGGCTTTGACCAGCGTAGTGGCTTCTTCGATGCCATCATGCAGGATCCAGTGTTGTCCAAACTGAAACTGATCGGTGAGCCGTGGGATATCGGGCCGGGCGGTTATCAGGTTGGCGGCTTCCCGCCGGGCTGGGCGGAGTGGAACGATAAGTATCGCGATACGGTGCGTGAGTATTGGAAAGGTGACATGGTCACTAATGACTTCGCCGCGCGCCTGCTCGGTTCTGGCGATCTCTACGATCAGCGCGGTCGCCGTCCCTGGTCCAGCATTAACTTCCTTACCGCGCATGATGGCTTCACGCTCAACGATTTGGTTTCGTACAACGAGAAACACAACGAAGCCAACGGTGAAGATAATAATGACGGCCATAACGAGAACCGTTCGTACAATTACGGTGCGGAAGGCCCGACGGACGATGAAGGCATCAACGCGGTACGTGAGCGGCAGAAACGCAACTTCCTCGCCACGCTGCTGTTCTCGCACGGCACGCCGATGTTGCTGGCGGGTGATGAGTTTGGTCGCAGTCAACTCGGCAACAATAACGGCTACTGCCAGGACAGCGAAATTTCCTGGCTGCATTGGGAAAACCTGCCGCCTTCTGCTGATGCGCTGCGCGACTTTACCCGACATATTCTGGCGTTACGCGCTCAACAACCGCTGCTGCGGCGTGAAAGCTGGCGCGATGGTATGGAAATCAAATGGTTTAACGCCGGTGGCGGCTTCCAGCAGGATGATCAATGGGACGATGGCACCACGCTCGGGGTGTATCTCGGTCGCCCGGATTTAGAGCCGGAGGAAGGCATCTGGCATGACGTGTTGATGCTGTTTAATCCGTATGAAGGCAATGTGCCGTTCAGTATTCCACAGTTTGGTGAAGGCGGCTGGGTGCTGGAGCTTTCGACGTCTGACAGCGTTGAGAAAGGGTTAGTGATTACCAAGGAGAAGGATTTCGAGCTGGAAGGCCGCAGTATGGCGCTGTTCCGCAGGCCGTAATTATATAAATTTGCGCAATAAATTGCGCCGCTACGGCAGCATGCACGCATTCGTAGCGGCGCAATTCTTCACGCGATTTGTGTCATCAGAAATTAACCTTCACGCCCACCATCGCACTGGTATCGCTGTACCCCTTATCCCCCATCTGCTGACCCATATTGCCCCACAGATTAACGGTTTTATTCAGCTTCGCATCGACACCCACTTTCACTTCACCGAGGTTACGCGCTCCGGCTTGCTGCACGCTGATGCCATTCATGCTGCTGCCAAAGGTTTCGGTGTTGTGCACCCAGTTGGCTTCGATAAACGGCTCGAAGGTGCGGTTTTTACCATCATCAATGGCATTGTGGCCTTTGATGTAAGCGCGAACACCCAGACGCGTTTGCAGGTTGTTGTCGCCTTCACCCACCACGCGCGTGCCGTTTTGCTCTTGATGATCCTTCGCTTTCACGCCCATCCAGGTCGTCTGCGCCTTCGGCTGCAGATAGACGCTGGAACGCTCGCTCATCTCCGCGACTTTGAAGCTGTAACCGGCTTCCACTGACGCGGTGATGCCTCTCGATTTGTAGCTCTCTTCCGCGATGCCATCACCTTTCACGCTGTTATCAAACCAGTTGTAGAGCATCCAGCTGTCTACATAAGCTCCGGTCTTGTCAGCGTTGTCCTGCAACCAGGTCGCGTAAACGCCCGTGCTGTAACCGTGCACCTGACCTTTTGCGGTGTAACCCGTCACGTTGGAGTGTGTGTTACTTTGCGCATTAGCGTAGCCGCCCATGACACCCAGATGGAAGCGGTCCGCACCATTACTGCTCCACTGGGCGATATCGCCGCCTAACTGCATCACATAACGGTTACCGGTGGATTTCAGCTGGCCGGAACTATCGCTGAAGCGCGTGTGTCCACCTGCGTTACGCAACCACAAGCTGGTGGCGTGTTTCTTACCGTCTGCGCCAATGTAGTGGGTCTCACCCAGACGATCATCCAGCGAGGTGGTAAATAAGGTATTCGCCGCAGCAAGGTTAGCCGCATAACTGCCCGCTTCCGGACGCGTAATCGGGAAGCCTTTAACCGGCTTGCCCACATCGCCCGCATTACCTGAGCCACTGCCTGGCGTGCCGGTATCATCGCCTGGCGTGCCGGAGCCGTTGTCAGGATCGCCAGGATTAACCGGATTGCTGCCTGGATTGCCCGGTGCCACGTTGTTGCTGTTGCTCTCCAGTACCCATTTATTGGCATCCTGCACCAGATGATAATCGTAAGCACCGGCCACAATACGGCCCTGCTGGGTGAACGTACCGTTTACGTTGCCATCGACGCGAATCAGCTCGATACCATCGATGGTTTGCGCGCCGGTGCCGCCGGCGTTCTGCACCACCACGTTGCTGTTACCGGCGTAATCACCGGTGATGTGCAAGTGATCGGTCTCTGAGTGGTCATCCATCAGATGGGTTTTGAAGTCGATGGTACCGTTGGTGCTGTTCAGGCTGCTCAAGGTCACCTGGCTGAAGCCGGTGCCGGGTGCGGTCATATTCAGCGTGGCGTTATTCAGCGTCAGATTATCCACCGCAGAGCTCGACGTAACATTCCACTGGCTGCCATTCGCCAGGTTCAGATTTTCCAGTGAGCTGGTCGCACCGTTCCAGACGGAGTTGTTATCGAGGTTGATGATGTTAGTCGCGGTGTTGGCGCGATCGATGATGACATCACCGTTAAATACTGAGCCGTTATCACCGGTCAATGTCACATTGCTCACCGTGCCGCTATTGCCAATGCCTGCGGATAACAGCGTCGCGCCGGTTAATGCGGTGCCGGAAGTGGTGACTTTGGTATCGGCAGTGCCGGAAACCACCATTGCACTACCTTCACTCGCAGTAACCGCGCTGTTGCTCAGCGACACGGTGTTGTTGCTGACCGCATCAGACTGGAACAGCATACCCGCACTGTTCGCGCCGGTGAGCGTGATCTGTGAATTGGTTAAATCGACGCGGTTGTCACCATCACGCATCCCCATCCAGATACCCGAAGACAAAGCTGCGCCATCCTGACCCGCGATATTCACGCTGACACGGTCGCCCCTCAGCGTTCCACCCTTAAGAACAGCCAACCCATCAGCATTACTAACGTGGTTGAATTCAACATTATCCAATTCAACCAGGGCGCCTTCGCTAACGCGAACGCCGAGTAAATTTCCACGTGTACTGTTGACCTGGACATTCTTCAAGCTGGCTAATCCACCAGTATAACGGGCTGCCACTGCGGCTCCTAAGCTCGTCAAATCGTTGGTCACCATCGTATCAGGCGCCTCAAGGCCATTATTATTAATAACGGTATTAAACGCTGTTACTGTGCCTGATGTTGCTGCAAGACCCAGAGCTGAGGTATTTATCGTCGCGTTACGAATGTTTACTTCACTGCCCGCATTTAGTGCCTGAACGGAAGTGGTGGGTCCGGAGGTAGTAATTGTGCCGTTATCATAATTCACTACCGCTCCGCTGCCGCTAGCACGTAATCCATAAGAGTTAATTCGGTCGGTAAAAATGGTTGTGTTGGTTAAATTGACCGTGCCACCGTTCTGCGCCATTACCGCTTCTGAAGAAGACCCAGTCGTGCTTATTTTGCTGTTAGTAATATCTATTTGACTTCCAGCTCCTGTCGCATAGGCACCTAATGCGAGATGTCCGGAAGTTGCGAGTGTGCTGCCATCGATGGTGATTTTTCCGCCTCTTGATGCGTAGGCAGAATGACCGCGTTCACCTGAAGTGCTGGCAATGGTGTCGCTAAGATTAATATTGCCATTAGAACCTTGCGAAACCAGACCATAGGCCGATGATGTAATTGAACTATTGCTGAGCGTGGCTGAGCCATCAACAACATGTACACCGTAGCTCGATGAGCCGCTGGTGTTGATATGGACGCCAACCGCATTAATGTTGCTGTTGTTTTGCGACATCATGCCCTGCGCAGAGGACCCCGAGGTCTTAATTTCAGTGTTCTTCAGCGTGATGGTTGCGCCCGTATTTGCCATCGCACCCACACCGGCGGTGCCGCTGGTGGTCAGCGAACCGTTGGTAAAGGTGATCGAACCCTTATTCGATGCGCTCAAGCCGCGCCCGCTTTCACTGTTGTTTGCGGTCGAGACGATATCCTGTCCGTCGTAGTTTAAGATTGCACCGTTGGCGATAATCGCCGCGGCGAATACGTTGCTGACAGGTAATGTGACAGCTACAGCCATCGCCAGGCCAGAGAGCACCGCTGTTTTCCGCGCTGCGCTGCTCATCGCACTATTCGAAGATTGGGATTTAACTTTGCCCTTAGCCAGCTCAGAGGCCACCACATAACGCTGCGTTGCAGCATGCCAAATCACGCGGAAAATTTTATTCATGGGATTTTACTCTCTTTAAGTTCAGAAACTTTCACGATTTCCGAAATGATAGAGAGCGGGTCTGTAAGGCAATATCGGAGGGAGCGCGGAGTTTTGTAGTCCTTTACTTATCCGATGCAATACAGCGCTGGTATCCGGCAAAAATGTTAAAAATTAGCGTGATAACCAGTTGAAGACTTAAACCCTGAATAAAAAAATTAACTAATTTCCTCAATCTGCCGATGGTTATTAATCTGCCCTCTTCCCTACGCGGCTTTTGCCGGGACGCTTTAAGATTAAGGATAATAAAATGAACATCTCTCAACGTCTGTTTGCCACCTTTTCCATACTGTTTGGCGCCATCATCCTGCAAGCGATACTCGCCATTTCCTTACTCTCTGGTTTTCAGGATCGCTTTGAATATGTACAGGCCAATGCGATTCCCTCGATCAAAGATCTGGGGAAACTGATTGATGGCAGTAACCAGTTGGCGTTAACGCTCTACAAACACAAAAGCCAGACCGACGACAGCAAAATGCCGGCTATTGAGGACGAGATCCAGAAACAGCTGGCGGATTTGAAGGCGCAGACCGATTACTACATGGCGCACGATATCTCCAGCGATGAAGATAAGCGCTTAACCGAAGTCGCTTATGCCAATATTCAGCACGTCACCGCCGCACTGGCGCCATTTATCACCGCCTCGCGTGCGCATCAAAATGATATCAGCCTCAATCTGATTGATGGACAAACCGGTATCGGAGCCGCCATTCGCCAGCTGATTAGCGATTATCAAAAACAGCTGCAGCTGAATATCGCCATTGGCGATGAACTGCGCGCCACCAACCGCAGCACGTTCCACTCGGTGTTATGGACGACCATCACCGGCGTTATCGCCACCGTGCTGATTTTTGGCGTGCTGTCGCTGTTCACCGTATTGCGTATCCGTCGCAGCTTGTCTGCTGCGGGCAAAGTGATGATGACTGCCAGCGAAAACCTCGATTTGACGCTGAAAGCAGATGAGAGCCGTCGTGATGAAGTGGGCAACATGGCGCACTCGTTTAACGTCCTGATGGATCGCGTATCAGGCGCGCTCTCCTCGGTGCGTCAGGCGTCACAATCAGTGAGCAGCGCATCGGTACAGATTTCCGCGGGCAATGAAGATCTCTCATCACGCACCGAGCAACAGGCGGCATCGCTGGAGCAAACCGCGGCCAGCATGACCGAGCTGAGTGAAACCGTGCGTCAAACCGCTGATAACACGCGCCAGGCCAGTCAGCTTGCCGCTAACGCCAGCGGATTGTCGGAGAAGAGCAGCACATCACTGACCACCATGCTTTCAACCATGGATAACATTCGTGGTAGCTCGCGCAAAGTTACGGAAATCGTCTCGATCATTGAAGGCATCGCCTTCCAAACCAACATTCTGGCGCTGAACGCCGCCGTTGAAGCCGCACGTGCCGGTGAACACGGCAAAGGCTTCGCCGTAGTCGCCGGTGAAGTGCGCAACTTGTCGCAACGTTCAACCACCGCCGCGCGCGAAATCAAAACGCTGATCGAAGAGTCACATCGTCTGACCGAAGCCGGTGCTGCGCAGGCCAGCGACGTAGGCCGTAATATGAGCGTGATGAACGATGCCATTCATCAGGTAAGCCAACTGGTGGAAGAGATTGCCGCTGCCGCTGTCGAGCAGAGTCAGGGCATCGTGCAGGTGCAGCAAGCGGTGAATCAGATGGACGACGTTACGCAGCAGAACGCCGCGCTGGTGCAAGAAGCCTCTGCCGCTTCGCAATCGCTGCAGGAACAGGCCGGGAATTTGAATCAACTGGTGGGTAAATTCCATGTCGCGGCGGCTGGCGAAGTTCAGCAAAAGCAGGCTGTGGTGCGTACGGCTTTATTCGTTAAACCCTCGCGCGTTGCGGTGGTGAATGATGCGGATTGGCAGAGTTTTTAAGCTGATTTAGCCGGTGCGCATACATGTGCACCCTACGAAAACGCTGGGTCGCCAATCATGGCGACCACGCTGCCTTTATCAGGCAAACGCTGCCATAGTCTCCCTAAACTCTCCAATAGTTAACCCGCTATTAGTGGTTCCACTCCTCTCTTTTGAACAAAAAATAGCGTTCATCATGTTGTAATCTGGCCGCCTGTAATTCAGGGAGGATGATTATGGATACGGTTGAGCAGCTTAATGGGACGTACTTTTACAAAGGAGTCAGCAATGTTTCAGCTGGTGAATTATTTTTTTGGATACTTTTGGACAATATTGATGAGCATGTAGGTGGCATCAATAACATTGTTGCGGTGAGCAGCATCATTCTTGGTCTTCCTGTTCTGGGTACAAGAGGTAAGCCCGGCAATGCTACACCTGGTACTTCGATCGCCTCTAAATATTCGCGTCAAATTCTGAATGTGAAATTGCCCAGACCTTTGCCAACGTTCACTAACACCAGCATTAAGTTACTCAAGCCGATGTGGACAAACAATCTTGGGGCTTTTGTTGGTCGAACTGTGCCGGTTGTAGGATGGGTCTTGCTAGCAAATGATCTTTCTCAAATAGTCTATAAGACTGTTTCAACCTACAACATGATCGTGAGAGAAGAAGATCGAGTATGGTAGACGAACATCAAATATTAGATTTTTTTCGTGGCGAGTTATCTCTCATGACCACATGGAGTTTAAAACCCATTCCAATCGAATTTGATACTCCATTACAAGGCTACGCCGGATGGGATGAGTTGCCCTATGCCATTCAGGATTTTGGTAAAAAATATCATGTCGATACAACAGTTATAAATTTTGATGCTTATTATCCGTGGAAAACAGAAACAGTTTTCCGAAAATACTTTTCTAAGGATCCAATTCAACAAGACGTTAAACCACTAACTGTACGTATGTTTGTGGAGTCGGCTAAAGCTGGACGCTGGTTGTATGACTAACTAAGGAGATTCACATGGCTATACCCGTTCATATGTTTATTAAAGATGATGGCGGCGCAGTAATCAGAGGCGGTTCAGACGTGATGCACCGTGAGGGCAGCATTGAATTACGGGGTGTACAGCATCTTCTCTCTATTCCCACCGACAACAGTACCGGCAAGCTAACAGGCACACGGCAACATGCTCCATTTATGTTTGAGAAAGAAATTGATTCTGCGTCACCTTATTTATACAAGGCTGTGGCAACAGGTCAGACGTTAAAAGAAGCTGAAATCAAATGGTACCGCATCAGTGATGCTGGTCAGGAAGAAGAGTACTTCAACATATTAATGGAAGACGTAAAGGTCATCTCGATATCGCCGATCATGCATGACACGCGTAATTGTCCAGGAACCGGACATATGGAAAGCGTTGCGCTGCGTTATGCGAAGATCACGTGGAAATATGTTGATGGAAATATTCAATTCACCGACGCATGGAACGAAAGGCCAACGGCATAATCAATGCGGAAATCCTGCGTGAGGATTTCCGCTGAGAATTAATCACAATATCTTCACACCTTAAGCATTTTCACCGTGGCATCAATATCAATTTCATCCGCCGTGAAAATCAAAGTCGTTCCCTGAAAGGTGGTCACCGCCAGTTTTTTCAGTGAGCGCGTTTCATCCGGCTTAACGTCTGTTTTCGGCTTGATGCTATTCATCAGAATACCTACCGACAGCACGGTATTCTCTTTATCGATGCGCGTTTCAACCGGCACGTCTTCGCTGTAAACCACATAAGATTTGATCGAGGTGAGCTTCAGGCGCTCGCCGGCAATATAGATGTATTTGCTCTCAGGTGAGACCTTCACCGCATACGCGGACAAACCTTTGTTATTGGTGGTGGGTTCAAAGGTCACCGCCGCGTCTTTCTTGATCAGCTCAGGGTTAGCGACCTTAATCACATGGAAATAGCGGTTATCGCCATTTTCATCTTTGATAAATCCAAAACCTTTATCCTGAAACCAGGTTGTGATCGTTCCGTTCATCGCCATTGCCGCCTACCTAATCGTTATCTACTCAGTTTTTTCAGCGCGCAGTGTAAAGCACATTGCCTGCGCAGACCACGTCTTTGCTTTAAGTCTGGACGATAAATTTCGCCTGAGCGAATAGACACATGCCCGGATTCGCCAGTTGCCGCAAAATTCGCTATTATCCGCATCCCTTCGCCAGCCGGGCAGCCTGATGTCTACGATTATCGATACCTTTATTGCCCCGCAATGTCTTGAAGAGATTGAGATTCTCTACCAGGACGATCATCTGCTGCTGATCAATAAACCAGCTGGTCTGCTCAGCCTGTCGGGGAAGAATCCGCGCAATCTCGATTCTGTGCATCATCGGTTAGTGAAGCTTTTCCCCGGCTGCACGCTGGTGCATCGTCTGGATTTCGGCACATCAGGGTTAATGGTGATTGCCCGCAATAAGGCGATCAATGCCGCAATTTGCCAGCAGTTTAGCCAGCGCAGCGTGACCAAGATTTATCGTGCACTGTTGTGCGGGCATCTGCATGACGACGAAGGTGTGATTGACGCGCCGATTGCCAAAGATCCGACGCTATTTCCATTGATGTCAATTTGCCCAATCAATGGTAAGCCAGCTCGCTCACGCTATCAGGTGATTGAGCGCACTCATCACCTATTGGAAGATAAGACGTTCATGCCATTAACGCGGGTGGAACTTACGCCAGAGACTGGACGCACCCATCAGCTGCGTATCCATTGCCAGCTGTTGGGCCATCCGATTTTGGGTTGCGACCTGTATGGCGGTCTTATGCTGGCGGGGACCGAACACGCCCCGCGTCTGATGTTACACGCCAGCGAGTTGAAGTTTGTTCATCCGGTCAGCGGCGAGTGCCTAAACGCCCGGTGTGCCTGCCCGTTCTGACAGCGCAACCGGCATTGTGCTTACCACATTAAATCATCAGGCACTTTGAAATCAGCGTACGGATCGTCTTCATCCTGCGCTTCCTGACTCAATGCACTATTCAACACGATGCTGTTCGCATCACGCTGCGCAATTTTATCGGCGACGCTGGCAGGAATAATCGCGTATTGGCTCTCGCCTTTGCTATCGACGGCCAGGCGCGCAATCGCCAATCGGCCATTAATCAGTTGTGTCTGCGTTTGCTTATCGACGTCGATTTTTTTGATCAAATTATTGTCGGTGAAATTAAAACCAATATTGCCTTTAGAGATATCGATTTTGTTCATTTCGATCAGCTGCTTAACCTGCGCTTTGTACTCTTTCGATAACGCCGCTTGCTTTTGCTGTTCGCTCAACTGCTTATCACGCTCAAGCTGAGCCTTTTTGTTCTCTTCCACCGCTTCTCTGGCCTCACGAGCCTGAACGCGTGATTTCTTAGCGGTTCTCTGGACCTTGTCCATTTTTTTGCTGCTGACTAAGCCTGCTTTCAGCAGCTGCTCTTGTAAGGTGAGTTTTGCCATTGTCGTGTCTTAACCGGTTAAAAATTTGTGGAAGAGTATACCTTTAATTGTAGAGCCTCTGCCAGGTTGAACAGGCTGGCTACAGTGAGCGCCGTTCATCCTCCTCTCCTCATCATGAAATTCCTTCATGTTCGATGAAATTAAATCACTTTTTTTCAACCAGTGACTCAGGCATAAAAGTACCATTGTTAATAACTTAAAATAATATCAAGCCTGCTGAATGAAAGTACCCTGCAAAAGCATTGGGAAATCCTGAAATCCAGCGACAGCAAGGCTTTTTATTGGTAACCGGGATAGCAGACTAAAATGAACAACGCCTTTACTTTTACTGTTAAGAGCCTTCGTTTCGACGAAAATTACAATCCTTCTGGCAATACACGCATCACCACCAATTTTGCCAATTTGGCGCGTGGTGAAAAGCGTCAGGAGAACCTGCGCAACGCCTTAGTGATGATTGATAACCGTTTCAATTCACTGGCGCATTGGGACAACCCTAAAAGCGATCGTTACGCGGTTGAGCTAGAGATTATTTCTGCTGAGCTGAATCTGGGTGCTGAGGGCAACAACAGCACCTTCCCGGTGATCGAAATATTGAAAACCAATATCGTTGATAAAAAAACCAACGAACGCATTGAAGGGATTGTTGGAAATAACTTCTCTTCTTACGTGCGTGATTATGATTTCAGCGTTTTATTGTCTGAGCACAACAAGAACCATACTGAATTCCGCACGCCAGATAATTTTGGCGATCTGCATGGCAACATCTTCAAGCATTTCGTTAACTCAGAAGCTTACAAAGCGAATTTCAATAAAGCGCCGGTTATTTGCCTGAGCGTATCCAGTAAAAATACCTATTACCGCACCGGTAATGAACATCCGGTATTGGGCATTGAATATCAGCAGGATGAACTTTCTCTGACTGACGAATACTTCGGCAAAATGGGCCTGCGGGCACGCTATTTTATGCCGGCAAACAGTGCTGCGCCTCTGGCCTTCTATTTCCATGGCGATTTACTCAGTGATTACACCAATCTTGAGCTGATTAGCACCATCAGCACCATGGAGACGTTCCAGAAGATCTACCGCCCTGAGATTTACAATGCGAATTCTGCAGCTGGTAGACACTATCAGCCAAGCCTGAGCCATCAGGATTATTCTTTAACGCGAATTGTTTATGATCGAGAAGAACGTAGCCATCTGGCTATTGAACAAGGAAAGTTCACGGAAGAGCGCTTCATCAAGCCATATCAAACTCTTCTTGAGCAATGGTTTACTCCCGTTCTTTGATTACCGATAAAAATATAAGGTCACCTGCTATGAAAAAATTATTACCGACTTCCACTGCTGGTAGTTTACCGAAACCATCGTGGCTGGCTCAGCCGGAAACGTTGTGGTCACCGTGGAAATTGCAAGATCAGGAATTAACCGACGGCAAACAAGATGCGCTGCGTTTGTGCCTGGACGATCAACAGCAGGCAGGAATTGATATCGTCAGTGACGGCGAGCAAACCCGCCAGCACTTCGTCACCACCTTTATTGAACATCTCAACGGCGTAGATTTTGAGAAGCGCGAGATCGTTAAAATCCGCGATCGTTATGATGCCAGTGTGCCGACCGTTGTGGGTCCGGTGAGTCGTCAAAAATCAGTATTTGTTGAAGATGCAAAGTTTTTACGTCAGCAAACTGATCGTCCCATTAAATGGGCGCTGCCGGGTCCAATGACCATGATCGACACGCTTTATGACAACCACTATAAAAGCCGCGAAAAACTGGCATGGGAATTCGCTAAAATTCTCAATGAAGAAGCGAAAGAGTTAGAAGCGGTGGGCGTCGATATTATTCAGTTTGATGAGCCGGCATTTAACGTCTTTTTCGACGAAGTGAATGATTGGGGTATCGCAACCTTAGAAAGAGCCATTGAAGGGCTGAAATGCGAAACCGCAGTGCATATTTGCTACGGCTATGGCATCAAAGCGAATACCGACTGGAAAAAGACGCTGGGCACAGAATGGCGTCAATATGAAGAGATATTCCCTAAACTGCAAAAGTCGAATATCGATATCATCTCACTGGAGTGTCAAAACTCGCATGTGCCGATGGAGTTGATGGAACTGATTCGCGGCAAAAAAGTGATGGTTGGTGCCATTGACGTGGCAAGCAATACCATTGAAACGCCAGAAGAAGTTGCAGCAACGCTGCGTAAAGCCCTGCAGTTTGTTGATGCTGATAAACTCTACCCTTGTACCAACTGCGGCATGATTCCTCTGCCACGCGGTGTGGCAAGAGGCAAGCTAGATGCATTGAGTGCAGGTGCAGAAATTGTTCGCAAAGAACTGTTGAATAAATAACACCAGATAAAAGCTCAGTCCGGGATTATTACCCACCCGCAACCGGACTGAGCCGTTGAATTAAAGTTTATTAATCTGCCCACCCGATTTTCTAAAATCAATCACCATCGTTTGCCCATCCTGAAAGGCGTCATAATCGGGTCCCTGCGCCAGAACCTGACGCGGTTTAATTACTCTCATTTCATCCGTTGCTTTCACCGCTTTCAATCTCAAACCTACATGTTTGATCAGCGCCAGCCATATCCACGGTTCAGACTCACCCAACATTTTCATGCGGATATGATCGATGATGGGGAAGTTACGAATATTGGTTTGTACTTCTGGAGCATCATTCAACTGCCCAATAAAGGCGAGTGAATCAATCGATTGGGCAGCGGGAGCAGAAAGCGTGATTTTGATCTGATTCATCACCTCCATTTGATAACGTTGATCGTTAACTACAGTGTTAAAAGTGACCAGCATCACCACCAGATGATAAAACAGCAATATCGCACTCAATCCCGCCAGCCAGCTTCTTATTGCAGGTAATGAATAAACGGCTACATAGAAACAGAACAGGAAAGTAATGCTGCATGCGCCCAGCATACGCGGTGCAAATAACGGCGTGGCTAAGGCCAATGAAAGCCCGGGGATGGCGATGATGACGATCAATCCCGCACTGAACAGCATTAAGACCGCACTTAGCGTCAACTTCTGCTGCTGTTTTAAGTTTCGAACCATCAAAACAAGGCCTGAAAACATTATCAGCATAGGCAGCCCTATAAATACCATCATGCCGCGCGGATAGGCGCTGAGAAAAAGGTCACTGAACGCCTTAATAGTGTTGATAAGGACTTGCAGAGAATCGGAATTCAGTGATAACAGCTTGCTGTGTTTCATGCTGTACCAGTCGATCTTCACCGGCAATAAATAATTCATCGCGAGTTTATAAGTCAGGATGGCAATGCCCAGCGCCACTATTTTCCCGCACAGCCACTTCCAGCTGGATTGATCATTTACCAGTCGAGAGACGACCAGCAAGGCTACACAGGCAATATAGACATTGAGCCCTGGCTGATAGAGTGTCTGAATCAGCAATAATATCAGCGCCGTGTAAACGATCTCCTGAAAAGGCTTTGCGCGATTAACCATGCTTGCCAGCATGGCGCCTGCAAATGACAGAAGTATGGTGAGACTGTCATAGGTATAGAGCATTCCCTGCGTCAGAAAGGGATTAAGAATGACAAATAGCGGCGGGAGAAATGACCAGAAACCCGCCAGCGGAATTCTCAATCTTTCCGTGAAAAATACCGCAGCAATACTTAGCGCCAGCAATCCGAGCAGTAAATTAAGCGGAGAAATATCGCTGACCGTATCACCAAAAGAGATCAGGGATTGTAATAACCAGGTGCCCGGCCTCCCGTTACTTAGCCATGTTGATCTATCCCCATCTAATATCCGGTAAAGATCATCCCGATAATAAATTTTGTTAGTCCATAGAGGGATGGTGGCCAGCAATGCCACCATCATCGTCAAAGCGATACGTTGCATCCGGCTTACCGACGGAGAATCATTAACGGGCATCATTTTATGAGTGAATTTCCATCGAACGGGGTCGGGCGGTCTTTTATTTCCGCGTAGTTACAAACTAGTGTAGGCGGTTTTTTAGAACGGATGCTCAGGAATGATAAACATCATTGGCAGCTGCGGGATGTGCAGATAACATGTCGCTTTATCTCTTTCTAACAGGTAACGTCTGCAATGGCTCTGATCCCTAAAAACTACTCGCGGCTGGAAAGCGGCTATCGTGAGGAAGCATTGAAAATCTATCCGTGGGTATGCGGCCGCTGCTCGCGTGAATTTGTTTATTCCAACCTGCGCGAATTAACCGTTCACCATATCGATCACGACCATACCAATAACCCAGAAGATGGCAGTAACTGGGAGTTGTTGTGCCTCTATTGTCACGATCACGAGCACTCGAAATACACCGAAGCGGATCAGTACGGCACACGTGTTGTGGCAGGTGAAGATGCGCAGAAGGATGTTGGTGAAGCCACCTATAATCCTTTTGCCGATTTGAAGGCCATGCTGAATAAGAAAAAGTAAGGCTAGTTTCAGAAATAGCGATCGCCATTTATGGCGACCGCGTTACGCTTACTTATTGGTCTTTGTACTATTGCTAAACTGCTCGGTGAGATAGTTGCTGGTGTTATTCAGCACGCTGACCATCTTATCCAGATTGGTGAACTGCTTTTTATACCGCGCAATCGTGTCATCAATACGTTTGCTGGCGGTATTGTACTGATCGGTTAGCGTATTCAGTTTTTTACTGATGGAATCCGTCGCGCCCTGCAACACACCTTTACTGCTGAGAAATGCGGTGAATGTGGTGTTCAGCACCGTCGAAACACCGGTTTTTTTGCCATCACCGACAAACATGTCCCGAATCGCTTCTGGTTTCACTTGCAAGCTGGTGGTCAGTTTGGTGGCATCCAGCTTAAGTTGGCCGTTAGTGGGATCGGTAGTAATGCCCGCCTGAGATAGCGTTTTATAAACACCTGAACCCGAGCTGTTGGCCAGAATACTTTTCAGTTGCACCTGAATATTACGCAGTGTGCCATCACCGAGTAGCGCTCCATTCTTCCCGTCCGGATCTTTACCCGCATCCACTGGCGTGTATTTAGTCAAACTCGCCATCGTATCCTGCAGCGAGTTATAGGCATTCACCCAATCGGTAATGGCGGTTTTCGCCTTGTTGGTATCGCTGCTCACCGTCAGCGTTTGGTTGCCGCTGGTTTCATCGTTAAGCTTCAGCGTGATGCCTTCCACCGCGTCGGTGATAACGTTGCTGCTGCTCTCAATCGCCACATTGTTTACGGTCAGCTTAGCATTCTGCGCCTCGACGCTTTGCGCCATGCCGCTGCTGGCCGCATCTGATGCATCAAAGCCGATAAAATCCTGCAAGGTATCATCGCCGGTCACGCTCAGCGATTTCACCGCATTGGCGGTGCCGGATGCCGATGATGTCAGCGACAAACGGTATTCCGTGGCGGAGACCTTGATCAGGCTTGCAGTAACGCCAACGTCGGATTTGTTGATGGTGTCACGAATCGCCGAAAGCGAAGTCTGATCTTTGGTTAGCGTAATGCTTTTCTCTTTACCTTCCGCGTTAACAAATTTCAGGGTTCTGGACGCGGCATCGCTACCTATCGCCGCTTTGATATCGGTTTTCGTCTCGCTGGTTAGCGTCTGGGATTGCGCCAGCTTCTGCACGCTGATGGTGTATTTTCCCGCCAGCGCATTGCCGTTGGAATCGGCGCTAAACGCACTGGAACTGGATGCTGTGGTCGTCGAAGTATAAAGCGCGGCATCGTTTAATTTATTGTTTGCCGTCTGGAAGGTCTGAATCGCGGTTTTAAGGGTGCCGTAGGCGGACAACTTCGCGGTCGCAGCGGATTGTTGTTTGGAAATCGGTGCCAGCGATTGTTTTTCTGCCGCGGTCAGTTTGTCGAGAATGGTGCTTAAACCCAGTCCTGAACCGACGCCTAATGTTGAAATCCCAGTCATGTACGCAACTCCTGTTAATTTAACGTTACGGTACTATCGGCAGCCTTAACGCAAACTTTATAGAAATCTGATCATTTCCTTACGCTATCCTTACATTCATTAAATTGCGCCATCAACGCATCTGATTAATTGCGCTGGAAATATGATGCGTTTCACATTTAACTGTCGCTCTGCTTGTCGGGAAAGCAGAGCCGATTATGATCTGGCGAGATTGTTACTGCGTTCAGCGCAGGCAAAACCTGACACGCCGTCCTCCCGGTGGGTCAGGTTTTTTATTTTCAGGGCAGATAAAAATGAAAATCGCGAAAATCCTCAACAATAATGTCGCGGTGGTGCTGGGCGACAACGGCAAAGAACAGGTGGTGATGGGACGCGGTTTGGCGTTTCAGAAGCGCGTGGGCGACGAACTGGATGCACAGCAGATCGAAAAAGTATTTGCGCTACAAAGCGACACCTTAACGGGCCGGCTCAGCGAACTGCTGTCGGATATCCCGCTCGAGGTGATCACCACCAGCGAACTGATCATTGCCAACGCACGTCAGCAGCTGGGCCAGCCGCTGCATGAAAGCCTCTCCATCGCACTGTGCGATCACTGCCATTTTGCGATTGAGCGCCATCAGCAAGGCATCCCGATTCGTAACGTGTTGAAGTGGGAGATCAAAACGCTCTATCCGAAAGAGTTTTCATTGGGTATCGAAGCGTTGGAACTGATTAACCAGCGGCTGGGCGTAGCGTTGCCGGAAGATGAGGCCGGATTTATCGCGCTGCATCTGGTGAATGCGCAGCTTGGTAGTGATTTCGCCGATGTTTCGCACATCACGCAATTTATGCAGGAAATCCTGCATATCGTGAAGTATCGCCTGCAGCTGGATTACCGCACAGAGAGCCTGAGCTACAACCGTTTCGTCAACCATCTGAAGTTCTTTGCGCAACGCATGTTGGGCAAACGCGGCGTGTGGAGCGAGGATGAATCTTTGCATGATGTGGTGCGCGACAAATATCCGCTCGCCTATCAATGTGCAGTAAAGATTGACCAGCATATTCAGCAGAAATACCTGTATCAGCTCTCCAGCGAGGAACGCATGTTTCTCACCATTCATATTGAGCGGGTACGCAAAGAGACGCTGGCGTTGCAGGATGATGCGGACGAGGCGTAAACCAGGTGCGCATGATTGCGCACCCTTCATTCAACTCACTTATTTCAACGCTGCACCATGGCTACGAATCACGTCCTGATACCAGAAGAAACTCTTCTTACGTGAACGCGCCAGCGTGCCGTTACCCGCGTCATCGCGATCAACGTAGATAAAGCCGTAACGCTTGGAGAACTCGGCTTTTGACGCGCTGACCAAATCAATCGGCCCCCAGCAGGTATAACCCAATACCTCGACGCCATCTTCAATCGCTTCACGCACCTGCACCAGGTGATCGTTGAGATACTGAATACGGTAATCGTCGTTAATTTGCCCGTCCGCTTCCACCACATCTTTGGCACCAAGCCCGTTTTCTACGATGAACAATGGCTTCTGATAGCGGTCATAGAGGATGTTAAGCAGAATGCGCAACCCTTCAGGGTCGATCTGCCAACCCCAATCGGAACTCGGCAGATGTGGGTTCGGCACCATCGAGAGAATGTTGCCGCGCGCTTTCTGGTTCTCCTCTTCGTTAGTGGTAACGCAGCCGGTCATGTAGTAGCTGAAGGAGATGTAATCGACGGTGTTTTGCAGGTCATGCTTATCGGCATCGGTGATCTCAATGCTGATGTTACGATCGGCGAAGAAGCGCTTCATATAGGCCGGATACGCGCCGCGCACCTGTACATCGCCAAAGAACAGCCATTCGCGGTTCTGTTGCAAGGTTTCCAGCACGTCCGCCGGACGGCAGCTCAGCGGATAGAGCAGCGCGCCCAGCAGCATGTTACCGATTTTGCCGTCCTTAACGATTTCATGGCAGGCTTTCACCGCGCGCCCGCTCGCCACCAGCTGATGATGAATCGCCTGATAGATTGCCTGCTGATCGCTCTCTTCCGCCAGACCTACGCCGGTGAACGGCGCGTGCAGCGACATGTTGATCTCATTAAAGGTCAGCCATAGCTTCACCTTGTGCTGGAAGCGGGTGAACACCGCGCGCGCATAGCGTTCAAAGCAATCAATGGTGATGCGATTGCCCCAGCCACCGTACTTTTTGATCAAGCCGTACGGCATTTCGTAATGTGACAGTGTCACCAGCGGCGTGATGTTGTATTTCGCCATCTCATCGAACAGGCGATCGTAATAGGCTAATCCCGCTTCATTAGGTTCCGCTTCATCGCCCTGCGGGAAGATGCGCGTCCAGGCAATCGAGGTACGCAGTACGGTAAAGCCCATCTCGGCGAACAGTTTAATGTCCTCCGGGAAGCGGTTATAGAAATCGATGGCAGTATCCTTGATGCCAAAATCGTCATCGCTGCGCTCGACGCGTGCACCAAATATGCCCTTGGGTTGCAGGTCGGAGGTCGATAAACCTTTGCCGCCTTCCTGATACGCGCCTTCAACCTGGTTTGCGGCAACGGCGCCGCCCCATAAAAATCCGTCCGGGAAACGTTTAGTCATCTGTTTACTCCTCTATTATTTCAGCACGGCCAACAACGGAGCGCCTTCGCTCACGGCCGTGCGGCTCAGGGTTAACACATCCACAAAGTCATCGCTATTACTCACCAGCACTGGCGTAGTGAGGTCAAAGCCTGCGGCTTTAATCGCATCGAGATCGAACTCCAGCAGCAAATCGCCCACCTTGACCGGCTGATCGTTCACTACTTTCGGAGAGAAATAGTGTCCATCGAGCTTCACGGTATCGAGGCCAACGTGGATCAACACTTCTGCACCCTGCGCCGATGTCAGGCCAATCGCATGGCCGGTGCGGAACATTGACGACACCACGCCATCGATCGGCGATACCACGCGGCCCCGCTGCGGGATAATCGCCGCGCCTTTACCGAGCAATCCGCTGGCAAAAGTTTCATCTTTAACCTGATCGAGCGGAATGACATCGCCCGCCATCGGACTGACCACGCTTTCGCGGCGCGTCAGGCTGGTGGGCGGAGCAACCTCTGCCGGCGGCGCAACCGCTTCGGTTGCGAGCTCGGTCAGACCGAACAGATAAGTGCTGACGCAAGCGAAGATCAGCGCCACCGCCGCACCGGCAAATGCCGCCAGCACGCTGGCATCAATGCCGCTGTTTGGCACCACCTGAATAAAGGTGAAGACACTCGGGAAACCAAAGGAGTAAATGGTGGTGTGCCAGAAGCCAAGGATCGCCGCGCCCAAGGCGCCACCGATGCAGCCGAAGATAAACGGACGACGACGCGGTAGCGTCACGCCATATACCGCCGGCTCGGTGATGCCGAAGATGCTAGCGGTAAAGGCTGATCCCGCCATCGCTTTCAGTTTCGCTTCGCGGGTGCGCAGGAAAATACCAAGCGTGGCGCCCGCCTGGCCCAGCACCGCAGGCATCAGCAAGGGCAGTAGCGTGTCGTGACCAAAGTTGGCGAGGTTGTTCAGCATGATCGGCACTAAACCCCAGTGCAGACCGAAAATCACGCACACTTGCCAAATCGCGCCCATCACCGCACCCGCAATCATGGGGCTCAGGCTGTAAATCCACAGATAACCTTCGGCCAACATGCGGCTCAGCCAGGTCGCCGCCGGACCAATCGCCAGAAACGTCAGCGGCACGGTGATCAGCAGGCAGCACAACGGCGTAGTGAAGTTACGCACCGCGCTGGGCGAACGCGGATGCACCCAGCGTTCAATCAGGCTGGAAACCCAGGCCGCGAAAATAATCGGAATCACCGACGAGCTGTAGTTCAACACTTTGAGTGGGATACCGATGAAGGTCAGCGCATTGCCCTGCTGCTGCTGTTGCAGCACTTCGAGAATCATTGGATGCACCAGCGCAGCGGCAATCGCCATGCTGACAAACGGATTACCGCCAAATTTTTTACCGGCGCTGTAGCCGAGCAAAATCGGCAGGAAGTAGAACAAACCGTCGCTGGCAACAAACAGCACTTTGTAGCTGCCGCTGTCGGCACCCATCACGCCGAGCACCAACGCCAACGCCAGCAACCCTTTGATGATGCCGGTGGCGATCATCACGCCGATAAAGGGGGTGAAGATGCCGGAAACCAGATCGATAAAGCGTGCAAATAAGCCTTGCGGTGCAGCGTTATCTGCTGCCTCGCTCTGATTATCCAGCCCGTGACGTGACGTGAGTTCGCGATACACTTCCGCCACCTGATTGCCAATCACCACCTGATATTGGCCACCGCTCTCCACCACCATAATCACGCCAGGATTGTCTTTTAACGCCGCAGTTTGCGCTTTTTGACTGTTTTTTAGTTTGAAGCGTAAGCGCGTGGCGCAGTGCATCACGCTGATGATGTTCTCTTTGCCGCCAACACCGGCAAAGATGTCATCCGCCAGTTCCTGATATTGCATCACTCTTTCTCCTGAACAATGCCCTAAACTCATGCCCTGAATTTCGCGCAAAAAAAAACCTGAGACGCGCCCTCTTCAACTGAAAAAGGGCGCGTCTCAGGTTTTGCCTGCCGAACAGTAACAATCCTTAACGGGCGCTATCATGCTAACAGCGCGGAAAAAGTGGCAAGCAGTTTTAGCGAACGATGCGGAAAACTGTGAAGCTGCTCACCGATCAGATCCGTTTCAGTGCCGCTAAAGCCAGCACGCTGAGCAGCGCACCGATCACCATCAGCAGCAGATAACTCATCCACTGCAGCAGCCAAATCCCCAACACACCGCCGGCCAAAAACGCCAGCACGGTGTAAAAATGCAGCTTAAGCCGTTCAATGTAGAGCGGCGCATCTTTGGGGGATTCTTTGCGGCGCAGCACATCAAACAGCATCGCCAGCTCAATGCCGATATCGGTCGCGGTGCCAGAAACGTGCGTGGTGCGCACGCGGGCGTTGGAAATGCGCGTCACAACGGCGTTTTGCAATCCCATCAAAAAACTCAGGCTCAGCACCAGCAGCACGCCAGAGCCGCTAAAGCGAAACCAGCTTTCAATCACGCCGAGCAGCAGCAAAGCGATGCCTTCAATCAGGATGTTGATGGCGTAGATGCCGCGAATCTGGCGCCGTCTGCCGGAGTTGATTATCAGCGTTGAGACAGAAGATCCGGCGATAAACAGCAGCACGATGAGCAGAAAAAACAGGCCGACGTGCAGATTGGCTTTGGCCAGATGGTCGGAAAGTGAGGAGACATTGCCGGTCATGTTCGCCGAGAAAAAGCCGACCGTTTCAAACGCTGCGGTGTTAAGTGCGCCCGCAACGGCGGCCAGCGTGCAGGCCAGGCGAATATCGGTGTTGAAGGTGCGCGTGTTCTCGGCGGTGATTAGCATGGGAAATCCTGGCCCGGTGAAAGATGCGTATCTTCCTCCCGTGACCAGGAATTCTCAAGCGCCGCTACGCGGTTTGCTGATCCTGCTCTTGCTCGCTGAACCGCTCGCGCATCTCATTTTCGATCTGCTCGAGCGATTTGCCTTTGGTCTCCGGCAGCATAGTGATCACGAAGATCAGCGAGCCGACGTTGATGGCAGCAAAGATAAAGAACGCGCCATTGCCGGTGGCGGAGAGCAGCGGCGGGAAGGCAAACGCCACCGCCGCGTTACAGATCCACTGGAACGAAACGGCAGCGCCGGTCAGCACGCCACGCACTTTCATCGGGAACAGCTCCGACATCAGCAACCAGTAAACCGGCGAAATGCACATCTGCATAAAGAACAGGAACACCAGGATCGCTGCCAGCGCGAAGATACTTTGCGTCATGTCCTGTGGCATCAACAGCAGCACGCAGCCGAGTGCCAGCTGCATGGCGATCACTACCGACAAACCGGTCATCAGCATGGTACGACGACCAAAACGTCCCACTGCTTTGATGCCCACCATGGTCGCCAGCACCGAAACAATGCCGTTACCGATGGTCGCCGCAATCGAGGCGTTGGTGCCCATGCCGGTGGTTTTCAGAATCACGGGCGTGTAGTACATAAAGGCATTCACGCCGGTGAACTGGATAACAATGCCGAGCCCCGCGCCCACCAGTAACAAGCGAAGAATCCATTTCTCTTGCAGCAGTTCACGCGCTGACGGCCCCTGACGCGCCGCTTTAGCGTGCTGGCGCATCTCCGTCATCTCCTTTTTCACTTCGCGCGGCGTTTCACGCAGTTTGTGCAGGATACGGCTCGCTTCTTTGATGCGTCCTTCTGCCACCATCCAGTGTGGCGACGCTGGCACAAAGAAGGTGCCGATAAACAGCAACGCGCCAGGAATCATCGCCATCGCCAGCATATAACGCCACAGATGCGGATCGTTAAGCGTGAAACTCATCACCGCGCTGACCACATAAGCCAGCAGCTGACCGGAAACAATCATCAGCTCGTTGCGGCTCACCAGCGGCGCACGCCGTTTTGGCCCGGCAATTTCGGCAATAAACACCGGGACGGTTGAGGAACCGCCACCCACCGCAATCCCCAGCAGAAAACGCATCGCCACCATTACGTGCAGGTTTGGCGCTAAGGCGGTACCAATCGCGCCCAGCACAAAAATCAGCGCCAGAGAACGCAGCGTAATGCGTCGGCCAAAGCGATCGGAGAAATAACCACTGAGGAAAGCACCCAGCGCGGCACCGAAGATCAGGGATGAAGTGACTAAACCTTCAGTGAACGGTGTGAGGTCAAGACCGCCCTGATCAGGTGGCAAGGTCATAAACGGCAAGGCACCTGAGATAATCCCGGTGTCATAACCAAAAGCCAGCGCACCCATTGTCGCTACGAGTACCACAAAGAAGATGCGCTGTTTAACGGTGAGATTACTTAGCGCTGAATCGTCGTCACTGTTTTGCTGCGATGTGTCCATTCCTGTTCCCTGCATATTGAACGCGCCTTGTAGCGCAAAGGTTGAAACCCAAAAGGCAGAAGTATAGTCAGGAATTGTAAAATGTGACGAAGGTCACTATTAATTCGACAAATTTCATCGCGCTTAATGATCATTTTCAATGATCGGCGTTTACGGCCTGGCTTTAACGCAACGGCGAACTAAAATTGCAGCGTGACTAGCTAGTCCTCAAATCTAACGGAACATTGATAAGAGGTCTTCCTATGAACAAACAGAGCTACAGAGGCGGCGCAGGGAATTTTGCTAACGATCCAGAACGTGCGAAAGAAGCTGGCAAGGCGGGAGGCAAAGCCAGTGGAGGCAACTTCAGAAACGATCCTGAACGCGCCGTTGAAGCGGGACGGAAAGGAGGCAAAATAAGTCGTCGTCCTCCAACGAAGTCTGAGTAAGGCGCCTTAGGATTTTGTCCGCCATGGATTGGCTTCACCCCCTTTTTGCATATCCCAGCCTAAAACGGTAACCTATATACATATCACATACGATTCATATATAGGTTGCACCATGGGCATCGTAAAAATCTCTGACTTAATGCATGAGAATCTGCGCATCGCCAGCACGGCGATGAGCCGTTCCATCAACGCGCAGGCGGAACACTGGATGAAGATCGGCATGCTGGCCGAAATTTATCCGTCACTCAATCATCAGGAATTGACGCGCTTGCTGATGCGCGTTGAACGCGACAGCGGCGCGGATTTAGCGCAACTGCTCGACCATCCTTTATTCACCTCGCAGGGAATCGCGTAATGAGCATCAAACTGCACACCGCTGAAGAGATCGAACTGGCGCGTGCCGCCGGACACGCCGCCGCTAAAGTGCTGGAGATCATCACGCCGTACGTTAAACCGGGCGTCACCACCGATCAACTGGACGCGATTTGTCATGATTACGTGGTAAA
Source organism: Pantoea sp. SS70 (assembly GCF_029866845.1). Taxonomy (NCBI): domain Bacteria; kingdom Pseudomonadati; phylum Pseudomonadota; class Gammaproteobacteria; order Enterobacterales; family Erwiniaceae; genus Pantoea; species Pantoea sp. SS70. The sequence goes on along the minus strand of NZ_CP117200.1, from coordinate 574,393 downwards.
CGAGCTAAAAGTGGTGCCAGCAAATATTGGCTATCACGGTTACAGCAAAACGACCTGTACGTCAGTGAATCACGTGGTGTGCCACGGCATTCCGGGCGAGAAAAAGCTCAAGGATGGCGACATCGTCAACATAGACGTCGGCATCATTAAAGATGGCTGGTACGGCGACACTAGCCGCATGTATTACGTTGGCCAGCCGTCGGTGCGCGCCAAACGTTTGGTGGATATCACCTACGAATCGATGGTGGCAGGTATCAAAGTGGTAAAACCGGGCGCGACCTTAGGCGATATCGGGGCCGCCATTCAGCAGGTCGCGGAAAAAGCCGGTTTCTCGGTGGTGCGCGAATATTGCGGTCACGGCGTTGGCGAGGTGTATCACGGCGATCCGCAGATTCTGCATTACGGCACGCCTGGCACGGGATTGGCGTTACAGGCGGGCATGATTTTCACTATCGAACCGATGATCAATGCGGGTAAAGCCGGCACCAGTGTACTGTCCGATGGCTGGACGGTGGTCACCAAAGACCGCTCGCTGTCAGCGCAGTGGGAACACACCATCGCCGTGACCGAAACCGGCTTTGATTTGTTGACGCCGTGGCCAGAAGGTACTGGCGAATATCCGGCAATTTAAAAAAAGATCCAGAACGCACATGCCGTTCTGGATCACCCGCGCATTAAGCGGTTTGACGCAGCGTAAACACGCTCACGCTATTCACCATATTCGCCGCCTGCTCGCTCAGCATCGCCGACGCCGCCAGCGATTGTTCCACCAGCGACGCATTCTGCTGCGTGGTGATATCAATCTGGCTAATCGCGGTGTTGATTTGGCTGATGCCGTCGGCCTGCTCGCTGCTGGCCTGATTGATCTGCACCAGCAACTCTTTCATCTCAGCCACGTTCGACATCATGCCGTTCATCAATTTATTGGCATCCGTCACCATATCGCGCCCATCGGCAATACGCGTGGACGACTCCTCAATCAAATTACGGATCTCATGCGATGAGGTGGCGGTTTTCTGCGCCAGCGCGCGGACTTCCTGCGCCACCACGGCAAAACCGCGACCATGTTCACCCGCGCGTGCGGCTTCTACCGCAGCATTGAGCGCCAGAATATTGGTCTGGAAAGCAATGGAATCGATCAGGTTGATGATCTCCGCCATGCGGCTGGCAGAATCATTGATTTCGGCCATTTTGCTGGCGACGTTGTCCATCATGCTGGCATTACGTCCTACCGTGGTTTCCGCCTTAGCGGAGAGATCGGCGGCAACGTGGGTATTATTACGCGTGTTGCTAATGGTGGCACTGAACTCCTCCACCGAGGCCGCCGTTTGCTCTACCGAGCTGGCCTGCTCTTCCGTACGCGCCGCGAGATCGTTGGTGCCCGACATGATTTCGCTGGCGCCGCCGGAAATCTGTTCTGCGCTAATGCGAATATGGCTGACAATATCCGACATCTTTTCCTGCATCTGCTGGATGGCGTTAATTAACTGCCCCATTTCATCCTTTCGTTGTTCATGAAAATCAGAACTGAGATCGCCATCCGCCACTCGACCAAGAAAGGCGATCACTTTTTTCAATGGCACCGTAATCGAGCGGATAATAATCCAGCCAATAAATGCTGAAAGTAAAATAGCCACCACAAAAATAATCAGCATGGAAATTTTAGTTTTGCCGTATGACGCCATAAAATTATTATAGGAGCCATCCATTTGCTGCTCTTGCAGGGTAATAAACCCCTCAACCTCATCGATATAATTTCTTTGCGCTGAGGCAAGCGTAGAAAAATAGAAATTCACTGCTTTTGTCACATCACTATTCACTAAATCGAAGAATACATTTCGCTCTTTAAGGAACTCTGCTCGCCTCACTTCCACGCGCTTGAGAAATGCGATTGATTCATCATCGGTAGCCAGCTTATTTAACTGCTTGTAGGTTTCGGTAATTTTCTTTGAGGCATCCTGAAGATTGCTCTGAATCGTTGTCCGGCGTTGCGCATCAATCGGGCTCAGCAGCAGCGCCTGCTGCTGCACCGTTACGTTGATCTCATCAATTAATCGGTTGCCCAATGCAATAGTCGGGTAATCGTCTTTCATCATGCCATTAACGCCGGTTTCCGCTAAGAACAGCGAATTTAATCCGAGTAACGCCACTAAAAGTAGCATCGCGATATTGAGCATAGAGGATATTGTAAGTTTGGTTCGCAACTTTACATTACGTGAAAATCTTTGAACTACGTCCATTTAGAAACCTCAATGATTTTGATTGAAAAGTAGTGAAGACAATAATGTTGTTTTAAAAAACAGAAGAGCTACGGGCGTTAATCGGCAGCATCTCTGCTGTTATCGTCAGCAATTTCATTAACATTAGAGACGATGATTGATAGGGTCACATTTCAAATATCAGACGCGGAGTGTTATTTTGCTGAAATCGATTTCATTGATCAGTTCCATTTACTGATAGGGAATAACATAAAATTCTAAGCCTGGTTTTTTTACTTAATTTAGAATAAAGGTTCTCGCCAGGCTAACAAATAGCAAAGAATGATCCTGATTTTATTATTTGCAGCAATTTGACTAAGGGAAAACAGTTAGTTTCTCTGTAGCGTTTAACCTGCAAGCCAAATTGAGCGGTCAGCAGAGCAAGGCTGCCGACCACTTATAGTTATCCGTCAGACTGCGGCTACCGCGCTATGCAAAATGGCCTCGTTCGCCACGTCCGGCAGCTGATGAAGAAGCCAATCTGCCATCTGGATTTCATGTTGCAGGATCAGCTGGAAAGTCTTAATACCTTTGCTGTCCGCCGCCTGCTGCGCTGCGGCCAGTAATGCGGTGTACGTTGCCACTTTATAGTTACAGAACACGTAGCTGCTCACCGCAATGCGCACGCCCTCTTCATTGCGCAACATATCGCTCGCGGCTTGCCCAACGATCGACAATCGTCCTAACGCGTCTTTCAGCGCTGACCAGTTACTGTCGTAGCGTTTCAAAACGTCTTTCACCCACTGCTGCTGTTCAGCGGTTTGTTGTGCATATTGCTTCATACGTGCCTGCAACAGCGGGAACTCCTCCAGCCGCAGCGTAGCTGCCTGCAGCAAAGGCTCTGCATGTTTTTCCATCGCATGCGCATCGCGCAACCAATCCAGATATACAAATTCCTTGGTCATCAATTTGCTCCGGTAGTGAGAAGAACATCGACAGTTAGCTGCCTGATGGGTATGACATCAGCTCATTTAGGCTAATTGAGCAAAATAAGCGAAGCGTTAATTTAGGCTAAACAAGAAGATTAATTAAACGTAGCAAGCAAGCGTCAAGCTGCAAGTAATGTGCGCAAGAATTGCGATTGAGGTTATAAGTAAATGCGCTTACCGCTTCGCTTATTATCTGGCTAGAGAAGCTTTCTTTTTAATGTTAAAAATCTTAAGCACGTAACTAATGGTAGTTACATTTAGAGAGAAGTGAAAATTTAACTGGAAGTAACATAAGCAAGCCTCTTAGAATTAAGACTTACGAGAAACCCAGGCTTGAAACTGGAAAAAATGGCACTACATTTATTTTGCATTATGTTGGTATTTAAAAAAGAGGAGAACCAATGACGGACGCTAAGAAGCTACCCGATGAGGAAGAAAAAAAGCCGCAACGTCGTGGTGGTGCAGGCAACTTCGCAGAGAACAAGGAACGCGCGGCTGAAGCCGGGCGCAAAGGCGGTCAGGCTAGCAGCGGTAACTTCAAAAACGACCCGGAGCGCGCCATTGAAGCAGGAAGAAAAGGAGGGAAAATCAGCCGACGCAAATAACATTCTTCCCAAAAGAATAAACATCTAACATCATTTTACTTCTGCACAACACTCTCCTGATACTGTATTTACGCTTCGCTTAAATACAGATTTATCCATGTCAGGAGGGTTATTTCCAGCTAAAAATCCGTATAATCGATTATTTCTTGATCAACTTCAATTTATTTACCGCTTCGCTTATCCAGGCTTTACCCTTCGCTTATTAACCACAAAATTACATTTGCAAGCTAATAGTAAATCCCTGACTCAAAATTATATTTGTACAGGCTATTTAAACTGGTACAACTTTTAGAGAAAAATCCTGACAGATGACTCAGAATAATCGGAGGCGGATTAACGTAGCTGCCGCTCACTGATAATTAATTAACCGCCATTTGTACTGAGGGAGTGACAACACCAATCCCCCGCATTCCGTATGCTCGCCCTTCATGGCCACCAGGTTTGCATCAATGCCCGCTAAGATGTCAGCACGTGATCGATTGCTCGTCAGATCTCAGAAATTTCACATTTAGTCTTATCAATTATGATTTTGTTGTTGAAGCATCCAGGATTGCAGCACATTCACCTGCTTAAAAAGGATATTTTAATGAAAACTCTCTTTATCTCAGCCAGCGCCATCCTGATTGCGACCAGCCTGTCAGCGGGAGCAGCACAACCGGCAGCACCAAAAAATCCGCTCAGCGTACATGTTTTGAACCTGCAAACAGGCTCGCCGACAGCGGGTATTGAGGTTGAACTCGATCAGAAACAGAACAATAACTGGGTGAAATTAGCCAGCGGCAAAACCGACAGCAACGGCAGGATTAGCGCGCTGTTCCCGGAAGATAAAACCGCCAGCGCAGGCAGCTATCGCGTGGTGTTTAAAACCGGTGACTATTACAAAATGAACAACCAGAAAACCTTCTTCCCGGAAATTCCGGTCGAGTTCAATATGGAAAGCACCGGCGAGCACTACCATATTCCGCTGCTGTTGAGCCCGTTTGGTTATTCGACTTATCGCGGGAATTAAATGTAAAACGGTCGCCTTTAACGGCGACCCACGGAATCTATTGTGTTACCCCTCTTTCACTAAATGACTTGCGCCAGTTGGTCGGGGTAGTGTTGAGCCGCTGTCTGAAGTGATGACGTAAGGTTTCTGGCGATCCAAATCCCGCCTGTTCAGCAACCTGATCAATGCTCAGCTTGCCGCTCTCCAGCAGTGCGCAAGCTTTTTCCAGCCGCACGCTCAACATCCACTCTCCCGGCGTGGTGCCGGTGGCGTCATGGAAACGGCGTAAAAAGGTGCGGCGGCTCATGCCAGCTTGCCTGGCGAGTTGATCAATCACCAGCGGCGCATTGAGGTGATTACGCAAATCATCGAGTAACGGCGAAAGATTTTTTGCCGCACGCTGCGGCACCGGCTGCTGAACCAACTGCGCCTGATTGCCTTCGCGCAGCGGCGGCGTCACCATGCGGCGCGCGGTGCGGTTTGCCACTTCAATACCATAATCACGGCGGATCAGATGCAGGCACAAATCCACGCCCGCTGCGCCACCCGCTGACGTAATGATGCTGCCCTCATCAACATAAATCATACCGTGCTCAACCTGCACCTGCGGGAAGCGTTGCGCCAGAATCTCGGTGCTGTTCCAGTGTGCGGTCGCGCGCTTACCATTTAGCAATCCGGCAGCGCCCAACACGAAACTGCCTGCACAGATCGAAACAATACGCGTGCCGTTGCGATGGGCTTTTTGTAACGCGGCGATAAGTTGATCCGATGCCGGTTCATGTACGCTGCGCCAGCCGGGAATCACGATAGTGCCCGCCTCTTCCAGCAGCTCAAGTCCGCCGTCGACCACCAGCCGCACGCCACCTTGCGCGCCGAATACGCCCTCTTCCACCGACGCCACGCTCAAATCGTATAAAGGCTGGCCGAACACTTCGTCGGCACGCCCGAAAGCCTCAACGGCGATGCCGAACTCAAAGGTACACAGACATTCATACGCCAGCAAAACCAGTCGGCGGTTGAACGGTGCAGGCGAATGGCCATGAAGCGGAGCAATCATTTGCATTAAAGGTCACCGGAGAAATTGGCACGATCTTGACGATATATGGCATGCAGGCAGATTTCCACTCGCACGCCAATCTTTCATGCTGGCACGCTCTTAACGTATCGCAGGGATTGAGTATGAAGAACATGTTGGCGCTGATGGCGGTTTGTCTGGCCGCATTGATGTCGGGACTGGAGATATCCAGCGTACCGGTGATTTTGCCGGTGCTGGAAAGGGAGATGCACGCCAGCTTCCGCGAATTGCAGTGGATCATGAACGCCTATACGCTGGCCTGCACCGCGGTGTTAATGGCAACCGGCACGCTGGCCGACACTTATGGACGCAAGCGCATCTTCATCATCAGCATTATCGCCTTCGGCGTGACATCGGTGATGTGCGGACTGGCGGGCAATGCGCTGTGGCTGATTGTCGGACGTTTGCTGCAAGGATTAAGCGGTGGCGCGATGTTAACCTGCCTGATTGCTATTCTGTCGTTCCAGTTTCCGCAGGGCAAAGCGCGCAGCCGTGCGTTCGCCGCGTGGGGCATTACCTTTGGCTTTGGGCTGGGATTCGGGCCGATCATCGGCGGCATACTGGTCGCCTGGTTTAGCTGGCAATGGGTGTTTCTGGTACACGGATTTATCGCGCTGCTGACGCTGATCCTCGCGCTGAAAAATGTGGTGGAATCGCGCGATGCTGAAGCCCAAAAGCTCGATCTCAGCGGCCTGATTACCTTATCGCTCAGCGTGGTAGGCGCCACCTATCTCATTACGCAGGGCAGCAGCCTCGGCTGGAACAGCGTCGCGGCACAACTGATTTTGCTGGTTACACTATTGAGCGCGCTGCTGTTTGTATGGATTGAGAAGCGCCATCCACATCCGATGTTTGATTTCTCCGTGTTCCGTATCCGCGCCTTTTCCGGGGCATTGATGGGCTCGATTGGCATGAACTTCAGCTTCTGGCCGCTGATGATTTATTTGCCGGTCTATTATCAAAGCGGCCTTGGCTACAGCAGCATGGCAACCGGTTTGGCGCTGCTGGCTTACACTTTACCAACCTTACTAATGCCGCCGCTGGGCGAGAAACTGGTGGTGCGCTTTGGCGCGGCGAGCATGATTCCGCTGGGATTATTCACCATCGGCGCGGGCTTTATGTTGATGAAGTTCGCCGTGGCGCAGCAGATGAGTTTACTGCCGGGCGCGCTGCTCGCTGGAATGGCGCTCGGATTGACCAACACGCCAGTGACCAACACCACAACCGGATCGGTGCCGGGTAATCGCGTTGGCATGGCGTCGGGGATTGATATCAGCGCGCGCCTGATTACACTTGCCATCAATATCGCGCTGATGGGCAGTTTGCTGGTGGCGGGCATTGCGGCGAGTTTGCAACGCATTATGCCGGGACAAAGTGATTTGCATACGCTGGCCGAGCGCATCGCCGGCGGCGGCGAGGTTTCATTGAACCACGATATTGCCGCGCAGGTGCTCACCGACGGTTTTTCCGACGTGCTGTTGTATGGCGCGGCGGGCGTTTGGGGATTGGCGCTGGCAAGTTTTCTGCTGTTTAACGTTCGTCGCAAGGCGCAGCAACAATGCACGCCTTAGTTACGGATGCACCCTTTTGCTGCTGACTAGCGCGCCGTCGTCGGTGTAATTCAGCAACGCTCTTTGATTATCTTCCCGCGCCAGCAGGCACCAATCCAGTTGGGTAATTCGGATTAGCAACACGCCAAAATTATCCTCGGCGTTAGCGACATCATTGGATTGGTGGTCAATGTCACTTCCCGGCGCAGCGCCAGCATAGGTTTGCTGCGTCCGGCGCGATAATCGTTGCCACGCCGCTTCAGCTACTGCGCTGTGCGCGGCGTGCAGCTCGACCGTTCCCTGCAACCGCAGCTGCGTTTTTGCGCTGTATCCCAGAACCGTAACGTCTGGATTAACCGCCAGCGCCTGCCATTTCGGGCTGCGCATATCGGTGTGCAACTCCAGCGTGCGTTTGACGCGGTCAACCGCGCGCAGCACCAGCGTCCTTGCCTGCGGCTTGCCTTGTTGATCAACCGACGCGAGCGTTAAGAAGTGAAAACCGGCATCGGGATCGCTTGCGCCGGTTTCCAGTTGTTGCCAGCAATCGCTATCAATCTCGCGTAATGACATCTGTTGTTCCTGTTGGCTGGATAAAAGGTTACTGGTGACGTTCCACCAGCGCCAGAATCAGCGCCTGAAGTTCGGCTAATCCTTGCTGCTGGCTGATGTCACCGCACACCACCGCATTGGAAATCGCATCGGCGGCGCCTAACATTCCCCACATGCTGGCTTGCGGCAACGTTGCCTCCGCAAACCAGCTGCGAAATTTTTCAATGAAATCGAGCTGATATTTGCGTTTCACTTCCGCCAGTTCCGGCGTGCTATCAAGCGCCGACAGCACATCGGGAATTTCACGTCCCTGCGTTAACACGCAATCGACGTAACTCGACGCCACCACGTTTGCTCGCTCGGCAAGGCTGGCACCGGCAGCATGCATCGCCGCCTCGATAATCGCGTTCTGGCGCAGATCAAAATCTTCATACAGCGCCGCGAGCAGACCGTGGCGCGTACCAAAATGATCGTAGACCACCGGTTTACTGACGCCCGCTTCTTCCGCCACGCGTCCTAACGTCAGCGCATCGCTGCCCTGCTCGCGCACCAGATTCCACGCCACGCCAATTAGTTGCTGACGACGTGCCTGATGTGACATGCGCTGGCGAGTGGGTTGATTCATGCCATTTCCTTCACGTGAAAAAGTCGCTGTCCGAGTTGGTTTGCCAGCGTGTAATGCGCGTCGGGATAATGTTCATCGGTTGGCAGCAGCAATTCGCTGGTCACCACCGGCGCGCCGCAATAGCCAAAAATCCCCTCATCGATCTGCGTGCGCATGCTGCTGAAATAGCCCCGACGCACATAGGTGCGCTGGCTCGCCGCGCCCAGCGCCAGCAAATGCACCTGCAAATGGCCGAGCTTTTTCACCACAGTTTGGCCATCATCATCGTACGCCCAACCTTGGGTGAAAACGCGATCGATCCAGCCTTTCAGCTGCGCCGGAAACGACCACCAATAGATGGGATAAACCAGAATCAATGCATCGGCGCGATCCAGACGTTGCTGTTCGGCCACAACATCGGCAGGCGACGGCGCGCCACTTTTGAACTGATCGAAATCGGCCTGATTGAAGCGCGGATCGAACTTCTCCGCCGCCAGATCGGCAATTTCATAGCTGTGGCCACCAGCAGCGATTCCTTGTGCCACCTGCGAGACGATGTGGTGCGTGTGTGAATGTTGGTCCGGATGAGCAGTAACGATCAGAGCATGCATAGCGACAACCTCCGTGATGAGTAAGCTACTAGTAGTAACTTACTATTGGTAGGTTGTCAAACTCACAGCGTTTTAGCAAAACAGATCGATTCGTTTCTTCCGACGTAAGGTTCGTAGTTCTGGATTTGCGCGTAGCCGCAACGGTGATAAAAAGCCACGGCACGGCTATTGATTACGCGGGTCGATAGCCGGATTTCGCGATATCCCATACTTTTGGCCCGTGTTTCCAGATACTCCAGCAGCGCAGCGCCAACGCCCGGCACGCTACGATCGGAGTACATACGTTTTACTTCAGCAATGTGTTTTGCAAGTGGTCTCATTGCTCCGCAGCCCACGGCATTGCCCGCTTCATCTCTGGCCAGCACCCACAAAGAATGCTCATTGTTGAGCTCCTGAGCGTTGAAATGACTTTTGCCGTTATCGCCGGTTATGACGGCGAGTTCGGCTGATAACTTCTCTACCAGTAATTGGGATTCTGATGAGTGGGGATCGGCTTGCTGGATTTTAATGTTCATGAAAAGCGTCAGCTCCTGATTTTGTTACAATATAACATACTTTAAGCTTAGCAACAGTTGAACTCCTTCCCCAAATCCACCCTCTCACTTAAGGTTGTCAATTTTCAGGCAAGTGATTGAGTTGTTTATTATAAGAACGGGGAACACATGTTTATAAAGGGTTGGGTTAAACAGTTTTATCTACCGGCGTTTATTTCGCTCTATATCGGCGTACTGCTTAACATTCCGATTTTTATCCGGCGCTATACGCAACTGCAGTTTGATAATACCCTTTCATTAATGACTGAGGTCATCGCTGCATTTTGTTTGGTGATGCTGTTAACGTTGTTAACCTCATTAACCGGAAAATATCTGTCGCGCGTATTGATGACCATGCTGGTGATTTTCTCCAGCGCGGCCAGTTATTACATGATTTTCTTTAATATTGATATTGGTTATGGAATCATCGCCGCCGTTTTAGCCACCGATTCACTGGATCTTTCTAAGGAATCGGTGGGTTGGCACTTTGTGCTGTGGATGGTAATTATCAACGTCATTCCGCTGTGGCTAATCTGGCGCGGAATGCGCAGTAAACCCGTTTCAAATATCAGCAAAAAGCGTTATTGGTCTTATAAAACTATCGCCATTGTGATTGCCGCATTGGGTTGCTGGTTACCGTTGAATTTAATGGGCAAGATGCAGGATGAACAGGACAAGAAAAATAACCGCATGATGGCCAGCTACGGCGGCATTGTTGCCGGCACTTATTCACCGTCTAACTGGTTATCAGGCGTTGGCTTGCTGGCATACAGTTCATTCAGTCAGGCTGAAGACAACCGTAATCTATACGATCCCGCAGAACACTTTAAATACGTCCCACCGAAAAATGCCGATAACTTGTATATCGTGTTTGTGATTGGTGAAAGTGCCCGCCGCGATCATATGGGTTTATACGGTTACGATCGCGACAACACACCTTATCTCGATCACGAGAAAAACCTCGTTCACTTGCAGGGTTATTCCTGTGATACCTCAACCAAGCTCTCGCTGCGCTGTATGTTTGTCAGAGAAGGCGGTGCCTCAGAAGCTCCGCAGCGCACCCTGAAAGAGATGAATGTTTTCACAGTGATGAAGAAGCAAGGTTTCTCGGAAGATCTCTATTCCATGCAGAGCGAAGCCTGGTTCTATAACAAAGTCATGGCCGACAGTTACTCAATGCGCGAATCTATTCAGGCGGAGAAGCGTAATGTCGGTAAGCCGGTGGATGATATGGCGTTAATTAATGAATTGCAGGACTCCATTCAGCGCCATCCTCAGGGTAAACATATTGTGATTCTTCACACCAAAGGTTCACATTATATGTATACCGAACGCTATCCACGGGCATTCGCGCGTTACACACCGGAGTGTCAGGGCATTGATGATGCCTGTAACACGCAGGAGATGATCAACTCTTACGATAATAGTCTTTTGTACACTGATTATTTCCTTAAGCAGACTTTCGATAGCCTGAAAGATAAAAATGCCATCGTGTTTTATGCCTCCGATCACGGAGAATCGATTTCCGACAATCTGCATTTCCACGGCACGCCACGCGATCATGCGCAGATGGCGCAGCGCACGGTGCCGATTATGGTGTGGGCATCCGATAAGTTTTTGAGTGACAGTAATAACAAAGCGTCATTTGCCAAACTGCAGCAATTGCAGAACGACAAAACGCCGGTATTCCATGAGAAGTTATTCGACTCGATATTAGGCTGCGCTGGCTTTACCTCACCGGATGGCGGAATTAATTCAATGCGAAACTGGTGCGATCATTCTACTCTTCAGAAGTAAAGTGACGTTTCTTAGGGAGGAACTATGACGCCAGAAATCAAAACGCAACGATTAATCCTGAAGCCCCTGGAAAGCGGTGATGGGCAGGCGATGCAAATCGCCTTTCCGCGCTGGGAGATAGTGCGTTATCTCAATGCTGCCGTGCCCTGGCCTTATCCTGAAGGTGCCGCACAGAATTACGTTGATAACGTGGTGTTGCCCGCCGTTAAGGAAGGTCGAGGTTGGTGCTGGAGTATCAGACGTCAGGAGAAGCCTGAGGAATTGATTGGTCTGATCGAACTGCGCGATGCAGAAAATGATAACCGCGGATTTTGGCTGGTACCTGAGTGGCAGCAACGTGGCTATATGAGTGAAGCCTGCAACGCCGTGAATGATTTCTGGTTTAAAACGCTGGGTCGCGAAGTATTACGTGTGCCAAAAGCGGCGGTGAATACAGGCTCAGTGAAGATCTCACGTAAATCCGGCATGCGTCTGATTGAAACTGGCAAAAAAGAGTATGTCGCGGGTGTTCTCGATTATGAATTGTGGGAATTGACCCGCGAAGAGTGGCTATCACATTAACATCAAGAGGGAACGTGTTCCCTCAGTGCCGTCAGTAAGCGGCTGACCAGCGGTTTGGCCTCATTTCTCCGCCATACCGCATAGAGATTCACATACAGCGCCAGCCAGGGGACTTCAACAACAATGACCGACGACGAAGCAAGCCGCGCAAGACTTCGCTGAATAAAGGTAAATCCCAGCCCTGCTTCAACACAGGAGAGCGCCGCCAGTGGTCCGCTAACCTCAAGCCGAATATCAGGCGTAAACCCACTCCCTTCACACACCTCAAGCAAGCGGTTGGACACTGCCGTGTTTAGACTTTGCTTATCGGCGATCCAGCGCTTCATGTGTAACTGCTCAGGTTTGGGATCCCTAATTGCCTGTTCTATTGGCATAGCCAGCACCACCGGCTCAACTAACACGCTTTGAAAGGCAAAACAGTCATCCTCTTCCGGCTCGTTATAAACCAGTGCCAGATCCAGCGCATGATTCGCTAGCGCATCGATTTGTGCCTGTGAGCGTAAGGCATGGAGCTGTATATCAACTTTTGACGAGCAATTTAACCGGGCAAGGCTTTCAGGAAGCAGAAGTGAGTGAATGGCCGCTTCGACATAGCCAATATCAAGCCTGCCCGACTGACCATTCTTCAAACTTTTACCCAGTCCATTCAGACGATCATGGTGCAAAAGCAATGCCTTCACTTCTGTCAGGAACTGCTTGCCCTCGGCGCTGAGATAGAGGCGTTTCTTTTCCCGATGAAAAAGTGCCACACCTAACTCATCTTCCAGTTGCTGAATTTGGCGGCTCAAAGGGGATGCTGAAATATGCAATTTCTCAGCTGCCTGACCGATGTGCTCGAGTTCGGCGACGAGAGCAAAAGAGCGCAATAACTTAATGTCCATAACTTTTCCGGTCACAACTCAGTCGAGAATGATGATAGCCACACAATAAATATTGCCGCAACATCTTAAGTAATGCGACGTTTAATTAAGCAAACAAAGTCATCTTCTATTTTAATATCTACATTTGACGAGGTAATTTTGACGAACGTATTCAGCACAAGGAATATCGGCAATTATAAGGTCACTGCGCTTAGTGATGGCGTGATGAAAGCCAGCCTGAGTCTGTTATCTGGAATAGAACCTGAAGCAGCGGTAAATATACAGCAACAAGCCGGAATAAAAGCAGCGGATGATATCCAAATTAATAGCTATCTCATCCGTGGAGCGGGACGAATAATATTGATCGATTCGGGTATGGGAAACCTCAATCATATCGGTGGAGAATTAAGACGAAACCTCCTTTTATCCGGCATCATGCCTGACGAGGTTGATACTGTGTTGTTGACCCACGCGCATCCCGATCATATTGGCGGTCTGCTGGGTGAGAATGGGCGACCCGCTTACCGAAATGCAGCACTCTACATTAGCAAAGCAGAAGCAAACTTCTGGCTGGATAATGAAAAATTAACTAGCCTGAGTGAACGCGCACTGATGAATGGTTCGCTGTTTCGTCGCACGTTCGAAGCTTATTCAACTGTTCGATTTACGGAAGAAACAGCGATTGCTGAAGATATCACCGCAGTCAGTCTACCGGGACATACGCCTGGTCACAGCGGCTACCTGATAGATTCCCGCGATGAAAAATTACTGATTTGGGGTGATATTACGCATTATCCGCATATTCAAATTGCCCATCCGCAAGTTTCAATCGCCTTTGATTACGATCCTGACCAGGCAGAGCAAACACGAAGAGCAATTCTTGAGCGCGCTTCACGAGAAAACCTATTGATTGCAGGTATGCACTTGGGCGTGTCTGGGTTTGCCTATATCCGCTCCCCTTCAGAGGGACATTATTTTCTGGAATATGTCTGAACCGCGAGCCGGTGTCCGCCTTAAACATACCCCATCATCCGCAGCATCGACTGCGCTTGATTCATCGCTTCCGCGCGGTGCGTTACGCCCAATTTTTGGTACAGATTGCGGATATGCGTTTTGATGGTAGTAGCAGCGACATCCAGCTCGCCAGCAATTTGGTCGTTGCTGTATCCTGAATAGATCAGCCCCAAAACCTGCCATTCGCGTTGGGTTAGCGGGCTGGTGCGAATCAGTTCCGGCACATCGGGATGATTAATCAGGCGGCTAACAAAGCCCTCGTCAAAATGGGCAAACTTATGGCGATGATATTTATTAATCTCGCTGAGAATGCGTCTGGCGCGATGATTATCGAGTTCATCCAGCGTGTTGAGCTGAATCAGCTGACGCAGCTGCTGCGCCATCGCTTCACCTTCAATCACAAAATGGCTGACGAAACCGGTGCTACGCGCCAGTTTTAATGCTTCGGTCAGCGCCTGCTGCGCTTCCGCTTTGCGCTGGGTTTGCCAGTAAATTTGATTTAACAGCAGCAGATTGCGATTCATATCGCTCATCAGGTTGAGCGCGCGCGCATTGTCATTCAGCTCATCCAGCACCACTTCGGCCTGGCTCATATTTCCCAGCAGAATCTGCGCACGCGCGACATTGCGCCACTGCCCTTGCAGGAAGTGATTGTTGGCAAACTCTGGTTTCACCGTCTGGCGCATCCAGCTACTGGCGCTTTGGCTGTCGCTGGTCATCTGCCAAAAAATCACCCTCACCTTATCGGCATTGGCGATCCAGTCGCTATGCAGCGATCCGTTGTTAAGCAGATTCTCCAGCCGACTCAAGTGACTGCGCGCATTATCGAGATTGCCGCGCGCCAGCGAACACTGCACCAGCAAACCGAGGCACTGAATCTGCTGCTGCGGCTGATAGCCTTTCAGCACTTTTATCCCTTCGCGCGCCGCCTGTTCTGCTTCGTCGAGTCGGCCCCACGCCCACAACAGTTGCGCGCGAATTCGCAGCAGGAATTCATGCATCGGGAACTGCGTCAGATGCTGCTCTTTCACCAGCACAAATGCCCGCTCCTGTATCTCATATGCGGACTGTAAAAACCCCTGCGCAAAGAGAATCTCACTCTGCTGAATCAGGCTCCACAACGCGTAATTCCACGCTTCCTCGCGGCGCGCCATCTGCTCGGTCTGGCGCATCAGCTTCAGCGAATTGCTCAGCTCGCCTTTGCAGTGCATCACTTCGCCCAACACCGACGTCGCCACGATGCAGCTGTATTGACGGCTTTCCGGCAGCGCATCGAGCGCCAGCAACGCCAGCCGCTCGGCTTCTTCAGCGTTACCGTCATTTATCGAAACCTGTGCCAGCAGCGCGTTGAATTCGCCGCGCAGCACATCATCAATCTGTTCGCTGCAGGAGTGCTCAAAGCGCGTGAGCAAACTGCTCACCTCGGAAAACCGGTGCTGGCTTTGCATCAGCCACGCCTGTAACAGCACTAACTTTGGATTTTCCAGCAGAATTTCCCACGGCAGCGCCTTGAGAGAATCTTCCAGTAGCGTGAGTTCGCTCTGATTAAACAGCGTCCAGGCGTATTGCAGCAGCACGTCGCGCAGCATCAACGCATCACCAGCCGCCAGCGCATGATGGATTGCTTCGCCAGGGAAACCCAGCCGCATCCAGCTTTCAGCCGCTGCGCGATGCAGCGCAGGTAATTCCGCCGCCAGTTCCCACTGACAGCGCTGACGCAAAAAACTGCCAAACAGCGGATGATAGCTAAACCACTCGCCCGAGTTATCCATGCGCTGCAAAAACAGGCCCTGACGTTCAATCTCTTCCAGCCGCATCTGCCCTTGTTCTTCGCCGGTTACGCAGGCGATTAGCGTATCGTTCATCGATCGCAGCAGCGCGCTTTTCAGTAAGAAATGTCGTGTGGCGCTATCCACGTTATTCAGCACCTCCTCAACCAGATAATCCGCCAGATGGCTGGCGTTAATGCCGGAAAGACGGCGCGCGGAATCCTGAGCGGAGCTGGCGCCCTGACGCGTCGAGAGCGCGATCAGCTGCAGCGCCGTCGCCCAACCCGCCACGTCATCGCACAGACGCCCGCTCTCTTCCGATTCCAGCGGCGTTTTCAGGCGGCAATCAAAAAACTGTTTGGCTTCGTGATGGGTAAACGCCAGCTGCTGGCTGCCTAACTCAATCAGCTGTTCGCGCACGCGCAGGTTGGCAATGCCGAGCTGCGGCAAATTACGTGACAGCAAAATCAGCGTCACATTTTCCGGCTGATTGCGGAGAAAGAAGCGCATCGCGTCGTGAATCGCGGGATTAGTGATGTGATGGTAATCATCGATGATCAGCCAAATCGGTTGCTGCCACGCCGCCAGCTCACTGAACAACTGGGCGAATAGCGCGTTCAGATTGATGTACTGCCGTTTCTGCGCCAGCGCTTCGCTGGAGGCGCAGCCGCCCTGCGTTGCCTGCTGCAGCGCTGCGATGAGGTAATCGACGAAGCGTTCAGGCTGATTGTCGCCCTCATCCAGTGAATACCAGCCCAGATTGGCTTTCCCCGCCGCCCATTGGGAGATCAGCGTGGTTTTGCCATATCCCGCCGGACTGGTCACCAATACCAAACGGTAATTGCCCGCCGCGCCAAGTTTTTGCATCAGGCGCTCGCGCGCAACCGTGTTCTCAAGGCGGACCGGTCGGCTAAGTTTGGAGGGTATTAACATCGGTAAACGCTTCTCCCTAAACGTGGCGCATCATTATTTTACGCTTCGTAATTAATAGTCACATACGTTCAGATATTCGTTTACCTAATGCAAGCTAACCCATTAAGCAGTCTTAACAAAAGCGACGGTTATCACATTCCTATCACACTTTAAGATTTCCCTCAGCCTCTCCTCCCCGCTCATCCTCCCCGCTGAATTTGGTGCAGGAGGAGGAGCGCGTCATGGCTGACGCGCAGAATGAAGCACATTCACCTCCGCCCTGACAGGACTGATTATGAAATTTGATCGCACCCGTTTTAAACACGCGCTAACCCGACAATGGCAACGTTTTAGTCTGCACGATGCACAAGAGATGACGCCAAACCAATGGTGGCAGGCGCTGAGTGGCGCACTGGCCGACATGCTGGCGGAGATGCCTGCGCCGCCTGCGGCCACGCCGCAGCGTCACGTTAACTACATCTCGATGGAGTTTTTGATTGGTCGTCTCACCGGCAACAATCTGCTCAACCTTGGCTGGTATGACGAGGTGAACGAGGCGCTGGCCGAGTGGAATATCACGCTGAGCGACGTGGAAGCGTGTGAAACCGATCCGGCGCTGGGCAACGGCGGTTTGGGCCGGCTCGCCGCCTGTTTTCTCGATTCGATGGCAACCGTGGGACAACCCGCCACCGGCTACGGACTCAATTATCAGTACGGCCTGTTCCGCCAGCACTTTGTTGATGGCGCGCAGCAGGAGATGCCGGATGACTGGCAGCGCGACAGCTATCCGTGGTTTAACCATAACGCGGCGTTAACTGTGCCGGTGCATCTCGGCGGCAAAGTCATCACGCACAATGGCGTTGCGCGCTGGGAGCCGGCGGTGCAAATTCTCGGCGAAGCCTGGGATCTGCCGGTGGTCGGTTATCAGAATGGCGTCACTCAGCCGCTGCGCTTGTGGCAGGCGAAACATGCGCAGCCGTTTAATTTGCAGCGCTTCAATAACGGGGATTTTCTGCGCGCCGAGCAGCCGGGCATTGAAGCTGAAAAACTCACTAAAGTGCTCTACCCCAACGACAATCACGACAACGGCAAAAAGCTGCGCCTGATGCAGCAGTATTTCCAGTGCGCTTGCTCGCTGGCGGATATTCTGCGCCGTCATCAGCGCGCCGGTCGTAGCATTGCCAGCTTGCCAGATTATGAGGTGATTCAACTCAACGATACCCATCCCACGCTGGCGATCCCCGAGCTGATGCGCCTGCTGTTGGATGAACACGCGCTGAGCTGGGACGAGGCGTGGCACATTACCCAGCGCACCTTTGCGTACACCAATCACACCTTGATGCCTGAAGCGCTGGAGTGCTGGGATGTGCGCATGGTGCGCGCCCTGCTGCCGCGCCATATGCTGATCGTTAACCAACTCAATGCCCAATTGAAAAAGCAGGTTGAAGCGCACTGGCCGGGCGACGAAGCGACCTGGGCGAAACTGGCGCTGGTTCACAATAACCAACTGCGCATGGCCAATCTCTGCGTCACCAGCGGCTTTGCGGTGAACGGTGTGGCGGCGCTGCACTCGCAGCTTGTGGTAAAAGATCTGTTCCCGGAATATCACGCGCTGTGGCCGGAAAAATTTCACAACGTCACCAACGGCATCACGCCGCGCCGCTGGATTAATCAGTGCAATCCGGCGCTGGCGGCGTTGATAAGCCAAACCCTCGATCAGCCGTGGCTCACCGATCTCGATCAGCTGAAAGCGTTAGAAACTTACGCCGATCACGCCGCATTCCAGGCGCAGTATCGCGCCATCAAGCAGCAGAACAAGGTTGCGCTGACGCAATGGATCGCAGAACGCACCGGCATCCAGGTGAATCCTGAGGCGATGTTTGATGTACAGATCAAGCGCCTGCACGAGTACAAGCGTCAGCATCTGGCGTTGCTGCACATTATCGCGCTGTGGCAAACGCTGGTGAGCGATCCGCAGGCCAACCTGACGCCGCGCGTGGTGCTGTTTGGTGCCAAGGCCGCGCCGGGTTACGTGCTGGCCAAAAACATCATCTATGCAATCAACAAAGTGGCGGCCACCATCAACAACGATCCGCGCATTGGCGATCGCCTGAAAGTGGTGTTTGTGCCTGATTACAACGTTACGGTTGCCGAGCGGCTGATCCCGGCGGCGGATCTCTCCGAGCAGATTTCTACCGCTGGCAAAGAGGCATCCGGCACCGGCAACATGAAGCTGGCGCTGAACGGCGCCTTAACCATCGGCACGCTGGATGGCGCCAATGTGGAGATCGCTGAGCAGGTTGGGCGCGACAATATCTTTATCTTTGGTCATACCGTTGATCAGGTCAGCGCGCTGCAAGCAGAAGGTTACTCGCCTGACGCGTGGCGCAAAAAAGATGCGCAGCTGGATCGGGTATTGAAAGCGTTAGAAGACGGCACCTTCAGCGACGGCGACGTCACCGCGTTCGAGCCGCTGCTGCAAAGCCTGAGCGCCAAAGGCGGCGATCCTTATCTGGTGCTGGCCGATTTTCGTCACTACCTCAACGCGCAGGCGCAGGCAGAAACCTTGTGGGCCGATCAGCATGGCTGGACGCGCGCCGCGATTCTCAACACCGCGCGCTGCGGCATGTTCAGCGCCGATCGCGCCATCCGCGACTATCAGCAACGCATCTGGCAGGCCGCGCGATGAACAGCACCATGACGCCAACCGCCGAAATCGCCAGCGAATACATTGACGCGCACGGCCAGCTGCAATCGGTTTCTGCCGTTACCCGCCAGCGTTTGCTGGCGGCGATGCATCCCGCGCAACCGCACGCTTCGCCGCTGCCGCCGGTACTGATCGTGCAGGAAGAACACGCGGAGATTGTGCTGCCTGCGCCCGGCATAACAGGCGAATGGCAGCTGATCGCGGAACAGGGCGAACGCTGGCAAGGTCGCGCAATCGCCAACCAGCCGATCGTTTTGCCTGCGCTGCCTTTGGGTTATCACCAGCTCAGTTTCACTGCGCAGCAGCAGGCATTTCACTGTCGGATTATTGTCGCGCCCGTGCGCTGTTACGAGCCGCCAGCCATCCAGCAAGGGCAATCGCTGTGGGGCGCCTGCATTCAACTGTATACGTTGCGGTCGGCGTCCAACTGGGGAATCGGCGATTTCAGCGACTTAAAGCAGATGCTGGTTGAGGTCGCGCAGCGCGGTGGTGCCTGTATTGGGCTGAACCCGCTGCATGCGCTGTTCCCGGCAACGCCGGAAAGCGCCAGCCCTTACAGCCCTTCGTCGCGACGCTGGCTCAACATGCTGTATATCGATGTCGCCGCCGTTGAGGATTTTACGCTGAGTGAAGAAGCGCAACGCTGGTGGCAGGCGGCCAGCACACAGCAGGCGTTACAGGCGGCGCGGGACGCTGAGTGGGTCGATTACTCAGCGGTTACTGACCTCAAGCTGGAGGCGCTGCGTTTCGCCTGGCAGCAGTTCAGGCAGCGCGGTGGGGATGATGGCCTGGTTGTCGCCTTTGAAAGCTTTATGCAGCAAGGCGGTGAAAGTCTGCTGCATCAGGGCGTGTTTGATGCGCTGCACGCTGCGCAGATCGCCGAAGATCCTCAGCGCTACAACTGGACAACCTGGCCTGCGGCGTTGCAGTCGCCCGAGAGCGCAGCGGTGCGGGCATTCCGCATCGAACACACCTATGACGTGCGCTTTTATCTGTGGCTGCAATGGCTGGCCGCGCGCCAGTTTGCTGATTGCTGGGCGGTGTGCCAGCAGCAGGCGATGCCGATTGGCTTATACCGCGATTTGGCCGTGGGCGTGGCGCAGGGCGGCGCGGAAACCTGGAGCGATCGCGAGCTTTACTGCTTGCAGGCCAGCGTCGGCGCGCCGCCGGATATCCTCGGCCCGCTGGGCCAGAACTGGGGATTGCCGCCGATGGATCCGCAGATTATGCAGGCGCGCGCCTACCAGCCGTGGATTGATCTGCTGCGCGCCAACATGCACGACTGCGGCGCGCTGCGCATTGATCACGTAATGGCGCTGCTGCGACTGTGGTGGATCCCGCAGGACGAAAGCGCGGCGGAAGGCGCGTATGTGCATTATCCCATCGACGATCTGCTGGCGATTCTGGCGCTGGAGAGTCAGCGTCATCACTGCATGGTGATTGGTGAGGATTTGGGTACGGTGCCGGAGAAGATCATCGGCAAGCTCTACCACGCGGGCGTTTACTCTTACAAAGTGCTCTATTTTGAGCAGACGTCCAAAGTGGCATTTCGCGCGCCCGCCCGCTGGCCGCGTCAGGCGATGGCGGTCGCTACTACCCACGATATGCCGACCCTGCGCGGCTGGTGGCAAAGCGACGATTTACGGCTGGGCAGCGAGTTGGGGCTTTATCCTGATAAGCAAATTCTTGCCGGGCTGAATAAGTCACGCTTAGCCGCGCGCCGCGCCCTGATTAGGAGCCTGCAACGCAGCAATTGCTTGCCCGAACAGGCCGAACCGCAGGTGATGGATCGCGCGTTAAGTGCGGCGATGCAGCGTTATCTGGCCGACAGCAATAGCGCGCTGCTGGGCCTGCAACCCGAAGAGTGGCTGGATATGGCTTCCCCGGTGAATATTCCCGGCACCACCCGCCAATATCCCAACTGGCGCCGCAAACTCAGCGCTTCGCTGGAGGCGATGTTTAACGACCCGCAGATCAATGCGTTGTTGGCGGATATCGATCAACGCCGGCGGAAAGTGAAATAATTCACAGCGGTCGCCATGGAAGGCGATCTTAAAAACGCACACATCCGTAGCGGCGCGATTCATCGCGTTGTTTTGACTTTCGTGCTCCGACACAGCATTGCGCAATAAATTGCGCCGCTACGAACTTTGGCTCCCAATAAAAAAGGTGCGCCGAAGCGCACCAGATGGGACAAATCAGCACTGCCGGGGCGGATTACCCCTTGCCTTTAACACTGCTGATAAACACCTGTCTGGCCGACGTGGAGCCTAAACGCTCGGCCTCGTCCAGCAGCTTCAACGCCTTATCGATATTGCCCTTCTCAACCGCCTCGCGGATGTTCTGATTAAAGTAACCTTCGGTATCCGTCATGATCGGTTTAGGTTTTGCATCCGAAACCGGGGCAGCACGATAAGTCGCCGGCGCAACCGGCTGCGTATTGCCCACCGTTACCGGCGCAGGACTCGATGATCCAAACAGCGGTCCAACCAAAATGGATGAACCTGAGCTAGTTTTCACTTTCAGTTTCAACGTGCCATCGCGGCTGTGCTGCGCAATCGGATCGGGGATATCCGGCACCGCATTGCCGGTACCGCGGGCGTAGGCTTTCGCCGGATCCAATAACGTGGTGGTTTCGGTCAAATCCTTCTCGGTGGTAAACACCAGCAAGTAGATCTTTTGCTGACCCAGCGCAGGCGTCAGTTTCATCACGCCTTCCAGCCGATCCGCCGCCATCACGCCCGGCTGCTGGTAGGTGAAAAAGCGCGCCGGGAACCAGGCCGCCGGACGCATGTTCTCATCCAGCACCAGCACATTCGGTGCGAACACCTGATTTTGTTTCACTTCACTGCTCAGCGTAATGGTGAGTTCACCGATATTGGCTGGCAAGCTGTAGGCCGCCACCGAACCCGTCACGCCCGCTGCATTCAGGTTGCTGTGGCTCTCGCTCAGCGTAGTGACCTGCGTGCGGGAGGTATCGACCGGCAGCCAGCTCAGCGTTTGCAGGCTGGCGGCGGGGAATGTGGGCGCGGCAGAGAGATCCTGTGGCACCAGATTGACATCCGCGAGCGCCGGTAAACTTTGGCCGACCAGCAGCGCGGCGCTCAGGCAGAGCGCAAAAACCGTTTTTTTCATTCTCATTGTATAACCTCAAAAACTGTCAGGCGGCGGCGCGAACCAGGCAATGGCGCGCCGCGCCGAAAAGAGATCGTCTCAGTTAAGCCACATGCGGGAGCATTACCACCAAATCTCCATCTGCGCCCCGAATGTCACCTCATCGTCGTTGCCACGGCTGTTGGTCAGAATGCCGTTGCCGCTGCTGTCGTTAGAAGCAAAGGAGGTCAAATCACCTGAGCTGTCTTTGCTGTAGCCCCATTTCTCATCCCACTTGGCGTAGGTTGCGAACAGACGCAGTGCCGGACGCGACCAGATGCTTTCGCCCGCCTGCCACTGTTGCGCCAGCGTCACTTTGTACTGGCCGTTGCGCTCGTTCACCTGCTGCGACTTCACGTTGTCATAGCCCACTTCAAGCAGCGTGCTCATGATTGGCGTCCATTTGTACATTGGGCGCACGCCCACGGTGTACCACTCGGTGCCACGGTTGTTATCGAGATCGGTGTTCTGGTACATGGCGACGTACATCAGATCCCAGCGGTCGGCGAGGCTAATTGCACCGTGATCGAGTACGCGATACATGCTGCCGCTGTTGTTGATGTTGGTGCCCTGCGGCAGCCCTTTACCCTGTGAAGTCAACGCATCGGTGGCGTACTGCAGCACGAATTTGTTGTAGCCCTTCAGCATGCTCTGCGTGTGTTCGGCGGTGAACATCCAGCCATCTTTGGAGGCGTTATCTTCCAGGCGATAACCGTCACGCGCGTTGGCGCGGCCATAATCGACGCCCAGCTCCAGCACGCCGTTCGGGTTGGTTTCAAGACCTGCGAGGCGCACATCAAACACGTCGTTGGCGGTGCTGGTGGCGTAATCACGGATCTGATCGCTAGAGAAGGTGTAAGAACCGCCCGCTTCGGAGGAGCGCGTGGCGGCAAAGGAGAGTTTGCCGAAGCCGAGATCGACATCTTCCAGACCGGCACCAGGACCGGAAATATCCCAGTAGTAGAAGTCGATCATATGCACGTCATGACGCTGGTAGAAACGCTTACCGGCCCAGATGGTGGAACCCGGCAGCGCGTCGATCAGGTTTTTGCCCTTGACGTTGGCTTCGCGGAACGCGGGCGAGGTCGCTTCCCAGTCATTCTGCTGAGAAACCGAATAGGCGACGTTGGTATCGAAGTAGAAGCTCTTATCGCCCTCTTTCCACACTTCCTGGCCCAGCTTCAGCTCAGCGTAGGTTTCACATTCGTTGCCCAGACGGTATTTACTTTGAGCGCCGGTGGCCTGAAAACATTGCTGTTCCCCGCCGCTGCCGGTCCAGCCGATGCCGGAACGAGCATAGCCGGTAAAATCGACTGCCATCGACGGGGCAGCGAGCGTGCCTGCCGCGATAGCAACCGCGATAGGGAGTTTGCGCAGAGTTAACATTTTCTATCTCCTGAGGTCATTGCTTTTATTGTTTTGCAGGGCTAAACACCGGGTTCCTGATGTAGCCGGCGACAGGCGCTGCCATCTTCACGGAAAAGATGGCAACGCTCTGGCGGCAGGCCGATGCCCATCAGGGCGCCCTCTTCTACCAGCACGACGTCCTCCTGGCGATAAACCAGGCTTTGACGAATGGCGGGAATCTGGATGTGAATTTGCGTTTCGTGTCCCAGCTGCTCCACCACCGTCACCTCGCCTTCGAGGGTGACGTCAGCGATATCGCTGGAGAGCAGATGTTCGGGACGAATGCCTAACGACATGTTGCTGCCCACCTGCACACCCGCGCTGTCGACCGGCAGCCACACCAGCTGGGTATTGGGTAAACGCACCTGAACCTGATCGATGGCGGTGGCGGTGACTTTTACCGGTAAGAAATTCATGCGCGGTGAGCCAATAAAACCGGCGACGAAACGATTGGCGGGATAGTGATACAGCTCGAGCGGCTTGCCGACCTGGGCAACGTGGCCGCCATCCAGCACCACGATCTTATCGGCCAGCGTCATCGCTTCGGTCTGATCGTGGGTGACGTAAATCATGGTGCGCTTCAAACGCTTATGCAGGCGTGAGATCTCGATGCGCATCTGCACGCGCAACGCGGCATCGAGGTTGGAGAGCGGCTCATCGAGTAAAAACACCCGCGGTTCCGCCACCAGCGTACGGCCAATCGCTACGCGCTGACGCTGACCACCCGACAACGCTTTCGGACGGCGATCCAGCAGATGCGCCAGCTGCAGCACTTCCGCTACCTGATTGACCCGCTGCTGAATCTCCGCTTTGCGCGTGCCGGCCAACTTCAGGCCGAACGACATGTTCTCAGCCACCGAAAGGTGGGGATACAACGCGTAGGACTGAAACACCATGCCGATGCCGCGCTCGGCGGGCGGTACCTCATTCATGCGTTTGTCGCCAATAAACAGATCGCCGCTGGTGATGGTTTCCAGACCGGCAATCATGCGCAGCAGCGTCGATTTGCCGCAGCCTGAAGGTCCGACAAAAACCACGAACTCGCCTTCAGCGATCTCAAGGCTGATGTTTTTCGACACCTCGGTTTCGCCCCACACCTTGGAGACACTGCGCAACGTAACGCTCGACATGATGCTTTCCTCTCAGCTTGCTATTCCTTGTCCGCAAGTCGGCGGACAGACCCCGGCGACCACTATGGGCAAGGACATCAAGGCCGACATCCTCCACCGCACGGCGTCAGCGTGGGGGAGGAGACGGGAGGAGGAGATTGCGCAGACCCGTCTGATAAAACGCCGCAGGCAACCATTTTTGTGAGCTATGACGCAGAGCAGAGCGACGATTGTGTGCGCCAGCCCGTGATAACCGGGTGGTTTTGCAACGCAGATCACATCAGGTGATAAGCAGGCGTAGAGCCGGGGAGGATGAGAAGCGGCGGCAGATACTCACAATGTGGCAGGTAAAACGATTTCCGTTTTCGCTAACAGGATGGAGTTATGACAATGAAAACCGGTGCACGCATTCTTGCCCTTTCCGCCCTGACGGCCGTGCTGTTTTCAGCCTCTGCCGTTGCAAAGATTGAAGAGGGAAAGCTGGTCATCTGGATCAACGGCGACAAGGGCTACAACGGCCTGGCTGAAGTGGGTAAAAAGTTTGAGCAGGAGACCGGCATCAAAGTGACGGTGGAGCATCCGGACAAAATGGAAGAGAAGTATCCGCAGGTGGCCGCCACCGGCGACGGCCCGGACATCATCTTCTGGGCGCACGACCGCTTTGGCGGCTATGCGCAGTCAGGCTTGTTAGCGGAGATTTCGCCAGACGCGCGCTTCCAGGAGAAAATCTTCCCCTTCACCTGGGACGCGGTGCGCTTCAACGGCAAGCTGATCGGTTATCCGATTTCAGTTGAATCCTTGTCACTCATCTACAACAAAGATCTGCTGCCTGAGCCGCCAAAAAGCTGGGAAGAGATCGCCGCCATTGATAAGAAAATGCGCGCGCAGGGCAAGAGCGCCATGATGTTTAACCTGCAGGAGCCGTACTTCACCTGGCCGCTGCTAGCGGCGGGCGGCGCTTATGCCTTTAAGCTCAATGATGGCCGCTACGACGTAAAAGATACCGGCGTGGATAACGCGGGGGCCAAAGCGGGCATGAGCTTCCTGGTCGATCAGGTGAAGGCCAAAACGCTGAATGCCGATACCGATTACTCCATCGCCGAAGCCGCCTTTAACAAGGGGCAAACCGCCATGACCATTAACGGGCCGTGGGCGTGGAGCAACATCGATAAGAGCAAAATCAACTACGGCGTCACGCTGCTGCCCACGCTGCATGGCAAAAACTCCAAAACCTTCGTCGGCGTGCTGAGTGCCGGCATCAATGCCGCCAGCCCGAATAAAGAGCTGGCCAAAGAGTTCCTGGAAAATTACCTGCTGACCGACGCCGGTCTTGATGCGGTCAACAAAGACAAACCGCTCGGCGCGGTGGCGCTGAAATCGTTCCAGCAGACGCTGAAAAAAGATGAGCGCATTGCCGCCACCATGACCAACGCGCGCAACGGCGATATCATGCCAAACATTCCGCAGATGGCTGCCTTCTGGTACGCGATGCGCACCGCCACGCTGAATGCGCTGAGCGGACGTCAAAGCGTCGATGCGGCGCTGAAAGATGCGCAGGCACGACTCAACAAGTAATCCTCTCTACCAGAGCCGGCGCAATCCGGCTCGTTACTGGCTGTTAAGGAAAACCGCATCATGTCAGGAAAACCGAAAACAGCACGGTTCAGCGCCGTGCTGAAGGCTCTTTTTCTCGGTATCTGCTGTCTGCTGGTCGGCTATCTGCTCGTGCTGATGTATGCAAAAGGTGAATATCTGTTTGCGCTGATGACGCTGATTATCAGTGCCGTCGGCATCTGGATTTATGCCAATCGTCGCGCTTACGCCTGGCGCTATGTCTATCCCGGACTCGCCGGCATGGCGCTGTTCGTACTGTTTCCGCTCGCCTGTACCGTGGCGATTGCCTTTACCAACTACAGCAGCACCAACCAGCTGACGCTGGAACGTGCGCAACAGGTGTTGCTGAGCCGTCAGTATCAGGATGGTTCGGCGCTGAACTTCTCGCTGATCCCGGCGGGCGATCGCTGGCAGCTGGTGCTGACCGAAGCGGCCAACGGACAAACCTTCGTTTCACCTGCGTTTGCCTTTGGCGGAGCGCAAAAGCTGAAACTCGCCAGCGCCTCGCCACCGCCGGGTGAACGCGCCACGCTGCGCATCGTCACCACCAATCGCCAGGCGCTGAACCAGATTCAGGCCGAACTGCCGGATGGTCGTCTGGTGGTGATGAGCTCACTGCGTCAGTTCTCCGGTACGCGCCCGTTGTATGTACTGCAAGCCAACGGCGACCTGAAAAATCAGCAAAGCGGCGCACTATATCAGGCCAATCGTGAAAGCGGTTTCTATCAGAACAGCAGCGGCGAGGCGCTGAGTCCGGGCTTCACGGTGAATACCGGCTGGAAGAATTTCATTCGCGTGTTTACCGATGAAGGGATTCAAAAACCGTTTCTGGCGATCTTTGGCTGGACGCTGCTGTTTTCGTTTGTGACGGTAATTCTCACCGTGGCGGTCGGCATGGTGCTGGCTTGCTTAGTGCAGTGGGAAGCGCTGAAAGGCAAAGCGGTATATCGCGTGATGCTGATTTTGCCTTACGCCGTGCCTGCGTTTATCTCGATACTGATCTTCAAAGGCTTATTCAACCAGAGCTTCGGTGAGATCAACGTGATGCTGAAAGCCTTGTTTGGCTTCCAGCCCGCGTGGTTTAGCGATCCGACGCTGGCGCGCACCATGCTGGTCATCGTGAATACCTGGCTGGGTTATCCCTACATGATGATTCTCTGCATGGGGCTGCTGAAAGCGATTCCGGACGATCTTTATGAAGCTTCGGCGATGGACGGCGCCGGGCCGCTGCAGAACTTCTTCCTGATTACCCTGCCGCTGCTGTTGAAGCCGCTGATGCCGCTAATGATTGCCAGCTTCGCCTTTAACTTTAATAACTTTGTGCTGGTGCAGCTGCTAACCAACGGCGGACCGGATCGTATCGGCACTACCACGCCAGCGGGTTACACCGATTTGCTGGTCAATTACACCTGGCGCATTGCGTTTGAAGGTGGCGGCGGACAGGACTTTGGTCTGGCGGCGGCGATTGCCACGCTGATCTTCCTGCTGGTAGGCGCGCTGGCGGTGATCAATCTTAAAGCCGTGCGGATGAAATTCGATTAAGGAGGCGTTATGGCTATGGTGCAACCCAAATCGCAAAAGCTGCGTCTGTTGATGACGCATCTGCTGCTGCTGATGTTTATTGCGGGAATCCTGTTTCCGCTGCTGATGGTGTTCGCCATCTCACTGCGCGCCGGTAACTTCGCCACCGGCTCGCTGATCCCGGAGCAGATTTCCTGGGAACACTGGCAGCTGGCGTTAGGTTTCAGCGTGGAGCACGCCGATGGCCGCGTGACGCCGCCGCCCTTCCCGGTGCTGCTGTGGCTGTGGAACTCGGTGAAAATCGCCGCCATCAGCGCGATTGGTATTGTGGCGCTTTCCACCACCTGCGCGTATGCCTTTGCGCGCATGCGTTTTGCCGGGCGCGCCACGCTGCTTAAAGGCATGCTGATTTTCCAGATGTTCCCAGCCGTGCTGTCGCTGGTGGCGCTCTATGCGCTGTTTGATCGTCTGGGACAATATCTGCCGTTTATCGGCCTGAATACGCATGGCGGCGTGATCTTTGCCTATTTGGGAGGCATCGCCCTGCACGTCTGGACCATTAAAGGCTATTTCGAAACCATCGACGGTTCGCTGGAAGAAGCCGCCGCGCTGGATGGCGCCACACCGTGGCAGGCATTCCGGCTGGTGCTGCTGCCGCTTTCGGTGCCGATTCTGGCGGTGGTGTTTATTCTGGCGTTTATTGCTGCGGTTACTGAAGTGCCGGTCGCCTCACTGCTGCTGCGTGATGTGAACAGCTACACGCTGGCAGTCGGCATGCAGCAATATTTGAACCCGCAAAACTATCTGTGGGGCGACTTTGCCGCGGCGGCGGTGCTCTCTGCAATTCCGATTACGCTGGTGTTCCTGCTAGCCCAACGCTGGCTGGTCAGCGGCCTGACGGCTGGTGGCGTGAAAGGATAACCCGTTTAT
Organism: Pantoea sp. SS70; assembly: GCF_029866845.1. Classification (NCBI taxonomy): domain Bacteria; kingdom Pseudomonadati; phylum Pseudomonadota; class Gammaproteobacteria; order Enterobacterales; family Erwiniaceae; genus Pantoea; species Pantoea sp. SS70. The sequence continues at coordinate 545,337 of NZ_CP117200.1, read as the reverse complement.
TATCCTCCTTCCTCAATGTTCACTGCAGTTGAGGGTTTTGGCGGCCTTAGGGCCGCTTTTTTTCGTATCGCTATTGCTATTAAAGAGATCTTTAATAAGAGGGATACTTATCAAAGGATTTTTGTATTATTAAGATTATTTGAAATCCTTACGTCTTTAAATGGCTGCAAAATGAACGATGGTGGACATGGTATAACTTAAGTGGCTTCTGAGAGCCCAATCCACGAGCATTGTAGAAAACGAAACATCGTAAATGATGAAATTTTAGTTTTTACATCATAATTATGTTAAATATAACGTTGTAATTTGGTTTATGTCAGAATCACTTCCTCCCTCTTCATTATGAACCAATCTATTAGTATACTTCGTGCAATTACGAATTTTTTACAATGGATGTTTAGATGATAACTCTTGAAAATGCAATTGAACTGGCTAAACCTTGGGCACTTCAACTCTTTAATGAAAAAATACTCCCATTTCTTATGAGAAAAGGAAGTGATTTATTCGAAAAAGAAAAAAATTTATATAAAGTTAAATGTCAATCTTTAGAGTTCTTATCTAAAACACGTGCTCAATGTTCGTTGGTTAACTCTTTAGCTTTCCCAAATGTTTTGAAAAAAGTTAGTGAAATCTATGAGCCCTTAACGCTATCTTCTTTAGATAGCCTTGACTCTCAAGATATTAAAGTACATAGAGGTGATTTCGTTATCAACGCATTTGATCACATATTAATAATAGATAATGCTGGAATGGGGAAATCAACTCTACTAAAAAAAATGGTTACAGATACAGTTGACTTCACTGATTATATACCTATCTATGTGGAGCTTAGAACATTAAAAGATGAGTCAATAAAAGATCAACTTTTAAGTATTATTGGACTATCAGGAAATAACCAAGAGCAAATTCTAACAAGTTTGCCATTTGCTTTTTTCTTCGATGGCATTGATGAAATTCCTTTTGATATAAAAAATAATGTCATTAGAAAAATTAGAGCATTCAGTGAAGAATTCATTCATTCTAAAATAATCATTACCTCTCGACCAGATCAGAGCCTTTTGGATTTGCATACATATAATAGATTCAAAATAAAACCTCTTGAGATTGAAGAGTCGTATAGTCTATTACGAATTTATGATTCTAATTCATCAGGATATAAAGGGGGGTTATCTTTATCTAAGAAATTAATTTCAGAGATAAAGGGAATGAGAGTTAAAGATCATGGTACTATTCTTGAATTTCTAACAACGCCTTTGTATGTTTCATTGTTATTCTGCTCATATAAATTCAAACCTGTGATCCCGAGAAGAAAAGATCTATTTTATAGCCAAGTCTTTGAAGCATTGTTTGAAACCCATGATCTAAGCAAGGAGATTGGTTATGTCAGAAGAAAACACTCGGGTTTAGATATTACAGAATTTAGCCTAATACTAAGACGATTAGCATTTTGGTGTCTTAAAAATAAAGGAGTCCTAGAATTTACGCGAAGTCAGCTTGAGAACGTTATCTCAGAGATTACAGATAAAATTACAGGTATAAAAGTAAAACCATTACAATTCATAAAGGATCTGATTTATTCGGTGCCTCTTTTTGTAAAAGAAGGCTCTTTGTATCGGTGGTCTCATAAATCATTGATGGAATACTTCTGTGCTGAGTTCATCTGTGTAGATATAAAAGATGGAAGAGATACTATTTTACTTAAAATGTATGAGAGCAATAGCCCTGAGCATTTCAAAAATATTATAGAGCTGTGTTCAGACTTAGACTTTTCAAGTTTCAGAAAAGTTATTCTTAATAAATGCCTCAATGATTACTTTATACATATGAATAGTATTAGTGGGGTCTGTCATCTCTCAGAAAATGATAAAAGCATATGGGCATGTATAACTTTTTTCTCGGATTTGAAATTAATGTTAACTCCATATTGCAATGCAAACTTAGGAGACTTTGATATTCACAATAAAGATACATTTACAGAAAACTCTTTCGAGCATAATTTCATTGGCTTTAGAGATTACATTACACACATTACATTCCCAATATCACTAAAGTCCACTGTTTTTGAAATATTTAGATGGAAATCACCCGAATCTTTCTTTAGTGAGACTGAATATTATAACCGCCGTGAGAACGATTTGATAAAATTACCGGAAAATACGGTAATTGAAGGCATTAAGGGCGGTGTAAAGGGATGTGATAACAATGCAATTCAAGATATTATCAGTGTGTTTTTACAGTTTAGGCATTCGCTGTTGGTTCCTGTTATACATAGCGCACACGCTCAGTCAACATTGGATTCAATCAGGTTCGATGCGTCAAATGGTGTGAACGACCTGCTCGCTGGATTTTAATGCGTTCGATAAAATAAAAATAATAGCAGAGCTCTTGTTTTCCGTCACATATAAATTTCGCACTCTATAGCACGAGATTATTTGTTATAATTGATAATCTCGTCTTTTCTTTCATTTATGCTTTTCAATTTCATAATAAAAAATATTTTTACTGTTAATTAAAGAGGTCAGAGCGGGTCAATTGATTCCATGATTCCATGATTCCATGATTCCATGATTACTTCGACGATAAAATAGCCATCAACCTTGTCTACCCTAATCCTAAATATTTCGCTGTTTTCGGTCGGATGTATATGAACTGACTCAGTGAATATTTGAACTGAAGATTGGCATATACCGTTTTGCCTAATGCTGCTCTGGCTGAAGAACTCACTTAAAGTCGCCGCCGCTAGCGCCTTTGGCCGCCTTTTCCCAAGATAAATTACGCATAACTTTATGGGGCCAGCATTTTTGAATAAAGGTTGTAATTCTCCTCATCAAAGCAGACCAAATTTACTTGCTCGATAATGGAATTCTCACGCAAACACTGTTCAATCACACCTAATGCGATCTCAGCCGCCAACTGTTTAGGAAACCTATATATGCCAGTACTGATATTTGGAAACGAAACGGTCTGAATGCCGTATTCTTCTACCAATTTAAAACAACTCAGATAGGCATTTTTCAACAGCGTTTCTTCATCATGTTGCCCGTCATGCCAGTGTGGGCCAACAGTGTGAATGACGTATTTTGCCGGTAAATCACCCGCCGTGGTGATCACTGCATTTCCGACTTTGCAGCCACCTTGTCGATTCCTGATTTGCTGACACTCAGCCAAAATCGCCGGCCCGCCCGCACGATGGATGGCGCCATCAACTCCGCCGCCGCCCAGCAGGGAGGTGTTGGCGGCATTCACAATGGCTTCCACTGGGACTTTGGTTATATCGTCTTTAAGCAATATTATTTTGTTCATGTATTTCTGATCCTCAGCGTCAGCAATCTTAGCCAAAAGCTAAGCAATCATCCTCTCATTCCATCCATCCTTAAACACAATGTTACCGTCCACGTATTTCCATGTGATCGTTTCATATCGTAGCTCAATATTTTCCAGATGCGTGCTGGTCTGGCCGTTTGGCAGCAGAGTCGGTGAAATGCTGGAGATTTTTACGTTTTCCAAGTGGATATTAAAATACTCAACCTCAATACCCGCTTCGTTAATTCGGTACATCTTGAGGGTCGCAGATTTCAGCGTTCGGCACTGACATAATGCTCGAAACAGCACCGGCGTTGTTCTATCAAACTCCTTTTGAACGGATATTGGAGCATGAATTCTTGTGGCCGTAAGCCTTCCGGTGTGCGGATCCACCGGGATGGTAATGTTGTGCATGACGGAGTTGAGCTCTATCGAACCGAGTCTGGTCGGCATCATGCACGAGCCCACAATCGGCGAACCGCTTTCATCTTCTAACCAGAGATGTGCTGGAGTTGACATATTTAATCCTTTAAATTAACGAAACTTATAAATAAAGAATGTCAGAGCGCATAAATAAAATATCCCTACACTCAACATTCCACTATCTGGATAATAAATTACCTTTAACACTCCAAATATTAAAGTAGTAATAACCGGGCCATAGATACATAGCAAAAACTTTCCTTCAGTTATTAACCACTGTTTTAAAAATCTCTTCATGTTCTCCCCATCAATTTCATTAAAACTTCAGCGATCTCATAATCTGATAGCCATTCATTTTTAAGGGCGCCTGCACGTATTAGTGAAGTTTCAACAAGGAAATACATCATTTCGAGCTCACGAACATATAATGCGTGATAATAAGGCGGATGCATTAACTGCAGGCGCTTCGCGCTGTCTGCTGCATCCTGAACTACACCATATATTCCCAAGCCACCGGCCACAACCCCAACGACTTGTCCAATGTTCCTTCCAATAGGTAGCGTAATGTTAAGTCCCGCTACGACCGCAAGAGTTGCGCCCAGACTAAACGAAGATGAAGTGAGTGTACTTGCAGCGATATGGATGTTAGCCCGCATAAGATGCATTTTTATTACTTCAAGCTGCCGGAAGTTTCTGTTTTGCAGTTGATAATCTAAGTATGTTTTTAGCAGTGAGAAAACAATATTTCGCTCTTTTACTAACTGCGCCACTCCCATCAGGAATCGATTATCCTCCAGCGCCTGTTTTTTACAAACATCATAATACTCATCAGTAAAGCACGATGCATAAAATGAAAGCCGGGTCGCCCCTTTATTGATCTTACTGACTTGATCCGAAACTGCATCAATAACGCCGGAAACGGCATTGTCGAGCTTTTCTGCCAGAATCCTTTGCGCCTGAAGCTGCCGTATGACCGCATCACTGTGGTACATATATATCCCTATAGTTAATCCTGTTAACCATGCAAACCATAGGGGAATAATAAAATTCAGTGAAGCGAAAATTTAGCCAGTTGTGATCCGTATTCATAAAAAAACCGCACTTACCAGTGCGGCTTACTCGTTTAACTAAAGAATTTTCTGAGAAAGACCCGTAAACGCAATATCCATTATTTATCACGCAACGATCCCATTATTTCCCCATCACGGCGGCGATAACCAAACAATCTAACTCAACTTCACCAGCCCAATTGTTTTCTCAATTACCATTAAAATCAGCACCGCGAAGATAATAAAGATCACCGAAATCGCATTCACCGTAGGATCGAAAGTCTGGTCGACGTAATTAAATACCCGAACCGGCACGGTGATGGTGTCTGGCGCGCTGAGAAACAGGCTCACGGAGACTTCACCAAACGAGGTCACCGCCGCAAATACCGCTCCGGCCAGAATGCCGGGCTTAATGAGCGGCAGCGTGACGTGGCGAAACGTATACCAGCGCCCCGCGCCCAAACTCATCGATACCGCTTCGAGCCGCTTATCCATTGCCGCCAGGCTCACGCTAACGGTGCGCACCACATACGGCAGCGCCACCACCACATGGCCAATCACCAGCCCGCTGATCATCCCGGCGATACCCGCCGCCGTCAGCACATAAAGCAGCGCAATGCCCAGCACCACTTGCGGAATCATCAACGGCGACAGAATAAACGCCTGTAATGTCTCGCGATAGCGGAACTCCAGCCGCGCCAGCGACCAGGCGGCAAACGTACCCAGCACCACGGTGATTGGCGTGACGATCACCAGCAGCAAGGCGCTGATCCACAGCGACGCGATCCAACCGTCATCCTGTAAAAGCGCGCTAAACCAGCGCAGCGAGAATCCCTGCGGTGGAAACTGTGGATACGGTTCCGGGCTAAACGCCGAGAGCACAATCACCAGCACCGGCAGCGCTAAAAAGGCGTAAATCACGATGCCCGCCAGCGTCACGCCGAACGGCGTCAGCCGCTGCGACAGGCTTTGCGTGTTATCCATGATTTTTCTTCTCCCAGCGTTTCAGGAACGCGCCCGCAATCCCGGCGACAATCAAGGTCATCACCAGCAACGTCAACGACAGCGCCGCCGCCAGCGGCAGATTGGCGATCTGCATCGCCTGCTGATAAATGGCAATCGGCAGCAGCGGCTGTAAGCGCCCACCAATCAGCAACGGCGTGATGTAGCTGCCTGCCGCGAGGGAAAAGACGATGATGAAACCGGTCAGCATGCCGGGCAGCGTCAAAGGCAGCACCACGCGGCGGAAGGTCATCGCTGGCGTAGCGCCCAAACTCATCGCCGCCAATCGCAGCGAGGGCGCGATTTCATTCAGCGAGGTAATCAGCGGCAGCACGGCAAACGGCAGCATCACCTGCACATAGGCGATGATCACCGCATTCATGTTCCACAACAGACTCAGCGGCTGCGGAATCAGGCCGGTGAACAGCAGGAAGCCGTTGATCAAACCGTTCTGCGCCAGCAGCACAATCCACGCGAAGGTGCGGATCACCACGCTGGTGAGCAGCGGAGAAATCAGGATCACATACAGCAGCGTGCGCCAGCCGCGCCGCTGCGTCGTTACCAGCAGCCACGCCGCTGGCCACGCCAGTAGCACGGTAATCGCGGCGGTGAGCAGCGACACCCACAGCGTGGTCCAGAGCGCGTGCAGATATTGCGGATCGGCAAACACCGTCACATATTGCGCCAGGCTGTAACCGGGCAGCGGATTGAGCAGGCTATCAACGTTGGTCAGGCTTTGGTCGAACAGCAGCAGCAGCGGCACCAGCAAAAACAGCAGCAGAAACAGTAGCGATGGCGTCAGCAGCAGCCAGGGAAACAGATTACGCGTGGCGATCTTCATCAGGCGCGCTCCTGCGCGGGCAGCACGATGACATCCGCCGCTTGCCAGTGCAGATAGCAGCGATCGCCCAGCACGGGCAGCTGTGAAAAGTGCGCTTCTGCGGGCTGCACGCGGATCTCGCCGCCGCCCGGCAGCTGGCACACCAGCCGCAAGGTCGCACCGGCAAAACTCACTTCTTTCACACTGGCGGCGCTGCCGTTGCTGGTAAATTGCTGCGGCTCGCTGGAGAACTGCACGCGCTCAGGGCGCACAATCAGCAACGATGAGGCACTTGCCGGTTGCGCGGCGCTGAGTTGCAGCGCTGATCCGGCGACAACAAAGTGATCGCGCGCCTGGTAAAGTCCGTTGTGCGCAGAGGCATGGAACAGATTGGCTTGTCCGACAAACTCCGCGACAAAGCGATTCGCCGGTTGGCGGTAGAGCGCGGCGGGTACGCCAATCTGCTGCAGCTCGCCCTGGCCGAGAATGCCAATGCGATCCGACAGCGTCAGCGCCTCTTCCTGATCGTGCGTCACCAGCACCGTGGTGATGCCGACGCGCTGCTGCAACGCGCGCAGTTCGTCCTGCATCTCCTTGCGCAGGCGCGCATCGAGGTTCGACAGCGGTTCATCCAGCAGCAGCACCTGCGGTTCAATCGCCAGCGCGCGCGCAATCGCCACGCGCTGCTGCTGTCCGCCGGAAAGCTGATGCGGCATGCGCTGCGCCAGCCCTTCCAGTCGCACCTGCTTTAGCGCTTCGGTGACACGACGCTGCTGTTCGCTGCGCGATACTTTGCGCACCTTCAGCCCGAACGCGACGTTATCGCCCACGCTCAGATGCGGAAACAGCGCGTAGTTCTGGAACACCATGCCGATGTGGCGCTGATACGGCGGCAGCGCGGTGACATCCTTGCCACCAATCAACACGCGCCCGTTATTCGGCGACAAAAATCCGGCGATGATATTCAGCAGCGTGGTTTTGCCGCAGCCGCTCGGCCCGAGCAGGGAGAAAAACTCGCCCTGCTCGATGGTGATGCTGACGTCATTCAGCGCGCGATGGTTATCAAACTGCCGCGCTACGCCTTCAATGACGACTGAACTCATTTGGCACCACCCAGCGCCTGGCTCCAGCGACGCGTCCAGTCCGCCAGCTGCGGCGTGGCGGTGCTGTAATCAATCCAGATCAGTTTGCTGTAGGCCTCTTCGCCCACTTTCACCTGCTTCTTCAGGTTGTCACTGTACTGCACGTCTTTGTTGGTCATGCCATACAGTGATTTATCCGAGAAGGCTTTCTGCACGTCAGGCGCAGACATGGCGTTAACCACTTTATAGGCGTTGGCGAGGTTCGGCGCGCCCTTTGGAATCACCCAGTTCGCGGCACCGACAACCGGGCCATCGGATGGATAGACGAAATCAACTTTCATGCCCTGCTGCTTAAGCGCAAACACGCGGCCATCCCAGTACGGCACCACCCACGCATCGCCGCGCTCCAGCAGGGTTTGAATCGCGCCCGGACTATCCGGGAACGCCACCGCGTTGCCGCGCAGTTCCGCCAGTTTGGTGAAGGCTTTATCCACGGCGGCAGGCTGATTAAGCTCGCCGCCCAACGCGTGAACTAAGCCCGCGAAGAACTGCAAACCGGCGGCGTAGGTTGGCGATGAAATCGCTACGTGGCCTTTGTATTCCGGATTCCACAAGTCGAGCCAGCTTTTAGGCGGGGTTTTAACCAGATCGCTGCGATAAGCGAGGCCAAGCTGGCCGAGGCTGAAGGCGGCGGCGTAGGTTTGATTGTCATAAACAAAGCGCGACTGCACGCTCTTATACAGATTATTTAGGTTGGGAATATCTTTGGCATCCAGCGGCTGCAGCAAGCCCGCCGCCTGCGCGCGCTGCACGGTATCGGGCTGGAACACCACCACGTCATACGGCGAACGACGGCCTTTGGCGGCACGCAACTTGGCAAACCATTCGGCATCCGCGCCCGGCACCACGGTCAGCTTCAGGTGATTATCTTTGGCAAACTGCTCCAGACCGGACGCGCGGATATTTTTCTCCCAGTCACCGCCGTAAACGCCAACGATCACCGAGTCTGTGGTTTCAGCCGCGCTCGCCGCACCGCTGATCAACATGCCCACCAGCGCGGTGAGCAGGATTTTTTTGTTATTTAACTGGCGCATGGCCATCTCCTGGTATTGAGGTAATTGACGCTGAAAGTTCACTCTCCAGCGCGCGCAGCGCAGCGACAAACGCCTGGCGCGCCGTCGCGATATCTGGAGAAGTTGAACGGGGAAAATCTGCCGGTAACTGCGCTAACGCGGCGGCAAACACCGCAGAGCGATGGCGCTGGCGTTCGGCCGGACTGAGTGGATAAAGCAGCTGATTGAGCCGCGTCAACACATCGCCCTCAAACAGCGTTTGCCAGTTCTCGCGCGCCGCGCCGAAGGAAGATGACGCCGCACGCGGTTGGCTGCGCAAGGCGGCGGTGGCCGCGGCATCAATGCCGTTATCGGTAAGCACCACGCCATAGTGCTGCGCGGCATCGGTGTGGCTCAGCAAATGGTTATCGACATCGTTTTGCACCGCCAGCGCATCGCGCTTGAAAGGATCGCCCCAACCGCCGCCGCCGGGCGTTTGCAGCAGCACTTCGTCACCGGCGTTGACGCTCAGCAGATCGATCTTGCCGAGTGGCTGGCCGCCCGCGACATCAGGATTAAGCGTCAGCGTGGTCGATTGCCCCGGCTGACCGCCCTGCACGCCCCACGGCTGGAACAGCATGCGCTCCATGCCACGCGCCAGCAGCGTGCTGTCATTTTGCAGAATGCGCACGCGGATCTGCTGGCCCATGCCGCCACGCCATTGTCCTGCGCCGGCAGAACCGGGGCGCAGCGCGTACTGGCGGATTTCGATATGGGTTTCCGCTTCCACCATCTCCACCGGATTGTTCGCCAGATTCGAGATGCTGTTGTCGCGTCCGTCGATGCCATCGCGCCCCCAGCGCGCCCCGCCGCCACCGACCATCGGTTCGATCACCTGCACATTCTGCTCGCGGCCATTGCGCGCCACTTCGGCGATCACCAGCGGAATGATGGTGCCACCGCTGGCGGCGGGCATTACGTCCGGCAACGGCTGACCCAGCAAACCGTTCAGCAGATCATTCACGCGCACCGCCGCCGCATGGCGTACGCCAACTGCCGCCGGATAGTGCGGATTGACCAGCGATCCGGCGGGCGCAAACAGCGTCACCGGCGCGAGTAATCCGGCATTCAGCGGCACGCCTTTGTCCAGCGTGCACACCAGCGCCAAAATGCGCAGCGTCAGCCACGCATGCGGATCGCCGTGGCTAGGAATGTTGATCGCCGCCGCCACCTGCGCATCGCTGCCGGTGAAATCGAGATGCACCTTGCCATCGTTAAAGGTGGCGGTGATGGCGAGCCGCACCGGCAAGCCGCTGCCTGCGGCGTCATCGAGGTAATCTTCAAACTGATACACGCCGTCGGGAATGCGGCGCAGCACCTGGCGCGCGCGGATCGCCGAATATGCCTGCAAATCCTGCTGCGCCTGCACCACGTTGGTAACGCCATGCTGCGCCACGATGCGATTCAGACGATCGCGACCGGCATTGAGCGCGGCCAGCATCGCCTGAATATCGCCAGCAATCGCATCCGGCGTGCGGCTGTTGGCGGTGAGAATGTTCATCACATCACGATTGAGTTCACCCGCACGCACCAGCTTGACCGGCGGAATTTGCAGCCCTTCCTGATAAATATCGCTGTTGGTCGGCGAGATGCTGCTCGGCACGCGCCCGCCAACGTCGGAGGCGTGTAAAAAAGCCCAGCCCCACGCCACCAGTTCGCCATCGACGAACCACGGCGCCAGCACCTGCAAATCTGGCAGATGCGTCGCCAGCCCGCGCGAGCGCCAGGGATCGTTAGTCAGAATCACATCGCCGGGCGCAACCTCGCCGACCGCCTGAATCGCGGTTAGCGCGTTCAGCCCGACAAAACCGGAAACGCCAATACCTTTCGGATAGGCAAAGAAGCGGCCTTGCAGATCAGCCACCGCGCAGCAAAAATCGGCGGTTTCCTTGACATACAGCGTGCGTCCGGTGCGCTGCAGGATGTGGCACATCTCTTCGGTGAGCGCGGTGAGTTTTTGGTTGAGGATTTCGAGAGTGATGGCATCCAGTTTCATGCTGCGTCTCCCGTTACACGCGCGATCAGCAGATTGCCGCTGCTATCGGTGCACGCCGACCAGCCAGGCAAGATCAGCGTGGTGGTATCGTCTTGTTCGATCACCGCCGGGCCGTGAATGTGGCTCTGCTTACCGATGTTCACACGTTGCCAGATGCGCGCATTCACCCAGCCGCCGCGCAGATAAAGTGGGCGCGAAACTGGCTCATCAATCTCAACGTCTGCGTTAAAAGGTTTGTCGGTTGGGCGCGGCAACGCGGCATTCAGTGACAGGCGCAGCGTGGTGAGTTCAATGGCCGCGTCAGGCGTGTTAAAGCCATAACGCTGCTGATGCAGCTGCTGAAAATGTTCCAGCAGTTGTTGATGCGTGATGCTTGCCGGGCTGCCGAGAGTGACGCTGAGTTCGTAGGCCTGCCCGGCATAGCGCATATCCGCTTCCACCCGATAATCGGCGCGTTCGCTGAGGCGGCTGGCCTGTTCGGCAAACCACTTTTGCGCCAGCTGATGCAGCTCCGCAACGGTGGCGACGATTTTGCCGTAGCTCTCCGCTGTAACGTTGATGCGCAGGCTGCGCACAAAGTCGCGGCGGATATCGGCGCTGATTGCGCCCTCGGCGCAGAACGTGCCGGGACGCAGCGGCACCAGAATGCGATTGATGCCCGCCTCTTCGGCGAAGAAGTTGGCGTGGGTCGGGCCCGCGCCGCCAAAGGGAATCAGCGTCAAGCCATCGGCGGTCAATCCGCGCTGCGCCAGCGCTTTGTTCAGTTCGGTCGCCATCTGCGCGGTGGCTACTGCGATAGCGCCGCTTGCCACCTGTTCGGCCGCCAAACCTAACGTTTCACCCAATTTGCTGAGTGCGCGATGCGCGGCGGCATGATCCAGCGTGATGGTACCCGCCAGCGCCGCGTCGGCGGATAAGATGCCGCTCACCAGATAGCAGTCGGTGAGCGTGGGTTGCGTGCCGCCGCGCTGATAGGCAACCGGACCCGGATCCGCGCCCGCACTTTCTGGGCCAACCTTGAGAATGCCGAAATCATCGACATGCACGATGGAGCCGCCGCCGGCACCAATCGCCGATACGCCCACCACCGGCAAAATCAGCGGCAGGCCGCCAATCTCGGTGCGGTTGACGCGTTCGATTTCGCCCTGCTCCGACAGCGAGATATCGCTGCTGGTGCCGCCCATATCAAATGAGACAAAGCCCGTTCCGGACGCCAGATGCGCGGCAGCAATCACGCCGGATGCCGGTCCGGAGAGCAGCGTGTCCACCGGGCGCTGATGTGCGGCGTCCAGCGGCAGCACGCCGCCGTTGGACGCGGTGATCAATAAGGGAACGTCAATCGCCTGCTGCGCCAGTAAATCGCCTAGCCGGTTAAAGTAGCGCTGCATCAGCGGCTGAATATAGGCGTTCAGCCCGGCCACCAGCGTGCGTTCATACTCACGAATCTCCGGCCACAGTTGCGCCGAAGAGAGCACCGGCACCGCGCCTAACTTTGCAGCCAGCGCGCTTGCCAGTTCCGCTTCACGCGTGGGATTGGCATAACCGTTGATGGTCACCAGCGCCACCGCGCTCACCTTGAGTTGCAGAACCTCGGATGCCACCGTTGCCAGTTCGGCCTCAGTTGGCCACTGCGTCACTTCACCGGCGGGACTAAAACGCGCCGGGATCTCCAGCACGCGCTGACGCGGTAAAAAAGGCGGCTCGCGGTCGGCATGAAAATCAAAGGAGGACGGCATGCGCGCACGCGCGATCTCCAGCACATCGCGGAAACCGGCGCTGATCACCAGCGCGATGTCCGCGCCGCGCCGCTGGATAATGGCGTTGAGGCCCAGCGTGGTGCCGTGCAACACCAGCGACAGCGCGCTGGCGGGCAAACCGCTTTTCAGCAGCACGGCGCGCAGCCCGTCACTCACCGCCAGAGCGGGATCGGCGGGCGTGCTGGGCTGTTTATGGAAAAAGCGTTGCTGGCGTTGCGGATCAAATAAAACAAAATCGGTAAAGGTTCCTCCGACATCCACGCCGACTGTCGCTCCGGCTGCGGGGCTGTTATCCACCTTAATTCTCCTGCATTACTGGTGACTTAGCGTCGTAGGGCGTTAATCTCCGTTGCTTTGCCATGCAATACGAGCAACAAAAATAGCTAAGCTTTGCAGGAATGCGCATGAAGTGGCGCTTAGCTGCGTGGTAACAATGGTTCGCGCAAATGCGTCTAAGCCGACGCGGTGGAATGTTTTATGTTGTGCATAAATTGAAGGAGAAGCCTTATGTCCGCGTCGTTATCACCTCAGGAAAGCGCGCTGTTGCCACAGATCCAGCAATGGATCGCGGAACATCGCGCCGCATTAACCAATGATTTGGCCGAATGGATTGCTATTCCCAGCATCAGCCGCGCCGACCGCGCAGCGCCCGGCGCGCCTTTTGGCCCCGAGTGCGCGCAAATCTTGCAGCAGGTGTTAGATCAGGCCGAGCAGGCCGGTTTCAAAACCGAACAGCATCAGGGCTACGCCGGTTCGGTGATTTATGGCGAGCACGCGCGCGACATCGGGCTGATTAACCACCTGGATGTGGTGCCAGCGGGTGACAACTGGACCTTTCCGCCCTTTGCGCTGACGCAGCACGGTGATTTTGTGATTGGTCGCGGCGTGGCGGATAACAAAGGGCCCGGCGTGCTCAATTTCTATCTGTTAAAGCTGATGCGCGATCTGAAAATTCCGCTGCATCACAATCTGCGCATCGTTTATGGCCTGGCGGAAGAGACCAACATGGCCGATATGGCGTGGTTCGCGGAGAACGGTCCGGTGCCTGATTATTCGATTGTCACCGATGGCATGTTCCCGGTGAACAATGCGCAGAAAGGGCAACTCAGTTTTACCCTGAATGTCGCCGAGTCGGGCGTGCTGGCGGATATTGTTGCCGGATCGGCCAGCAATAGCGTGCCGGATTTTGCCAGCGTGCGGATTGCGCAGGCCGATCAGCATGCGGTTAGTGAAAAGCTGGCGCTGCTGCAGGGCATTGCCGCGACCTATGTGTCGATCAAGCCGGAAAACGATGGCGCTTTCACCCTGAAAGCGCGCGGCAACGGCGGGCATGCCGCCTTCCCCGACGGCACGCTGAATGCCACGCAGGTGCTGCTCACCGCACTGATTGAGCTGGAGCTATTGGGCGATCACGAACGTCAGCTGGCGGAAACGCTGGTACAGCTGTTTGCGTCGCCGTATGGCGAGAGCGCCGGATTGGGGCTGGAAGATGCGGAGTCCGGCAAACTGACGCTGAACGCGGGCGTGTGGTACAGCCATTACGCCGACACGCTGAGCATTGACTGCGATATCCGTTATCCGGTTTCGTGGCGCGGCGAGCAGATCGTCGAGATGCTGCAACAGCAGTTAGCCGCTACTACCATTACGCTCGATCCCGGCTGGCGCGACGTGGCGCCGTTTTTCCTGCCGACCTCACATCCGGTGATTTCGCTGCTGCAGCAAGTGTGGAATGACACCACCGGCAATGACGATCGCCCTTACGCGATGGGCGGCGTGACCCATTCGAAGAAGCTGCCAAACGCCATCACCTTTGGGCCCGGTTACCGGAAAACCGCAGCAAACACGCCCGATTTTTTACCCGAAGGCCATGGATTGCCGCACGGTGCCGACGAGACAATCCATCTGCCATCGCTGCTGGAGGCGTTGCCGAAATATGTGATCGCGTTGATCAGGTTGGATAGCTATTTGCTCGCGCAGGATTAAACCGATCGCCATAAATGGCGACCGTACGGTTCAATTCATCACTAATCCGCCATCAACGTACAACGTTTGTCCGGTGACAAATTCACTCCAGTCGGAGGCGAGAAACAGCACCGGGCCGGTAACATCTTCCGGTCGCGCGATGCGCCGCAGCGGGGTTTGTGCGGTGAGGAGATCACGCACCGCTTCGCGCGTTGCCTGGCTGGCATCGGTGGGATACACCAGGCCGGGCGCCACGCAGTTTACGCGGATCCCTAGCGGGCCCAGCTCCGTCGCCAGCGTGCGGCTAAAGCCGGTCAATGCCGCTTTCGCGGTGATGTAATCGTGGTAAGGCACGGAAGGACGCGCCACCAGATCGCTGGTGAGATTAACGATACTGCCGCGCACGCGCGCGCGCATTAAAGGCAGCGCACCCTGGCAGACGTTATAGGCGGCTTTTACCGCGCCATCGAACTGCGACTGATAGCCTGACCACGACGCTTCCCAGAAACGTGAACGATTTTCAGTGTCGAAAACGTAGGGTGCGAAAGCGTTGTTGATTACCGCATCGAGGCGGCCGGTGGCGTTGACGATCTGCTCCATCATGGCGTTGACCTGCTGCTCACAGGTGACATCGGCGGCAATCGCCAGCGCGTCGCCGCCCAATGCGCGGCACTCCTCAACCACGCCCGCAGCGGCAGCTTCATTGCGCAGATAGTTCACCACCACAAACGCGCCTTCTGCGGCGAAGGCTTTAGCGATCGCTGCACCAATGCCGCGGCTTGCGCCGGTTACCAGAACTGTTTGGTTGGAGAATTTCATTTTGGCTCCAGGTTGATATGGTCACGTAATATCTGTAGCGGCGCGATTTATCGCGCGCAGCTGATTGATGCGCAATAAATTGCACCGCTACGGTATGTGCGATCTGTTACCGCGTCACTCCGCATACGGTGCGTAACGCTCGGCGGTCGCTTCTGCGCCCTGCTCGATCTCCGTGATGGTCACCAGATCGAGCAAACTAAAACGTCCATCGTGATGCCAGCCCGCTTCCGGCGAGGTCATATTGCCGAACGCCGCGATGCGCGTAACGCCCACTTGCCCGAGCAGAGCCGAAATGCCGAACAACGCCTGCGGCGCGGCCGCCACGCCTGCGGTTTGCAGAAAATGCCGCTGCGGCGCCACCAAATCGACCACTTCCTCCAGCGCATCCACGCACACCACTTTCAACGTACGGCCCAATGCCGCCGGCGATAAAGGCTCCGCATGATCAACGCTCACCACTGCCCAATCGTCTGCCGCCTCGCCGTAAAGCGTACGATCGCCGCCCAGCGCGCGAATCTCCTCGCCATTACGCCACGCGGCAATGCTGTTGATCTCTTCGCTCGCCAGCGGACGGCGCGGATGTTTGTGCGCCAGCGCGGCGAGTTCATGGGCGATGTAGCTGGCGAACTCATCCGGCGACACCTTGCCGCCGCGCTCGACAAACAGCATTTGCGGCGAGTAACAACCGGCTTGGTCGTAACGCATCACGTCGTAAGCCACGCGACGCGCCAGCTCCGCGCCTTGCCGTACATTCAGCGCCGAACGCGCCACCATTCCGAAGCTGATTTTATGGCCGTGCGGCAGAAAGCGCGTGGTAACCGGCAAACGCTGTTGGATCGCCGCCAGCGTTGAATTTCCACCATAAGCCACCAGCGCATCGGGCTGACGCAGCCACGTTAGTTCGGTTTGCGCATCGCCGCCTTTCCACCACACCACCGCGATACATTCGCCCAGGTTAGGATCGATCTCCGCCAGCAACTGCGCGAACCAGCTTGCCATCAGCGGCTCATTGCCTGGCAGTTTACCGATGGTGCCCGCCTTAACCAGCAGACCGCAAATCAAACTCCACAGCGGCAAGCCCGGCACGTTGCCCGCCCAGATATGCATTAACAATTGCGGGCCAAATGCGCGCGCAAAGCCGCCTTTGGGGCGCGGCTGGAAATCGTCGAGCATCTGCGCATCGGCGAAATCCTCCGCCAGAAAGCGCTTTAACTGCGGTTGACGAAAGGTTTTCAGATAGCCGGTAAGGCCAAGCCGCACCATCTCGGCATCGTAACCGGTGACGATGGGCAGCAGCTTTTCGGCCTTGATGCGCAGTGGATGATGACGATCGAGCAGTCGCGCCACCGCTTCATCAATGATGCCCATGATCTGCGCCACGCTCAGCTGCTGGAGATAAGCGCGGGCGTTGGTGCGGATGCGCGCTGCGAGCGCCTTTATCTGCGCGTCATCAAGTTGCGGAACGCAAACCTCGAGGCTTTCGCCACGATGACTGAAACTCAGCGTATGCCACTGCACTTCGTCCGCGGAGAGGCCCGGCAGATGTCCGGCAACTTCCTTCACAGCGCCGCCTGCGCGCTGGCGAGAAACGCTTCCATGGTCAGCGAACAGCCTTTGGCATCAGCGCCGGTCGCGCGTCCCAGCAGATGGAATCCACCGGGCACCCTCACGCCCGCATCTTCCGTTAACAACGCAGACACCGAGTTGAAATGTGCCAGATCGTGATGCACGAGCACGCCAACCTCGCCGTCCGGCACGTCATCACCGGTAAGCGGATTGACCACGCGCGTGCGGATCCAGTGCGGCCCGGATTTCACCGGCGGGCAGCGCTCATTGCCCAGGTCGTAAAACTGCGTGCTGATTTCCGTCATGCCGTACATATTGATGCAGTGGGAACGCGGGATACCGAAAGCGTAAGAGAGCGAAGCGTAGAATTCTTCCGCGCCCATCTCGCGCGACTGGCCTTTGAAACCGCCGGTATCAAGAATGCGGCTGCCTGCCGGCAGCGCGAAGCGGCGTTTTTGGCGCTGCATGTCATCCAGCAGAGGCACAAAGCTGTAACTGGCGCCCAGCAACGCGTAGGGTTCGCCACCCGCTTCGGCCTGTTCCAGCGCACTGAACAGACGACTGGTTTCGAGGCCATGTTCGCCCACCATCACTTCACTGTCCGGCGTGCCACACTCTTGCAGCGCCAATTTAAGATAGGTCGCCAGCGAGGAGTTCGGCATCGCCACGGTATCCGGGAACAAAATGCCCATGCGGATGCGATCGCGGCCCGCCATAAAGCGACGGCGGAAATTGAGCAGCATCGATTTTTTCCATACCTCCAGCGTTGAATGGTAACTGCGCCCTTTTACCGTGCCGGTGGTGCCGCTAGTCATAAAGATCTCGGTAATTTGCTCGGTGGGACGGCAGCTGAGCGTCAGATCTTTGAAGGCATTAATCGGGATGGCGGGTATGTTGCGCCACTTTTTCACCGTCAGCGGCGTGCGTCCGCGCTGGGTGGCGAAGCGGCGATAAGGGGAATTGTGTGCGAACTGATAAGCGAAGATTTCGAGGGCCAGCTGGTTGAAATCGTCGTCTGAGCTATCTTCGCGCTGCAGAAATGTCAGCAGAGCCTGGATGATGTGAGTTTCGTTCATGTGCGTCGCCACCTTTGCGATTGCGCAGAGACTCTCAGGCAACGCCTGAAGAGCGCGAACTGTCCGCTACAAAGCACAAAGAGGGAATCAGGGCGCGATATCGCCCTGCGGTTCCGCATCCCTACGCCGGTATTAGCCGGATCAGGTTCGGAGGGTCACTACGTTGCTCGCGCATACACGCCAGCCGGTAGAATCTCAGCCCCTTAACAGAGCACCCCTTGGAACAAGCCGCAGTCTAGGATGGCGCGCGATGATGTGTCAACCATGTTAAATACGCGTGAAAATTTGAGCTGCCCGGCACAAATCACGTCATGTCTTATACTCAGAGCATGAGTATTTACGGAGGTGAAGTATGGCTGGCGGTTGGTCAGAAGACGGTGCGGTGCACAAACAAATTGATGCCACGGTAGATGATGCGGTGGCCCGCGCGCGTGAAAATCTCGGGCACGGTGAAAGTGCTGAATTTTGCGACGAGTGCGGCGAACCGATCCCGGAAGCGCGTCGCGCGGCATTGGCTGGCGTGCGTTACTGCGTGAATTGCCAGAGCAAGATCGATAAAAAACAGGCGGCGATCAGCGGTTATAACCGCCGTGGAAGTAAGGATAGTCAGTTGAGATAGTTATTTAAATTAGCAATTCAGGTTAATGGATATTTTAAAATTTCATTTGCACTCGTTACTTTTAATTAGAATTACCATTAATCTGAAGCAAGACCATTCGCATATCTCCTGATTTTTCAAAGTTAAATACTGCAGCACTATTGCTGAAGCCGAAAGAAGAGCCTAATTTTACAAACTTTATGGCTTAGATTTCACCTTGAGCAACTTGAGTTTAGCCAGTAATGCTGATAAGTTAGCCACACAACTCAACCCTGTACGCAGCGATTCAGTTCGCTGGCCGTTAGGGTGAAAAAACCGGCTCAGGCCGGTTTTTTCGTATCTTATGGAAGGATAAGAGTGAGTACTGCAATATTCATTGATGGATACAATGTATTTTATGGACTCCTTGCAGGTACGCCTTATAAATGGCTCAACTTGTCATTGCTGCTGTCACATATATGCCGGGTACAGGATCCGACTGCCATAATTGAAACAATAAATTATTATACCTCCTCGGTTATTCCCCACCTCGCCACACGCGGTATTGCATCCCGACACGCTCAGGATACTTATATTCGCGCGCTGAAAACGACCGGAATAAATATCTTCTCCGGACGTCATCGACTTGAGCACGCTCGGGCTCCGCGTTTCATTAGTAAAAAAGTACCCGCATCACGTCTGGATAAGGTAGATATCTGGGAGCTGGAAGAGAAAGAAACCGACGTGAATATTGCCATCAGCATGTATCGTTTGTTTGCTAAACAGCAGAAGTTGCCAATAGAAGAGAGGATCGCGCAGCTGGTGTTAGTATCGGCTGACACCGACATGACGCCAGCACTTAAGGCGATTCGCGAAGATTTTCCCGACATTCGTATCGGGATCATTTTGCCGCACCGCCAGGGCAACGTACGTGGTGTTCCGGGTTCACTGCAGAATCATAGTCACTGGATACGCAGAACGATCACCAATGAAGAGCTTGATGCATGCCAGTTTCCTGTTCGGGTTGCAACGCATAAAAAACCTGCGGTTAAACCCGAATATTGGTAAGCATCAAAACCACGCCATTTAATGCGCCTCGCGGTAAATGGCATAGCTCACGATGTTCTCCGTAGTGGCCTATTTCATATCGAAACGTAATGCGGGAACGGTTACTGATAAATCATTCAGTTCAACGTCCTGCGTCAGGCTAAATCCTATCAGCTCTCATCAGCGCTTAAACCTGCATTAAGCGGCCTCAACCGGCTGACAAATCTCCAGAATGGCCAGCAGATAGATGCGCACCATATCGAGGAATTCACTGATTTCTACGCGCTCATCCGGCATGGTGTTGTATTTGCCGCCTGGCCCACAGACGATCCCTTCCATGCCCGCATGCTGATAGAGATGTGCCGCATCGGTGCCGAAGAACGCCGGAGGCGTGATCACGCCGGTGGGCTGTTCGGTGCCGCGCACGGTTTTCCAGCCGCGATTCACCGCTTTGACGATGGCGGACTCCGGGGACACTTCGAACGGTAACATGGTGGGTTTATCACGAATGCCATCATCATAAAGCTCGGCTTTCAGGCCCGGATAGCGTTGGCATAAGGTATTCAGCAGCGCCTGCAGATCGGCGAGCACACCTTCCACCGTTTGTCCTGGCGCGAAACGTGCCGAGCCTTTTAAGCGCACAAAGTCAGCCACCTGCGGCGGTCGCCACTCTTCCAGATCGCGGCCTAACGCGCCATGCACGGTACCGATATGACCACGGTTAATCTTGCGATGCTCAGCGGTTTTCGCGCCGCTAAAGGTCATGCCGTTAATCTGCGGAATCAGCTCGACGGCGGCGCTGATCGCGTCCACCGCTTCTTCCCGTTTTGACAGATGGCGCGTATCGCCGGTGAGCTCAATAGTAAACATCAGCGAACCGGCGTGCATGGTCAGCGCTTGCAGATCGGTGGGTTCGGCATTGATGAAGTAGTCGGCGCGCACACCTTGCTCAATCGCCGCCAGCGTACCAATGCCGCCCTGCAACTCGCCCACCACGTAGGTCAAAATCACATCGCCTTTCAGCTTTACACCGGCATCAATCAGCGTTTTTAACGCGCAAAAATAGGCGGCATCACCCGCTTTCATGTTCGAAACGCCAATACCGTAGATAAACTGTTCATCGATTTTTCCTTCCCAGGGATCGACGGTCCAGCCTTCGGTGACTGGATTAGTATCCAGATGTCCGTTGAACAGCAGGCTTTTGCCGCCGCCGCTGCCTGCCAATCGTCCGATGGCATTCAGCCTGTCGCCGGGCACGTTCTGCAGTTCGGTTTCCAGGCCCAGCTGCGCCATCTGCGCGGCCATGTATTTCGCCAATTCACGCTCGCCATCGGTGGCGCTGTAGCTTTTGTGCTGCACCATTTTTGCCAGGAATGAGAGGCAAAAATCGCGATCGATATGATGAATCAACTGTTCAGGCTTCATGTTTCTCTCGTCATGCAACGGACTTGGATAAGTCGGGAATATGCACCGCATCAAGCAGTGCACGGGTATAAGGATGTTGCGCCAGCGCCGTCATGTTGTCGCCGGGCAGCACTTCCACCACGTCACCGCGATACATCACGGCGACACGATGGGCGATTTGGCGAATCAGGTTGAGATCGTGGGTAATAAACAGATACGCGGTGCCGTAGCGGCGGCGCAGTTCCAGCAGCAGCTCGATAATGGTGGCCTGCACCGAGACGTCGAGCGCGGCGGTGATCTCGTCACAAATCACCAAATCCGGCGGATTGGCAAACGCACGGGCGATAGCAACGCGCTGCTTCTGCCCGCCCGACAATGCATGCGGATAACGCTGCGCAAACTCCGCCGGCAAACGCACTTCCTGCAGCAGGCGCGCGACCGCCTGCGCCTCGGTTTCACCTGCGGGTAAACCATACAACCGCAGTGGCCGTGCGATGATTTCGCCAATGGTCATGCGCGGATTCAGCGAGGCATCAGGATGCTGGAAAATCATCTGCACGCGGCGGCGATACTCTTTATCCATTTGCGCCCGGCCATGTAGCGCGTAGCCACAAAAGTCGAGCTCGCCGCTGAACGGCACCAGGCCGGTAATGGCTTTACCGAGCGAGGATTTGCCGGAACCCGATTCACCAACCACGCCGAGAATTTCTCCCTGATGCACGGTGAGCGCAACCGCATTGGCGGCGCGCGTAGTATTGGCTTCACGCTTCAGCAGACGATCAAGAAGACCGTGTTTGCCGTAATCGATGGTCAGCTGTTTCAGGCCGAGTAACGGTTGGTTGCCGGGCGCGTCCTGCACCAGCCGGTGCTGCGGATTGGGTACCGCCTTAATCAGCTTGCGCGTATAGGCGTTTTGCGGCGCGCTAAACAGGCTGCGCGTGTCGGCCTGTTCGACAATGCGTCCCTGTTCCAGCACACAGACGCGATTGGCCACTTTGGCCACCAACGCCAGATCGTGCGAGATGTAGAGCGACGCAACGCCGGTCTCTTCGCGCAAACGCTCATACAGATCGAGGATTTGCGCCGAACTGATCACATCCAGCGCGGTGGTTGGCTCATCAAAAATCATGCAGTCCGGCTGGCAGGCAAACGCGGTGGCGATCAGGATGCGCTGCTTCTCGCCACCTGACACCTGATGCGGATAGCGGCGCATCATGCGCGCCGGATTTTTAAGTTCAACGTCGTGCAGCAGCGATTCGGCCATCTCCTGCGCTTCACGCGCCGATAAACCGCGATGGCGGCGTAACACTTCGGTGACCTGCTCACCCAATGTCAGCGTGGGATTGAGCGAGGCGCTGGGATCCTGAAAAATCATGCCGAGTTTGGCACCGCGCAGCGCTGTCAGTTTGGCCGCGGGTAAAGTCAGCAGGCTCTCGCCGTTGAGACGAATATCGCCCTGCAGCTCGCGCGCATTGCCCGCCAGCCAGCGCATGATCGCCCAGCCGAGCGTGGTTTTGCCGGAACCCGATTCGCCCACCAGCCCCAACACTTCGCCAGGCATCACCTGCAGGTTGATGTCACGCAGTACCGGTAGCGCATGTCCTTTGGCTAACGCGTAATCGAGGCTGTAATTTTCCACCGACAGCACCGGTGTCAGCTTGTCACTCATCAGTGGCTCCTTGGGTTGAGCACATCACGCAGCCCGTCACCCAGTAAATTAAACCCAATGGCGACCAATGCGATGGCGAGGCCCGGAATCATCATCATCCACGGCGCATTAAAGAAGTAAGCGCGCGCTTCAGAGACCATCAATCCCCATTCTGGCTCTGGCGGCTGCGCGCCCAACCCCAGAAAACTCAGGGTGGCAAACAGCATGATGGCGAAGGCAACGCGAATGGTGGCTTCCACGATGATCGGCGCCAGAATATTCGGCAGCATTTCTCGCAGAATGATGTAGTGCCCGGCTTCGCCGCGCGCGATGGCGGCGTTGATGTAATCCTGCTGGCGGGCGGCCAATGCCACGCTGCGCGAGATGCGCACCATGCCCGGCACAAAGGCGATAGTGATCGCCAGCACCGCGTTCATGCTGCTCTGCCCAAGCGTGCTGACAATCAGCAACGCAAACAGCAGGCTGGGAATCGCCATCACCGCATCCATGGTGCGCATCATGAACTCATCAAATTTGCCGCCCAAATAGGCGCTGGCGGTACCAAGCACCGAACCGATTATCATCGCCAGCGCGGTCGCCAGCAGCGACAGTAGAATGGTTGAGCGTGCGCCAACCATCACGCGGCTGAAGATGTCGCGGCCCATCTGATCGGTACCAAACCAGTGTTCCGCGCTGGGCGGCTTATAGCGCGTCAGGATGGAGATCGATTCGGGATCAAAAGGCGCGACGTGCGCACCGCCCACCACCATCAGCAGCGCCAGCAAGATAATCAGCACGCCAGCGGCACCCTGCGGTGAACGCAGCAAACGTTTCAACATATCAGGCATAGGAGATCCGCTTATCGAGAGTGACATAGGCCAAATCAGCCAGGAAGTTCACCACTGAATAGGTCGCGGCGAGAATCATCACGCCAGCCTGAATGGTGGGCAGATCGCGCGCCTGCACGGCGACAATCAGTTCGCGGCCAATGCCGGGAATGGCGAAGATCTCCTCCACCACCACAATGCCGCCCAGCAGGTAACCAACATCCAGCGCCACAATGGTGATGGTCGGCAACAAGCCGTTACGCAGCGCATGTCGCCAGAGAATGCGGCGACGCGATAAGCCCTTTAGCCACGCGGCGCGGATGTAATCGGTATGCAACACATCGACCATTTCTGAGCGCACCATGCGCGAGACGTGCGCCACCAGAATCAGCGCCACGGTCACCGAAGGTAGAATCAGGTGCTGGATCCCGCTGACGACGTTCTCACTGAGCGGCACATAGCCGGTGGCGGGCAAAATCTGCCAGACATCAGCAAAAAGCAGCAGCACCAGCGTGGCGGTGACGAACTCCGGGAAGGAGATGCCGATATAGGAGATGACACTCACCAGCACATCGGCGGTTTTGCCACGGCGCACCGCCGCCCAGATGCCGAGGGGTATGGCGATAATCAGCATCAGAATTAAGGCGCACACCGCCAGCAGCAGCGAGCGTGATAATGCCGTCAGCAGCGTCGGCGCCACTTCAAGACCATTGCGCATCGATACGCCAAAGTTGCCCTGCAGCGCCTGCGTCAGCCAATGCCAATATTGCTGCCATGCTGGGGCATCCAGCCCCAGACGTTCACGCACCGCCGCTAGCGCTTCCGGCGTGGCGTTTTGTCCCAGCAAGGTGACAGCCGCATCGGCCGGTAACAGTTGCGTGATGCCAAAAACCAGCAGCGACACCACTAACAAGGTGTAAACCATCAGCAGAAGGCGTTTGAGCAGATAACTTGCTGTCACGTTCGATCCTTACGCTGCGCGCTTCGGCGCTTTGTCGGTTAACCAGATATGGTCAAGACGGAATACCGCACCGCGCGGATGCAGATGATATCCGCCGACATAATCGCGGCTGGCGGCGAGCAGATCGAAGAAGGTCGGGATCACCGATGGCACTTCGTCATGCATCAGCTGCTGCGCTTTGCCATACAGCGTGGTGCGCTGTGCTTCATCACGGGTTTCACGCGCCGCACTTACCGCTTTATCAAACTCCGCGTTGTTCCAGCGCGTTTCATTCCACGATGCGGTTGAGGTGTAGAGCAGCGAGAACACCGCGTCTGGCGTCGGCTGCATGTTGTAGAAGCCAACGTAGAAGTTGCCCTTCTTCCACACCTGATCGAGATAGGTGCTGTGCGCCATGGTCTGCACGTTGATGCGGAAACCGCCCTGTTTCGCCATCTCGCGCAGGGCAATGCCCAGCTGCGTGCGGGTGGCCGGTTTGTCGGAGGCGATAAGCGTTAAATCGATACCGTTGGGATAACCGGCCTCCGCCAGCAGCGCTTTGGCTTTGCTGTAATCCACCGCTTTTTTCGCCAGGTTGGCGAAGAACGGATACGCGCCGTTAATCGGCGTGTCGTTGCCCGGTGAACCCAGGCCATCCGCCACGAAATCCACCGACGCCTGACGATCAACGCACAGTGCCAGCGCCTGACGTACCCGCACATCATTAAACGGTTTTTGGTCGCAGCCCATGTTCACATTGAGGAACTGGCCGGAGGCCACGCGCAGCGGCAGCACGCCGGAAGATTTAGACAGGCGCGCGAACTCGCTCGACTGCGAGCTCAGCATCAGATCGGTGTCACCGGAGATCAGCGCGGAACTCTCCGCGATGCCATCGGGATAGACCACCACTTCCACGCCATCCAGATAGGGACGCGCCGGATCGTAGTAATGCGGATTGCGCTTCACCACAATTTTGCGTTCTGGATCGTAGGAGACCAGCTGGAAAGGACCGGCGCCGAACGAGGCTTTGCTCAGCTTGTCATACTGGCCTTGCGCGATGCTGGCGGGGATGATTTTCGCATCCGGATAAGCCAGCATCACCGGCAAATCGGCGTAAGGCGCATCGGTTTCAATCAAAACCGTGTTGGTATCTGGCGCGCTGACGGCGTTAATCGGCCCAATGTTATGCAGCGCTGGCGAGGCATTTTTCGGATCGAGCAGCGCCTGCAGGCTGGCGACCACATCGGCGGAAGTCAGCGCGGAACCGTCGCTGAACTTCAGGTTCGGGCGCAGGGTAAACGTCCACTGTTTAAGATCGGCGCTGGCCTGCCAGGATTGCGCCAAATCGGCTTCGGCTTTCATCTCCTGCGTCAGACGCGTTAAGCCGCTGTACAGCAGTTCCGCTACCAGATATTCCGGGTTGACGCGCACCTGATGTGGATTTAACACGCCGACGGCTTGATCAACGCTGATGCGCAGCACACCGCCTTTACGCGCCGTGCCGCCCGGCGTGGCGCTCGCCACCTGCGCGGCATGGGCCGAGAACGACCAGGGCAGCATCGCTGCGCCCGTCAGAGCGGTAGAACTGGCGATAAACTGTCTGCGGTTTAACCCTTTCATTGCGCACATCTTCTCTTCCTCGTGATTAGTTAATTACCCTGGGTTGGCTGAAAATCATCGGCGAGATACGCCAGAATGGACTGCGAAAGTGCGATCACATCTGCCAGCGTGGTGTACTCATCGGCGGCATGAATGCGGTTGTCAGGACGGGCGAGGCCGCCGAGTAAAATCTCCTGAATCCCGGCTTGCTGGACCCAGCCCATATCGGAACTGGTGGACGATCCCCAGGGTTTGAACTCGCTGGGTTGGAAGCCAAAACCCTGACTCAGCGCCGCCTGCCAGCGCGGCCAGTGCGGACCGTCTGGATTAGCGACCGGCGCCAGATGGCCAATCATTTGCAGCGTGACGTCGAGCGCGGGGCTGTCGCGCATCGCACTTTCCACACAGTGCGTCAGCTCCTGCCACACCGCGTCAAAGCGCTCTTCCGGCGCGTAGCGGCGGTTAATCAGCAGCTCAAACCGTTCCGGAATGGTTGATCCTTTGCTGCCGCCATGCGCAGCGGCCAGCGTTAACAGTGACGTCAGCGGTTTGCCGTGATAGTGCGGCGGAGAAGGCATCGCCGAGGTGCGTTGTTCCACCCTGAGCTTCAGCTGATATAGCGCGTTCATCATTGGCAGCGCCGCTTCAATAGCATTAACGCCGTTAACCGGATCGCCGGAGTGCGCCGAACGTCCGGTGATAATCACTTTGAGATCGATGCTGCCAAAGCAACCGGCCCAGATGCGCGGCACCGCGCCGCCGTTGAAGCTGAGCAGGTGACCGGAGAAAAGTTGTTGTTCCGCCAGATAACGAATGCCGGGATACAAGCCGCCCTCTTCATCGCTACACAGCAGAAATACCGGATTAAAACGCAGCGGGATGGCCGCCGCCTGTGCCGCGCGCACTGCCGCCATCGCGGCAACAATGGTGCCTTTCATGTCTGCTGCGCCGCGCCCAAACAGCTTGCCTTCCGCTGCGGTCAGCGTGAGCGCTGGAAAACGCCAGCCATCGCCGGCGGGAACGGTATCGGTATGGAAATAGAGATTGCAGTTTTCAGCGGCACCGGCATCAAGCGATGCCAGCAAATTGACGCGTTCACCGTACGCGCTGCCGTCCGGTGCCTGCCATAAATGTTCCGGCACGGAGACGCGCGCAAAGTGAAAATCCAGCGGTGCTAACAAGTGCGTCATCACGTCAGCAAATGCGCCATAACCGTTGCCCGGCGGGAAGCAGGTATCCACCTCCAGCATCTGTTTTAGGTCATCCGTCATTTGCGCGCCGTCATGAGCAATCATCGCTAATGCGTTGTTAAAACGTGGATTTTGCGTCATAGGATTATCGTCTGTTGTATTTCTATATAGTTTATAGATAATGCAATTCAACGACTGAGGTCAATCGGTAATCGGAAACATGCAAAAAAACTATGACGCGAACCACGCTCAACCTTTCGCCAGACTCAGCGAAGGTGAAGGTGCGCCGCTGTATGAAGTGGTCAAGCGCCATATCAGCGAATCGATCCTGCAAGGTGAACTGCCCGCGGGCACGATTTTGCCGAGTGAAAATAGCCTGGCGGCGAAGTTTGGTGTGTCGGTGGGCACCGTGCGCAAAGCGCTGGCGGCGCTGACCACGGAAGGCATGCTGATGCGACGCCGCAAAACCGGCACCGTGGTAACCGGCTGGGCGCCGCTGCACAATCTCAGCCACTTTTTTCAGTATTTTCGCCTGCATGATAAAACCGGCGGATTGCTGCAATCCGATACCCGATTACTGGATTATCAGCTGAGTCATGCCAGCGCCGACGAAGCAGAGAAACTGCAAATTGGTCAGGGCGATGAAGTGATCAGGCTGAAGCGTTTGCGTCGCGTGAAGGGCATCGCCGCGATGCATGAAACACTGGTGCTGCCTTCGGCGCGTTTGGCCGATTTCCCAGCAGCCGATCAGTTACCGCCGCTGCTTTATCGCTATTTGTTTGAACGCTACGACCTGCGCGTCGCCGCCGTGCGTGAACAAATTACCGCTACGCTGGCGAATGAAGAGGATGCGGCGCTGCTGGAGCTGAGTTTGCCGCACGCCGTGATGGTGATTGATGAAGTGTCGTTTGATCAAAGTGCCCTGCCGGTAATTTTGGCGCACCACCGTTTTAGTACCGAACACTTTATGTATGTGAATGAGATCCGCTAAGCGCGCGGCATGAACCGCCATCTGAGTAGGATTAAACAGCGCAGATGCGCCGGGTTTCTGGCTGTTTTGGGAAAATGTTCTAAGCTATTTAGGTAGTTAAAACTTATTCCACTGAAAGGAACTCATCACGATGAAAAAAACAGTACTGGCAACGGCATTTCTTGGCACTTTTATGGCAATGACATTGACCGCTTGCTCTTCAAATCAGGCGATTAAGACCACCGACGGACGCACGATTGTGACGTCTGGTAAGCCGCAAATCGACAGTGACACAGGCCTTGTTTCTTACAAGGATGCGCAAACCGGTAAAACTGAGCAGATCAATCGCGACAAGATTACCAACATGAGCGAACTGGATAATTAATATCCTTTTAACAGCCTGGAGAGACTAATGAAAAAATCAATTTTGCTTTCTATTACTGCGCTTATTGCCCTGTCCGCTTTAACCGGATGTACGCGTACCTCGTACGCCATCCACACCAATGATGGACGCACCATCGTCACCGATGGCAAACCACAGGATGCTGAAACCGGCCTGCTGGGTTATGTCGATGCCAATGGCGTGAAGCAGCAAATCAATAAAAGTGACGTGAAAGAGATCTCTGAAGTTCCGCATAAATAATCTTTCTCACTCAAGCCGCCCGCTGTAGTGGATTTCCTTACAGCGGTGCGGGCTTAAACACCATTCAAATCTTAAAACGTATAGGTCACCGCCGCTGTTGCGGTCAGCTGATTCTGCCTGAACACGATGGGACTGTCCGCCGCGTGATCGTCGAGCCACGTGTAGCCCGCGCTCAACGCCCCGCCCCAATGCTGGGTAAACTGATGACTCCATGTCAGGTCGGTTTCTACCCCATAAAATCCCGCTGCCGGTGAGTAAGTCGCATAGCCACTTTTCACGCTTTGACGCGCACTGACGCCGTACCAGGTTTGCATGTAACGCGCATCCCCAAATAGCGCGGACGTCTGCAAGGAAAGGCTATCCTGCTGGCTTTGCAGCGGAATTAACGTTACCGAGGTGCGATAATTCACGCCCTGACTGTCTGTCAGCGGCAGCACGGCTTTCGCTTCGAGGACCAGCCACGGCGAGACCGCCCAACCGGCCGCAATAGCGGTGTTGAGTGTGGCATTGATTGTGCCCATGCCACGCAGCTTGTCAGAACCGTCGCGCCAGTCGGAATCCTTGTCTGCCCTGCCCAGACCATATCCCAGCGAATGCTCCAGATACAGGCCGCTGTCGCTTTGCAGATCGTAGCCGACCCCCTTTTGCGAATCGACGAAAAAGGCACCTTTTCTGGCCTGCAACATCGGCACCGCTTGCCAGCGTTGCTTATCTGCGCCGCTGTATGTCGGCGTGGTCTGCGCGCCCACACCAATCATCACGCCATCCTGCGCTGCGCTGTCATCAGCGCGGCTGCTGGTACTGATACTGACCAGTAACAAACAGCCACTGTACAGCGCCTTTTTTCTCGTTATCATCGTGTCACCTCAGTTACCCATCTGTTTTTAGCCCCTTGCCCGGGCGTTGCGTCACGGATTGGAGTATCCCGAAGCATTGTCAATAACGTGCCAGGGATTTATGAAGAAACTGTCAAGGTGAGCCATGAACAACAGACGAGTATTGGTTATTGAGGATGATGCAGACGCGGCAGACGTGCTGGAAGCCTATCTGCTACGTGAAGGATACGCCGTGGAGATTGCCGGCGATGGGCATAGCGGACTTGAGCGCGTTGAGAAGTGGAAACCCGATCTCATTCTGCTCGACATCATGTTGCCCGGCATGAACGGCACCGAGGTGCTGGCTGCCGTGCGACGCCGCGCGGACACGCCGGTGATTATGATTACCGCGATGACCGACACGCCCGACAGAATCGGCGCGCTGCGCTTAGGGGCGGATGACTACGTCGTGAAACCCTATCATCCGGGCGAAGTGGTCGCGCGCGTGCAGGCGGTGCTGCGCCGCAGCCGGGCGGCCGTTGCGGAGGATGAAGTGCTGCGCTGGCAGGCGCTTGAGGTCAATACCGCCGCGATGACTGCAATGGTCGCGCAGCCAGAGCAACAGCCAACACGCGTTGAACTCACGCCAACCGAATTTTCCCTGCTGGTGACACTGATGCGAGCGCCGGTGCGCGCACTCAGCCGTCACTATCTGATCGAAACCTGCATGCCTGAAAGCGAGGCGCTGGAAAGGGTGATCGACACCCACGTTTACAACCTGCGTAAGAAGCTCGAAAACGCCGGTCTATCCGAGATATTACTCAACGTGCGCGGCGTGGGTTACAGGTTCAGACAGCCATGAAAAAGTCACCTCCTCAAACGCTATGGCGCTGGATCTGCGTGCGTATTTTGACGCTGGCCATCGTCACGGTGATTGCCGTCGCTGGCATTATGTTCCTGCGCTTTGCGCTGCAAAACTTGTGGATCATCCACCATATGCCGCCGGAGATGCGCCAGGAATTTCTGACGCTGCGTGCGCATCCGCAAACCAATCTGCCGCGCTTCCACGAGATCGTTGATGAACGCTGGGGCGTGCGCTACTCCGATCCTTCGGTGGGTGCCGCTGACTGGCTGATGGTGATCATCCTGATTTTCATCATTACGCCGTTTGTTGCCTTCACCGTTCTGCGCAACGCCCGCCCGCTGGCGTTGCAATTTAGCCATCTGAAAAAAACCGCTGATCGGGTATCCGAAGGGCAGTTTGGTTCCGCCGCCACCATTGTAAAAAGCGCGCCGGCGGAGCTGTTGCACTTCGCACACGACTTTAATCGCATGAGCCAGCAGCTGGCGCTCTACGATCGTGAACTGCGCGCCTCGCACGTGGCGCTGGCACACGAACTCCGTTCGCCGCTGACGGCCGCCATTGGTCGGTTACAAGGTCTGCTGGATGGCGTGTTTCAGCCGGAACCGCAGCAGCTGGAGATGATCATGAAACAGCTGCGCCACATGAGCCGACTGATCGATGAGCTCCACCTGCTGTCGCTGGCCGACGCCGGACAACTCAAGTTGGATTTGCATGAGATCAACCCCGGAGAACTGGCGCGGGAGCGCGTGGCCTGGGTGCGACCGCAAGCCGAAGCCAGCGGCATGATCATCAGCGTGGCAGCAGACAGCACGCTCACCTGCCGCGCCGATCCCTTCCGCCTGGGTCAGGTGTTTAGCGTGTTAATTGAAAATGCGTTGCGCTATGGCAAGCCTGCGGGCCAGTTGCAGATTACTGCCCGCGCGGTGCCGGGAGGCTGCAGCATCGAATTCAGGGATGATGGCCCCGGCGTGGCGCCTGAGTTTCTGCCCGAGATGTTTGAACGTTTCACGCGCGGTGAATCCTCGCGCGCGCGCCACTCAGGCGGCAGCGGGCTGGGCTTGTCGATCGCCCGCGCCATCTGCGCGGCGCATGGCGGCAGGATCAGCGCCAAACTACCCAAAGAGGGCGGCCTCAGCCTGGCGATTTTCCTGCCGGACGTCAGTCCGGCACCGTTTTAAGCGCTCTTGACAGGATCTTGACTCGCCGTACAACGAATCTCGACAGTTCGCCGTTTTAATGGCGCCAAATCCTTGTACGGAGTGGCGCCATGACTGACTCTTTCACCGGCCTGGTCAAACAGGCCGCCGACCATCTTATCGATGCACAACGCCTGATAACGTTGCTGCCATTGTTGCCCTGCATGGTGGCCATCGCCTTGTCGCTGACTGCCTGCGGGCCACGCGATCCCTTACCACCCGCGCCTCCCCGACCGGTAAAATTCATCACCGTGAAGCCCGCCCTGCAAGGGCAACAGGTGCAGATGATCGGCGATATTCATGCCCACGACGAAACATCATTGGGTTTCAGGCTGGATGGGCGGATTCTGACGCGCCCTGCCGAAGTGGGCGATCGTGTTGACGCCGGTCAGGTGCTGGCAACGTTAGAGAGCAGCACTACCGCCAATGCGTTACGCAGCGCGATGGCGGACACCGACAGCGCGCGGGCAGCTGAACGCGTTGCGGCGCTGAATCTACATCGTATGAAACAGTTGATGCCTTCCGGTGCGATTGCACGGGCGCAGCTCGACAGCGCGCAATCCGATTGGCAATCCGCTGCGGCGCACCTGCAAAGCAGCGAAGCCGCACTCAACAGCGCGCAGGAAAATCTACGCTGGACGCAGCTGACGGCTCCTTTTAGCGGCGTGATCACCGCCGTCAGCGCCTCTGCCGGACAGGTCGTGAGCACCGGTCAAACGGTGATGTCACTGGCAAGCGGTGCGCGGCGGGATGTGGTTCTGGATGTGCCTTTCCCGGCAGCATTTTCCTCGCTCCCCAGCGATGCCTTTCGCGTGTCCCTGCTCTCTTCACCGGCGATCGCCGCGCAGGCGCATCTGCGCGATATTAGCCCGCAGGCCGATCCGCAAACGCGGACCTGGCGGGTTCGATTAACGCTAGACGATCCACCGCCAGCGATGCTGTTGGGCGCCAGCGTCAGCGTGGCACTACCGGAGAGCGATCCCCGCACCTTTATCCTTCCTGCATCCGTGCTGACGCGCCTGGCGGACAAGCCGGCGGTGTTTGTGCTGGATGCGCAGCGCGGCAAGGTCACACGCCGCACGGTGGTGATTTCCCGCTTCACCGCCAGCGAAGTCTATATCGCCAGTGGTCTCACGGCAGGCGAAAGCGTGGTCACGGCAGGCGTCAGCACACTGCGCGATGGCGAAGCGGTTGCGCGGGGAGATGAGCAGCCATGAGTGAACCTTCCGCTCGCGATAAATTCAACCTTTCCGCCTGGGCGCTGGCTCATCAACAGCTGATGGCTTTTCTGATGCTGATGATCCTTGGCGCTGGCGTGCTCAGCTATCAGGCGCTGCCGCGCAACGAAGATCCCGCCTTTACCATCAAAACCGCCGTGGTCTCCGCGCAGTGGCCCGGTGCCGATCTCGACGATACGGTGCAACTGCTGACTGAACCGCTGGAGAAAAAGCTGCAGGAAGTGGCCTATCTGGATTACGTGCAGAGCGAAACGCATCCCGGTAAAACCGTTATCTTTGTCAATCTGCGCGACAGCACGCCGCCCGGCAAAGTGCAGGACATCTGGTATCAGGTACGCAAGAAAATGCAGGATGTCAGCTCCGCGCTGCCTGCGGGCGTTGCGGCACCGGCGGTCAATGATGATTTTGACGATACCTTTGGCACGATTTACGGTTTTACTGCTGAAGGATTCAGCACACGTGAACTGCGCGATCGCGTTGAGTCGATTCGCGATCGGCTGATGAGCGTACCGGATGTCGGCAAAATTGCGTTGCTCGGCGTGCAGGAGGAGCAGATTGTGGCGAGCTTCTCTCCGCGCACGCTCGCGGGAATGGGCCTGAGCCTGCAACAGGTCACCGATGCCTTGCAGGCGCAGAATGCCTTGTCACCCGCAGGCGTCATTCGCACCGACAGCGATAACATCGCGCTGCGCGTCAGCGGTGCCTTCAACTCGGAACAGAGCCTGCGCGCCGTGACGCTGCATATCAACGATCGCTACATTCCCCTGACCGATATCGTCACACTGACGCGTGTGGCGGCGGAACCGCCAACGCCGCTTTATCGCGTCAACGGTAAGCCAGCGATTGGGCTGGCGATCTCCATGGCGCCGACCGGCAATATGCTGGATTTTGGCCACGCGTTAACGGACAAAATGTCGCGGATTGCCAGCCAACTGCCGCACGGAATTGAGGTAACGAAAGTAGCGGATCAGTCGCGGGTGGTCAGCGACGCGGTCAGCGGATTTGTGCGGGTGCTCGGTGAAGCCATCTTTATCGTGCTGGCCGTCTCTTTCGTCTCGCTCGGGCTACGTGCCGGTTTAGTGGTGGCGGCGGCGATTCCTCTGGTGCTGGCGATGACCTTTACCGGCATGATGCTGGCGGGCATTGGGCTGCAACGCATTTCCCTTGGCGCGCTGATCATCGCGTTGGGGTTGTTGGTGGATGATGCGATGATCGCGGTGGAGACCATGGTCGCCCGACTCGAAGCCGGTGATTCCCGCTGGCGCGCCGCTACAGTAGCCTTTGAAACCACCGCATTTCCGATGCTCACCGGCACGCTGGTGATGATTGCCGGTTTCATTCCCGTCGGCTTCGCCGCGTCCGGCGCGGGGGAGTATTGCTACTCGCTGTTTGTGGTGGTGCTGATTTCGCTGCTCAGTTCCTGGGTCGTTGCGGTGCTGTTCTCTCCGCTGACCGGCAGCTGGATCCTGTCATCAAGGCCAGGTAAACCGCACGCTGAGCCCGGTTGGTTGCTGCGCCTCTATCGCCGTCTGGTTTCACAGGTGTTACGCCATCGGGGCTTGACGCTCGGCCTGGCGGGCGCATCGCTGCTGCTCGCCATCTGGGGCATGAGCCACCTGCAGGGCGAGTTTTTCCCGGCATCCGATCGCCCGGAGCTGCTGGTCAGCCTCACGCTGCCGGCGAACGCCTCGCAGGCGCGCACCTTAAGCGTGGTAGAACAGCTCGAAGCGAAACTCAGCGGCAACACCAATATCGACCATTTCTCCTCCTATAGCGGCAGCGGCGCCGTGCGTTTTTATCTGCCGATGGACGTGCTGAACGATGATGAAAACATCGCCCAGCTGGTCGTGGTAGCCAAAAATCTGGCGGCGAGGGATCGGTTGAAAGCTGAACTCGATCGCCTGCTGGCACGCGATTTCAGCGATGTGGTGACGCGCGTATCGCCGCTGGAACTGGGTCCGCCGGTTGGCTGGCCGATCCGCTATCGCATCAGCGGGCCGCACTACGAGCGGGTGAAACAGTATGCGGAAAAGCTGGCCAGCATCCTCGGGCAATCCCACGCGACGCGCAGCGTAAACCTGACCGCAGGCGAGCCGGAACGCGTCATCACCTTTGCGGTGAACCAAACCGCAGCCCGCGCGGCTGGCGTCTCTTCACAGGATATCGCGCAGCTGCTGAACCGCGTGTGGTCCGGTCAAAGCGTGACGACCGTGAGAGATCATAACCGGCTGGTTGATGTGGTGTTGCGCGCCAACGATGACGATCGGCTGGATTTAACCAGCCTCGCTGCGCTGAAACTGACCACGGCGTCAGGCGCGAAGATTGCCATCGGCCAGGTTGCGACACTGCTGTGGGGATTGCAGGATCCGGTGATGTGGCGTCGCCAGGGTTTTCCCTATGTGGTTGTACAAACTGATGTAGCGGCGGGCATGCAAGCGGAGACCACATCCGCGCAGCTCAGCGCAGATGTCCAGCAGCTGCGTGCCGGATTAGCGCCGGGTTACACCCTTGATGAAGAGGGCACGGTTGCCGAATCGGATAAAGGTAACGGCTCAGTGTTTGCCGTTTTGCCGGTGACGTTGTTTGTCATGCTGATACTGCTGATGGTGCAGCTGCAACGCGTATCGCGCATGTTGCTGGCATTGGCGATGGCGCCTTTTGGACTGCCTGGCATTGTTCTGGCAATGCTGCCCAGCGGCACGCCGATGGGATTTGTCGCCCTGCTCGGTATGATTGCGCTGGCTGGCATGATCATCCGCAACGCGGTGATCCTGATCATGGAAGCCGATAGCGATCTGCGTGCTGGCATGTCGCGCAATGATGCAGTAAGCCAAGCGGCTGAGCATCGTGCCCGCCCGATTCTTCTCACCGCCTGCGCCGCGATTTTAGGCATGATTCCCATCTCGCATCAGGTGTTTTGGGGGCCGATGGCCTACGCCATCATTGGTGGATTGCTGGTGGGAACGCTGATGACGCTGACGGTGTTGCCCGCTGCGCTCAGTCTGGTGATGCAGCGTGAATCAGCGTCTTCCGCTGAATGAAAAAGGGTTGGCTGGCATGGCGCCAGCCAACTTACGTTAACGTGCCAGGCGCCAGCCGCGTGTCAGGCGCTTCTCTATCTCCACCAGCACAAAGATCCCGGCGCTCACCGCCAGCGAAATTAGCCAGTATTTGAACGGCAATGGCGCGGTGCCAAACAGCGTATTCATCAAGGGAACATAGATAATCATCGCCTGCAGCGCGATAAGCACCACGGTGACCAGCCAGATGCCACGGTTTTTCAGCAAACCGGCATCCAGCGAGAATCCGTTGCTGTTACGGCAGTTCAGCATGTAAACCCACTGCGCGGTGACCAGCATCTGCAGCAGCACGGTGCGGATGAACTCCGGCGTGTAGCCGCGCGGCTGGAGCCAGGCTTCCAGCACAAAGGCGCTAATCGAAATCAGCAGGCCGACGAAGATGACGCGCCAGATGGCGTAAGCGTCCATCACCGGGCTGCGTGCGTTACGCGGCGGGCGGCGCATGATGTTGCGCTCTGCCGGTTCAAATGCCAGACCAAACGACAGCGTTGCAGAGGTCGCCATGTTCATCCACAGAATCTGTACCGGCGTAAGCGGCAGCAGGTTGCCCATCAGAATCGCAATGATGATCAGCAATCCCTGCGCGAGGTTGGTCGGCATGATAAACAGAATGGTTTTCTTCAGGTTATCGTAGACGCGTCGGCCCTCTTTCACTGCAGCTGCGATGGTGGCGAAGTTGTCGTCGGCGAGGATCATATCCGCCGCCTCTTTGGTCACTTCAGTGCCTTTGATGCCCATCGCGATGCCGACGTTGGCCTGCTTCAGCGCGGGCGCATCATTGACGCCATCACCGGTCATGCCGACGATTTCACCGCTGCTCTCCAGCGCTTTCACCAGACGCAGCTTATGCTCGGGGCTGGTGCGGGCAAAAATGTCGTATTCACGCGCCGCCACGCCCAACTCGGCATCGTCCATGTGCTCTAGCTGGTAACCGGTGATGGCAGAATCGCTGTTACCAATGCCCAGCATCTGGCCAATCGCCATCGCGGTTTCCGGGTGATCGCCGGTGATCATCTTCACGCGAATCCCTGCCTGCTGGCAGTCGCGAATCGCGGTGATGGCTTCCGGACGCGGCGGATCCATCATGCACGCCAGGCCCAGCATCTTCATGCCGTTGCGTAAATCCTCATGATCGATGTGGTGCTGCGCTTCCGGCAGCCAGCGCCACGCGGCGGCAACCGTGCGCAACCCTTCGCTGGCGTAGGTGGTGATCGCCGCTTCCCAATATTCGCGATCAATCACTTCCGCATCGGTAGCACCCTGCTGCTGCTGACACAGCGACAGCAACACATCAGGCGCGCCGGTCATCAGCAGGCACGGTTTGCCATCAATCAGGCAGCTCACCGCCATGTATTTGTAGGCCGAGTCAAACGGCAGCTTGCTCAGGATCTGCACCTTGTCACTCTTAATGCCCGCCTTGGCGGCCAGCACTTTCAGCGCCCCTTCGGTTGGGCCACCCACAATGCCCCAGTTGCCATTGGCATCCTGACGCAGCTGGCTTTCGTTACAGATATCCACCACCTGCAGGAAGCCCTGCATCAGCGCATCGCTCTGTTGACCCGCGTCAAGGGTAAATTCGCCTTTGGGTTCATAGCTGTTGCCGCTGATGCGCCACTGGCTGTTCGCCAGCACCACCGCTTTCACCGTCATCTCGTTCATGGTCAGCGTGCCGGTTTTATCCGAGCAGATCACCGTCATGGCACCGAGCGTTTCGACCGTCGGCAGCTTGCGAATGATGGCGTGATTGCGTGCCATCGACTGCACGCCAAGCGACAGAATGATCGAAATAATCGCCGGTAAACCTTCCGGCACTGCCGCTACCGCGAGGCTGATCACCGACAGCAGCAGCTCCG
This sequence comes from Pantoea sp. SS70, assembly GCF_029866845.1. NCBI lineage: Bacteria > Pseudomonadati > Pseudomonadota > Gammaproteobacteria > Enterobacterales > Erwiniaceae > Pantoea > Pantoea sp. SS70. The sequence goes on along the minus strand of NZ_CP117200.1, from coordinate 507,478 downwards.
TCACCGCGATGTCGCGCAGCAGATAACCAAACACAAACAGCGCCGCCATCATCAACATGATGATGCCGAAGATGGCTTTTCCGAGTTTGTCGATCTGCACCAGCAGCGGGGTTTTCGCCTCTTCAATCGAGGAGATCATCGCATTGATGTGGCCCAGCTCGGTGTCGCCGCCAGTGGCGATCACCACGCCCAGCGCGGTACCTGAACTGACGGTGGTGCCGGAATAGGCCAGATTCAGGCGATCGCCGAGCCCTTTTTCACCTTCAAGTGCCACGGTGTTCTTTGATACCACCGTGGATTCGCCGGTCAGAATCGCCTCTTCGACACGCAAGTTATGTACCTCGAACAGCCGCAAATCCGCCGGGATCTTATCGCCAGGACGCAGCATTACCACATCGCCGACCACCAGATGCTGTGTAGCGACGGTGATCTGCTGGCCATCGCGCAGCACCATGGCATCGCTCGACATCATGTTCTGGATGCTTTTCGGCGTTGCTTTCCTGAATGAAGCCGATCAGGGCGTTGATCACCGCCACGCCGAGAATCACAAAGGTATCCACCCAATGGCCCATCACCGCGGTGATCACCGCCGCCGCCAGCAGGATGTAAATCAGTACATCTTTGAAATGCGCCAGAAAACGCATCAGCAGTGATTTTTCCGCCTTTTGCGGCAGCACGTTCGGCCCGTTGGCGTCCAGTCGTTGCTGTGCGTCGGTGCTGCTCAACCCCGCGGGTGAGCTGTTGATGGCTTTAAACACGGCGGCGTTATCCTGCTGATAATAGGGACGCGCGGATGCTTCCGGACGTTTTGGCTGAATAGGAATAACGGTCATAATTAACCCCGTGACAGTGAATTGAAAATAAAAAAGCGTGCGAAAATAAAAACCACATTTTAATTATATTTTCCCAAAGCATACTGACCGTGGTCATGTTTTTACTGATTCAGAAGTGTGATGCTAATAGTGATAGCACTGATTGCGCAATGTTATTATTTAAACGCAAATAGAAAGATGCATGACGCATATTAATTTTAGTTTCATCTCGAAATGTATTAATCATAGGGGGAATTATTATGAATAAATTACACAACCTGACAATACCGATAATCATTTCCTTTATTATCATTGCAGTATCATCAGCTACCGCCATCGGCTTACTCTCTTATCATGTGGTTTCGCGCATGGTGGCATAATTGATTTCGCCAGATATCGCTAAATTAAACCAACCTTAAACGCACATAATTGTTTCCACCTAATGACCCTTATTTTGCGGAGGGTCATTATTCCCTCTTTCAGGCAATGGCATATTTCCGCCCTTTCTTTCTTATTGAGGCAGGGGCATGAATAATTGGCCAGTGCTGGGCGCACTTGTAATTTGTTTGGTTTTGATCGGTTGTGACAATAAAAGCGGTGATGAACTCAGCGCACCTCGCGTAATTAAAGCGCTAACACTGACGGAAAATACCACAGAGAAAGTCAGGGTATTTCCAGCGCGTATTTCGGCGGGCGATTACACCGAATTGGCGTTTAAGCGTACCGGGCGGCTGGCGCAGTTGCAGGTGCGTGAAGGCAGCCATGTGAAGGCTGGCGAGGTGATTGGCCGACTGATCGATACCGATGCGCAGCTGCGCGTCAACGATCAGCAGAACAGATTCCAGCTGGCGGATCGTCAGTATCAGCGCTTCAGTGCGCTGGCCACGCGCAGTGCGGTTTCGCAGGCAGATATGGATGTGCAAAAGGCCAATCGCGACTCCGCCGCCGTGGCGCTCAACATCGCCAAACAGGAGCTGGATTATCACACCTTGCGCGCACCGTTTGACGGCATCGTCACCAGCGTGGCCTCACAAAATCATCAGGTGGTTACCGCCGGACAAACGGTGGCGGTGATCAGCCGCAACGATGTACTGGATGTGATTTTCAGCGTGCCGGAAAACCTGTTCACCAGCCTTGACGTGCAAAACGTGAGTTATCAGCCAGAGATCAGTCTGAATGCGCTGCCGGGCCGCACGTTTCGCGCGGCATATAAAGAGCATCGCGCAGCAGCTGATGCCGCCACGCTAACCTGGCAAGTGGTGCTGACGATGCCGCGTCCGACGGATTTACCGCAGGTCAGCGGACTGAGCGGCACGGTGAAAGTGCAGATGCATAATCTGCCCACTTCCGATGGCACGCCGCTGCTGCGCGTGCCGGCCAACGCGGTGTTTAACCCGGATCACAGCCTGCCGAATCAGCCTTACGTGTGGCTGATCAGCGGTGAAGGTGATGTGGTTAACGTTCAGCAGCAGCCGGTGGTGGTGGGAAAACTCAATGCGCAGGGCATCGAAATTCTCTCCGGCCTGCAAGTGGGCGATCGCATTGTGGTCGCGGGCGTCAGCGATCTGCGTGATGGTCAGGCGGTGCGCCTGTGGACACGCGAGCGAGGTCTGTGATGCGCCTGCTGGAACCGTTTCTCAAATACCCGATTCGCAGTTGGCTGGTGATCCTGCTGCTGGGCGTGGGCGGCATCTTTGCGCTGCTCAATATCGGTCGTCTGGAAGATCCGCTTTTCACCATTAAATCGGCGGTGATTGTGACGCACTATCCCGGCGCGTCGGCGCAGCAGGTGGAAGAGGAAGTCACGCTGCCGCTGGAGAACGCCTTGCAGCGCTTGCCATCGCTCGACAACGTCAGTTCGATCTCCAGCAACGGTTTGTCGCAGATCACCGTTACGATTCATAGCCACTATCGCGCCGACGACTTGCCGCAGGTGTGGGATGAATTGCGTCGCCGCGTTGACGATGCCACGCGCCAGTTTCCACCCGGCGTCAGCGCGCCGCTGGTAAATGACGACTTTGGCGATGTCTACGGCTACTTCTTTACCCTTTCCGGCGAGAACTTCACCAACAGCGAGCTGCGCACCTACGCCGATCAATTGCGGCGTGAGCTGAATCTGGTGCCCGGCGTGGCGAAAGTGGCGATTGCCGGTATTGAGCAGGAGCAGGTGAATATCACGCTCTCCAGCCAGAAGATGGCGGCGCTGGGCGTGACGCCACAGCGCGTGGCCGCTTTGCTCAACAGCGTCAATGCCGTCTCCGATGCGGGCCAGATTCGCCTCGGCAATGAAGCGATTCGTTTCCATCCGACCGGCGAGTTTCAGTCACTGGATGAGATCGGTGCGCTGCCAATCTCTGCGCCCGGCAGCAGCCAGCAAGTGTTGCTGCGCGATATCGCCACGCTCAGCCATGGCGTTACCGAACGGCCGGGCAATCTCTATCACGCCAACGGCAACGCCGCGCTGGCGATGGGCGTCTCCTTTGCGCCTGGCGTCAACGTGATTGATGTCGGCGATGCGTTAAGCGCCAAAATTCAGCAGCATCAGCAGGCCAAACCGCTCGGCATCGATCTGAACGTGTTTTATAACCAGGCGCAGGAAGTGAAGCAGTCGGTGGATGGTTTCATCAATAACTTTCTGATGGCGCTGGCGATTGTGGTGGGCACGCTGCTGCTGTTTATGGGCGTCCGCAGCGGCATGGTGATCGCCGCCTCGCTGGCGCTCAATGTGCTGGGCACGCTGCTGATCATGTATCTGTTTAAGCTTGAGCTGCAGCGCGTGTCGCTGGGTGCGCTGATTATCTCCCTCAGCATGCTGGTGGATAACGCCATCGTGGTGGTGGAAGGCATCAAGGTTGATCGCCAGCGCGGCAAGCCGTTGCAGCAGGCGATGAGGCAGATGGTAAAACGCAGCGCGCTGCCGCTGCTCGGCGCCACGGTGATCGCCATCATCGCCTTCGCGCCAATTGGTTTATCGCAGGATTCCACCGGCGAATACTGTAAATCGCTGTTCCAGGTGCTGCTGATTTCTCTGCTGCTCAGCTGGATCACCGCGCTGACGCTGACGCCGGTGTTCGTGCAGTGGATGGATGGTCGCCAGGCGATCAGCAAGCAAGACGCACAGCCGTATCAAGGCGTGGTGTTTCGCCTGTATCGCCGCGTACTCACCACGCTGCTGCGCTTCCGCATCACTACTTTAGTGCTGATGGCCGCGTGCCTGGCCGCCTCGGTCTATGGCTTCGGCTACGTGAAGCAGAACTTCTTCCCCGCCTCCAATACGCCGATTTTCTTCACCGATCTGTGGCTGCCGTATGGCACCGACATCCATTACACCGCACAAACCGCGCGCGAGGTTGAAGGCTGGATTAACCAGCAGCCGGGCGTCAGCAGTACCGTGACCACCATTGGTCAGGGCGCGATGCGCTTTACGCTGACCTACGATGCGACGCGTCAGTACAGTAATTACGCGCAGATTATGGTGCGCGTGCAGGACGCCAGGCAGCTGGAAATGCTGGCGCAGCACACCGAGCAGCACATCGGCGAGCACTTCCCACAGGTGACGGAGCGCATCAAACGCATCAATTTTGGCAGTGTCAGCGACAGCGCCATTGCGCTGCGGATTACCGGCCCCGATCCCATTACGCTGCGGCAGATTGCCAGCCAGATTGACGACATTTTCCTCGCCGAGGGCAGCGCGTTTCCGCCGCGTCATGACTGGCAGGCGCGCAGTAAAGTGATTCGTCCGCAGTATTCGCCGCTGCGCGGTCAGGAGCTGGGCGTGGACAAGCGCGATATCGACCGCGCGCTGCGTATCAACTTCAGCGGTGATAGCGTCGGCTTGCTGCGCGAAGGCTCGCGGCTGATGCCGATCATGCTGCAGACTTCCGAGCTGGAGCGGCAGAATATCGACCATCTTGGCAATATTCAGGTGTGGAGTCAGACGCAGCAGCGCTATGTGCCGCTGGCCAATCTGGTGAACGATTTCCAGCTGGAATGGGAAGATCCGCTGATTATGCGTCGTGACCGCATGCGCGTCTTGACGGTGCAGACCGATCCCGATCCAGCCAGCGGCCGCACCGCCGCAGAGATTGTGGCGCGCGTGCAGCCGGCCATCGATCAGCTGAAGTTGCCCGCCGGCTATCATCTGGAATGGGGTGGCGAGTTGGAGAGTTCGCGCGATGCCCAAAGCGGCCTGCTTGGCTCGCTGCCGTTAGGTTTCCTCGCGATGTTTGTGATTACCGTGCTGATGTTTAACTCGCTGCGCGATGCGCTGGCGATCTGGATTACCGTGCCGCTGGCGCTGATTGGCGTCACCTGCGGCTTCCTGCTTACCGGCATTCCGTTTGGCTTTATGGCGTTGATTGGTTTGCTGAGTTTGTCAGGCATGTTGATTCGTAACGGTATCGTGCTGATTGAGGAAACGCACCAGATGGCGCGGCATCAGCCGTTACACCAAGCGATTCTTGATGCCGCAACGTCGCGTCTGCGCCCGATTCTGCTCACCGCCTTTACCACCGTGCTCGGCCTGCTACCGCTGCTGCGCGATGTGTTTTTCCAAAGCATGGCGGTGGTGATCATTTTCGGTTTGGGATTCGCCACGGTGCTAACGCTGCTGGTGTTGCCGGTGCTGTATCAAACCTTTTATCGGGGTAGTAAGTCTTGAGCGTGAAATTTTGCCTTGAGTCCGTATTATCCGTGTGGGCTCTGACGCATCTTGAAATTGAGCCGTTTTCAAAACCACGCTTGGAAGCTAAGAAGCAGGCCGGGGCCGCTTTTGGGCCGGCAATCCGCAGCGCTGAATGTAGCGAGGAAGCCAGGAGAGCCCGCAGGACGCGGGCGAAAGGCGGAGCCGGGACAAGGAAGTCCCGTCTCCGCCGGTCCGTCAGGCTGACGAGCGAAATGAAGGTACCGCGTAAGCGGCGCGAGGACCGCCGGACCAAAGGCGGCCCCGGCCAGCGTATTCGCCATTGAAAAAAAACAAGCATAACGGCATTTATGGCGACCTTTTTGGAAAATGCTCTCCCTGCTTTTCGTTACCCGCGCTCGCTAATAATATTTTTTTCAACATAAACGTCAGCGGAATTGCCAGAATCGCGCCGATGATGCCCAACAAGGATTGCCAGATAAGAAACGCCAGCAGCTGTGTGGTGAGCGCCATATTCAACCGCTTACCCAATAATAACGGCTCAATGACTGAACTCAGGATTAAATTTAACGCCACAAAGAACAGCGCGACCACCAATGCGGTTTGGATATCGTACAGCATATAACTTTGCAGCACTGGCGGGATGGCCGCCATAAATGAACCCAGCACCGGAATATAGTTGAAGACAAACATCAACACACCCCAGAAAAAGGCGAACTTCAAGCCAAGAAGATGTGCGCCCGCCCAGACAATAATGCCGCCGACAATACTGGTCAGGGTTTTAACCTGAGCATAAACGATAACGCTTTGCACGCCCTCTTCAAGCGCCACGTAATAGCGCTGATATTTCCCTTCGGCCTGTTTACGTAGCAGGATTTTTAAATTTCTCATTTCATACAGCATGAAAAACAGCATCAGAAATACCATCAGCCACCAGGAAAGAATGCTGGGTATTTGCGTGAGAAAACCCGTGACAAAGCGCACCACCGCACCCGCATCAACAAACGCCAGCATGTCGTTGGGCGTTAAAACCAGGCCCAAATGACTAAATGTCTGCGTCACCGGCTCGAAGCGTTCGGCCAGTAACTGCGGTGCCTGACGGCTCAGCTGGATTAAATCGGGGGTTAATACGGTGAGTTTGATGATGGTGAACACAATCACCAATAACAGCAGCACAATCACCAGCAGCGATGAGAGCAGACGCGGCACGCGTTTTCTTTCGAGCCGACTGATTAACGGATCGAGCATAATCGCCAGAAACAATGACAGCATCACCTGATTAATTAATGCCGATGCCAGATAGATACCGGTGAGAATTATGGTCAACGTGGCGAGAATTATCAGTACGCGCAAAAGCCTTGACCATAAAGGAAAATCGTTCAGTCCCATTATTAAGATCCTTCATCCTATACAAAATGTATTATAGAGAAAAACCTGTGCGCTGGGCCTTGTTTGAGGTCAAGTGACGAAAAACATTCAGGCCGTAAGAGAAACGGCCTGAATGTCACGCGCTATTAATTGATTCTGAATCTCCGCGTTAATGGCTTTTCGATTTCGACAATTAAAAACATCACGAAGCCAATGATCAAGGTAATAATCCAGTAACGTAACGGTAGCGCGGTGGTACCAAACAGCAGCTGCATAAAGGGCGCGTAGATAATCAGCAATTGCAGAACTAACAGCACGCCGCTGACGATCCAGATGCCTTTATTCATCAGCAAACCTTTGCTCAATGAGAAGCCGTCGGAAACACGACAGTTCAGCATATAAAACCACTGCGCCGTTACCAGCGTTTGTAATAACACGGTACGAATAAATTCCGGTGAATAGCCGCGCGGTTGTAGCCAGGCTTCCAGTACGAAAGCGCTGATGGCGATCATCGAACCGACAAAAATCACGCGCCAGATGGCGAAACCATCCATCACATGCAGCTTGGGATCGCGCGGCGGACGACGCATGATATTTTGCTCACCCGCTTCAAACGCCAGGCCGAAGGAGAGCGTGGCGGAAGTCGCCATGTTCATCCACAGAATCAGCACCGGGGTCAGCGGAATGAGGTTACCGGCCAGCAGGGCAATGATGATCAGTAAGCCCTGCGCGAGGTTGGTCGGCATGATGAACAAAATGGTCTTTTTCAGGTTGTCATAGACACGGCGCCCTTCCCGCACCGCGCTGGCGATGGTGGCGAAGTTATCGTCCGTCAGCACCATATCGGCAGCTTCTTTAGTCACTTCGGTGCCTTTAATCCCCATGGCGATACCGACATCCGCCTGCTTCAGCGCGGGCGCATCGTTAACGCCATCGCCGGTCATCCCGACCACCTCTTTTTTGCTTTGCAGCGCCTGCACCAGACGGAATTTATCTTCCGGACTGGTACGGGCAAAGATGTCGTACGCCTGCGCCGCCTCACTCAATTGTTGGTCATCCATCACTTCCAGCTCGCGTCCGGTGATGGCGGTGCTGGCGTTACCGATTCCCAGCATCTGCCCAATACTCATCGCAGTTTGCGGATGGTCGCCGGTGATCATTTTGACGCGAATGCCGGCTTGCAGGCAGTCGCCAATCGCGGTGATGGCTTCCGGTCGCGGTGGATCCATCATCCCGGCGATGCCGAGCAAAATCATGCCCTGATGCAAATCCTGATGCGTCAGCTCAGTTTGTCCTGGCGTGGCCGGTTTCCAGGCCGCCGCCACCATGCGTAATCCTTCGCGCGCATACTCCTCAATTTTGGCTTCCCACCACGGCAGATCGATCGGCTGCAATCCGGCTTCTGTTTGCTGCTGCTGACAATGTCTGAACAGTACGTCTGGCGCGCCGGTCAGCAGCACGCACTCTTCATCGCCAATCAGATAGTGCGTCGACATGTATTTGTATTGCGAATCAAAGGGGATTTTATTGCGCAGTTCGGTGGTGACTGAAGGCAGATGTCCTTTGGCGGCTAGCACTTTAAGTGCGCCTTCCGTCGGGCCGCCGGTGATTTTCCACAGCCCGTTTTCGTCTTTAATCAGCTGGCTGTCGTTACACAGATCGATGGTGCGCAGATAGCGCTCGAGGATCGAGCCTTGCGCCACTTTCACCGGCACAGCGTCATCGGCTTTATGGATGGCGCCCACCGGTTCATAGCTCACGCCATCAACGCGGTAAATCTGATCGGCGGTGATAATCGCTTTCACCGTCATTTCATTCATGGTCAGCGTGCCGGTTTTATCTGAGCAGATCACTGTCATCGCGCCCAGCGTTTCCACGGTAGGCAGCTTGCGGATGATCGCCTGCTGCTTCGCCATGGTTTGCACGCCAAGCGACAGAATGATCGAGATAATCGCCGGTAATCCTTCGGGAACCGATGCCACCGCAAGGCTAATCAGAGACAGCATCAGCTCTGAAACCGGCATATCGCGGAACAGCAAACTAAAGACAAACAGCGCGGCCATCATCGCCAGGATGATCAGGAAAATGGCTTTACCGAGTTTATCCATCTGCACCAGCAGCGGCGTGCGGTGCTTTTCGATATCGGACATCATCTGGTTGATGTGCCCAAGTTCCGTGGCGCCACCGGTAGCGACCACCAGCCCTTTGCCGCCGCCCGAACTGACGGTGGTGCCGGAGAACAGCAGATTGGTACGATCGCCCAGCGGTAGCTCGCCGATGAGCGCGTCAGTGCCCTTCTCGACCACGGTGGATTCGCCCGTCAGAATCGCTTCTTCAACGCGCAGGTTGTGCGCCTCAATGACGCGCAGATCCGCCGGGATGCGGTCGCCGGCGCGGATCACCACCACATCACCTGGCACCAACGCGGTGGTGGGCAGCGTCTCGTGATTACCCGCACGGATCACCACCGTTTCGCTGGAGAGCATATTGCGGATACTTTGCAGGGATTTTTCCGCGTTGCTCTCCTGAATGTGGCCAATCAGGGCATTCACCACCGCCACGCCGAGAATCACCAGCGTATCAACCCAGTGTCCCATGACGGCAGTCAGCAGCGCAGCGGCCAGTAAAACGTAGATCAGCACATCGTTGAAGTGAGCGAGAAAACGCAGCCAAACCGGCTTGCCGGGTTTCTGTGGCAGGGCATTGTCCCCGTACTGTGTTAGGCGCGCCGCCGCTTCAGCACTACTGATTCCCTCGGTGGAACTTTGCGTACTGGCCAGCGTTTCATCGACAGAAAGTTGATAATAGGTACTTTCCGGTTTAGCAGTATTCATCGCTTTCTCCTCAAATCCTGTTTCGGAAATCAAGGCGGTGATATCCCGTATTTAACAAGTCGCCATTGAACGAAAAGATCAGACCTGACTTATCCGGTGGAAGAAGCGGTCCGTTTCAGATTGAAAAATATGTCGTTAATGGCTGCTCAGCGGTAATGGAGCAGCCCTATTTTCTATACGAAATTGAAAGTTTTTTGTAAAATGAACGCTATAAACGTAGCACAGGGATATTCAACGCATTCATTTCTCAATAAAAGTCCTAAGGCGAAAACTATTTATCTCACCAGACTTATCCGATCGCGGATAATAATAAAAATATAGTGTGATAATTCATAAGGCTGGGTAATTTAAAGCCAATATTCAGGTTACTTTAATCTGATATTTTATATCGATATTGCGGATTAAATATCCATGAAAATCAGTTTTATTAGATTTAAATCTGGTTAATTTAATTAAAAATATTACAAGCTATCAGGCTTTACTTTTTTTGACATCTGCGTCTATGCTCATCGGTAACAAAAACATCCTGTTAATACTTCTCACCTTTTAAGGCGATGGCGCAATTTTTCTGTGGTCATGGTTAATGGAGGCAACGATGTATGGTTATAGCCTGCTCCGTCTGAGTCTTTATGTTGTCATTGCGATCGTTACCTGCTCCGCCGTAGGACTATTCACCTACGCGGTTGTCTCTATGCTTGGTAATTAAATTATCCACTCACATTATTGCCAACAATGGATTCGTTGTTGCTGAGGATAAAACAGTGACTCGTTATATTACGCTGGCTGCCATTGTTATATTTTTAACAACGGGTTGCGATCAAAAAACACAAGAAGTTACGCCACCGCCACGTATGGTGAAAGTCGTTGAAGTTGTGGCGTCCGGCGAATCTCAACAACGTATCTTCCCGGCGCGCATTGAATCCGGCGACTCCACCGATTTGTCGTTCAAACGTGCAGGACAGATTGAATCGCTGGATATTCGCCAGGGCAACCGCATCGAGCAGGGCCAGCTCATCGCCAGGCTTACGGCGCGGGAAGCGCAGCAGCGCGTTAATGAGCGCCAGACCGCCGCCACGCTTGCCCAGCGGCAATTTGCCCGCTTCCAGACGCTCTCCGGCCGACAGGCGATTTCGCAGGCAGATATGGACGTGCAGCGCGCCAACCGCGATGCGGCCAATGCCGCGCTGCAAATTGCCCGTGAGGAGTTAAGCCAGATGACGCTAACCGCGCCGTTCAGCGGTGTGGCCGCCGTGGTTAACGTGCGCAATCATCAGGTAGTCGCCGCCGGACAAACCATCGCCACCTTGACTCGCAACGATCTGCTCGACGTGGTGTTCAGCGTGCCGGAAAACCTGTTTACCGCGCTGGATATGCGCAACCTGACCTATCGCCCGGTGGTGCGCATCAACTCGCTGCCGGACCGCGAATTCCAGGCCGAGTACAAAGAGCACACCGGCAGCAGTAACAGCAACTCGCTGACGTGGCAGATTATTTTAACTATGCCGCGCCCGGCCGATTTCCCGGCGGTGGGCGGCGTCAGTGGCACGGTGACGATTAACCTCGCCAATCTGCCCGCCAATGTGAATCGCGAATCGTTAGTGGTGCCGGTGGAGGCGGTATTCAATCCCGATAACAGCCAGCGCAACGAGCCGCATGTTTGGGTGGTGCAAGGCAGCGGCGATCAGCTGACGTTAGAAGATCGCAAAGTCAGCGTGGGTGAAGTGACCGATCGCGGCGTGGTGATCACCGCCGGGCTGCACGCCGGTGAACGCGTGGTCGCCGCTGGCGTCAACGAGCTGCATGCTCAGCAACCGGTACGCATCTGGACGCGTGAGCGAGGGCTGTAATGGATATCTCCCGGCAGTTTATCGATAATCCGGTCCGCGTCTGGCTGGCGATTCTGTTACTGGGCGTCGGCGGCATTTTTGCTCTGCTCAATATTGGCCGTCTCGAGGATCCAGCCTTTACCATTAAGACCGCGGTGGTTGTCACCCATTATCCCGGCGCGTCCGCGCAGCAGGTAGAAGAGGAAGTCACCTTACCACTGGAAAATGCGCTGCAGCAGTTGCCCTATCTGGACAATGTCAGCTCCATCTCTTCCAACGGCCTGTCGCAGATTACCGTCAACATTGACTCGCGTTACCACTCCAACGCGTTGCCGCAAATCTGGGATGAACTGCGGCGCAGAGTCGGCGACGCGGCGCGTTTCTTTCCTCCCGGCGTGGCCGCGCCGTTCGTTAACGATGATTTTGGCGATGTGTTTGGTTTCTTCTTCGCTATTTCTGGCGACAACTTCAGCAACCCGGAATTGGTGCAATACGCGGAGCAGCTGCGGCGTGAGCTGGTGCTGGTGCCGGGCGTTGGCAAGGTGGCGCTGGGCGGCGTGATCCCACAGCAAATTAATATCGATGTCTCCTTAACGATGATGGCCGCGCGCGGCATTACGCTGCCGCAGCTCGCCAGCGTGCTAAGTCGACTCAACGTGGTCTCCAATGCGGGCGACATCAAAGCCGGCACGGAATCGATCCGTCTGCATCCAACCGGCGAGTTTCAGAACATCGAGGAGTTGGGCGACTTGCTGGTCAGCCCGCCTGGCGATCACGCCACCACCCGATTGCGCGATATCGCCTCGCTGTCGCGCGGGCTGAGTGAATCGCCCTCCAGCATTTACCACGCCAGCGGACGTCCGGCGGTCACCATGGGAATTTCGTTTGTTCCCGGCGTGAATGTCATTGATGTCGGGCGCGCGCTGGAGGCCAAACTGCAGCAGATGTCGGCAGAAAAACCGGCTGGCATTCAGATCAACGTGTTCTACGATCAGGCCGCCGAAGTGGCGCACTCGGTGAATGGCTTCATAGCCAACTTCCTGATGGCGCTGGCGATTGTCGTCGGCGTGCTGCTGATCTTTATGGGTGTGCGCAGCGGCATTATCATCGCGTTGTCGCTGGCGCTCAATGTGCTGGGCACGCTGCTGATCATGTATCTGTGCGGCATTGAGTTGCAGCGCATCTCGCTGGGCGCGCTGATTATCGCGCTGAGCATGCTGGTGGATAATGCGATTGTGATTGTCGAAGGCGTGCTGATCGCGCGTCAGCAAAACTCGCCGCTGATGACCACCATCAACTTTGTGATTCGCCGCACCGCCTTCCCGCTGCTGGGCGCGACGATAATCGCCATTCTGGCGTTTGCGCCGATTGGTCTTTCGCAGGATTCCACCGGCGAGTACTGCAAATCGCTGTTCCAGGTATTGCTGATTTCCCTGCTGCTAAGTTGGTTCTCGGCGCTCACCATCACGCCGGTGCTGATCAAATGGTGGCTGTTTAAAACACAGGAACCTACTAAAGCTGCGGCTGAAGTTTCACCTTATGACGGCGGTTTTTATCGCTTTTATCAGCGCATGTTGCTGGTGTTGCTCAGGCAAAAAACCCTCACGCTTTCGCTGATGGCGGTGCTGCTGGCGCTGGCGATTTGGGGCTTTGGATCGGTACGACAAAACTTCTTCCCTTCAGCCAATACGCCGATCTTCTTCGTCGATCTCTGGCTGCCGTACGGCACCGATATCAACGCCACCGAGCAGATGGCCAGCGACGTTGAAAAATCGATTACCGGGCAGCAAGGCGTGGTTTCTACCGTCACCACCATTGGCCAGGGCAGTATGCGCTTTATCCTCACTTACAACGGGCAGCGTCAGTACAGCAATTATGCGCAAATCATGGTGCGCATGGACGATCAGCGTAATATCGGCGCGCTGTCACACCGTATTGATGCCTACATCGTGCGTCAGTATCCGCAGGTCAATGCCAGCACCAAACGGGTGATGTTTGGTCCTTCGGGCGGTAGCGCAATTGAGGTGCGTATCAAAGGCCCCGATCCTGACAGAATGCGCCTGATCGCCAGCCAGGTCGGCGACATCCTCACCGCCGATCCCGCCACCGACAGCGTGCGCAACGACTGGCAAAACCGCAGCAAAGTAATTCGCCCGCAGTTTAATCTGGCGCTGGGCCGTGAGCTAGGCGTCGATAAGCAGGAGGTGGATAACGCGCTGGAGATGAATTTCACCGGCAGCCGCGTTGGGCTGTATCGTGAAGGCGCTGACCTGCTGCCGGTTATCGTGCGGCCACCGGCCAGCGAGCGGCAGGACGCCAATCATCTCAATAACGTGCTGGTGTGGAGCCAGAGCCAGCAGCATTATATCCCGCTCAGCAACGTGGTGAGCGGTTTTACGCTGCAATGGGAAGATCCGCTGATTCTGCGCCGCGATCGCAGCCGCGTGCTCACCGTGCAGGCCGACCCGAATCCGCTCAGCAACGATACGTCCGGCGATATTGTGGCGCGCGTGAAGCCGCAGATTGAGCAAATCTCGCTGCCGCACGGCTACAGCATTGAGTGGGGCGGCGATGCGGAGAGCTCCAGTGAAGCGCAGCAAGGCGTGTTTACCTCGCTGCCGCTGGGTTATCTGGTGATGTTTGTGATCACCGTGCTGATGTTTAGCTCGCTGAAAAACGCCGTCGCCATTTGGCTGACGGTGCCGCTGGCGCTGATTGGCGTGACGCCGGGCTTTTTGATCACCGGAATTCCGTTTGGCTTTATGGCGTTAATCGGCCTGCTGAGTCTTAGCGGTATGTTGATTCGCAATGGCATCGTGCTGGTCGAAGAGATTGAACAGCAGAAGCTAGTAAAGCCGCAGGCTGACGCGATCATTTACGCCGCTACCTCGCGTCTGCGCCCTATTCTGCTGACCGCCTTCACCACCGTGCTCGGGCTGGCGCCGCTATTGCGCGATGTGTTCTTCCAGAGCATGGCGGTGGTGATCATGTTTGGTCTGGGCTTTGCCACGGTGCTAACGCTGCTGGTGCTGCCGGTGATTTACGCCTGCTTCCATCGCCAAACGGTGGCTAGCGCATCATGAATGTGACCGGCCTTAACGTGATTAAAACGCTGGGATGTATGACGGCGGTGACATTTTTCACCGTGTACAACACCTGGGATCGCTACGATTACGATTATCACTGGATTCTGGCGTTTCTGACCTTTATCTCCACCATCGCGACGCCGCTGTTTTTTGTCGTCGCCGGGATTATGGATGCCCGTTCCGAGCAGGATGTTAACTGGCAGATAGGCAAGATTCGCAATCTGGTGATCGTATTTCTGTTCTGGATGACGGTCTATTACCTGTGGGAACCGTATCAGCGCGGCTACCTGATCCAGCCGTGGTTCATCTTCTCATTCATTATCATCTACAGTTTTCACCCGCTGATGATCTGGCTTAGCCAGCACCGGCGCGCGTTCGTTGCGCTGGTGTTTGCGTTGCTGGCGTTCTCATATGGCTACGATTTGCTGGCGGTGCTGCATCCGGACGACCCGCTGTTCCGGCTTGAACCGCAGTATCGGCTCTGGACCTGGCTGCTGTTTTACTTAACCGGCCAGCTGTTGTGCGATCCGCTGATTAATGACTGGATGGAGCGCAAAAAAGTGGCGCGCGGTGCGGTGATCGCCCTGCCCTTTATCTATCTGTTTACCTGGTTTTATGAGCAGCACTTCTTCTTCGCGCTATTCAAAGCCGATCGCAACGCCTTTATTCTCACCGGCTCGCAGATTTATCTGCTGGTGGTGGTGCTGGTGATTGCCGCCAGTCAGGTGCGCTTTCGCCGCAATGTGGCGGTTAAAGAGACCATTCTGGCGACCATCAGCAAAACCATGACCGGCGTCTATATTCTTCACTACTCGGTTTTCCATCTGCTCACCGCGCTGATTCCCATCACCTCGCTGGCGACTAAGCTGACGCTGATTGCCGTGACCTTTGCCGCTTCGGTGCTGCTCTCCAGAGTGATCCTCGCCAGCGGCTGGCTGAAAAAAGTCATAACCCTTTGATGCAGGCCGGCAGATTGCTCTGACTGCTGCAGTCAATGCGCCCCTTGATTTGCAACATCATGTAATCGAAAAACGGATTGGAGGTGTTGCGCATCAGCGTATCCAGCCCAACGATCAGGCTGGCGGTTTCACCGCGCAGCGAGATGGTGCCAAAGCTAATGCCATAACGATTCTTTTCCGTTGGCTCGCGGCCATACAGCGAGTCGCTGAGTGGGAACGGCACGGCAATGTGCGACAACGAATAGGTATCCTGCGGCCACGCTTCATGCATCGAACGCACGATTTCTTTCGTTTGATCCGCCGCTGTAATGCGCGCCACGGTTTGATAGGTGGTCGGTGACGCGTTGGTGATGACCGTTGAGGCATAGCGGCGCGGCGCAGGCGGCAACAAATTATTGACCGCTGAGTAGAGCGCGGGCCTGAACAGCGCGCGCAAGTTCGCCGCCTGGTTGACGTCGAACATCACCAGTTCACTGCCGTTATCCGGCAGATAGCGATAGAACGCATTGACCACCGCGCGGGTGCTGACGGTGGAATCCAGCACTGACTGGAAGGTCAGCACCGGAGGAAACGCCGGCATGCTGCCGCCGCGAATCACATGCAGCAGCTGATCCTGCATCGCCTGCGTCAGCAGCCACGATTGCCGCGCCGCGCGCACCGGGAACGAGTTGTACTTGAAAGGATTGTATTCCGGGATGATGCTCAGCCACGCCGCTTTGGCGAAGCCGGGGATGATGGCGGGCCAGCCGGCTAAGCCAGCAAACCGCGCATAGGCGGTGACGCCAATCATCGGCGACAGCAATACCAGCTGTTGCGGCTTGCGCAGCGCGTTATTTTGCAACGTATCGAGGCTGTATTTCACCGCCAGCGCGCCGCCGTTCGAGTATCCAACCAGATGCAAAGGTACGTTGCTACCCGCCAGGCGTGTCGCTTCGCGCACCGCTAAGCGGGTTGCCGCCATCCACATTTGCCAGTCACCCCTGGTGAGTGAGCCGGGCGCCGTGCCGTGTCCCGGCAGCCGCGGCACTACCGCCACAAAACCCTTCTGCTGATACGCCTGCGCCAGATAGCGCATGCTGTACGGCGAATCGGTTAATCCATGCAGCAGCACCACCGCACCTTTCGCTTTTCCTTCCGGCTCGAGGATATAAGAGCGATTCCAGTCGGTGTCGAATCGCGCCGGATAAACCGGGCTTTGCGCGTTAAAGCGGTTGAGCGCCGTTTTATCATCGCCACTAAGCTGGTCGGTCACGTTGAGCTTCATGTCGTGGAAAATCGCTGCTTCGCGCGTCAGATAATCCGCGAAGCTGGCGCGATCGATCTCATCCACCGACATTTCATCCGCCGACCACGTATGCCAGCGATGCAGCGGCGGTCCCTGTTCGGATTGATAACCACGGATCACCAGGAACATTACCAGCAAGGCCAGCAAGCCTAACGCTACGCGCTTGAGCACTTTGCTGATGCGATCTTTATGCAACGCGTTGACGGAATCAGAAGGCATAGCGAACCCAGGCAAACAGCACGTTACCGTCATTGTAAGTGCCGGGAATATAGGTGAACTGCACGTTGAAACGTTTATAACCAGCGGAGAACAGCGGCAGCACGATAGGCAGCGGCACGTAATTGGCGAAGTCATCGCGCGCGGTGATACCGGCGGTTAGCCCAAGTCCGAGACGAAAATCTCGCGATTGATCCAGATACCAGCCTTTCTCCCAGCCATAACCAATGATCGGCTGCCATTCGTTATGGGAATCTTTAAACGCCATCGCGTAGAGCGCGCTCCAGTTACCGTCTTCATTGATGCGCGAGACGCCCAACCCGCCCCCCCAAGGCGTTTCATTGTAGTTATCGGTTTTATCTTTATCGTAAGCAAAACGGGCATGCCAGCTGATGAAAGGCAGATAGAGATCGTAATACTGCGGTTCCTGCCAGGTTTGTGAAACGTCCTGCTTGAGCCATTCCCAGCCATCGCTAATCGAGTTGGCCGCCGAGGCGGAACAGACAAACAGGGCCAGAGTAAGCAACCAGGCCGCCTGAAGAGTTCGCATCATGTATGCCTCTAAAATTCACCGCCGCGAAAAGGAGTGGAAAAGCTGATGTGCTCACAAAGCAGATCAAGCCACTTAACCGGTGAGATTATAGTTGCTTGTTATTGCTATAAGTAGCATCACCACGCAGATAACAAACCACCTTGTGATAATCGGCGCGGCAAAGCGCAGCCAAAGATAAAGCGTAACCGGCCGTTCAGCCGTCCAGGTCTTTAAATGGTTAAAATAAATAAACATATTCGTTGCTAAATTATTAACGCTATGTCTTAATGCGTCATCGGTTTGGAACACAGACCTTATGAAAGCAGTTTTAGTAAAGCAGTCCTCAGTTCAAGTGTTATCCCTAGATATCCTTCTTCGAGAGCCTCCTCCTAAGTGCCCAATAAGTAAATCTTTCACTTCAGGCCAATTTTCGCCGCTACGAGTGGCTCATCAATTAAGGAATTATCTATGTCTAACAAAATGACTGGTTTAGTAAAATGGTTTAACTCTGATAAAGGTTTTGGCTTTATCACTCCTAACGATGGCAGCAAGGATGTTTTCGTCCATTTCTCTGCCATCCAGAGCGACAACTACAAAACTCTTGATGAAGGTCAGCAAGTTTCCTTCACCATTGAAAATGGCGCCAAAGGCCCAGCAGCGGGTAACGTTACTCCGCTGTAAGCTGCGCTCATTATCAGCAACGCTTACAATAGCGATGAAGACAATAGTCTGAGCAGATAAGCACCGCTGATAATAAAAAAACCCGCCTCGTGCGGGTTTTTTATTGCCTGAAATTTGGTGTGACTAAGGTTTGCGTAGTGAATAAAATGCTCGCCAGCGGAATTTACGTAGTAGCAGCGCCTTCCAGTCGTTAAAGCTGCAATGCAGGTAATGTACGTCTGTGGTTGTGCGACTTTACTCAAATCGAATGTGGCATTAGCCAGTATCTGGCGCACAGCTCAAGCCCAACTCTGCATAGAAGATTACGGTTTTGAATCTAAGAAAAAATGAGGTAGGTTTTTTTTGCCTTATCCACAAGCGAAGAGCTGTAAAACAACGATGTTAGAATTGCTTGTTTATAAAAATCTTTTTAAGCGTAGCTTTGATGGTTATATTTAGTACGATTTGATTATGTGCGTAGCCAGGAAGTTACCGCTAATCCAGGTATCTAACGTAAACCAAGGGAATGAAATTAATGAGAGCAGTCGAGTTATTGCAGTACATTCTGAAGCCAGGCACTGGACGAGAATTCCATACAATCATGGTTGAAATAAGTGCTCCTCTCCATCGTGGAGCGGGTATCGACATCATTGCATTTGGCAACTCGATTCATGATGAGGATTCTTACTTTCTGATTCGGGCATTTGATGATATTGAACATATGAAAGCGTCTCAGGAAAAATTTTATATGAGTGATGAATGGATAAATGGCCCTCGAGAAGCAATCATCGAACGAATTCAAACCAGCTTAAAATCGGTATTGATACTACCGACTATGGCAATTGATGGGCTTAGAAGTAATTAAAAACAAGGTGATAAAAGGGACATTACATGCATTGTTGATATAAATTACCTTGTCGCTTTGGATGATGAAGCGTGGAAACTATAAGATGTCACCAGGTATTAGTTATGAGATACCTCACATCACTCATGCCGGACAGCTTTAAAAGCTGTCCACTTTGGCCAGAAGCGGAGGCTGTCTGTATTAAGGCATCATCAGTGCCATCACTTTTCGGAAAATAATAAAACTACTCAATGGTGGCTTAAGTGCGGATAACGCATTTAGAGGTATTCGATAATTTCAAACCCTTCATCAACTGTAGGTTCTGAGAAATAACTCGTAATGGTATTGAACTGTTGATCTGTAGCTGCAAAGTCGTGCGTACCTTCTGCGTTACGGGCGTGTAACCGGGCTCTACAGACTTCATCAGATACGTTCAAATAATGCAGACGATTATCAGCACCTGACTCCTCAATAATACTCATCATCCATTCACGCTGTGTCCGTGTGTTTGCCGGAAAGTCCAGAACAACGGATAAACCCGCTTTGAGTAGTGCCACCAGGTGGGGCTTCATAGCCCTTTTGAGCTTTGAAGAACAATGAATATAATCCGCCAATGATTGCATTTCATTTTCATAGATCGCAGCCAGCCAGTTGTCCTCACTAACAATTACGGAGCCAGGTAAAGTACCTAATTTTGCAGATAATGTGGATTTGCCTGATGCAATTTTTCCGCATAAAAGATGCAGGATTGGTTTTGCTGAAGTTGCCACTGTATCGAAGTCCATATTTACCTCAATGGTTTGTTCGTTAAGGCCCACTTTACTGGCGGGAAATGGCGAACGTAATCCCACCTAAAAATTGGAAGTGATGATAATGAGTGGGTGAGATTGTACTGAGCCGGTTGCTGCATTTTTCCAGGCTAACAGGCGACAACATAAAAATCAGCTTTTTTTTAACTTTTTAGTTTTAAACGTCCGCTGCTCGCCCAAAGCTGCCCATTAACGCCTCTCTGCTTAAATAACAAGCGTACTGAGAGAAGTTTTCCTTTTGCTAATCGGATCCCCTAAACTCCATCGTGTAGATCGCAACATATGGGCATTGACCTAAAATGAATTTACCATCAGAAAATGAGACTCGTAACTTAAAGCCATTGCCACAATGTCCATCAGTGTCTGTTATGAGAGCCTTTCATTTAGTTCACGCTGACGCGCCAGACAGCTTCACCGGACGTAGAAAGTGGACACCGGTTAATAAGAAGGAAATAGGATGCTTTTGCCCGATTTGAATTTCACACAAACGCTACATCACCCGTCATTTCGACTATGAGCCGTCCGCTATTTGTTTCTCTGGATGGACCCAAAGGCGTTGGTAAAACCACGCTGTTGGAAGCCATCACGAAAGTACTCAGGGCTAATAACATCAAGGTAATCCGGCTTTGCGAGAAAAAAAGCGATCCTTTCAGGAGAGAAACAATGGCTCTGGTGAACAGGCTGGCCAGAAATCCCTGCATGGATTTAGAGTGGGAAGTTTGTGCGCGCTTTGCTGATAGCCGTGCATGGATTTCCCAACATGTGCTGACTAAACAGCCACCGGATAGCATCATTTTGATGGATCGCTGGTACCCGTCGGATGCCGCGTTTCGCCGGATGGTTCCATTTGCTGAGATTTTACAGTTAAACATTGATCGAAACGTGCAAGCGCCGGACCTGCATGTCGGGGTTGTTACTGCGCCTGAAATTTCATGGGCAAGGGCTGCGGCCAGAACGCGCGGGTTAAGTAGTACGGTGATGCATAAGCTGGAAGATCATGTCGCTTGTACTCAGTCGTTCGAGCGAGCCGTTGCTAAACACGGCTGGGTTTTATGCCGTAATGAAGGGATGATCGAACACGCAACCCTGCAGGTTGTCAATGAGATCTACAAATTGCCTGAATGCCCTTAGGCATTAGTTCTGCGGACACTTTTTCTGCCGCATTCCATTAGACCTGTTAGTGGAAACTCATCACTCTGGCTGTGCCCTCAACACATCCGTCCATGGTTATCAGTTGCTACTCGGGCTAACTGTACATCGGTGTAATCCCTGAAAGTTCTACATACGCACGTCTTGTGGATACGCTATGGCTGGGTGGGGCTCCAGATATAACAGCGCGGTGCATAATATGCAGCTGGTGTCCGCCAATTTCCGCGTAATAAGCTGGCTATCCGTAAATGTAACGAAACCAATATCGTTACCTGCAAAGGGTTTTATTGCATCCTTGCGCTTTCATATTTATACAGCTGTTCACGGATTACTTTAGAATTAAATATATCACCCCTTTTTGTATTGCCTTCCCATTATTTCAGCGAGTTAATATCCATCATTGAGAAGCGCTTAACACCTTTAACATTAAACCTCTTTCATGCAAAATTGCACATAATATCACCCTGCATTAGCACCTAATAACGGCAGTGAATAGTCACTTAGAAAATATATAAATCTAAGATTTCATGACTTTTAGGAATTAACCTTTAGCTAAATCCGTAACAGCGCCTACAGTTTAAGTCGAGGTTGTCATAAACGTGAAAATGGAGGATGGTTAATATCTTTTCAACACGACGGGAAAGGCTACGTCATTATTGGCGAAGCGGCACTGAGTATTGCCTTGGGACAGAGAGTTGTCAGCGTACAATCGCTGATTGACGAACTGAAACATATGGCAAATGCAGGCGGCAGCAAGGCAAGGTTGTCTGATATTTCTGAAGCCACAAAATGGCTGAAGAGTTTCGAAGAGCCCGATCGCGCTGTCCATAACGTGCCATACCTGCAAACGCTTGCAGGCTTGAACGACGAAACGAACTGACGCCTAAGGACGTAGTCCGGTTCTGGCCGGAAGACGACGACGAAGATGACCTCAACGGTCGCGTTTAACGTGTACCGGCTGGAGAAAATGTCAGGGACGACACTCTCCCCTTCCTTAATTAATCCCCACCGGTCATTTGGCAATATTCATTTCCCATTCCCAAATTACGTACCAAAATCTTCATTAATTGAGGCAAGTTTTGTCTTGAAAACGATTTCATTATTTTCCCTCGAAATTTGAGACTTTTCTTTATCATCAAGCAATGCGTTTACATCAGGCATAATTTAAGATAATTATCAGCAAGTTGAGCAGCAACATTAACATGCATAATTTGATAAACCGAAATCTCTAAACAATCTTAAAGACCTTAAGGAAGTTTGTTACTACACTATTCTTACGGTAATCGAAAATATTGGAGGAAACGCAGTGTTATTTCATGACGAAGAACAAGGCCATATCATTATTGGCGAGGCAGTGATTAATCTTGCTGTGAGTCAGAAGGAAATCAACATCCACTCCCTCATCATTGAGTTGGGCACCATGGCCGAAGGCGATGCCAGCGACAATAGACTTGCTCAGATAGCCGACGCCAGACGCTGGCTAAAAGCCTTTGTCGAAACCTCCCCACGAAACCGCGAAGAGCTACGTTGGCTTTCAGCATCCAGACATTTACGCCCTATCAACAATGAACGTTAATGGGTGACTAACGTTGATTCAGGTAGAGGATGCGCCTCAGGGCGCTCCGCATTATGTCGATAAGTAAGTGAGTTAAACAGACTTCATTCCCTGAACCTGTCAATACCCCCTCCTCCAGTTAATCGCCTCCTCTCTATTTGTACAAATTTACCCTAATCTTCAACAACCAGAGTCCGACAGCTGATCTCACAACCAAACATAACTAGCTGAATAAAAAGGATAAGCTTCTTTTGCTTAAAAAGAAAATCTGTACAGATAAATTAATCCTGTACAAGTTTTAAAAGATTGTCTAACTTTATGTTCGGACAGAATCGACTATCCCAACTTTTACGAGGTTCGCATGCGTCAGAGTGTTTCTAAATTTCCCGATACAGCCAGCGATATTGCACATTATTTTAGCAAAGCAAGCGCGCCAACTCAGCAAGAAACGCTAGGTCAAATTGTTGTCGAAATCCTGCGGGCAGGCAAGAACCTTAATCGTAAGGCTATCTGCACTAAACTGTTAAGACGTCTTGAAGTCGCTGCCACTCAAGAAGAAGAACGCCACTACCAGACATTGATCGGCATGTTGTTCGATCGCTAACTTTTATCTGTTGGTGAGATACGCCAGTCACGATCCCGTCGAAGGAATTCAGGCTTTAAACCGCTCATTAATGGATTTTTATCCATGAAAGGCGTGCCATAACATAAATATGCGCTAAATTTAGTTTTGAATGACTTTTAACTGGGTAAATAGCCCAGAAAGCATGGGTTTGTTTAGCCGAGGCCCAACGCAATAGCGTAAATATCTTTCAAACGTTGCCGCAGAAATATCTGATCACAAGGAGAGAAAATGCAACAAAGCGCACAGCAAACGTCCCGCGAAATAGACATTACTGACTATCTCCAAAACGCAGGTGACAACCTTTCTGCGGAGAAGACACTGATTGACTCCGCCATCCAGACGCTTGAGAGTCAGGGTAAGAGTGTCTCCAATAGCGCCATTATTTTGTACTTCATCTCGGAAATTGAAAATACCACGGACCCGTTGCAACTTGACGCGTTACTTAACGCGTTGAAAATGGTGGTGGGCTTTACTCCGGGTGAAGAAGAACGTTGGGCATTTTTTTACTGGTGAGTAAAGTCTCAGGGAAATGAGGATCAGTGTTTTAATATGGATGTAGCGGTCAGAAAAGCGGGGGAATTAACACAACTCTCCCCGCTGGTAGGCGTATAGAATAGATTGGTTTCTTTAGTCTTCATCATTAGGCGTACGGCCTACAACGATTTCAAGGCAGTTGCGCAGCACATCGAGTTGCTCGATATCTGTCGCACTCTCCAGCTCCGCTATCAGACTCATAATGATGGCCTTGTTCGTCACTCTTCCTCTCTCTGCGATCAATGACTTTACGATGATACCAATGACTTCTTTTTCCTCTGCATATTGGTCACCGGTGCTGTGTAAATAACTCTGCAGGTCTGACTCGATAGTATTCTGCTGCATAAAATATCCTTACTGAGTTGCGCATTTTTGTCTCTCTCCCACGCACTTAAGCCCTTAGCCGGCGTTAATGTCGGGTTGAGTCGTCATTACCGAATTTATCTATATCAAAATTTGCCATGTGCTCCCGGTCTCCAACTTTAAGGGATTCACTCTCGGCGATTTCTTTCTTCACATCCTGCATAGCGAGAAGTATTGCGCGCGCGCGTTCTTCATCCTTTTCGGCTTTCAGCATGCATTCAAGCTTCGAGAGGAGCGCACGTCGCGAGATGCCGGCCTTTTCGTGCAGCAATGCTATTACCGCCTCGCCGATGAGAAGATCACTCAACTTTTGTTCATGGTGATTTTTCATATCACTCTCTGTTCAACATTTAGTGTTGAGAAGAGAGAGAGATGCGGCTGAAAAACGCTGCAATATCATTTACTGAATGGCATCTACCCGGGTTCTGCTGCAAGGAAACCTCACGTGTTCATATTTTAATCAGATCGTCATGGAGTAAACTTATACAATGATCGCAATGTTGTACAGCTTTATCAGCGTGAATTGATGAATATTTAATATGAGACAGGGCAAGTAAAACAGGATTGGACTTTTATGGCAGGAAAAAATGACCTCTGAAAGTGGAAATCTCTAACGCTTTCAGAGGCGATGCAAAGCATCATTCGTTACGTGCGGAGAGTACCGCTGGGTCAATTTATAGGAGATTAAAAAAAATGCACGGGTTATATTTTTTTATTTTAGCTCCTATTACAGTCATTTAAATTGCATCTTTATCAAAATGAAACCGCTTCGGTTATTTATGAACTCAATCATCAAGAATATTGATAATTTTTATTTGGCCATTCCAAATAAATGCCATTTATTAATCGATTTCTCATTTTCAAAAGACCACGTTGATAAGTAACGCTCGGGTTTTACTGACGAGGATAAACGAAGCCAGGCAGGGTTTTCAGGGCTGTTCATCAAACCATTGCTGTGATGATTGAAGTGATAAAGGCCTCGTCCCCGAGCCTTTTCATTTTTATTTGTGGACCTGAGTTGCAGGCGTTAAATACTGCTACTACTCTTTTATCGCTTCATACTTGGTACGAAGGTTACACACAGCACGCACAGCGTGCGAGAGTCTTTGCATATTGTTCATACTTCCTTCCCCGCTCCAGGCGGGGATTTTTTTCAGCATTAGCCTACCTGACACGGAACCAGATGGCATACATCGCCGGTAAAAACACCAGCGTCATAATGGTGCCGCCCAGCGTCCCGCCAATCAGCGTGTAAGCCAGCGTGCCCCAGAACACGGAGTGCGTCAGTGGAATAAATGCCAGAATCGCCGCTAGCGCTGTCAGCAGAACCGGCCGGGCGCGCTGCACCGTTGCCTCAACGATAGCTTTGAAAGGTTCGTGGCCTTCCCGCTCATTCTGATGGATTTGTCCGATCAGGATCAGCGTATTACGCATCAGAATCCCTGACAGCGCGATCAGCCCAACCAGTGCATTGATGCCAAAGGGCTGCTGGAATAGCAGCAGCATGGGCACAACGCCAACCAGCCCGAGCGGCGCGGTCAGAAAAACCATCACCATCGCTGCCATGGAACGCACCTGCAGGATGATGATCAGCAGCGTCAGGGCAATCATAATTGGGAACAGCGGCAGCATCGCTTTAGTCGCTTTACCCGACTCCTCAATCGAGCCCGCCTGTTCAATACGGTACCCCGGCGGCAGTGACGCGATTAATGGCTGAAGTTCCCGGCTCAACGCGCTTGAGACATCCGGTGGCTGCAATCCGTCAGCAATATCGCCGCGCACCGTTATGGTTGGCGTTCTGTCGCGGCGACGCAGCAGCGGATCTTCCATGCGGATGTCGATTTCACCGAGTTGCGAGAGTGGAATGCGCTGCCCATCGGCTCCGGCTAGCGTCAAAGCGTCAAGGCGCGCGGGATCTAGGCGCACCTCTCCGGCTGCACGACCAACCACTTCCACAGATCGGATATCTTCACGAATCGCCGTGATCGATGCCCCGCTTAGCAGGAACTGCAGTTGACGAGCCGCCCCGGCAGGCGTCAGCCCCATCGCCTGCAGCCGATCCTGATCCAGCCTGAAATGCATTACCGGCACACGTGAACCCCAGTCGGTGTTGACGGTGCGCATCATCGGGCTGGCCTGCATCAGTACTTTCACTTTCGCGGCCAGCTGGCGCAGTACGTCTGGATCGGGACCCATCACCCGGTAAGCAACCGGATAAGGCGAATAGGGACCGAAAACCAGCTGCGTGACGCGCACCTGCGCTTCAGGCGAGAGCCCATCTGCTGCCGCTTCTCGCAGACGCTGCTTCAGCGCATCGCGATCGTGCTCGCCGTTGGTCAGCACCACGATTTTGGCAAAAGAGGGATCCGGCAATTCCGGGGCCATCGCCAGATAGAAACGCGGCGCACCCTGCCCGATATACGCGGTTACCGTGCGGGTTTCTTTTTGCTTTTTCAGCCAGTGCTCAATTCGCGCCGTGGTCTGGCTGGTCTGCTCTATTGAGGTGCCGTAAGGCATTTGCACTTCAACCAGCACCTCAGGACGATCGGAGGTTGGGAAGAACTGTTTTTTCACCAGCCCCATGCCCATGATGGCCAGCACAAAGCAGCTAATCACCGCGCCTGCCACCCACCACTTATGCGCGATGACTTTGGTTAGCAGTCGTCTGAAGCGATTGTAATGGCGGGTGTTATAGATTGCCGCGTGGCCACCGACTACCGGCTTGATGTCGGGCAGCATCTTCACGCCCAGATAAGGGGTAAACAATACTGCCACCACCCACGAGGCAATCAGGGCAATCCCCACGATCCAGAACATATTGCTGGTGTATTCACCGGCGGTGGACTGCGCAAAGCCGTTGGGCATGAAGCCGATCGCGGTTACCAGCGTGCCGGCCAGCATCGGCGCGGCTGTATGGCTCCAGGCGTAGGCCGATGCTTTGATGCGGTCATAGCCCTCTTCCATTTTCACCACCATCATCTCTATCGCAATGATGGCGTCATCAACCAGTAAACCCAGTGCGAGGATAAGTGAACCCAGCGTGATGCGGTCAAAGTTTTTTCCCGTGGCGGCCATCACCACAAATACCACGGCAAGCGTCAGCGGAACCGCGGCAGCAACCACGATGCCAACGCGCCAGCCCATGCTGACAAAGCACACCACCATCACCACCAGCAGAGCCACGAAGAACTTCACCATGAACTCATCGACAGCCGAACTGATGTTAACCGCCTGGTCGGAAACGTTGGTGAGCGTCATGCCCAGCGGCATGTCGCTATTTATATTTCGGACCTCTTGTTCCAGCGCCTTACCCAGCTCAAGACCGTTCCAGCCTTCCCTCATCACCACGCTCAACATCAGTGCAGGTTCACCCTCATTACGGATGAGAAAATCGGGCGGATCGACATAGCCACGTTCGACCTTGGCCACGTCGACAAGCCGTAGCGTGTGATTACCGGAGACGACCGGCGTGTTGCGGATTTTTTCGAGCGTATCCAGCGCTCCGTCGAGGCGGATAAACACCTCGGGCCCGCGCGTTTGTATCGAACCGGCGGGCGACAGGGCATTTTGCCCGTTCAGGGCGTTAAATATCTGTTCCGGTGTAATGCCCAGCGTAGCGAGGCGATCGCTGGAAAAGGAGACATAAATACGTTCTGCCTGCTCGCCGGTAATGGTGACTTTTTTTACGCCCGCAACGTGTAGCAGCTGCTGGCGGAGTTTTTCGGCATCACGAGACAGAAATCGCTGCGGTTCACCCTTTGCTTTCAGTGCATAGAGGGCAAAAACCACATCCGAGAATTCATCGTTAACCATCGGCCCGATCACACCCGCCGGCAGGTTGCGCGCCTCATCGCTGAGCTTTTTGCGTGCCTGGTAAAACTGCTCCTGCACTTCAGAAGGTGGCGTGCTGTCCTGCAGGGAAAGCATGGTGTATGCCATTCCGGGACGAGTATAGGTCTCGGTGCGGTCATACCACTTCAGCT
This sequence comes from Pantoea sp. SS70, assembly GCF_029866845.1. NCBI lineage: Bacteria > Pseudomonadati > Pseudomonadota > Gammaproteobacteria > Enterobacterales > Erwiniaceae > Pantoea > Pantoea sp. SS70. The sequence goes on along the minus strand of NZ_CP117200.1, from coordinate 479,396 downwards.
CCTGCAGCCGCTTCTCCAGCGGCTCAGCCACCTGATCCTGCATCTCCTGCGCGGTGGCGCCAGGCCAGGCGGTGATCACCGTCAACTGCTTGACGGTAAACGGGGGATCTTCCGCTCTTCCCAGACCCAGAAAAGCCACTATGCCGGCAACCGTAACGAGAATGATCAGGAACAGCGTAACCGATCGTTCACGCACCGCGAGCGCCGAGAGGTTAAAGCGATTGCGGCTCATGGCTCGGCTCCTTGCGACCCAAGCGTTCCGATGCGGACGGCTTCACCTTCATGCAGCAGATGTGCGCCCAGCGCGGCCACCTGTTCCCCGCTCTGAAGCGGACCCGACACGCGCGCACTGTCGTCGCTGATACCGAGCAGCGTCACGGCCCGCCAGGTGACTTTGGCGGGTTTGCCTTCCACCAGCCAGACGCCAGCACCGCGTCCCGCATCCCAAACCGCACTGAGCGGTACTGACCAGGATTCTGGCGTCGTCGCAGACTCCGGGATACGCAGGGTTACGGTTGAACCCAGTGGAGCACTGGCTGCGGCACCGCTTAGCACATAGCGTGCTTCGTAGGTGCGGGTTGCTGCATCCGCCGAGTCTGACAACTCGCGCAGCCTGGCATCATTCTCGATCCCACTGCCATACAGGATGGCTGTGGCCGGCGATCCCACCTGCGGGCGCAATGTCTCCGGCAGACTGACCATCGCCTCACGCTGACCAGCGCGGGCGAGGCGCACAACCGTTTGACCGGCGCTAACCACCTGGCCTGGGTCGGCCAACGTATCCACCACCACGCCATCGGCATCAGCACTCAGTACGGCATATTGCGAGGCGTTGAGCGCCACGCGTGCCTGCGCCTGCGCGGCGCTAAGATCGGCACGCGCGGCATCTGCCGCTGCACGAATTTGACTGTAAGAGGATGCAGAGACCGCGCCAGAACCCACCAATCCACGATAGCGTTTCTCATCATCGCCGGTCTGGCGCGCGCGTGCCTGGGCGGCGTTTACCGCACCCTCCGCAGCGCGGACCTGCAGCGCGAGATCAGCCGGATCGAGCCTCATCAGCAGCTGACCGCGTTTGACGCTTTGCCCCTTATCAACCAGACGCTCAAGCACCTTGCCCGACACGCGAAAACCCAGGTCGCTCTGAAAACGTGCGGCCACAATGCCGGTAAAAACGCGAGATTGACCCGCCGCAGGCTCGACGGTCGCCGTCCTGATGAGTGGCGGCCGGGAGCGCGGATCGTCAGCGGCTGATAGAGGTTCGCCGCAGCCAGTCAGAATGACCGGCAGCAGGCAGATGACGGACAACAAAGGGAGATGCCGGAGCATGGGTTACCTTACTCAAAGAAAGTATGAGGACGCCATTCTCTGACTAGTGACCAATTATGTCAATGGTCACAAATTACGGAGCGAGACTTCTAAGTACTAATGCAGCCAATTGGCTTGCATCTTCTCCGGCCGTATCAAGTGAGGATTGCAATTGGAGTGGATCGGCAAGAGGTCTGAGTACCAGATAGACGGCAGCGGCCGTTTCATCCAGCGGCGTTTTACGCTCAAATTCCCCGGCAGTGCGTCCTGCGCGCAGGATGGCGAGCACGATTTCACGCAGGGAATCCTCATATTGCACAGCAGCAGGCCAGTGCTCACGCGAGGAGGCGGCGGCGATGTCATACAACCGACGCTCGCGGAAAAACAGCTCGCAGCCTGCCACAGCAAGCGTCTGAAACAGCTGCTTTATTTTTTCCGTGGCGGAAGGTGACTGCTCCAGCGCAGCGTTCAGCCTTTCCGTGATATCCGTAAGGCAATTGGCGCAGATGACTTCACCGATTTCCTGCTTTGAACCGAAAAACTTGTAAATGTAGGCTTTGGAGAAGCCGATTGATCGCGCGAGATCGGATACGGTGGTTTTCTCAAAGCCGTAATGGCTAAAGTACTCCATGGCGGCAGCCACAATCTGATCGCGGATGGTGTGATCGGAAGGCCCACGCGTGGCGGCGGTAGTTTTTTTCTCTGTCATATTTCAACTTTGCTCGGTGAGCTGATGTAAACGATGAGTGACCAGTGGATATTTTGGTCACAATTTCTCATCGCTTCAAGGCCTGATTGCTATCATCACAATCTCAGCGAAATCTCTGGAAAACCGCTTTTGGTCATGTCGTGCGCCCTGCCCGACATAACGCTGGCGTAAACCGACCGGGCTGCGGGAATTATCATCTACGCTTCTTAAGTGAAATTTAACTTTTACCCGGAGAGCGTAGTGCCAACTTTGAATTCCAGTCCTCAATCCGATCTGAAACGTTCATTCATAGCCACCCTTCCACTGGGAATCGGTATGATGGCGGCAATTGATGAAGTGGTATTTCATCAGATTCTGGCCTGGCATCACTTCTTTGACTGGGGCACACCCGCGTTTAGCCTGCTTTCAGATGGATTATTGCACGCAGGCGAGCTGATTCTTTTCGTGCTTGGTTTTTTCATGTTTGCGGACCTGCGAAGCCGTGGAAAACTCAACCGCACGGCAGCATGGGGAGGATTCATTGTGGGGTTGGGTGCGTTTCAACTGTTTGATGGAATTGTTGATCACAAGCTGCTCAGGCTGCATCAGATCCGCTATGTTGATAACGTGCTGCTTTATGACCTTATCTGGAATCTTTCTGCTGTGCTGTTATTGGTGGCAGGCTTGCTGATTTATCGTCACGCGCGGTCTGCTCTATCCGCTAAAACGGAAGTTTGATCCGTGGATCCCATGATGCATCCTGCGGCGATGCCCCATTCAGTCGCGCTATTTATTCTTTTGGTCATAGCTCCTGCTGTCATTCTCTTTTTTTATTTGATCGCCGCTGTACGTTTACGCCGGGTTGTCCACTGGAGCGCCTGGCGCATGGCCAGCTTCACCGCCGGCATCGTCATGATCGTGGCATCCATGCTGCCGCCTTTGGCTAACTGGGCGCATCATGACTTACGCGGTCATATGTTGCAGCATCTGTTACTTGGTATGTTTGGACCTCTCGGATTGGTATTTGGGGCGCCCGGCTCACTGATATTACGCACTCTATCCGCACGGTGGGCGCGCGCTATGATGACTATTCTCCGCACCCGCCCGATACGCTTTTTAATCCATCCATTTACCGCTGCTTCGCTGGATATTGGCGGGATGTATCTTCTTTATCTCACTCCGTTATATGCGTTGAGCATGGCCATTCCTGCTCTGTTTTTTTTCCTTCATCTGCATTTTGTCCTCTCCGGCTACCTGTTTACCTGGTCTGTTGCCGGGCCCGATCCCGCGCCTCACCGTCCATCGAGAACTGTGCGTCTGGCAGCAATTTTTTTTGCTACGGCCGCTCACGCTATTCTCGCGAAGTTGATGTACGGCTTCGGATACCCACGTGGAACCTTAGCCAGCGCTGAAGAAATTCAGCAGGCTGCGCAGTGGATGTATTACGGCGGAGATATTGCCGAGTTTTGCATTATCATCGGCTTTATTGCCGCGTGGTTCCGGCAACGCAGCACGCTGCCAGAAATGCTGGTGGGGAAATAATGACCATTCCATGACAAAATTATTTGCCAATATGAAAAGTAATAACATTTGTAGGTAAGACGTGGTTACCGTAATCAATAATGTGGCTATCATTGCCCCTTTGAACACCCGCTGGCTCCAAAGGACTGTCTGCTGCTATGCCTGTAAACTTTGACCTTAATGATCTTTATGCCTTCCGTGCGCTGGTTGAATACAGTAATTTTCGGCTTGCCGCTGAGTCCATCTGCCTTTCTCAGTCAGCATTGAGTCGTAGGATTGAAAAGCTGGAATCCGCGTTAGGGATCAAGTTGTTCGACAGAACGACCCGGCGTGTCACGTTGACACTGTATGGACGGACCTTTGCTGAACGCTCAGACCAGCTATTGGCGAATGTTGAACTGGTATTAGCAGATATTAATAAGGTGAGTCAGGATCGTATAGGGCTGGTCACCGTTGCCACTGTACCCTCAGCAGCCTACTATTTTATGCCCGATGTTATCCGCCGTTTCCAGACACGCTTTCCACGAGTGCGTGTGAAAATCATTGATAGTAGCGCTGGAAACGTCATTGAAGCAGTGGCCAGTGGTCAGGCAGACTTCGGCATCTGTTTCGCCAGGGATCTGCAAACCACTATCGAATTTATACCCTTGACGAGCGATGTCTACGTGGCGGCCTGCAGGCGGGATCATCCATTAGCCAATAAAAAAAACCTGACCTGGCGAGAGTTTTATCAGCAGGATTACATTGAGCTGGATAAGACCTCCGGTAACCGCCATCTACTTGATAAGATGCTGGATCACATCGTTCCTGAGCGCCCCAGTATCTGCGAAACCCGTCATGTGACCACCATGCTAGGTATGGTTGAAGCGGGTATCGGCATGGCTGCCGTACCCGCTATGTCAATGCCGATGTCAGAGCATTCAGTACTCACACACCTTTCACTCACTGAGCCGGTGGTAAAGCGTACGGTTGGCCTGATCAGACGCAGTGGCCGTATGCAATCCTACATTGCAGCTGAGTTAGAGAGGTTGATCACTGAACAGTATCGTGTTGTTTAACCGGCAGTTCAGCCGTCACCGATCGCAATCCGGTAGCGCGCACAGTATCTTGCGCCTCAGCCGAAGAGAGGAAGTTCAGTAACGCTTTGCCCTCCTGCCCGTTTGTTGCTTTGGCGGTCACCGCACCGGCAAAACGGGTAACGTATTGCACATCTTCAGGCAGTTCACCCACAAAGGTGACGCCCGGCACAGGTAGCAATTCACTCACTTGTTGGAAACCGACGGCATAAGTGCCTTTAGCCACTTCGGATGCCACCGGAATGCGCTCTACCCTATGCGCTTTTGTTTTTACCTTGTCTTCTATTCCCAGTTTTTTAAACAGTTGGCTGCTGACATAGCGGCCGCTGGCACTGTCAGAATAAGCAATAGATTTGGCCTGCAAAAGGGCATTACGCAGATCTGCATCCGTTTTAATATTTAGTTTAGGCTCACCTTCTTTAACGACCATACCAATTGAAGAGTCGGCTAGCTCAACGCGCGAACCCGGCTGAAGCCAGTTATCCTTCTCCAGGTTTTTCAGCGCATCACCGACCATAATCACCACATCCGCCTTCTCCCCGCGTGCCAGGCGCGCTGGAATCGCCTGAGGCGTTCTCCCCATCGAGGGACCAGAGATCAAAATGATCTTGTCGCCGCTTTTTGCTTCAAATTGTGGGGCCAGTTTTTCCAGCGCCGCTTTAAATCCGCCCGAAATCATAACGGTGACATCTTTGGCCGCCGCTGAAAAACTAACGAAACTCACTAACAGCGTAATGAGAAGTGAACGATGTATTTTTTGCATGATGTCATTCCTGAACTAACCAGCGGTTTGAAGTGATAATGCGCTGCGACGGTATAAATAGAGGGTGGCCAGTAATGCACAAATCGCAGCAAAGCTCATCCAGTAGCCGGGTGAAGCTTTATCGCCGGTGTACTCAATCAGTGCAGTTGAAATGACTGGCGTAAATCCGCCAAAAATAGCCGTAGCCAGACTGTAGGCCAGAGAGAAGCCAGCAACTCGCACTTCTACCGGCATAATCTCTGTTAATGCCGGGATCATGGCGCCGTTATACAGACCGTAAAGTAAGGAGAGCCACAACAGCACTGTCAGCATCATGGAAAAGCTGGGTGCTTCAGCAAGCAGGTTAAGTGCCGGATAAGCAGTCATCAGCGCCAGCATCGCCATGGTCACCAATACAGGCTTACGGCCATAGCGGTCTGACAGGGCTCCCCCAACCGGTAGCCAGAAGAAGTTTGATACCGCAACCAGCAGAGTCACCAGCAGACTGTCAGAAGCGCTCAGCATCAGCACTTTTTTACCAAAGGTAGGGGCATATACGGTGATCAGATAAAACGCGGTGGTGGTCATGGCGACCATCAACATTCCGGCGATAACCACCTGCCAGTTTGCTAACAGCGTTTTAAACACGTCACGCATCGCCAGGTGGTTGCGGCGAGCAGTGAACGCTTCGGTCTCTTCCAGTTTACGGCGCAGAACAAAAATGAACGGAACAATCAGGCAGCCGAACAGGAAAGGCAAACGCCATCCCCACTCGCGAAGGGTGCTTTCTTCCATGGCCGCATTCAGTGCGAAGCCCATGGCCGCTGCCACCATAATGGCCACTTGCTGGCTGCCAGATTGCCAACTGGTGTAAAAACCTTTACGGCCGGGCGTGGCAATTTCTGCCAGATAGACGGATACGCCGCCTAACTCTGCGCCCGCTGAGAAGCCTTGCAATAAGCGACCACACAGCACTAAAAAGGGTGCCCAGAGCCCAATCGTTTGATAAGACGGAATGAGAACAATCAGGAAGGTCCCCGCCGCCATGATCGACAAGGTAACAATGAGCCCTTTACGTCTGCCGACTTTATCAATATACGCGCCCAGCACAATCGCGCCGACCGGACGCATTAAAAACCCTGCGCCAAAGACCGCAAAGGTCATCATCAGCGAAGCAAATTCACTGCTGGCCGGAAAGAAAGTATGGGCGATATAAGTGGCATAAAACCCGAAAAGGAAAAAATCGAATTGTTCCAGAAAGTTGCCAGAAGTCACCCGCAGTATCGCACTGCATCGGGTTCGGGCCGTCATGGGTAGGTTAGAGGAATGCATGTTTATCTCCAGTTTGTCATTAGCGCTTTTACAGCGCCTGCTTCTGCAGACTGGATGAGCAAAACAAACTATATAAGCGCAATAAACTCATGGGTTGATGCGTTTGATGCATTAATCTGCGTTAACAAATTCATTAACAAGCTGCAACGGGCCTTTAACAGCCCCTCACTTCTTAGCGTTACTTTTTGAGGGCTAAAAACGTCATACGTATTTTGTGACAAGGCTCATATCTGGTGAGGATGAAAATGACGGCGGTCGGGAAACGTCGTTTGCGGAATCTTAAAATCGCCAGGAATGCGCTGCTGTTCACATTCCGTGCAAATAAAATTTCTGGCAGCGCCTTCTTCGCTGCAAGAAAGATACGACGCGGTCAAATATTTCTCTTTTGTTAATTTATTGGAGATAAATTGTTAATAAAAATGGCTCATCACCTCTGAAATTCGGGATGCCGGGAAAGGGAAGAGCGTTTATTTACTTTCTATTAACACAAGTAATCTTTAAATTTAACAAAGCTGGGCATTGTTCACATTTTGATCACAATCATGCGAAAACCGGTGTCTCCTTCAGTTAATCTCTGAGTGTGAATTGAATACCAACCGTCCGCTCCCTACTGCAAAACATCATAAGAAAGGTATCGCAATGAAATTTAACCTCGCATTAGTCAGTGCATGTGTGGTTTCAGCATGCATGTTATTCACAACACCCTCTTTCGCCGCTAAGCCTTACGATATTGCCGTGGTCGCCAAAGTCACCGGCATTCCATGGTTTACTCGCATGGAAGTCGGCGTGAAAGAAGCCGCGCAAAAACTGGATGTCAACGCTTATCAAGTCGGCGGCTCCACTCCAGACCCGGCCCAGCAAGTCAAAGTGATTGAAGATTTGATTGCTAAAAAAGTCGACGCCATCATCGTGGTGCCAAACGATGCCAAAGTATTGGAGCCGGTATTAAAGAAAGCGCGTGACCAGGGCATCGTGGTATTAACCCATGAATCGCCGGACCAGCAAATTGGTCAATGGGATATCGAAACCATCGACAGCCAGAAATATGCTGAAGCCAATATGGACGAACTGGCAAAAGATATGGGTAGCAAAGGAGGGTACGCCATTTATGTTGGATCCCTGACTGTGCCGCTGCATAACGCGTGGGCGGATGCTGCGATCAAATATCAGAAAGAAAAGTACCCGGATATGCATGAAGTAACGTCTCGCCTGCCGGTGGCGGAAAATATTGATAAGTCATACTCCACCACGTTGGATTTAATGAAGACCTATCCCGACCTGAAAGGGATTATCGGTTTCGGTTCGCTCGGCCCGATTGGTGCGGGTCAGGCGGTTCAACAGAAACGCGCTAAAAATAAAATCGCCGTTGTTGGTATCGCTATGCCCGCTCAAGCTGCTCCGTATTTAATGCGCGGTGATATTAAGAAAGCGCTGCTGTGGGATCCAAAAGATGCCGGCTATGCCTTAGTAACGGTCGCTGATCAGCTATTGCAGGGTAAAGAAGTCACCAAAGATCTGACTATTGAAGGGCTGGGGAAAGCCGACGTAGATATGGATAAAAAAGTCATTCGCTTTAATAAAATTCTGGAAGTGACACCAGAGAATGCGAAATCACTTGGATTCTGATCAGGCTTTTTAATTCAGGTATTTTCCGGAGACAGATTATCTCCAGCGCCACACCAGGCTAAGAGAAATAAATACGGCGTTGTATGTTGTGCCGTATTTAGATCTCGACTCAGACATGAAAATTTATACCCAAAATAATTCCAGCCAAGGCAAAGTTGCCAATGAGAAAATGTAACTCATTGATTCAATTAAAACTGTGCAGCCAACGCCCACTGGAATTACAAAGGATATGCTTAAGGATCGGTGATGAATACGCTTAATACGTCCCCTGCCCCTTATGAGGCCTTTATCAGCCTTGAAAGAATCAGCAAAAAATTTCCCGGCGTACTAGCATTAGACAATGTCAGCCTGACGTTAAATAAAGGCGAAGTGCATTGCCTTGCTGGTCAAAATGGCTGTGGCAAAAGTACCATCATTAAAGTCATTTCTGGTGTTTATCAGCCGGAAAAAGGCGCGGCCATTACGCTGGACGGAAAACTATTTCATACTCTTACGCCCCAGCTCTCTTCGTATTACGGCATTCAGGTTATTTATCAGGATTTGTCTTTATTTCCCAACCTGTCGGTAGCCGAAAACATTGCCATTCACCGTTATTTACCCGGCGGAGATTTTTGGGTACATCGCGAGGCAATGCGCAAAAAAGCGGTGGCAGCGATGCAACGGGTCGGCGTCTCTCTGGATCCGGATCGTAAAGTCGAAAAGCTGTCGATCGCCGATCGCCAATTAGTCGCCATATGCCGCGCTATCGCCGCTGACGCCAGTTTAGTGATTATGGATGAACCGACCGCATCGCTGACTCGTACTGAAGTGAATGGTCTGTTGCGCGTGGTGAATGAGCTCAAAGCCGCCGGTATCTGCGTGGTGTTTGTCAGCCACCGTCTTGATGAGGTGATGGAAGTGGCCGATCGCATCAGCGTGATGCGCGACGGCAAACTGGTTGGCACCTATCCGGCCAGCGAACTCGACAGTAATGAACTGGCGTTCCTGATGACCGGACAACGTTTTACCTACAGTCATCTGCCGCATCGTGCGCCAGCCAACGTAACGCCACTCCTTGAAATCAGCCAACTAAGCCGCAATGGTCAGTATCAGAATATTTCACTGGCGCTGCGCCAGGGTGAAATCACCTCGATTATTGGCCTGCTCGGTTCGGGCCGGACGGAACTCTGTCTGAGCCTGTTCGGCATGAGCCAACCAGATAGCGGAGAAATTCGCGTTAACGGCAATGTGGTGCAATTCCACAGTAACCGCGACGCCATCCGTCACGGCATTGCTTATGTGTCAGAAGACCGTCTGACGCAGGGTCTGATCATGGAACAATCGATTTATGACAACACGCTGGTGTCCATTTTCGACAAGCTGCACACCGGCGCAGGATTAATGGACCATCAGAAAGCCGCAGCGGTGGTGAGGGACCTGATCCGCGATTTGAACATCAAAGTCTCGGATAGCCAGTTACCCGTTAAAACCCTTTCCGGCGGTAACGCGCAGCGGATCGCCATCGCCAAATGGGTAGCAACACAACCCCATATTCTGATCCTCGATTCGCCGACCGTCGGCGTAGATATTGCCAACAAAGAGGGAATTTATCGCATCGCTCGCGATTTGGCGGAATCTGGCATGGCGGTGCTGATGATTTGCGATGAAATTCCGGAAGCGTATTACAACAGTCATCGCGTGCTGGTGATGCGCAAAGGCGAACTGGTAGCGGAATTCGCGCCGCACCAAAGCAGCGAAGCGCAGATTGCGGAGGTGATTAATGGATAATAAATCTCTGTCGAAACTGTTTTCCCAGCACGAATTCTGGCTGGGATTACTGGTTCTGCTGCTGGTGATTGGCTTAAGCGTCGGCACCAGTGAATTTATGACCCTGGGTAACCTGACTGACGTCGCCACCAGTTACGCCATTCTTGCCATTCTGGCCTGTGGTCTGTTTGTGGTGTTAATTGCCGGGGGCATCGACATCTCTTTCCCGGCCATTACCTCAATCGGTCAGTACGTGATGGCCAGTTACATCATCCATCACGGCGGTAGCTTTCCACTGGCATTTGCCCTGTCGATGGGCAGCGGGTTGCTGCTCGGGCTGGTCAACGGTTTTCTGGTGTACTGGCTGCGCGTTCCGGCCATCATTATCACCATTGCCACGTTAAACCTGTTTTACGGTCTGCTGGTGTATGTCACCAATGGCACCTGGTTATACGGGTTTCCCGACTGGTTTATGAACGGTATTAATTGGTTCTCCTTTACCGCCGCCGACGGTTACGACTATGGCCTGACACTGCCGCTGCTTAGCTTGCTGGGCGTGATCATCGCCACCGGCGTGTTGATGAACCGCACACGCGTGGGGCGCCAGATTTATGCTATGGGCAGCAACCGTGACGCTGCGTCGCGTCTCGGCCTGAACATCCTGCGACTGCATTTTTATGTATACGGATTTATGGGATTGCTGGCGGGTATAGCGGCCGTGGTTCAGGCACAAATCACCCAGTCTGTCGCGCCTAATTCCCTGCTGGGTTATGAGCTGACGGTGCTGGCGGCGGTGGTATTAGGCGGCACCAGCATGACCGGCGGCCGTGGTTCGCTGACCGGCACCATTCTGGGGGTAATGCTGCTGGCCTTCCTGCAAAATGGTATGACCTTGCTGAGCATTTCATCTTACTGGCATCAGGTTTTCAGCGGCGTGATCATTTTGGTCAGCATCAGCAGCACCGCATGGAATGAAAAACGCAAACTGGCAAAGGGAATGTGACATGACAACCTTAAACCGCTTCTTTCCTGGCGATCGCATCATCCGCTTGCAGTTACTGATCATCGTCGCCGTTGCCGTGCTGTTCTCGTTCACGCTGGGCGGCAGTTTTTACAGCATCGGCAATTTCCAGTCGATCTCCTCTCAATTACCGATTCTGGGCATGCTGGCGCTGGGTATGGGTATCACCATGCTCACCGGCGGTATCAATCTGTCGGTCATTGCCGGAGCCAATGCCTGTTCGCTGGCGATGGCGGCCATTCTGGTGGCGCACCCGAACCAGCCAGAATATTTCGCGCTGGCGATGCTCGCGGGTCTGGTCATCGCTGTGCTCATTGGCGCGCTCAATGGCGCACTGATCGCCTATATCGGTGTTTCGCCGATTCTGGCGACCCTCGGTACCATGACGCTGATTGGCGGGCTGAATATTCTGCTAACCAATGGTGCTGTGATTTCCGGCTTCCCGGCAGCCATTCAATATCTCAGCAACGGCAGCCTGCTCGGCATTCCGGTTGCGCTGCTGTTATTCCTGCTGGTGGCGCTGCTGTTGTGGGTGTTACTGGAACATACCACGCTGGGACGCAGCCTCTATCTGATGGGTTCCAACGAACAGGCCACGCGGTTCAGTGGTGTCAATACCCACAAAGTTACTCTCGCGGTGTATGTGCTTTCCGCGCTGCTCGGATGGGGCGCGGCACTGCTGATGATGTCCAAATTCAACTCGGCCAAAGCAGGCTATGGCGACTCCTATTTGCTGGTGACCATTCTGGCTTCTGTACTCGGTGGAATTAATCCCGACGGCGGGTTTGGCCGGGTCATCGGACTGGTACTGGCGTTGATCGTCCTGCAAATGCTCGAGAGCGGCCTTAACCTGATGGGCGTTAGCAGTTATCTGACCATGGCGCTGTGGGGTTGCGTTCTGATCCTGTTTATCGCTCTGCAAAACAGAAAATCATAAGCGAAAGATTTTTACGAAGGGAAAAAACATGGCGACATATTTTATTGGAATAGACGTAGGAACCGGCAGCGCCCGCGCAGGCGTCTTCGATATGACCGGCCGCATGGTCGGCCAAGCCAGCCGTGAGATCACGCTGTACCGCCCGAAAGCCGATTTCGTCGAACAGTCTTCCGATGAGATTTGGCAGTCTGTCTGTAACGCCGTAAAAGACGCGGTTAATCAGGCAGATATCAATCCTATTCAGGTGAAAGGCATCGGTTTTGACGCCACTTGTTCGCTGGTGGTGCTGGATAAAGAAGGTAAACCGCTGACCGTCAGCCCTTCCGGGCGAAGCGAGCAGAACATTATTGTATGGATGGATCACCGTGCTATCACGCAGGCAGAACGCATCAATGCCACCGGCCACCGCGTGCTGGAATTTGTCGGCGGAATCATCTCACCAGAAATGCAGACGCCAAAACTGCTGTGGCTGAAGCAACACATGCCGACGACCTGGAGCAACGTCGGGCATCTGTTCGACCTGCCTGATTTTCTTACCTGGCGCGCCACGCAGGACACCACGCGTTCGTTGTGCTCCACCGTCTGCAAATGGACGTATATCGGTCACGAAGACCGCTGGGACTCGAGCTATTTCCGCCAGATCGGTCTGGAAGATTTGATGGAAAACAACGCGTCGAAAATCGGTAGTGAAGTAAAAACCATGGGTGAGCCGCTGGGGCATGGATTAACCCAGCGCGCCGCTGCAGAAATGGGGTTGATTGCCGGTACGGCGGTCAGCGTCTCCATTATTGATGCCCACGCGGGTAGCCTTGGCATTCTGGGTGCCAGCGGCGTATCCGGCGAATCAGCGGATTTCGATAATCGCATCGCGCTGATTGGCGGGACGTCCACCGCTCATATGGCAATGTCGCGTAGCGCGCGCTATATCGGTGGGATCTGGGGGCCATATTATTCGGCGATTCTGCCGGATTACTGGCTGAATGAAGGCGGACAATCGACTACCGGCGCGTTAATTGATCATGTCATTCAGTCACACCCGTGTTATCAGGATTTGCTCAAACAGGGCAAAGACAGCGGCAAAACGATTTATGAAATTCTGAATGGTATTTTGCGCAAGATGGCGGGTGAGCCAGAAAATATCGCGTTCCTGACCAAAGACATTCATATGTTGCCCTATTTCCACGGCAACCGCTCACCGCGTGCCAATCCAACACTGACGGGCACGTTGACTGGCCTGAAATTGTCTCGCACGCCGGAAGACATGGCGCTGCATTATCTCGCCACCATTCAGGCGCTGGCGCTCGGCACTCGTCATATTATTGAAACCATGAACCAGAGTGGTTATTGCATTGATACCATGATGGCGAGTGGTGGCGGCACTAAAAACCCGATTTTTGTGCAGGAGCATTCCAACGCGACAGGTTGCGCAATGCTGTTGCCGGAAGAGAGTGAAGCGATGTTGCTCGGCAGCGCCATGATGGGCACCGTTGCAGCGGGTGTCTATGATTCGCTGCCAGAAGCCATGGCTGCTATGAGCCGCATTGGTAAAACCATCACACCACAGACCAACAAAATCAAAGAGTATTACGATCGTAAATACCGCGTATTCCACGAGATGTATCACGACAGCATGAAATATCGTGACCTGATGCAGGGGAAAACCGAATGAATGCGGAAGAAGAATTTACTCAGGCATGTCAGGCCTGGCAGACCTATAGCGAGGAATTACTGGCGTTACAACGTAATCTTGATGCCGAAACCTGGCACCAGCTCCTGATGCTGGTTACCGGATGTCACGGTAAAATTGTTGTGACCGGTGTTGGCACCTCGGGCATTGCCGCGCGGAAAATCGCCCATATGCTGGCGTGCGTCGAACAACCGGCAGTGTACCTCAACGCTACCGATGCAGCCCACGGTGACCTGGGATTTATGCGCAACAACGACCTGATGATCCTGATTTCACGAGGCGGTAATTCTGAAGAACTGACGCGCCTGCTGCCGACGCTTAAAATCAAAGGCGTTGCTATCATCAGCGTGACGGAAAACCTGGACTCAGCGATTGCCGACGCCGCTACGCTGGTGGTGAAAACGCATATCCAGCGGGAGATCGACCCGCTTAATATGCTGGCTACCACTTCTATCGTGCTGGTACTGGCGGTGTTCGATGCGCTGTGCTGTAACATCATGCTGCGTAACGGCTTCGATCAGCAGCGGCTGCTCAACGTCCATCCGGGTGGAAATGTCGGCAAAATACTGCGCGAACAGGATATGTGATCGACACCTTCACCCTGTAATTTCTTCCGCTAATAACATGCCAACACTATTTAATCATTTGGGGAGTGATACCAGATCGACATCACTCCATAAAACCGTTAATGCTGACTTCAGGCAGTGGTATTAATGTTGCGCCCAATTGCAGGGTTTGCAGGCAACTGAGGAATCGAATCCAGAATGCCGCTCGCCATCGATTGCTGATTATCTAATGTCTTTTTCAGTACTAACGTGCTTATTTTATTAGCCAGTTCCATGTTATCAAGGCCTGTAGCCAGTGATGTAATTTGTGATACATCCATCTTGCTCTCCTGATTAATACGAATATTGAGTACAAAAACAGCTTTTAAAAGCCAGAAACGTTTATCGGCATTTGCACGCATTACTTTAACCTTCACTCGTAAGGCGATTCCGCAGAATCACCCCTCAAGCCACCCACCGCATTATGAATGTCTGCGCTACCTCAACGCATAGGCCAGCACCACAACAAAGCTCAGCTGCAGCAGGCTGTAAGCCACAGCGGTACTGACGTGGTCAGAAATCAGCCCCATGAAATAGGGCATAATCGCGCAATGAATTGCGCCGCTACACTGTGTGCTCTCGTTAATTAGCCCCGTTAAAGAAAATCATGATCATCATCACAATATACAGAGTCGAACACAATTAAATAATGGACTCAATATTTGAAAACGCACGTCATTAATCTGATTAATAAAAAATCCCTTCACTAATTGGATATCAGCAGCCACACTGTCAACCAATTAATTTAGCCTGCAGGATAAACAGTAATATTGGGTGTTTTTTATATGAATATTTCGCAATAAAACACAACATAAATGCATATAGAAGAAAGCTTCAATTTTTGCGGATGGCTTGTAAACAGTCCTTAACGCTATCAACACAGCTCTGTAGATGAGAGACATGCAATGTACTCTAACTCAATATGGATCATGTTAGAAAAGTCAGTCAATATCATCGGGCTACTATATATTAATGCGCTGATGGCAAAATACGTTGGCCCTGAAGACTATGGCAAAATAAACATTTCAACTTCTCTGTTTATATTTGTGCAAACGCTATCGTGGTTTGGCGGTCAGAACATCATCTTTAAACGCATGAGTGAAAAGAGTAAGTCTGGGATCGCATTAGCGATACACACACAAAATCAACGGCGATTTTTCTTCCTCCTGTCATCAAGCGCGGTGTTGATCTACCTCTACTTATTCACTGATATCATTGTGTTTCTATTTGGTTTGGCCAACTGTATTGCCACTTACTACATTGTGATGGACTTCTTTTCCATCTACAACAACACGCAATTAAAATCAAAAATAAACACCATCACCAATGTGATCGGCTTATCTGTTGCCTTGTTGATTCGATTCTCAATTTCATACTTCAAAATGCCCGTGTACTACTTCACCATTCCTATTATTATCATCCCGCTCATACCTTATTTCCTGCGTCTTATCTATTTTAACTACACCACAAAAGTAAATGAGAATCGTAAAGGCGCCGGAATGTATAACCGTCATATGTTATTCACCGGCGGTGCGCTGATTTTATCAAGTCTATCGGCTGACATCTATACGCAGATATCGAGCATTTTTTTGGCAAAAATCCTTTCTTACTCAAATCTGGGCGTGTATAGCGTCGCGTTAACTTTAGGAGGTGCCTGGTCATTTATCGTATTGGCATTAATAACAAGCTTCTTCTCAAAGATATACAGTGAAAAAGATCAAATCACCGTTGAAATGCTACTCATTAAAATCAACCGAATTGTCATCTTGTGTTCGCTTATAGCGCTAGCTGGATTCTACTTTTTTGGTGAATACTTCATCCATTTGCTGTATGGCGATAAGTATATGGATTCCGTGAGTATCATTCCTATCATTATCATCGGCACTATGTTCTCTGCATTAGGTACAATTTGTTATCGCTATATGATCAAAGAGTCCGGATACAGTTACCTGGCTAAAAAGATGTTTTTATGTTGTGTCTTAACCATACCGCTTTCATGGCTAATGATTAATTCCTTCGGCATTAATGGGGCCGCATACTGTTTTTTGATCGTTGAGATTATGTCTTGCACTTTACTCAATTACTTCTTCAGAAATAAAACAATCATCAAAATGCATCTTAACATTTTCAAACTGAGATAATTTTAATGAAAATGATAAAACACACAGTCAAATCAGCGTTAAAAATCAGCGCATATATGTACCCAGAATTTTGCGCTAAAACACATTACTATATTAAGTTCAAGAAAAAGCTGAACTTAACCAATCCAATCAATTTCAATGAAAAAATTCAGTGGCTCAAATTCAATGAGTTAAATGGCGATATTTATACCTTGTGCGCGGACAAGTATAAGGTTCGGGAGTATGTGATAGCGAAAGGGTGTGGTGAAATCCTGAATGAACTCTACGGCGTGTATGATGACCCAATGGATATTGACTACCGCGCATTACCCAATAAATTTGCTCTTAAGTGTAACCATGGCGCAGGTTACAACATAATCTGTGATAGCAAAGCATCACTGGACATTGAAAAAACCAACAAGCAACTCAGTAAGTGGATGAAGCAGGATTTCTCCTCCCATTTCATTGAGCCGCAGTATAAGAAAATTGACCGCAAAATCTTATGCGAAAAATACATTGAGAATGAACGTGGTGGGTTTCCAGAGGATTATAAATTTTACTGTTTCAATGGAAAACCTTATGCGGTAATGGTGTGCATGGAGCGGGAGAAAGGCACACCTAAATTCTATTATTTTGATATGAACTGGCATCCGCTTCCCTTTGAAGATACTGTTGAATTAATCAATACCAACAGCTATCCCAAAATGCCGGAAGGTTTCAATAACATGAAAGAGTATGCGGTTAAACTGGCCGCTGATTTTAAATTTGTTCGTGCTGACTTCTACCTTCTCAACGGTAAGGTTATTTTTGGCGAATTGACATTTACGCCCTCTGCGGGCCTCGATGTGACACTGCAGGAAGCCGATGCTATTTTAGGCAGCCAGCTAAAGTTGTAGTTTGAAAGTGATTGATTTACCAACTTTCGTAACAGGTGCGCATCAATGCGCACCCTACAAAAACCTTGCCAAACTGCCTAAGGGTCGCCATTGGTGGCGACCGATGCATACGCCACCCATCCCTGACAACCAAGCCTGCCACAGCGTCTATACTGATAAGCATGAATAAATAATCTGCAGATAACCGATAACAGAATGGTTACTGAATTTTTTGACTTATCTGACAACCACGGTTGTTGGCTTAATAAAAGGGAAAGTAATGCCATTATTATTTGATGAGTTATCTGGTGCTCCAACATGGGTGCCTGCTGTTTTGCTTGTCACTCTCTCACTCGCAATAGGATTTCTGGCGCGATTTATCCTCCTTAGATTTATTCGCTACTGGCAAAAACGTGACAGAAAACTGTTCAAGTCACTGGAAAAGCATCTGCGCGGATCGCTGTTTCTGTTTATCCCTTTATTGTTAATCAGTGCTGGACTTAGTTATGTTAATATCCAGCCAGGCTCCCTGAGCTTTATTACTACCACCGTTAATATATTCATTATCTTATCCTTCTGCTCGGTGCTTATTCGATTGATCAATGTGGCGCAGGATATGCTATTTATTCGCTATGACATCAATCTTTCGAATAACCTTCGTGCGCGAAAAATTCGCACGCAGATAATGTATGTGAAAAAAGTCGCGATTGTCGTACTGGTGACATTGTGTCTTTCGCTAATTTTGCTCAGTTTCCCTGGCGTGCGAAAATTCGGCACCACCATTCTCGCTGGTGCCGGCGTTGCCGGTATAATCATTGGCTTTGCCCTGCAGAAATCGCTGGTTAATCTGTTCGCCGGGATTCAGATCGCCTTTACCCAACCGATAAAAATTGATGATGCTGTAGTGGTGGAAAATGAATGGGGCTGGATTGAAGAGATCAACCTGACTTATGTTGTGGTGCGTATTTGGGATCTGCGTCGTTTAGTTTTGCCCATCACCTACTTTACCGAAAATGCCTTCCAGAACTGGACGCGCAATAACGCCCAAATATTAGGCTCTGTTTTTCTTTACCTCGATTATTCGATGCCATTAGATCCTCTGCGTAAGCATTTTGAAAAAGTTCTCAGTGAAACTAAACTCTGGGATCAACAAACTCAGGTGCTTCAGGTTACGGATACCACTGACAAAACCATGACCATCAGATTATTAATGACGGCGCAGAATTCCCCCACCGCCTTTGATTTACGCTGTTACGTGCGGGAAAAGATGATTGAGTTTATTCAGCAAAATTATCCGCAGTGTCTTCCTCATGTGCGGGCGACATTGACTGATGCCGGGTTTAGAGAGGCGAGTCAATGAAGTTCTTGTGGAAAATCTTATACAGCACATGCTCAGCTAGCGCGTGATCGGCAGGTAACGCGGGATGGAGAAAGATAGTTTGTTTCTGCATCCCCAATCGCTGCATTAGCTTCTCAGATGGCGTGTTATGAGTACTGGTGAACGAAACGACCTTGGGAAGATGCAAAACATTAAACGCGTAAGCCAACGATGCCTGGGCGGCTTGTTTGGCGATTCCCTGCCCCCAGAACTTTTTATTAATACGCCAGCCAATTTCCGTGCAGGGAGAAAAATCGAAGCGATCTGGCTGCTGTGCTAAACCCACGCTGCCGACAAATTCGCCGGTGGCTTTCATCTCAACGGCCCAAAAACCCCAACCCTGGTTTGCAACAATCATCGCCTTAAATCTTGCAACGACGTTGTCGCTTTCCTGACGACTCAGCGTTTTCGGGAAATACTTCATCACTTCGGGATCGGCATTGAGTTCGGCAAAGGGTTGTAAGTCTGTTTGCTGCCATTGTCGGAGGATCAGGCGGTTTGTCTCTAACATGGTAAATTTTCCCTTAAACGTTATCCGATTCCTTAAGTTTACCTAACAGCTTTCGCTATAAACAAATTACACGGCCCCTTTCCTTTCATGAAAATCGATATCACCGATCGCAGGCGTTGTAGCAGCAATTCCTGATAGTCTGCTGATGTCATGTTCATTTTAAAAGGAGCATCAGTAATGGCAGCAAAAGAACACCATTATCAGGTCACGGTGCGCTGGACCGGCAACCGCGGCAACGGCACCGCATCTTATACTGCTTACGATCGTAACGCGGAGCTGATTGCCGCTGGCAAAGAGACGATAGCGCTAAGCGCCGATCCGGCTTTTCGCGGGGATGCGACGCGCTGGAATCCGGAAGAGTTATTGCTGGCTTCGGCCTCGGCATGCCACAAATTGTGGTATCTGCATTTATGTTCTGACGCCGGAATTGTGGTGGAAGCTTATGAAGATGCAGCGGAAGGGACAATGATTGAGGGCACGCGCGGTCGGTTTACCAATATCACGTTGAAACCGCGCATTGCGCTGCGCGATCCGGCGGATGCGGACCGCGCGCGTGAACTGCATCATCAGGCTCACGAAGCCTGCTTTATTGCTAACTCGCTTAACTTCCCAGTGAACTGCGAACCCGAGTTCGTGTAATTCAGGCCGCGCCAGCCAGCGACGGTTGCCACAAGCGCACGCCGTTGCGTCCGGCGCGTTTCACCTCATACAGCGCTTCATCGGCATGCCGCAACCAGTGACGTATGGATTCTGCATGCGCTGCCGATGCAATACCTATACTCACCGAACAACGAAACTCCGTCGATGCCGGTAAACGCACCTGCGCAATCTTTTCCTGCAAACGTTGGGCCAGCGCCACCACCGATTCGTCGCTGGCATGATGCACAATCACGCCTAGCTCATCGCCGCCAAAACGCGCTGGAATATCCTGCAATCCCACATGATTTCGCAGCAGCGATGAAATTTCCGCCAGCAGGAAATCTCCCGCTTCGTGGCCCCAGGTATCGTTTACCGATTTGAAATAATCGAGGTCTATAAGCAGTAAATAGCCAGCGCTGTCGCCACGACGCGTGCTGAGAAATTCGCTCTCCAGCCGACGTTCAAACAAGCGACGATTGGGAATCCCCAGACCGGGATCCATCAGCGCAATGCGCTCCAGCTCGCGGTTACGTTTACGCAGTTGCCAGGTGAGATTGTACGAGGTGACGCTGAGTACCAGCATGTAGCAGGTTGCCAGCGGCAGGCTCAGCCAGACAGTTCGCGTGCTGAACGCCAAATCAACGCCTGCGCCATCCACCAGCCATACCAGCACAAAGGCGCAGAGAAATGCCTGCATCGCTGCAATCAACTGGGCAGCACCGCCCGCTGCATAGCGGTCCGAGGCTAGCACCGCCATGATGACAAAGGAAGGTAGCGGACTCAGCGCCATTAGCGCTACCCAAATGCCACCAAAGGCGGCATCAAGGGTTAAGTTGTGTCGCTCGGTGGCGGTGGAATCTTCGGCCCGCAGCGCGCGCTGATAAGCCAGCCACGGCCAGAGAAACGCATTCACAAATAACAGGGCGCTAAACGCCAGGCCACGATCCCGCTCCATCAGTACTGAGAGAATCGGGAAAAAACATAACATCGTGCCGAGCTGACGCATGATAAACATGCGGCGGACGAAGCGTTGGGATCGCCGCTTCAAATGGCTATCGTCAGGTGAGTAGTAGTTCATGCAAGGAAAGTATCAGGACGACAAGAATTGCAGTTTAACGGGAAATATCGGCGGCAGGTCGCTTTATTTTAAGAATATTTACCTTGCAATTCTGCGGCCGCACAAAAGTGTCGCAAGCTGACTAAAAGAAAGACCGTGGAAGTAGATCTGGAGCTACTTCCACGCTGTTTTCTAACGTGCAGCACCTTGCAGGCGGAACTGCGACACCAATCGCTCCAGCATCAGCGCCTGCTCTTCCAGGGAGTTCGCCGAGTGCGAAGAGGCGCTCACCAGCGTGGCGTTCTGCTGCGTGGTGGTATCCAGCTCGCCGACCGCACGGGCAATTTGCTCGATGCCGCGGCTCTGTTCATCCGACGCGGCGGAAATGTCTTCCATGATTTGATTCACGCGCGCAATGCTGCCGAGAATCTGATCCATGGTTTCACCGGCGCGCGCCACCTGCTGGTGGCCATTGCTGATGCGTCCGACCGATTCATTGATCAACTGTTCGATGTCTTTCGCCGCACCGGCGCTGCGTTGTGCCAGATTGCGCACTTCACTGGCGACCACGGCAAAACCGCGTCCCTGCTCGCCGGCACGCGCGGCTTCTACCGCCGCGTTCAACGCGAGGATGTTGGTCTGAAACGCGATGCTGTTAATCACGGCGGTGATATCGGCAATCTTCTTCGAGCTGTCAGAGATTTCGCCCATGGTGTTCACCACATCACGCACCGCAATGCCGCCTTTGTTGGCGTTGTACGAAGCTTCCGCCGCAATCTGACTCGCCTGTCGCGCATTGGCGGCGTTGTTTTTCACCGTGGCGGTGAGTTGCTCCATGCTGGCAGCGGTCTCCACCACCGCCGCCGCTTGTTGTTCGGTGCGTGAAGACAAATCGAGGTTGCCTTGATTAATGGCGCTGGCCGCCTGCGATACACTGCTAACGCTGCTCAGCACATCGCCGATCATGCTGCGCAGCCGTTCGTTCATGCGTCCCATCGCCGAAGTCAGCTTGCCGAGTTCATCATGCCGATTGGTGGCAAACTGCGAGCTGAGATCGCCATTGGCAATGCGCTCCGCCAGTTCGAGGTTATGGAATACCGGACGCGTGATCTGACGAATGATGTACCACGCCACCAGCACGCCGAACAAAATCGCCAGACCACCAATCAGCAGCGAAATTGCCGCCGAGCCGTTGGCCAGTTCATCGTTACGCGCTTTGACGATGGTAATGATCTGTTTGATCGCTGCACTGCTCTTGTCGCCCGCCACTTTGACGGTGTCTTCCGCCGCACGCAGCTGGCCATAGGCATCCGCCGCTTGCAGACTCAGGCTTTTGAATTTCTCGGTGTCCTGCCACAGTGCGGTGAATTCGCCCTGCTGTTCCGGTGGCAACTGCGCCAGCAGCGCTTTCATGCCTTGATCCGTCTGCTGGGAATGATCCTCCAGCGTTTTACGCAGCGCATCGCTGACGTTAAAACGCAGCGCCCAGGCTTCTTCGCGCACATTGCTGATAGCGAACAGCTGCTGGTAAATTTGATTGGTAAGTTCAGGATCAGTAACCGGTGTGCGAATCAGTTGGGTGTAGCGCGAAGTCATATCTTGCCGGCTTAAAGCGTCAAGTTGCGAGCGCAGGCTATTGAGTTGCTGCGTGGCTTGCGTCATCGCGCCAATGCTGTTCTGGAAACTGGCGAGGTGCGTTCCCAGTTCATCCACCCGCGCTCTGGCACCTTCCGACCATGAAAGTTGCTTCGCATCGCTGGTGAGTTGCTGCGCATGCGTGACGTAATTCGCCATCACCTGGCCGGATTTGTCGTCCCCATAAAGATATTTTAGGCGGTTGATTTTGGCCTGGAACACTTCAATGTTGATGTCATAAATCAGGTTGGTTTTCTGATAGATGTCATGAATGGCGTTAAAACGCTGCACGCTTAATCCGGTTGCCAGCGCCACTAACAACAGCACGATGCCGAATCCTGCCGACAGTTTACGCGTGATGCGCACATTACGTAATCGGGATACCAGCCCCATCTTCCCTGCTCCTGCGTTAATTATTTTTGTATGGTTTGTAAGGGAGTTATCGGAGCGTTGCGGGAAATGTTTATTCAGGATGGTGCAAAAAGTGATTGCAGGATGTGACGTGCCGCGACGACATGGAACGTAACGATTGCTGTATTAATGTTAGGCATCATCTTTTCCGCAAATGGAAATAACATTTCCGCGCGTTCACTAAATCCCTTTAAAATCCGAGTATTGCAATGCATTAAATGACGGCAAAGCCGATGAGCGTGCAGCGCAGGTTATCGCTGATGCGATAAAATAGCCTTGTATGCGGGCTGATGGCATTAGCGCTTCTTTATTATTTCGATTAAAGACGTGGTGGAGATACTAGGCGTGCGCTCAAGATAAATGACTTTAGCCAGTGAAGAAAACTTATCAAACTTCCCTTTCCAGTCATCACCCATTACCAGCGTATTGGCGTTGTATTTTTTTATGTAGTCAGCCTTCAATTCCAGCGATTCTTCAAGAAACACTTCATCGACATATTTGATTCCCGCGATGATCGACATTCTGTCGCTTTCATCGTAAACCGGGTTGCGCCCTTTTTTATGGAAGTTTAAGGCGTCCGAAGAGACCCCGACGGTTAACCAGTCACCCAGCATTTTTGCTCGCTGTAAGATATGTAAGTGCCCAACATGGAACACATCGAAGGTTCCGAAGGTGATGATTTTTTTCATGGGTTTGATATCGATTAAAAAGTTGGACCCAACTTAGCAATTTACATGCCACAAAAATAAAGACCTATTTTTAATAAGATAGGTGAAATTCGTTTTTTAGCGGAAGTGACATTTCCATGTACGCGGAAAAGATTGATGCAGTGAGTTGTGAACGGATGGATTGCCCCAGTTGGGCATGTAGAAGCCAGATTTTGCTGTTCGACCGGCAGGCCGCTAAAGAGTTAAACCCGCGAGTTGTTACGCAGTTTTCTAAAAGTATGTTGTAACTATGAGAGCCATTTTTTCTCTGGCGAGCTAACACTGCGAATTAGAGACTTAAAATGAATGATATCAATAGTATGAGTTTGTTTATTTAAGCGATTTCAGCATGAAATCGCCCGCCACAACGTGCGGGCAATAACGCTTTACCAGCGTGTCGCTTGCATATCGATAACGAAACGATATTTCACATCGCCCTTCAACATGCGCGCGAAGGCTGTTTCGATCTCTTGACCGGCAATCACTTCAATATCAGCAGTGATATTGTGCTTGCCGCAGAAATCCAGCATCTCCTGAGTTTCCTGAATGCTGCCAATTGATGAGCCGCTAATGCTCAAACGACGATTTACCATCGGCGTCACATTTGGAGACTGGTGCGGTTGCTCCGGGATACCCACCAGCACCAGGCGACCGTTGGTTTTCAGCGTGGCAAGGTAAGGATCGAGATCGTGCGGAGCCGAGACGCAGTCTACGATGAAATCCAGTGAAGTCTGCGCGGCGGCCATCTGCCCGGCGTCACGTGAAACCACCACGCGCGTCGCACCCAAGCGCAGCGCATCTTCACCTTTGCCGGGTGAAGTGGTGAAAAGCGTGACTTCCGCGCCCATTGCGCTCGCCAGCTTAACTGCCATATGCCCTAATCCGCCCAAACCGACTACGCCAACTTTATCGCCGGCTTTTACGTTAAAGTGACGCAGCGGCGACCACACGGTAACGCCCGCACACAGCAGCGGTGCAACGCCAGCCAGTGGCAAGGTTTGCGGTACGGACACCACAAAGTGCTGATCGACCACCACATTCTGCGCATAGCCGCCCCACGTGCTGTCGCCGGTGTATTTGTCGATGCCGTTATAGGTCGCCACAAAGCCGGCTTCACAATATTGCTCTTCTTGCTGCTGACAGAAATGGCATTCGCGGCAGGAATCGACCATTACGCCGACGCCAACTACATCACCGGCTTTGAAATTCGTTACGTCCGCGCCGGTTTCAACAACGCGTCCGACAATTTCATGTCCCGGCACCAGCGGATAGCGGCTGACCGCCCATTCGTTACGGGCCATGTGCAGATCCGAATGGCACACACCGCAATATAGAATTTCAATTTTGACATCCTGCTGTTGCAGCGGTCGCAATGCAATCTGGCCTGAAGAGAGCGGTTGGGCCGCGTCGTGCGCGACTAATGCATTGATTTTCATAGGGCCTCCGAAATGAGTTGGCTTTGGCTAGCTGAAGGCGGCAGACTATAGTTAACATGGTGCAAAATTGATAGTAGTTACCTTTTGGTAACCATTCAGGAGACGAGAACTATGCCCGCGATGGTAGACGGTAAACTGTTTTTTTATGCGGATTCGCCGCCGCGACGCTTAATGGATCTGTTTTCGGTGAAATGGAGCAGCATGGTTCTGCATGCGCTCTATCATTGGCCTAACCATCGCGCGCGCACCGGCGAGCTGCAGCGCAGCCTGCAGGGAATTTCGAAGAAGATGCTGTTTCAGACGTTGAAAGAGCTGGAGCAGCGCGGGCTGATTGCGCGTCACGTTTATGATGTGGTGCCGCCGAAAGTCGATTATCGCCTAACACCGCTCGGCATGACGTTCGCGGCACCGATCGAGCAGATGTATCAATGGGGGCTGGAGAATCAGGCGGCGCTGGATGAGATGGAAGCCCACTTTCGCGCCGCTACGGACGTGCCATCAGCCGCGCCACACATTCCCGGTCGTGCTGCTGACGCGGATTAAACACCACCAGGCTTAAACCCGGTTTACCTTCAACCGCAAAGGTGCTGTATTCCAGCTCAAGCACGCCTTCGTCCGGCAGCCACAGCTGTTTAACACCTTCGCCATGCTGACTCACTTCCTGTGATTGCCACAGCTGGCGGAAGGTGTCGCTCATCTCGCACAGCTCCTCCACCAGCGCGCGCACATGCTCGCTGGCACCGGTGCGCGCCACATCTGCGCGGAAGTTAGCCACCATGCCGCGTGTCACTTTATGCCAGTCCGGCAGACGCTTTTTCATCTCCTCGTTACGAAACATCATCAGCAGGATATTGCGCTGCGCAGGCGGCAGTTCAGCGTAATCGACAAACACTTTGGTTGCCGCACGGTTCCACGCCACCACTTGCCACTCTGCGGTTTTGACCAGCGCTGGCGTGTTCTCCATGCTGTCGAGCACGCGCTGCAGCGATGGCGAAACATCCACGCCCGCCTGCCATGTCACGCCAGGCAGACGATTTTGCGCCAGCAAAAACAGATGATCGCGCTCGGCGGCGCTCAGCTCTAATGCGCGGGCTAAACGTTCCAATACTTCTTCCGATGGCGCGCCGCCTCTGCCCTGCTCCAGCCACGTATACCAGGTAGTGCTGACACACGCGCGCACCGCCACTTCTTCCCGGCGCAGGCCCGGCGTGCGGCGACGAAGTAGAGTGTAACCAAGTTTCGCCGCATCCAGCCGCTGGCGACGTTCACGCAGATAGTTGCCGAGCAGGTTGTCATCTTGGGGAGCCATGCCTTTATCCTGTTAGTGCGTATACCTGTATAAGCTCACGACTTTTCGTCGCGTTGCAGACTTTTATGATAGTGCTTCAACTTTGAAAAAGTGGAGCACCAATATGCGAATTTTTGTGACCGGGGCGAGCGGCTTTATCGGTTCCGCCATTGTAAAAAAACTGCAGGCGCGCGGTTATCAGGTGCAAGGTCTGGCGCGCAGCGAGGCTTCCGCAGAAAAACTGCAGCAGCAAGGTGTGCAGGTGATTCGCGGCGATCTGCAAGATCTCGACGGCCTGCGTAAGGCGGTCGAACAGAGCGATGGCGTGATCCATGCAGGATATATTCATGATTTCAGCCGCATGGATCATGCCGCCGAGGTCGACCAACGCGCGATTCTGGCGATGGGTGACGTATTGGCAGGTTCAGATCGCCCGCTGATTGTCACCACCGGCACCGCGCTGGTATCGCCGGGACGTCTCGCCACCGAACAGATTCAACCGGCAGCGGGGGCGCATCCACGTTCCAACTCCAACGTCGCCGCGCTGGCGCTGGCCGACAGCGGTGTGCGCGTGGCGCTGGTGCGTTTACCGCCAACCGTACATGGCGCAGGCGATCACGGATTTATTCCGATGATCATCAATATGGCGAAGGAAAAAGGCGCAGCGGTGTATGTCGGCAAGGGTGAGAATCGCTGGCCCGCGGTGCATCGCTATGATGCCGCTGAACTGTTTTGCCTCGCGGCTGAAAAAGCTGAGCCGGGCGCGATTCTGCATGCAGTACAGGAAGAAGGGGTGCCATTCCGGCAGATTGCCGAAACCATCAGCACCGGATTATCACTGCCGGTGAAAAGCCTGACGCTGGAAGAAGCAAAAGCGTGGTTAGGCTGGATGGCATTTTTCGCCTCTACCGATAATCCGTCATCCAGCGCGTGGACGCGTCAGACGTTTAACTGGCAGCCGAGCGGGCCGGGGTTATTGCAGGATATGCGTGAAGGCGGGTACTTTGCATAAGGTTTAAAAGAATGAGTAGCGCACCTTGATTGGTGCGCTTATGTCTACTTTCATTATCAAAAATTTCAAAAATATGGCGCAGTTAAAAAAAGAGAATTGGTATGTTAACTTTCATATTCATATCATGAATAAGATAATCATCAGGGATAATATATCGATCATTCAGATTACCTGGCTCAAGTTCTTTCATTACAAAACTTTCAACTTCTTGCTTATAAGTTGCATCATCCTCGATCTCTTCAAGCCCTTCTATTTCCTTAATAAGGGCATGCAAGCCAGTCAAACACTTTTCAAAATCCATTATAGCTTTGCCAGAAGAATCGCAAATGCTAATACCATGCCCTCGGCGTTTAAGCCAGGAGAACAATAAAACCCCAGTTGCCGCATCAAAATTACTCGTCGCATCGTGTTGAGCAGGGTAACGGACCAACCTCTCAAATAAAATAAACTCGGTCACTTCTCGCCACCAAGGATAATGCTGCTGTTGCACTCTAATAATGGTTTGGCAATCAACTTTTATTTCTTCTAAAACACCTACCCAAAAATTCATTTTAACGTGAATATTTGTATTAAAAGGACGGGGTCCGCAGTGGTGATAATAGTCGTGCAAGTATCCCCATACCGAGCGCGCTGCATAGCAATTTTCTGCGCTTAGTAAATGAGATGATTTCCCTTCAAACTCCAATAATGATTCTACTCTACGCAATGTGTCTTTTTGATAGATAGCATGAAATTTATTAAAAAAGAACATCGCAAAATGTTGTTTAACAACCCTATTTTTTGTTTTAACGTTTTCTGGAAAGAAGACTAAGCAGTGTCCAACACTGAAACCAGAAGACGAAGCAATCAGGTGCATTGTTTGGCTGACATTTTGTGGATGTGGTAAATCAGACATAATTGGCAGCAAGACATCGGGTTGTTTTCGTTGAGCCAAAAAGCACTCCAGCCAATATCCTTTTTCTTTATGACTATTAGGCGTAATGATTGTAGCCAGGAAAAAAGTTTTGCCGCCATCTACAGGTGGTTCATAGCTATCTAATGACCGTTTAAAACATGGTACAGTATTTAATCCAGCTTTTTTCCATTCACGAAGGTCTGTATTCAATTGTAGGGCATAATCGGATTGCTTCAGAGCAGACAATATCTCACCAGCCAAACCTATAATTTCATCCAGCAAATACTCAGCTTTATCTATGTTACATACTACCGCGCCTGTAGCACTTTGCAATTTATTGAACTCATGTATACGAGGACATAATTCAATAATAACCTTATCCTTAACCCATTCCATAAAAATACTCCTTAGCGTTTATGACCATGAAGAGTGAAACACATTGGTACTTCACCAAAGTCTTGAATGACCTTTAAATTATTATCTTGTGCAGCTTTTAATGTTGTTATACACGCGGAAGCCTTTCCACTAACACACTCCAGCGCTGCCTGTACATTACTTGATACAAAACGAACATTCTGGCTGTATGTATAAGCGAGATGGGATGGCGCAGGATGGCAAGCAATTATAATTTTTTCCATATTTGACGAACTACTATGATTTTTTGCTAATACCATGTTCCATGTTGGCATTACAAAACTATCCTGAATTTCTAAAAAGTCTAAGTTCTCAAATACAATTTTATGTAAGTCTGGATAGACGGCACATCCTAATAATAGATCATGTGTATTCTTCCTGACTTCAATCAGAGCATCCTCAAGAGTTGAATAAAGCTTAACATCACCATAAACCTTCTTACTTTCCAGCCAAAGATAACCTGCTTTCTCACAATTAGTTCCTTCTGGCCCCAAAGTGTGAATTATTATTTTACGATCCATATCATTCTCCTTAACTATGGAATCTATAAATATTTTATTTTTAGATTTTTTTGTAAATCGTTATAAAAAGATTCACAAGCTTCATGGTCAGTATGACGTGTTAAAATAAATCCTGGGTAACCTGAAAAATGAGGGTATGGAAGAACTTTATGCCCAGGCTCCATAAATTCAAAAACATATTCCACCTCAGATTTCTCACGGACATTTGCTAATCCATCAATCTCGACAAAGATTCCATCTCCCTGCACAGGAATAATATAATTTCCGGCAGTAGATATCGGCTTTACTAATGCCCCCATTTTTTGGGGAAATTCCATACCCAAAGCGTGGCAAATAACCAACTGCAGGAAGTTTATATCCGTGCTTGCTTTCACAATATAATGTGATATTCCGGATCCACCCACGCGTGGTGCGACTTCTATAACAAAAGGCACTTGCTTTTGGTCAATACGCAGTTCCACATGTGCTGGTCCCTCATTAATTCCTAGCGCCTTAACTGCACGTCTAACTTCATCTACAATTTCATCTCGCAGTTTCTCATCAATATCAGCAGGTGCGATATAAACACCTTCTTCAAAGTATGGACCTTTGCCATTACCTTTATCGCCGATTGAGAGCACTGTCACCTCACCACGATGCGAAAATGTTTCGATTGCGAACTCCGGCCCATCGATAAATGACTCAAGTAAAACACCACCCTTGTCATAGATGAAATCTTTCAATTGCGTGCGGTTAATTTCCCATACTTTATCAATAGCATTTCTCAATTCATCAGGGTTGTTAGCTCGTGTAACACCTTGACTGGAAAATCCATTAGTAGGCTTCACTACAAGCGGAAATTTTATTTGATCAATGTCTGGGTATTCTCCTTCTTTAATCTCAATAAAGGAGGGTGTGTTTAGGCCGTTATCATGCAGAACGCGCCGAGTCATATTTTTGTTTCTACATTGCTCTACTACGAATTCAGGTAAGAAAGGTAATCCCAACCTGTTAGCAATTTTAGCGGCGAAATCTAACGCCGGTTCAAATAGTGTTAAAACACCATCAATTCGGCGCACTTTATTTTCTAACATGACTATATCTAGTGCTTTATCTTCATCTTCAAACAATGGCAAAGCAATGCTTCTCACAACACCGGGAATTTCCGGCGGTGGAGACTCATTATCGTTATAAAAAAATGTAATTTCGACACCCATTGCCTTAGCTTCTTCAAACACAAATGGTAGCTTTCTATTCTGACAGATTATGGCCAGGTTTTTTTGTAGAGTTGACATTAAGAGTTTCCTTTTCGCGTTTTGGCAAAACGATTAACATTACTCCGAGAACAACAACCGCGGTGCCTATAATCACAGTCGTGGTAATATTTTCATCAAGAAGTATGAAGCCCATATACAATGCAATAACTGGGGAGATGAATAAATGAGATGTAGCTTTAGAAATATGCCAATGTTTAAGCAAAGTAATATTAAGCGTAAATCCTAATACTGATCCTATTACTGCTAAATAAAGGATCGCTCCTAAGCTCTCCCCATAAAAGAAACGGTTACCACTTTCAATTATTAAGCTCGTAATCAAGAGTAAAAAACCACCACTCAGCATGGAAAATGCAACAAAACTAAGAAGTGGAAGAGTTTTAATATGCTTTTGAACTTTGAGCGTTATAGCGGCTGAACTGCCCATGGCTCCTAACACTGCTAACATAGCAATTATACTTTTTTCATTGCCCGGTAAAGATGCTCCTTCACCAAAAACCACACATACACCTATGATGGCAAAGAAAACACCTGATAATTGCCTTCCAGTTGCTGGCTTTCCGCGTAAGAAATGGTTTAGAAGCAGTGCATATACGCTAATTCCAGAAGCTAAAACAGCTACCAATCCACTAGGTATATATGTTGATGCCCAATAAACTGTTCCAAATGGAATCGAAAAATAAAACAGGCCGTTAGCTGCAGCAAGACTGAAAACGGCGTAATTAATATAAATCCCTTTACTTAAAATCAAATAAAAAATAATAATTACACTTGCAATCAAAAACCGCATCCCTGCTGACCACAATGGAAGGCTATTATTTAGCCCAAGCTTTTGCAATGCCCATGTTGTGCCTCCAATAAAGCAAAGAAGGATGAAAAACAAATAAAAACGAATTCTTATTAGAAAGTTAAATGGAGATGACATAACTCGAGCACTCCCTGCGTTGAATATTAATGCATAAGATTGAATAAAGATATCATCTTAAGATTAAAATCAATCCTCTGCGATCTAAAAGTTAATCTCAGCTTATCAAAGCATAATTAAAGCTGTAACCATTATTTAATTACTTTTAAATTAAAAGAAAAAAACACTCAGTTAATCGAGTCAGCATCGAGTATTAAATTGCCTTTCAATTGTAATCATTATTTTTTCAACTGGATGAACTTATAAAAACAGAGTAATAAGTTAATTCGAGGGAATTTTCCTACCCATTTATAAGACAAGTGAAGTTATCGCAAGATGTGTTGAAGGTAAAAAAGCCCTCAAACCATTGCATTATAATGCTTTTATTTTATCAGTAAATTTCGGATTCAATTCCAATAATACTTTATTGTCTTATATATAAAGGAAAGATTAGAGCGACAACATTGGTCACTTTTGACAAATCAGGCGGGTTTATGCGTTATAACCCTTTCTCAATGAGGTATATGACGGGTACTAGTAAGTGAG
This sequence comes from Pantoea sp. SS70, assembly GCF_029866845.1. Taxonomy (NCBI): domain Bacteria; kingdom Pseudomonadati; phylum Pseudomonadota; class Gammaproteobacteria; order Enterobacterales; family Erwiniaceae; genus Pantoea; species Pantoea sp. SS70. The sequence goes on along the minus strand of NZ_CP117200.1, from coordinate 447,505 downwards.
ATGAATTAACAACTAGCATTCTGCTTGAGCGTCATTGCCTGCAATGACGCTCCGCATCAGTAACATCAGCCAAACGGCACTTCGCGCGCCAAAATGCGAGCGATCACGTTAAGCGCGCCTTCGTCATTGTTGCTTTCGGTTCTGTAACGCGACACGGCGTTGACTGGCGCGGCGGCGTTCGCCATTGAGAAGCTATAGCACGCCTGACGCAACATTTCGATGTCATTGGCGCTGTCGCCTATCGCCACCACTTCACAATCATCAATGCCCCATTTTTCCTGGAGCAGCGCGATTCCGTGCGCTTTGTGGCAGCCAGGAATGATCAAATCCACAAACCCAAAACCGCTGGAAACCGGATGCATGATGTTTTCAATCGCGCCCAACTCAGCGTGCAGACGTTCCATCAAGGCATCAACGCCTTCGTGCGCCAGATTCAGCGAGAACTTAAAGATGGTGTCGTCGATATCGTAGAGATTGTCGTGCTTTTCCAGACGATGATAGTGATTCGCCAACATGGCAATCACTTCGTCGGACATTGAGGTGTGCACGTACGCGCCGTTGCGGCCACAGACCACGGTGCTGATGTCCGGCTCTTTGGCGAGGATGTCGAGGATTTGATGCACGCGCTCCTGCGCCAGTTCGCCGCAGAAGATCTCTTCATTACTGTCAGAAACCCAGGCGCCGTTTTCCGCAACAAAAGCGATCTCGTCTTTGATATCAGGAAAGTAGCGCAGCAACTGATAATACTGATTGCCGCTGGCGACCACGAAACGAATGCCCTTCTCTTTCAGCAACGCATACTGACGCGCAAAGCGCTGCGCGTTGTATTGTTTGTTGTCATCGAGAAAAGTGCCATCCATATCCACCGCAATCATCTTCACTGCCATTTTGCTCTCCCGTTTGCTCATTCGGCTCAATAAAGTTTTGTTAAGCTTACTCGCGGTGTGGATTATTGAGAATGTGAATAATGAGTTTGTTAACCGCTTTCAGAGATTTCCAGTCCATCTTTTACTGTAAATCGGCGCCTTTTTCCCTGATCCAGGCACAAAACATCGCCGCCATCTCTTGCGCGTAAGCCTGAATCTCTGCTGGCGTGCGCGGCGATTCGGAAAAATGTTTCCCAACATTGCCCAGCGTACTGTTCAATAAATCTGCGGCGCGCGATCGTTCACTTTCCTCCGAGTGCGGTAATACTTCACGCAGAAAATCGCTGATGACATTTTCACCCGCCGCGCGCGCTTCCTGCACTTCCGGCGCATCACGATACAAAGGTGCGGCGTCATTCAGCGCGGTGCGCATCGCCGCCTCTTCACATTCCGAATGCAAAAACGCCAGTGTGAGATCGTGCAGTCGTTGACGCGGCATGTTGGCGGTATTGCGCAGAATCGCACTTAACAAATCGCTAGTGCGTAGCCACTCTTCGCTTTGTAATCGGAAAAGAATAGCTGCCTTATTGGGAAAATATTGATACAGCGATCCAATACTGACGCCCGCGCGTTCCGCCACCCGCGCCGTGGTGAAACGCGTGGCGCCTTCCAGCTCCAAAACCTGAGTAGCCGCCTGCAAAATGGCGGAAACCAGCTCGCTGGAACGCGCCTGCCTGGGTCTTTTCCTTTGTGAAATCTTAATGTTACGTGGCTCAGTCATCATCATCTCCTGAACACGAATAGTGAAATGCGAATAATTCATCGTATTCTGTTGGCACAGCAAAATCCATTTGTCTGCACGGAGAACAACATGAATACCTTAACCTCTGCGCCACTGGCGCCGCTGCTGAATTACCTGTTTGAGCTGGCCGATAATATGGCGCATCCAACCAATAACGCCTTCAGAACCATGACTGACGCCGAACAACATCGCCTGCTACACAGCAAAACCGATTACCTGGAACTTTATGGACATCTAAAAGAGGTGCCGTTAGCGGTATCACGTGAAACCGGCAAGTTGCTGTATATGCTGGCGCGCGGCAGCAATGCCAAAACCATCGTTGAATTTGGCACCTCATTCGGCATTTCCACGCTGCATCTGGCGGCGGCGCTGCGCGATAACGGCGGCGGTAACATCATCACCTGCGAGTTTGAGCCGGGGAAAGTCGCGTTAGCCCGTAACCATTTCGCCGATGCCGGCGTCAGCGATTTGATTGAGGTGCGCGTGGGCGATGCGTTGCAGACATTGAGCCGCGATCTACCGGCCACCATCGATATGCTGGTGCTGGACGGTGCAAAAGCGATTTACCCGGAGATTGTAACGTTGGTGCAGCCGTTTTTGCGTCCCGGCGCGCTGATTGTTGCCGACGATGCCGACTTCAGCCCGGAGTATCTGGAGCTGGTGCACAGTAATCGTGGTTTTATGTCGCTGCCATTTAACGATGGGGTTGAGGTGTCGATGTGGGTTGGGAATGTGTAATTATGAAGGTCGCCAGGAATGGCGACCTGACTAATCAGTTAAACCATGGCTGGAACGGGTCGGGGAATTCCACCCAGTGATCGGGTCCGAGCGCCATTTCCTCATCGCTTAACAGCGCCTGTTCCAGTTTGCTACGCAGCGCGTTTTCATCCATTTCTATGCCGATAAACACCAGTTCCTGTCGCGCGTCGCCGCTGCCGTCAACCCAGTTCTCTAAGATGTAGCCAAGGTTTTCCGCATCTTCCGGCCAGCGATCTTTTGGCACGCTGGCCCACCACAGGCCGGCTAAACCCTGACGCGATACGCCGCCTGCCTGCGACCATGAACCGGCATGACGCGGACGGCTGGCGAGCCAGAAGTAGCCTTTGGAACGCACCACGCCGTGCATCTCATTTTCAATCAAGTGAGCAAAGCGCATCGGATGGAACGGACGACGCGCGCGGAACACGAAGTTACGAATGCCGTACTCTTCGGTCTCGGGCGTGTGTTCTCCACGCAACTCCTGCAGCCAGCCCGGCGCCTGCGCGGCGGCATCAAAATCAAACAAACCGGTGTTGAGCACCTGATCCAATCCCACTTTGCCGAATTCAGAGGTGATAATGTTGGCGCGCGGATTGAGTGACGTCAGGATTGCCATCAGCCGCGCTTTTTCCGTCTCGTTGATCAGGTCGGTTTTATTAAGGATCAGTACATCGCAGAACTCGATTTGATCGACCAATAAATCCACCACCGTGCGCTCATCCTCAGCGCCCAATGATTCTCCGCGCGACTGAATGCTCTCATTCGATTCATAGTCACGCAGGAAGTTAAAGCCATCGACCACCGTCACCATGGTGTCGAGCGAGGCAACTTCAGACAGACTCTGCCCCTCTTCATCGGCGAAGGTGAAGGTCTCCGCCACCGGCAACGGTTCAGAAATGCCGGTCGATTCGATCACCAAATTATCGAAGCGGCCATCTTTCGCCAGACGATTAACCTCCAGCAGCAAATCTTCACGCAATGTGCAGCAGATGCAGCCGTTACTCATTTCCACCAGCTTTTCGTCGGTGCGCGACAGCTCTGCCCCGCCCTCGCGCACCAGCGCGGCATCGATATTCACTTCCGACATATCATTGACGATCACCGCCACACGACGCCCTTCGCGGTTATTGAGAATATGATTGAGCAGCGTGGTTTTACCTGCGCCAAGAAAGCCGGAAAGCACGGTGACGGGAAGTTTTTTGAAACCATCCTGATTTTGGGTTAATGCTGACATAGCAACTCCTCTAAATGACAAGGTTCACAAGACGTATAGGCATACGCGCAATGGTGTTTTTAGTTATGTTATAACATAACAATTAACGTTGTCATTGAGGAATGTTGATGGAGCGGATTGGTCGCCATAAATGGCGACCTTACGGCGACGGGGAAACCTGCGATTACTGGTTGTCGGGATAACTCAAATCGATGGCGTTATCCGGCAACGTGGTGAAATTTTTAACGATGGTGCGGAAATCCGCGTTCGGTTTGAGATCGGCAAACTGTTGCGGATAGAGATCTTTCGCCAGAATTTCCATGCCAATGATGTTGTACGGATGATTATAGAAGTGGTGGTACACGCCATATACGCGGCCCTGTTTCACCGGCTCGATCTGCGCCAGGCCGGTGCGCTTCAGCAGCGTCTGGAAGGTGGCTTTCACTTCTTCCGGCTGCACGCCATAACCAAACGGCAACACATTGGCGTTTGAACGTTTCGATCCGGTCATGATGTAGACATCCGGTTTCATGGCGATGATTTTTTCCAGCGCCACAAATCCGGCATTGCCCGGCAGCAGTTCAGAGCCGATATTTTTGCCGCCCACCGCTTCCACCAATCCGCCCCAGCCATTGTGGCTGTGCGTAAAGCAACAGTTGTCGCTATTCCCGGCTATCGGCTCGATAAACACCGTTGGCTTATCTTTTACTTGCGCCACGCCTTGGGTGATGCGCGCGAATTTCTGCTGATAGAAATCGGTATAAGCCTTGGCCTGGCTTTCGCGGTTCAGCACTTTACCAAGCAGCGTCACGCTCGGCGCGGTGTTCTGCGCGGGATGCAGTTCATAATCCAGGAACACCACCGGAATATGCAGATTTTGCAAGGTGCTGAGCACGCCCGATTGCTGTAACGCCGGTTTGGCGCGCAGTTGCGCAATCATCAAATCGGGTTTCTGCGCCAGCACGCTTTCGAGATTGACCTGGCCCTGATCGTTAAAACCCATATCGACGATTTTCGTCGCTTCCGGCCAGCGCCCTTTAAGTACATCCCAGGTTTGCGTGTCCTGCTTTTTCGGCAGATTATTCCACGCCACCACGCGCTTAAACGGATCGTCGCGATCCAGCAGCGCCAGCGTCAGAATGTCGCGCCCATCCTGCAATATGATGTGCTGCGGCTCTTTGTTGATGGTTTGCGTGTTGCCGTCCATATCGGTGACGGTCAGCGGATACGTGGAGGCAGCCGCCGCCGTTGAAGCCAGTAATCCCATTGCCAAAAGCAGGCGCGTTTTCATGCCAAAACTCCGTGGTAAAAAGAATAGTTATTATTATCAATTACCTTAACACAACCTTAAGTGGCGAGAATAAACGCCACTTCAATCAGTTGTAACAGAGTTTTATGCGGGTGCTGTTAGGTGAAATCAGAGAGTTTTTGTCCGGAAGTGATCAGTTCCTGCAGCAGCATCTGGCGACGCTCCTGCGGCGTATCGCGGCTGACCATAAAACAGATTGCCGCCACCGCCTGACCGCTGCGCGAACGGATCGGCGCCGCCATGCAGCAGGTAAAGCTTTCCGACAAGCCTTCGGTCATGCAGTAACCGAGTTTTCCAGCGTGATGAATTTCATCAAGAAACGCCTGCTTATCGAGGATCTGGCCGCTGGCGAGGCGATAATCCTCCTCCGGGATCAGATCCAGAATCGCGCTGTCCGACCAGTTACTCAGCAGCAAACGCCCGGTCGCGGTCCAGGTAATCGGCACACGCACGCCGATATCCGAAGTGATTTTAAACGGATGCGCATTACTCTCAGAGAGCACCACGGTGTATTTGTTGCCCTCCAGCATGCAGAGCTGCACGGTTTCACCGTGGCGCGCCACAATCTCCACCATGAGCTGATGCGCCCGACGGATCAGATCGTTATGCGCCATATAATCCGCACCGTAATAGTGCATCTCACGGCCAAAGAACACTGCGCCTTCGGCATCCAGCTCCACCAAACCGGCTTCACTTAGCAGGCTGACTAATTCATAGATGCTGGAACGAGGTGCGCCGGTGGCGTCGATCAACGCGCGCATCGACATCGGCTGACGTGCGCTGTGCAACTGCCGAAAGATATCAATAACCCGGTCAACTCCGCGCGCCCGCGAGGGTTTTTCGTCCGGCATAAACTCACTCCTTGGTGGCTTGGGTACAAAAGGTAAAGGCAATGAAAGAAGGGCATGATACACCGCGCATCGGCTTTTACCCATCCCGGATTAAATAAATATTAATTACCTGCCATTAATTAGCACGATCAATTTTGGTGCCTCATTATGGCGCAATACGTTCACTCAACGTTTATAAAACTACGATAACGATCACACTCCAATATAAACGCAGACAAAAGTTAATTTTATTTTGCGATCCCGACGACATCACAAAAAATTAAATCGCTGTGCACATATTGCAAAAGAAAATTTCCTGTGCAAATCTTGCCCTATCCAGTATTGCAGATAGCAGTCTGGTATATCAGACAACACAGTAAGCAGATATTCGCTGCTACAGGAGCAGAAAGGGATGACGATTAAACGTTATGGCGTAGAAGGCGGAACCGGTACCGGCGGGCAGAAACTTCCGTTTGCCCGCGCGGTGGAAGCCGATGGCTGGCTCTACATCTCTGGCCAAACGCCGATGCGCGACGGCGAAGTGGTGGAAGGTGGCATCATCGAACAGACGCAGTTGGCGTTCGAAAACTGTCTCACCATCATGCGCGAAGCCGGTTATCGCGTCGAGGATGTGGTGCATGTCACGGCGGTATTAACTGATGCGCGTTATTTCAGTTCATTTAATAAAGTATTCAGTGAGATATTTAGCGGAAATCCCCCGGCGCGTATTTGTAGCGTGCAGGATTTAGTCGTCGACTGCAAAGTCGAAGTCGATATGAAATGCTTCCGCACCGATCGTAAATAAACATTACGGTTAAAACAGGCTGGCGAATGTTTACTTTCTCCGCCCACACCAGGACAGCCTGTTATTAATTGATGCCTTTCTATTTTGCTGTGAAATAACGGTATTACACCGTCTCGTCAAAATTTCTAAAGAGAGCATAACAATGAAGACAACATCGCTAAAAGTGAGCCTCAACGCGCTAGCCGGCGCGCTGGTATTACTGACGCTGGCGGGCTGTACGCCAACCGAAGAGAAAAAAGCAGCGGGTGCCGCGCCGCAGTCAGCGCTGCAAACCGTGTTGCAACGTGGCACGCTGCGCGTCGGTGACTGCCTGAGTTTCGCCCCGTTCGGCTTTTACGATAAAGACGGCAACCCGGACGGCTACGATGTTGATCTCGCCAAAGCGCTGGCCAAAGAGATGGGCGTGAAACTGGAAATGGTCAACACCACCAGCGCCAACCGCATTCCTAATCTGCAAACCAATAAAGTGGATGTGGTGTTCTGCAACTTCACCCGCAATCTGGAACGCGCCAAAGAGATCGGCTTCACCAACCCGTATGTGGTGGCGAGTGAAGCGATGCTGGTGCGCAAGAACAGCGGCATCCAGTCCGCACACGATATGGGCGGCAAAACCATCGCCACGGTGAAAGGATCGACCAACGGTGACGAAGTGCGCAACCTCGGCATTGACGTGAAGATTCAGGAGTACGACTCATCGCAGGCGGCCATCCTCGCGGTGAAACAGGGCCAGGCTGATGCGATGATCGAGGATAACAACTTCCTCGCCTATCAGGCCAAGCTCGACCCAACGTTAACCGTGACCAATGAAGCGCTGGTGCCGCTGGAATACAACGCCTTTGGCGTGAAGCAGGGCGATCAGGTCTGGACCAACTACCTCAACGAATTCCTGTTTGAAATTAACGCCTCCGGTGAAAACGCCCAGCTGTATCAGAAATGGTTCGGCAACAAACCGCGTTACCCGCTGAATCCGCAATATTGATCCCCACGCGGCGCGGCAACTGCTGCTGCGCCGCCCGAAGGAGCAGAACCATGAGTTATCAATGGCTAACACTGTGGCGCTACGCCGACACTTTTCTTGCCGCCGCGTGGCTCACCTTGCAAGTGACATTGCTGGCGTTTGCGCTGGCAGTGGCGCTCGGTTTGCTCTCGGCACTGGCGAAAGCGTCGCCGCTGGCCCCGCTGCGCTGGATCAGTCACTGCTACGTTGAGTTCATCCGCAACACGCCGGTGCTGCTGCAGATCTTCATCATCTTTTTTGGTCTGCCGTCGCTCGGCATCACCATGAGCGCCTTTACCGCTGGCGTGCTGGCGCTGGGGATTAACGTCGGTGCCTACCTGTCCGAAACCTTCCGCGCAGGCATTCAATCGGTGCCGAAAGGCCAGCTAGAAGCCGCATGGGTGCTGGGCATTCCCCGTCGTCAGGTGTTTCTCACCGTGGTGCTGCCGCAGGCGGCGCGCGCGGTGTGGCCCGCCATTATCAACAACCTGATTCAGCTGCTGCTCGGCACCTCTTTGCTGTCAGCGATTGCGCTGCCTGAACTGACCGGCACCGCCACAGTGATTAATGCGCGCACGCTTCTTTATATCCAGACATTTAGCGTCGTAGCCCTGGTCTATCTGGTGCTGAGCAACCTGTTCTCCTGGCTGGGAACGATGGCAGGACGGCGCATGTTCCACCCGCCGCTGGTGACCCCGATAAAAAAGTCCGCCTGGTGGTGGGCAAGAAAATGGCTGACTAATCCAGTGAAACGGGAGAACGCGTTATGAACGAGTTAATCATTAGTTCGTTACCGATTCTGATAAAAGGGCTCGGTATCACGCTGCTGCTGTCGGTGGCCGCGATCATTGGCAGCACGCTGCTGGGCTTGCTGGCGGCGGTGTTGCGCACCAGCCGCTTGCCCGTTCTGAAGCAGATTGCGGTGATCTACACCGAGCTGTTTCGCGGCACGCCGGTACTGATCACGCTGATGTTCATCTACTTCGGCGTCGCCTATTTCGGCTATGACATCAACCTGTTTGCCGCCGGTATTCTTGGCCTGAGCATCTATCAGGGCGCGTATATCGCGGAAGTGTTCCGCGCCGGCATCGAAGCGGTGCCAAAAGGCCAGTGGGAAGTGTCATGGATTTTGGGCCTGTCGAAGCGTCAGACCTTTATGAGCGTGATCCTGCCGCAAACGCGCGGCATCGTGCTGCCGCCGCTAGCGGGCCAGTATCTTTCCCTGATCAAAGACACCTCGATCGTCAGCATGATCGGCATGTCCGAACTGATGCATCAGGGCCAGGCGATTGTCGATCGCATCGGTCAGCCGGTGGTGGTTTACGGTCTGGTCGCCCTGCTCTACTTCGCCGTCTGCTTCCCGCTTTCCCGTTGGGTTCAACATCATCAAACCAGGAGCCAAATCTCATGAGCAAATCCGCGATTACCTTAAGCCGGATAACCAAATCATTTGGCGCAACCCAGGTGCTGAAAGAGATCAGCCTGGATGTTTCACCGGGCGAAGTGCTGGTGCTGATTGGCGCATCCGGCTCTGGCAAAAGTACCGTGCTGCGCATCATGAGCGGGCTGGAAGTGGCCGACGGCGGTGAAGTGTGGGTCAACGACGTGCCGCTGCACCAACGCAAGCGCGCCAGCGAAATCTGCGGTCACGTTGGCATGGTGTTCCAGCAGTTCAACCTGTTCCCGCACAAAACCGCGCTCGGCAACGTCACGCTGGCGCTGATCAAAGCGCAAAAGCTGTCGGAAGCCGAAGCCAATAAACGCGGCATGGCGGCGCTGACGCGCGTCGGACTGGCCGAGCGCGCGCATTACTATCCGGCGCAGCTTTCCGGTGGTCAGCAGCAGCGCGTGGCGATTGCCCGTGCGCTGGCGGTAGAACCGAAAATCATGTTCTTCGATGAAGCTACCTCGGCGCTGGACCCAGAACTGGTAGGCGAAGTCATGGAAGTGATGCGCAGCCTGGCGCGTGAAGGCATGACGATGGTGGTGGTGACACACGAAATGGGCTTCGCGCGCAAAACCGCTGACCGCGTGGTGTTTATGGATCAGGGCGTGATTGCCGAACAAGGTTCGCCCGAGCAGATTTTCGTCAATCCACAGAACCCGCGCACGCAGCAGTTTTTATCGCGCGTACTTGAGCACTAACAGGAGGATCTATGTCGATTCGCTTTCCGCTGCAGGCGGATGGATTACTGGATGCGCAGCAAACCGCGCCACGTTTTAAATCGGTTGCCGGAGCCGGCGAGTCGCCGCTGGCTCTCGGCACGGCGGTGCTGAACAGCGATCAGGTGTTTTCGCCGCTGATGATAATGAAACAGTCGGCGCTGGAGAACAATCTGCGCCAGCTGGCAGACTTCTGCCGCGAAAACGGCGTGATGCTGGCCGCGCACGGGAAAACCTCGATGTCGCCTGCCGTTCTGCGCCGCGCGATTAGCGCAGGCGGCGCCTGGGGTTTGGGTGCCGCCACGCCCGCGCAGGTGCGCGCGCTGCGTCAGTTCGGTATCCGCAATGTGTTTCTCGCCAACGAGTTGGTCGATCCGGCGGGTATTCGCTGGATTGCGCAATGGCAGCAGCAGCATCCCGATCATGGCTTTCTGTGCTACGTCGATTCGCTGCAAGGCGTGAAGCTGTTGGCGGAGAACCTCGGCGACAGCCAGATTTCGGTGCTGCTGGAGATGTCTGTCAGCGGCGGCCGCACCGGTTGTCGTTCTCAGCAAGATGCGCTGGCGATTGCCGAAGCGATCGCCGCCTGCCCGGCGCTCAAGCTGGTGGGCGTGGCCGGTTATGAAGGCGCGCTCGGTGCAGGCCGCGATGAAAGCGGCATTCAGCGTGTGAAAGATTACTGCCAGATGATGATCGCTACCGCTGAATTGCTGGCGGAAAAGCAGCTGTTTACCAGCGACCACATCATCCTCAGCGCCGGTGGCGGCGCCTGGTTTGATGTGGTGACAGCGTGCTTCACCGCGGCGAAACTGCCGCTGCTGGTGACGCCGCTAATCAGGTCCGGCGCCTATATGGCGCACGACAGCGGACTCTATGCACGCATCGCGCCCTTTGCTCAGCCGGGCGCAACGCATCATTTTGCTGCCGCACTGGAGATTTGGGGCCGCGTATTGTCGCGTCCGGAGCCGGGCCTGGCATTCGTCGATTTTGGCCGCCGCGATGTCCCGTTCGATCAGGATCTGCCCAATCCGCTGTGGATCCGCAACGCCGATGGCAGCGCGCCACGTGCGGCGACGCATTTGCGTATCAGTGATGTGAACGATCAGCATGCTTATCTGTTATTGCCGGAGGATGAGCCGCTGCAGGTAGGCGATTGGGTCGGCTGCGGTATTTCGCATCCTTGTACCGCTTTTGATAAATGGCGCTATCTGCCGCTGGTGGATGATGATTATTGCGTCACAGATTCACTGGAAACAGCGTTTTGATGGGTAATTAGTCGGTATTCGTAGCGGCGCAATTTATTGCGCGATAAATCGCGCCGCTACAGAATGGTGCATCTGTTGTAGCGACGCAATTTATTACATCAACGCCAACCCAACTCCGGTGCAACGTGGGTCAAAATGCTCTCAATCACGTGCGCACAGTAATCCACGCCTAACTGATTCGGGATGGTCAGCAACAGCGTATCCGCTTCGGCAATCCCTTCGTCCTGCGCCAGCTGTTTGATCAACTGATCCGGCTCGGCGGCATAACTGCGACCAAAGATGGCGCGGGTTTTCTCGTCGAGGAAACCCACCGAATCCCGATCCTGTCCACTGCGACCAAAGTAGGCGCGGTCGGTGTCGTTGGTGAGCGCAAAAATGCTGCGGCTCACCGAAACACGCGGCGTACGCTGATGGCCCGCCGCTTCCCACGCCTGACGATAAGCACGAATCTGCTTCGCCTGCTGCACGTGGAACGGTTCGCCGGTTTCATCATCTTTCAGGGTGGAGCTTTGCAGGTTCATGCCCTGCTGCGCCGCCCAGATAGATGTCGCGTTGGAGCCAGAACCCCACCAGATACGCTCACGCAAACCGGCCGAGAACGGCTCAAGACGTAACAAGCCCGGTGGATTGGGGAACATCGGCTGCGGATTGGGTTTAGCAAAACCTTCACCGCGCAGCACTTCCAACAGTTCCTCGGTATGGCGACGGCCCATATCGGCATCGCTCTCACCGTTTTGCGGATCAAAGCCAAAGTAGCGATAGCCTTCGATAACCTGCTCCGGCGAGCCACGGCTCAGGCCGAGCTGCAGACGACCGTTAGAAATCAGATCCGCCGCACCGGCATCTTCCGCCATATACAGCGGGTTTTCGTAGCGCATGTCGATCACGCCGGTACCAATTTCAATCTTTTTGGTGCGCGCACCTACCGCCGCCAACAGCGGGAACGGCGAGCTTAACTGACGCGCAAAGTGGTGCACGCGGAAGTAAGCGCCATCGGCACCCAACTCTTCGGCGGCCACTGCTAAATCAATCGATTGCAGCAGTACGTCCCGCGCCGAACGGGTGGCGGATTGTGATGATGGGGTCCAGTGACCAAAAGATAAGAAGCCAATCTTTTTCATGCTGAAATTCTCCTCGTGAGCCGCGCCGGCTCGAACGTTTTCAATGCAGCAAGGTTACGCCACAGACGAGGTGACTGATAGCCAATAGATTTCGCGCGCTTCATCAACTTTTTTGCATAACTAAGAAAAAGAGATTCTTTGTGTTCATCACGGTGATCAATCATCGTCAAAAGCCTAATTACTGTTTACGGGTTCGGCTTCACCATGAGTAAAGGGACATCCGCCTATCTCAGTGCGCAACAGCGTGACGTGGTGCATCAACTGGCGCGCAGCTGGCTGTGGCGTAGCGAATTGCCAACGTGGCTATTGATGGTGGCGGTGTACGGCGGTTGGTTCGCCAGCGTTGTCTATTGGCGAACGTTGGGGTTAACGCTGAGCACGCTGCTGCTGGTCCTGTTTACCACCTGGTATATGTCGCTGCAGCACGAGTTGATTCACGGCCACCTGACGCGTTTTCCCCGTTTCAACCAGCTGTTCGGCACGCTGCCGCTGGCGGTGTGGTATCCGTATGGCTTATACCGCGACTCGCATCTGGCGCATCACCGCAACCACACGCTGACCGATCCCGATGAAGATCCGGAAACCTACTACCTTTCGCCGGCGCGCTGGGCGCAACTCAAGCCGTGGCAGCAGCAGGTGATTCATCTGCGCAACACCTTTCCCGGACGTTTGCTGCTCGGCCCGCTGCTGGATATGGCCGCCACCCTCAAAACCCTGGTGCATGCCTTTATTCAACGCGATAAACCGGCGATGACGATGTGGATTATTCATCTCACCTTACTGAGCGGGCTGTTTTACTGGATGGCGCTGCATGGCTTCTCGCCGCTGTGGTTGGTGCTGACGGTGAGTTATCCGGCGCTGATGCTGACCAAAGTGCGATCCTTCTACGAGCATCGTGCCGACGAGGAGCCGCTGGCGCGCTCGGTCAATAACGAAGCCGCGTTGCCATGGCGTTTGCTGTTCCTCAATCTCAACTATCATTCTGTACATCACGATCTACCCGGTTTGCCGTGGTACGGATTACGCAAAGTCTATTTGCTGTATCGCGATGGTTATCACCAGCGTAACCACGGTTTTCGCGTCGCCGGTTATGGCGAATGGATAACCCGCTTCTGGCGCAAATCGGTCGAGGTTAATGCCCATCCGGGTACGCAAAAGGATGCACAGGATGCCCACTCTTTCGTTACCGATGTACGACATCAACCATCAGGCGACTATCGGCCTGACCTCAGCGCTAACAACGCTGCTGCAACAACGCGGCGTGCCAGCTGAAGTTAGCTGGCCGCAGGATTTACTGCCGCACTGGCGCGATGACCAGCTGCTGCTGAGCCAAACCTGTGGTTATCCGTTGGTGGAGCTGCTGCCCGATGTGCAGCTGGTTGGCACCTTCCTCTCCAGCGCCCAGGGCTGCGACGGCCAGCGCTATCGCAGCTGGCTGGTAGTGCGCAGCGCAGATGAGAACCTGACGCTGAGCGACTTTCGCGGACGGCGCGCGGTGTGCAACAGCAACGATTCCCACTCCGGTTTCAACTCGCTGCGCTACGTGATTGCGCCGCTGGCGCAGGACGGGAAATTCTTCAGCGCAACCCGCTTCAGCGGCAGCCATCGTCAGTCGCTGGCGGCGTTGCGCGCGGGCGAGGCGGATATCGCGGCGATTGATTGCATCACCTGGGCGCTGCTGCGCCGCAATTTCCCGCAGGAGCTGGCGGGGCTGGAGATCATCGGCGAAACACCGCTGTGCGCCGCGCTGCCGCTGATTACGTCAGCCAAAACCGATGCAGCAACCCTCGAGAAATTGCGCAGTGCGTTGAGCGAACTGACCAGCGATAAGCGTTATCAGGAGCTGTTAGCGGAGTGTTTGATTAGTGGATTCAGCGTGAGCGATCGGGCGTTTTATGACGAAGTGCGGGAGTGGAAAGATCGCGCCACCGCGCTGGGCGTGACGGCGTTGTGATGTTCAACATTGCGCAATAAATTGCGCCGCTACGGAATGTGCGGTGATTGATTACCGTACACATAAAGCGCACATATTCGTAGCGGCGCGATTCATCGCGTTCATTTGACCTTTAAGCCACTTCGACCCTGTGCCGCTGCGCCGCAAACTGATTCTCGGGTTCGGGCAAGCCGAGATTTTCACGCAGCGTCTCGCCTTCATACTCTTTGCGATAAATACCCCGCGCCTGCAACAGCGGAATTACCTGCGCCACAAAATCATCAAACGCCGTTGGCGTACCGCCACGTACGATAAAACCGTCGGTTGCGCCCTGCAGGAACCAGTTTGCCAGCCCTTCGGCAACCTGCTGCGCCGTACCCAGGAAAGTCGGACGCGGCGTCGCTTCTTCCAGCGCCGTCTGGCGCAGCGTTAAGCCACGTTCGCGCGCGTTCTGTTTGATCTTGTCGGTGGTGCTGCGGAAGCTGTTGCTGCCCAGCTCGCCAATGTCCGGGAAAGCTTCATCCAGCGCGTACTGGCTGAAATCGTGATGCTCGAAGTAGCGACCAAGATACTCCAGCGCTTTATCGATGGTCACCAGCTCGGCGGTTTGCTGATAGCGGCGCTCGGCATCCTGTTCCGTTTCGCCAATAATCACGCTGATGCCCTGGAACACACGGATATCATCGGCATCGCGCCCGCGTGCCACCAGCCGGCGGCGCACGTCTTCACGAAATTCGCGCGCCTGCTCCAGCGTTTCCTGGCGCGTATAAATGGCATCGGCGGCTTCGGCGGCAAAGGCTTTGCCCGCTTCCGACGCGCCCGCCTGGAACACAATCGGGCGGCCCTGCGGCGAGCGACCGACGTTGAGCGGTCCCTGCACCGAGAAGTAATGTCCTTTATGATTTAGCGTATGCAGCTTGTCGGCGGCGAAGAATTCTCCGCTCTGTTTGTCGCGCACAAAGGCATCGCCTTCCCACGAATCCCACAGCCCTTTCACCACCTGCAAATATTCGCTGGCAACGCGGTAACGCTCGTCGTGTTCTGGATGGGTGCTGCGCGAGAAGTTTTTCGCCGAACCTTCCAGTGGCGACGTCACCACGTTCCAGCCGACGCGACCGCCGCTCAGATGATCGAGGCTGGCGAACTGGCGCGCCACGGTAAACGGCTCGCTGTAGGAGGTGGAAAGCGTAGCGACCAGACCGATTTTTTGGGTCACCAGCGACAGCGCCGACAGCAAGGTGATCGGCTCAAAACGGTTGAGGAAGTGCGGGATCGACTGCGGCGTGATGTACAAGCCATCGGCGACAAACAGGAAATCGATCTTCGCCTGCTCAGCTTTACGCGCCAGATCAAGCACGTAATCGATGTTAATGCTGGCATCCGCCACCGCATCGGGATGACGCCATGCCGACATGTTGCCGGATACGCCCTGAATAATCGCGCCCAGCCGCAGCTGGCGTTGTGTCTGACTCATTCTGCTCTCCTTAATATGCGTTCGCGGGCTGCCAGTCAGGAATGACCGGCAGTGCCTGTAACAGTTTTTGCGTCCACGGATGCTGCGGCGCGGCGAACACTTGCTGCAGCGCCCCGCTCTCCACCACTTGCCCGTTCTGCATCACCAGCACGCGATCCGCCAGATGCTGGATCACGCCGAGATCGTGAGAGATAAACAGCAGCGCGGTGCCGTGTTCGGCCTGCATATCGGCCAGCAGATCCAGCACCTGCGCCTGCACCGATACATCGAGCGCGCTGACCGGTTCATCGGCCACCAGCAGCGCCGGATTCGGTGCAAAGGCGCGCGCAATCGCCACGCGCTGACGCTGGCCGCCGGACAGCTGTTGCGGATAGCGCTGCAGGAAGCGGTCGCCGAGCTGCACTTCATCCAGCAGTTGACGCACGCGCTGACGGCGCGCATCGCCGTAAATTCCGGCGCTATCGAGGCTTTCGCCGATAATTTTCTCCACCGTGTAGCGCGGATCGAATGAGCTGAACGGGTCCTGCGCGATCAGCTGCAAACGCGCACGCCGGGCGCGGCGCGCTTTCTCCGGCAGACGATCCCAGCGCTCACCTTCCAGCAGCAGCGTGCCGCTGTCCGGTTCGGTTAAGCCCATCACCACTTTCACCAGCGAGGTTTTGCCGGAGCCGGATTCGCCGACCACGCCAAGCGTCTCTCCGGCGTGCAGCGTGAAGTTGATGTCGTTGAGCACCAGGCGATCGCCATAGGCTTTATGCAGGCCGATGCCTTCCAGCAACGGTGCGCTGCTGGGTGTCGGGCGCGGCGGCAGCGGCGTCGGTTCAGCCGCGCTCAGGCGCAGACCGCGCGTGGCGGGCGTTGGCACCGCGCGCAGCAGGCGCTGCGTCCAGGCGTGTTGCGGACGATGGAGCAGCGGACCGCTGTTGCCCTGCTCCACCACTTCGCCATCGCGCATCACCAGCACGCGATCCGCCAGTTCCGCCACCACCGCCAAATCGTGGCTGATCAGCAGCAGGCCGTGGCCGTCGCGGCGGCGCTGCGCCAGCAGTTGCAGAATCTGGCGCTGCACCGTCATATCCAGCGCGGTGGTCGGTTCATCGGCGATCAACAAGGTTGGCGTACCGGCCAGCGCGGTAGCAATTAACGCACGCTGGCGCTGGCCGCCCGAGAGCTGATGCGGATAGCGTTCGAGGCGACTTTCGGCATCGTGAATGCCCGCCGCCTTCAGCAGTGCGAGGCTTTTGTCCTGCAAATTGTCGCGATGACCGGCGGCGCTTAGGGCATCACTCAGCTGCTGACCAATGCGGCGCAGCGGATCGAGCGACACCAGCGCGTCCTGCAACACATAGCCAATGCGGCGACCGCGCAGCGCGCGCCAGTCGCTGCGGCTGGCGTGGCGCATATCGCGACCGTCGATGGTGAAACGGTCAGCGGTTAACACTGCGCCCTCCGGCAGCAGGCCAAGCAGGCTGCGCGCGGTCAGGGTTTTACCGGAACCGGATTCCCCGACCAGCGCCACCGATTCGCCCGCCGCGACCTGCAGGTTGAGGTTTTTCACCACCTGCTGCGGCCCGAAACGAATCGAGAGATTCTGGATATCAATAAACGGCTGGCTCATGCGGATCGTCCTTCAAAACGTGCCTGCCAGTAACGACCCAGCGTATTCACCGCAATCACCGTCAGCGTGATAAACACGCCCGGCCACACGGCGATCCACCACGCGTTACGCAGATAATTGCGTCCTTCCGCCAGCATCAGGCCCCATTCGGCGGTCGGTGGCTGCGGCCCCATGCCGAGGAAACTCAGTCCGGCGGTACCGATAATCGCGGTGCCGAGCCCCAGCGTGGCCAGCGCCGGCACCTGCGCAATGGCGTGCGGCAAAATGTGGCGCGTGATCAGCGTGAAGCGTGACAGGCCAAAGGTGCGCGCCTGTTCAACATACCCGGAGGTCATCACGCTGTAGGTTTGTGCCCGCACCACGCGGGCAAAACGCGGCACCGATGCGACGCCGAGCGCGATAATCAGGTTGTTAGTGCCGGGCCCGGTAAAGGCGATCAGCATCAGCGCTAGCAGCAGATCGGGAAAGGCGGAAATCACATCCACCGCGCGGCTCAACAGCTCATCAACCACGCCACGCGCCAGCGCCGCCACCAATCCCAGCAAAGTGCCAAACACCACCGCCAGCGCCATCGCCGCCACGCTGATCAGCAGCGAATAGCGGCTGCCGTAGATCACACGCGTCAGCAGATCGCGTCCCAGCTGGTCGGTGCCTAACCAATGCTGCGCCGACGGCGGCAGCTGCGCGTTAACCGGATCGGCCAGCAGCGGATCGCTGTGCGCCAGCCACTGCGGCGCGATCACCGCGATAGCCAATACAATCAGAAACAGAATCGCTCCCCACACCGCGGCGGGCAGCGCAACCGGAAGACGTTGCAGCACGGCAATCATGATTTGCTCTCCCCGCGCAGACGCGGATCAATCCACAGCGACAGGATGTCAACCAGGGTGCTCATCACCACGTAGATCAGCGCCGAGAGAATCGCCACCGCCAGCACCACCGGCAGATCCTGCGCCAGCACGGCATCGACGGTCAGTTTGCCAAGGCCGGGACGACCAAATACCTGCTCGGTAATCACCGCGCCGCTCAGCAATCCGCCCACCAGCCAGCCGGTTAACGTGACGGCGGGCAGCGCCGCATGACGCAGCGCGTGGCGCAGACGAAGGGTGATTTCCCCCACGCCCCACGCGCGCAGCGTCAGGGTGAATGGCGCATCCAGCGCGCGCTCCAGCTCGCGGCGCAGCAGTTGAGCGATCACCGCGCCCTGCGCCAGACCGAGCGCCAGCGCCGGTAGCACCAGCGACGACAGCGAGCGATCGCCCGCCACCGGGAACCAGCGCAACGTAAAGCTGAAAATAAACAGCAGCACGATGCCCATCCAGAAAGAGGGCGTGGAGGCCAGCAGCAGCTCGACACCGTTAGCCACGCGGCGACCAATGCGACGATGCGCGGTGCCGACGGCAATCACCACCGCAAAAATAATGCTGACCAGCAGCGCCGCCAGCGTCAGTTTGATGGTGGGCCACAGCTGCGTGGCCAGCAGATGGCTGACTTCAGTGTTGAGCATGTAAGAACGGCCAAAATCGCCGTGCAGCACGCGCCACATATAGTGCAGATATTGCCACCACAGCGGTTCGTTCAGGCCCCATTCGGCGCGGATCGCCGCCTCAATGGCTGGCGTACGCAGCTGCTCACCGATCAGCAGGCTGACGATATCGCCCGGCGCCAGATGCACGCCGAGAAAGGCCAGCGAAACCGCCGCCCACAGCACCAGAACGCCGCCCAGCAGGCGGCTGACGATGCGGCGCGTCAGGTCGCTGCGCCACACCGATGGCCGACGCGCGCGTGGCGTGCGGGTGACAATGCTTTCCAGACTCATCTTCGCCTCCTGATTAGTGGTCGCTGAGCCAGATGTCGTACGCGTTCTCCGGCATCTGTTTAAAACTGCGGAAACCGGCACCGTGCACGTAGCTGGCGGTGGCGATCTGGTCTTCTGGTTCATACAGGGGGATCGCCAGCGCCAGCTGTAGCAGCGCGTATTGCTGCAGCTGGCTGTAGAATTTACGGCGCTGATTAATATCCAGCGTCGCTGCCGCCTGATCGAGCCAGCCGTTGATTTGCGGGCTGTTGACGCGGCTGTAGTTAATCGGCCCGCCAGCTTTTACCGGGCGATAGTGGTTTTCGATATCGATGCCGTCGGTTTCGGTATTCGAGTTAGCAATCGAGCCGAAGTGGCCGGTGTTGCGCACCTCGGTGTAGGTGCCAGAATCGACGTAGCGCAGTTTGATCTCTACGCCGAGACGCTGGCGCGCCTGCGCCTGAACCGCCTGCAGCAGCACATCGCGCTGATCGCGCACCGTTGCCTGCGCCTGAATCACTTCAATGCTCAGACGCTGGCCGTCTTTGGTGCGGAAACCGTCGCTGTCGCGCGTTTGCCAGCCCGCTTCATCCAGCAGTTGGTTGGCGGCAGCGGGATTGTTACCATACTGACCTTCGAGATCGTTGTTGTAGAGCGGATCAACCGGCGAAGTAATCCCCCACGCGCGAGTGCGTTCGCCGCGATACACCGACTTCAGCAGCGGATCGATATCCAGCCCTTGTAGTAACGCCTGACGCACGTTCACATCCTGCGTCGGGCCGTATTCCACATTAAGGAACAGCGAATATGGCGTGCCGGTGTTCAGCGCGTGCTGATAAGTGAAATCGGGATTGTCTTTGAATTCACCGGCGTCATTGCCGGAAATCCCTTCAATCGCGTCCAGCTGCCCGGACAGCAGCGCGCCGGTACGCACCGAGGATTCCGGCAGGAAGCGATAGGTCACGCGTTCCAGATAGGCCGGGCCTTGATGCTTAGCGGTGGCGGGCGCCCAGTTGTAGTGCGGGTTGCGTACGAATGTCACCTGTTGGCCTTTTTCGTAGCTCTCGATAATAAACGGCCCGGTGCCCGCAATCTCTTTGCCACCGGCTTTCAGCTGCGGCGAGTTCCAGCTGGCCGGTGCCAGAATCTGCAATTTGGCGGCGAACGACAGGAACGGCGAATAGCCCTGCTTCAGCGTGATGGTGACGGTGTGATCGTCTGGCGTCGCCACGCTGGCAATTCTCGCGCCCAATGCGCAGATGCTGCTGCCGGCGCAATACTTTGCATCCTGCACATGGCGGAAATTCTCGGCCACCGCATTGGCATCCAGCTTCTCGCCGTTGGAAAAGGTGACGTCGCGGCGCAGGCTAAAGCGATACGCTTTGCCGTCCGGACTGACCTCATAACTTTCTGCCAGCCAGGGTACGAAACTGCCGTCGGTTCGACGCGCCAGCAGCGATTCCCACACGTTACGCAGCGTCACTTCCGCTTTGGATTGCCCATTCAGCTGCGGGTTAAACGGCACGGGTTCAGTTTCGACGCCGAAGGTTAAGCTGCCGCCGCTGCGCGGTTGCTCAGCGGCAAAAAGAGATGCGCTTCCCAGCAGGCAAGTCACACCCAGCGCGAGAGTGATTGAATTCGCTTTCATAAGATCCTTGGTGGTTGCAGGTGCTTTTTTAGTTATTCAGGCGATTTTAGCGATGGGTTGATCGGCTGGCGGGTTGAATTCCTTTTTCAGAAACACCAGCGCTTCGCCTAATGGATTGGTGCGGTGATGGAACGGTTGATAACCGCGACGCAGATAGAGCTCGCTCAGCCATGGATGCTTGATGGCGGTGGCGAGATAGACGCCCGGCGCTTTCAGCGTCTCTTTCAGCAGGGTTTCTTCGGCGTAGGTGATGATGTCGCGGCCGTAGCCCTGCCCTTTGTAATCAGGGTCGACGGCGAACCAGTGGATAAACGGCAGCGACGAAGGCGCATGTTCATCCTGCTGCCACGGAAAACGCACCGTGACGGTCGCCACCGCGCGTTTCCATTTGCGCAGCACCAGCACGGTTTCCTGCTCGATGACGCGGCGCACCTGCTCGACGTTGCCCTGTGAAATGGTGAAATGCACATCCAGCGCCACCAGCGCAGCATAGGCGCGTTGCAACAGCGCAAATATTTCTTCCGCATCGTCGGGCTTGGCAACTTCAATTAGCTGACTCATGGTGACCGTTTCCTTATTCAATCCTGCCGAAAGTATTAAAATCCGGCGGATTAAAGTAAACCGAGAATAACGGCAATCGATTTGTTGAATATGGGAAATGGTATTTTATTGCGATGCAATAATGCCCACGGAAATAAAACCCTCGTAGGGTCGCCATTAATGGCGTAATGCTTGTCAGTTAAGCAAGCATTTTGCTTTGAACAGGTAGCGGGCTCTGACACATCTGCTGCGTCACGGGCCGTCCTCGCGCCGCTTACGCGGTACCTTCGGCTTCAACGTTGTGCCAAACGGACCGTTCGCGGATCGGCCGTCCTGGCCGGCCCCGAACTGCCTCACGCATCCCTGCGTGAGGCTCCTGGCCCAACGTAAAAGCCTCAGCGCTGCGGATAGCCCTTTTGCCACAGCAGACGCGCCAGCGCCTTTAGCAAATGTGCCCTTTTCAAAAACACGCACAGAAGTTTAAGCAGGCCGGGGCCACTTTTGGGCAGGCAATCCGCAGCGCTGAACGAAGCGAGGAAGCCAGGAGAGCCCGCAGGACGCGGGCGAAAGGCGGAGCCGGGACAGGACGTCCCGTCTCCGCTGGTCCGTCAGGCAGACGAGCAAAGTGAAGGTACCGCGCTAGCGGCGCGAGGACCGCCGGACCAAAAGTGGTCCCGGTCTGCGCACTCGTCGTTGGCTTAACTGACAAGCATTACGCCATTTGTGGCGACCCTACGGTGACCGAACGGGCGATATTACGGTTTAGTTACCCACACATCGTAAACGCTTTCTGGCATCTGCTTATAGCTGCGGAAACCGTAGCCGTGCACGTAGCTGGCGGTGGCTAACTGATCTTCCGGTTCGTAGAGCGGCACTGCCAATGCCAGTTGCGGTAATGCGACCTGCTGCAGTTGGCTGTAGAAATCGCGGCGTTTCTTAAGATCCAGCGTGCTGGCGGCTTTATCCAGCAAGCCATTGATCTTCTCATCGTTGACGCGGCTATAGTTAATTGCGCCGCCCTGAGCGATCGGACGATAGTGGTTTTCGATATCCACGCCATCGGTTGGCGTGTTGGAGTTGGCGATGGTGCCGAACTTACCGCTTTTACGCACATCGGCATAAGTACCAGAATCAACGTAGTTCAGCTTGAGATCCACGCCAAGACGCTGACGCGCCTGCGCCTGAATCGCCTGCAGCAGCACATCGCGCTGGTCGCGCACCGTTGCCTGTGCCTGAATCAGCTCAATGCGCAGACGCTGGCCATCTTTGGTGCGGAAGCCTTCGCCATCGCGGTTTTTCCATCCTGCTTCATCCAGCAGGGTATTGGCCGCATCCGGATTGTTGCCGTATTTGCCCTCCAGCTCTTTGTTGTAAAGCGGATCGATGGGCGACGTGATGCCCCACGCGCGGGTGCGTTCGCCGCGATACACCGACTTCAGCAGCGGATCGATATCCAGACCTTGCAGCAACGCCTGGCGCACTTTCACATCCTGCGTCGGGCCATATTCCACGTTGAGGAACAGGGAAAAATGTAAAACGACAATAGTGGCAATCGATTTGTTGGATTTGGCAATTCACCAGTCAGCGAAAAAGCAGATTATCGTGACAGGCTCGCCGGTAGCTGAGGCACGCCAGTTAAACCGCGCAACCCGTACTCGACCATCGCCATATAGACCGCAAAATAATCCAGCGCCATCTGCATAAAGGAGAGATGCAAAATGAGCGTATTACTGGTTTTATTCAGCGTCAGCAACCCGGCTGCTTCAGCGTCCTGCAGGCAGCGTTTAATGTGCGAACGCGAAACCCCACATTTCACTGACGCTTTCAGGTAGTTGTACTCAATAACAGTGGTTTTTTGTTGCAGACTCTCGATGTACAGATCCATCAACAGCATGTGCCCGGCATCCCTGAAAATGAAGGCTTTACTCTCTGGCACCATATCGAACAAGTAAACATGCTTGAGCGTGATTTCAGCGTAATTTTTGAAGTATTCCTCATGAAAGTTTTCCATTTTCAGGCAAGCCGAAACATCGAAATCGTCGTACAACATACCGTAAGGAATCATCATGGTATTAATTAAAGCCCGCGTTTCGTCCAGCGCTTTGCGGGTCACCGTGTAAGTTAACTTTCGTTTATCCTGCGCGTCCTTTTTAACTTCCATACGCCCACCGACCCGAATAAAGAGCAGAAAGGAATCAATAGTGTTGTCGCTAATCAGACCGGTTTTTTTACAAAAGTCTTTTACATCACGCAGCGTTGGGTTTGCTGAGGTGAAGGCGTACGCCATGATGGCCGAGCCAATAATAAAGCGATTAGCTTTGAAAATGACTTTAAAATAGAGCGGCTTAGTCAGATACAGTCTGAACAACAGTTTGTAATGCTTCTGCATAACTAACGAGATGTTGTCATTTGACTTAATCTCGGCTGCGCGTTGGTGAATTAATGCTGTGAGTTGCTGTTTGCTTTTCATATTGCTGTGTGGTGTGCCTGGTTATCAATTATAAAATTTTTAGAAAATCACTCTCATGCTCCTGGATTTATTTAAATCCTGTTGAGAGGCGGTTGATGATGCTTTATGGAGGTATTATTTCTGAGGTTAATATTTTAAGATTAACATGGGTCTTTTTGCCCTTCTGGGCACGATCTTACCATCAATGGACTATTTTATGTAAAGCTTGATTTATTCTGAGCTGACATGCCCGTTTCTAATGCCTGAAAATTGATCTTTATTTTTACAATTATTTCATTAAGTTAGGTCGCGATATTTCCTCAAGTATTCCCTTTGTAGCACGGCTTAAAAAAATTAACCACAAAAATGGACAGTGACTTAACAAAGCCCATATGAGAACTTTCTTAACGCACGGTTATTCCACTTGGTTAAGTGAGACCGGTTTATAGCTAAGCCGATTCATACAGGGAATATCCGACAGATTTTTGATGGAATTTATAAGGATTTATCATGGACGACTCACCGCATAAGACACTGCGTCACGGCCTTTCAATGGCTATTTTAAGCCATAACACTCTGGTGAAAAAACTCGCTTACCCACTGATTATAATGGGTTTTATTTCCCTGCCAGCGGCATGGGCGAATATGAGTGTCTATCCGATGGAAGTCACCCTAAATAATCAGGGTGCGGCACAGGTGCAGACATTATCGCAAAGCGGTGAAGCGCAGTTTATTCGCGTCAGCATCAAGCGAATTGAGCGCCCTGCAACACCGTTTGAAAAAGAAATATTGGTTGAAGATGCCGTTTCGCCATCGCTTATCGCCACTCCGGATAAATTCGCGCTGGCTTCCGGTTCACAACGCATTATTCGGCTGATTTCATTACAACCGCCAGAAAAAGAGACTGCCTGGCGCGTTTACTTCGAGGCCGTGGCTGCCCCGGATGAATTGAAAGATAAATCGCCGCAGAATAATAACATCAGCAACCAGGTCGGCATCAATTTAGTCTGGGGCGTGCTGGTACATATTCCGCCGCGTAATGCCAGATTATCGCTCACGCAATCAGCATCAGGCGAAGTCAAAAACGCTGGCACGGTTCGCGTAGTGATTCGTGAGGTCGCGGTTTGCTCAAAACAACATAGCAGCAGCTGTCAGTGGAAAAAAGAACACGCCACGGTTTATCCGGATGAGACATTGCGTTTTAAAGCCTGGAGTTCGGCAGAATTAGCCGCTGCCCAGGAAGTCAGAATAAAACATGTTGATCTCAATACGCGGAATATCGCCGAGTACGTTATCGGACACTGATCAACACGTATTAAAGGAATAACAACCTGTTTGTTATAAAGCAGTTCATTACCCATGAGACGGTCATTTACGGCCAGTACAAGGATTTTCACGGAGCTACAAATGCAAAAATTAATCAAACCACTAGTCATCGCTGCTGCGTTAACGGCTGTATTTAATGCACAGGCGGTGCAGAAAGATATTACGGTGAATGCGAATGTTGATTCGACGGTGGATATGACGCAGGCGGACGGAACCGCATTACCCGGCACCATTAATATGCAATATATTCCGGGCCGTGGTTTATCTACCTATTCTCTGGACACCAAAATCTGGTCGAACTCGCAAACTGCCAATATCAACGTTGCGCTGGTGAGTGCCGCTCAGCTTAACAATACCGTTACCGGTACAGCGGTACCTTTGACCGTCACGCTGGGTGCGGATTTAAAACCGATCACCACCACGAACACGGCCCTGACTTACGCCTCGCTGTTCCCGGCGGGCACCGCAAACGGTTCGTCAGTATTGCCACTGAAAATCTCGCAGACCACGCCGGCCGTGCTGGCAACCGGCACCTATACCGGCGTAGTGAGCCTGTTAATTACACAGGCCACCACGCAGAGCTAATTTGTCGGCATTGACTGATCAATTATTTCGGGGGGCCGCTCGGCCCCCTTATTATTCTTTTTCAGCAGGATGCTGTAATGAAGGTCAATATTCACGTCGCTTTAATAGCCTCTTTCATTACCCTGATCCCTTCTCTTGCTCCTCGTGCTGCCACGCAGGTTCCGCCTGGTTTCGAATCGCTGGTCACCGGCCAGACGCTGTGGGTCAACCTTTCTGTTTACGGGCAATCGCTCGGCTTGTTTGAAGCTTCTGTTTCGCTGGATAGCGTCAGGTTCTTGAAACCGCATCAGGTTGCGCGGGCGGTGATGCAGCATTATCAAAAGGATCCGCAGCAGGAAAAGCGCTTAGACCATCTGATCAGTGAACCTTTGGCACGCAACGGTAATAAGGCATGCAGCAGCAACGGCGGCGCAGCGGGCTGTGACTATCTGGAAACCGACTCCCTCGCGCTGATCTACGACGAAAATAATGCCAAAGTGGCGCTGTTTCTCGGCCCGGAATTTGTGCCGCTTGCGGCTGACAACTCATCGCCCTATTACCAGCAAACTGCCGAAACAGAAGCGGCGTTTATTCATCAGCAGAATATTAACTTCGTCACCAACCGCGATGACCAGACGTTATCGCTGCAGGGGGCGGGCGCGCTAGGATTCACTGAAAACAGCTATGCCGGAATTGACTGGGACTATCTGGCGCAAAAATACCGTCAGCAAAGTCATCAGGAAGTGCGTTTTAACAACGTGTTTCTGCGCCGCGATCTCGGCAAACGCTATTACGTGCAGGCCGGACGCATGGATTCGCGCGATATCTTCAGCAACGCCGGCGGCAACATTACCTTAAGCCAGCTGCCGCTCAGCACTATCGAAGGGGCGCGCGTGGGTTCGACGCTCGCCTGGATGAACCGCGCACAGGCGGCGCAAGGCACGCCGGTCACTGTCTTTATTACCCGCCCGTCGCGTATTGATGCTTATCGCGGGCAGCAACTGCTTGGCACCTTTTACCTGAATGCCGGCACGCAGAATCTTGATACCAGCGCCTTTCCTAATGGTAGCTATAGCGTGACGCTACGTATCTATGAAGATAATCAGTTGTCGCGTACCCAACAGGTTCCTTTCAGCCGCACCGGTAATGCCACCAGCCAGAACATTGAATGGTTTGTGCAAGGCGGCTCCATTCCCGATCGCGAGATGCAGGGCAACAACGCTGCATCGCAATCGGGTGCCGATCGCCGTGTGATGCAGGCGGGCATCAAAGTGCCTGTGATGCAAGACGCTGCGCTGACCGGCGGTGTCGCCGTGACCAACCGCAACCGCTTTATCGAAAGCGCACTCGACTGGAGCCACGGATTTGATAATCCGCTGCTCGACGGCATCCTCACCACCCGCTTTAGCTACCTGAAAGGCAGCGAAGGTTCGCGCGGCAATATCCAGCAGGTCGCTTATAACGACGGATTCTCCCTCAGTTTCTACCGCAGCGCCCTGTATGCGCAGGATTGCTACAGCAACAACGGTGGGCAATACGGTTTTAGCGGGTGCTACCAGAGCAGCAGCCTGATGTTCAGCGTGCCGGTGAAAAGCTGGTATCTGAATGCCGGTTACAGCGCCAGCAAAAACGAGGGCCGCAATGTGCTTCCGGTGCAGTGGGATGATAACGGCGTCGTGCCGCAGTGGGCGCGCCGCAACATCTACAGTAAAACGCAGACTACCACCTGGCAGGCTGGCCTGGGGCGTGGCTTCAGCGTCAACGGACTCAATATTAATACCAGCGCCAATCTCTTTACCCGCACCAGCAGCAGCGGAACTCAGCGCGACAACGGTGGCTTCCTCTCCGTCTCACTCTCGCGCGTCAGCACGCCAACCATCGATTCACGTTCGAGCTACAGTTCGCTCGGCATGACCTACCAAACCGATCGCAACAACAAGGATCAGGTTGGCTATAACGTGGCGCAAAACTGGTATTTCGATGCGCAGAATCAGCAGGAGATCGGCGTGAACCTCAACGGTAATCAGGAAAATACTCTGAATGCTTCCGTTTACGGCAAAACTGCGGGCGAATACGGCAGCGGCAGCCTGGCATTCAGCTCTGCGTCGTCCGGTTCATCCGCTCAGCGCTTCAGCAGCAGCGGCAGCTACAACTCCTCATTGGCGGTAGCGCGTTCCGGCCTCTATTGGGGCAAATGGGGCAACGGGCTGCCCGGGGCGGCGGTGGGCGTACATGTGGCAAGCAGCGATGAAAGCCGCGACACGCGGGTGGATGTCTCCGTTGATGGCGCGGGCAGCGCCAGCCTGCACGGCACCGGCCGCACGTTATTTAGCGTACCGGCTTACACCCAGAGCGCGATCAGCATCAACGATTCCATCGAATCCACCGACGGCATGCGCAGTGAAATCACCCAAGGTGCCGGACGACGCACGCTGTTTATCGCGCCGGGCCGCATGCTGGTGAACAAAGTGAATATTGTTTCGCGCTACACCTGGCTTGGCAGGCTGATGATCAATCAACAGCGTCCCCTGGAAGGTGCCACGCCGCTGAATGTCGCCAGCTGGTCCGGTTTAGGCCAGGGCGGATTCAGCGCTGAGACCGATCACCGCATAAAAAATCTGTACATGGTGCGCGGCATGCAGATGTACCGCTGTGAAATGAAGGTGAAAAGCACCCATGACGTAGTGCGTTATGTCGGCGACAGCGACTGCAAACCCATCGAGCTGGCTTCAGTGCCGCAGGATGTGCAGCAACGGGCAAAAATGCTGATTGTCACCCGCCAGGCGGATGAGGTTCCGCTGGCACGCACCGCGCCTTCTTCGCAGCAACAACAATAGGGATTTTGGATGAAAAGTAGATTTCTTAGCGCGCTGACGCTGTTGGCCCTCATCGCGGGCATGCAGGTGCAGGCCGCCATGCTCACGCCTTCAGGGCGCAATACCAGCGTTGCCGTAACCTTTGACCGCATGTCAGTACCGGCGCAATTGCCGATCTGGACCAATGAAAATGGCGGTTACGATACCAATGACGCACCAAAATGGGGCCGCAATACGCTGGTTTGCCAGTCGCGCACCAGCAATCAATATGGTGCCTGCCTGACATTACCTGTCTGGCTGGAAGCGTCGCCGTCACCCTATCCCGTGCCGCTGTTGTTTACCGAAAGCAGCACCAAACAGACGTTGGTACTGAATGTCTATCTCACCAAAAGACGCTCGCTGAATAATGTGGTGGTGGCGACCAATCTGGTGCCGATGAATGCCTTTGGCGGGGCCGTCACGCCACGTGGCGATGGCACCGATTATTCGGCCTATCTTCCCTCTTCAGAGCTGAGTAAATTCCCATCGGCGGGCACCTGGAGCGCGACGCTGAAAATGTCGCTGATGCAGTGGCCAGTGACCTCCTGTACCGGAAATTCGCAGAACGTGAATGTGGGATGTACCAACGTGACGAAGATGGGTGACTGGATCGCCAACATGACCTTTAAGGTAACGGATTACGGCAATCAGCAGATCTATCTGCCAGAGTTTGGCAATGCAGCCGCCACTGCGGATCTCGGTTTAAAAACCTTCCCCGGTGCGCGCGCCACCACCAGCGTCAGCGGCAGCCGTTCGTTGGATATGTGCCTGTACGACGGCAATAACTCTGACAGCAACCGGGTGAGCCTGTTGTTTCAGGATGAAGGCGCAGCCGCGCCCGGCCGGGGAACGGGGTTGTTTTCGCTATATCGCACAGGCGCGGATAAAACTCTGGCGCAAAATCGTCTCGATTATGTGATTGAAGTAATCAACCCGCTGACCAAAGCGCGTCAGGTGGTTGAGAACGGCAGTGAGATTATCTGGAGTGGCACCAACAGAGGTGTGTTGCGACGGGTTGTGTTACCGGGACAGAGCAATTCAGTGCTGTGCGTTCCTGCGCCGATGCAGCTTGTTACACCCGCCTTCACGTTATCGTCAAAAACAGCGGGCCGTTATCAGGGGACGTTGAGAATTATTTATACCCCGACGACGCAATAATGGCGCGGGCGGTAATGTCATAAAAACTGCAATTACCGAGCGCACACACTGTAGCGGCGCAAATTATTGCGCGATAAATCGCGCCGCTACGGAATGTGCGATGATTAGACGCAGTTATCAAATTATCGACATTATGCATTAGATTAGTGATTTAAAAATTATTGGTGAAACGCTGATAGAGGTGCAGGCTGTTTTTCAGATTGAGTTTTTTAACGATTTTATTCTGATGGCTATAGAGCGTTTTTTTATTTATCCCGGTTATTTTCGCCACATCTTCAATCGATTCGTAAGTGAATAAGCATCGCAGAAAGTTAAACTCTTTCCTGGTTAAATGATTATTTAATCCGGGAGCCGTCATTAGCTGGTCGCTCTTATGCTGGCACAGCATCATTGCCAACTTAGTACTAATGGTACCGGTTGAAGATTTTTTATCGATAAAACAATCGGCTGCGATGGCATGGCTGCTATAGTTAATCTTGTTTTTCACTGAATCTGAAAAGAAAATCAGCGTCGCGTTCAAGGTGATTTTTAGTCTGGTCAGATAATCTATCTGAGCCAGCGCCGCGCGGAAGTTTTCTGGCAGATCAAAAATAATGATTGGCGAAAGAGTGGCGGTTTTTTCCCTGTCACGCATCAGCGCCTTCATTTCTCGAAGCGTATTACAGCACGTGATATTTGAATGTTCCAGCAGCGCAATTAAGCCCTGCTGGTGATAGCAAGACTGATCCAGATAAATGACATCCATGATTAATTTCCGATAAATATCCCTGATTCTGCGAATACTATCGGCTTCCTGGCGGAAATTAACTGTCCATTTTTGGTGCTAAATGACTCACGCGATCGACAGGTCGATTTAAAAGTAGGCCGGGTACAAAGTGTTACCTCTGTGCCCGGTCTGATTTCATACTAAAGCTTAGGCGCGCGCGGCAATGATGCTTTCAGCCACGTTGCGGGGTGCTTCCGCATAGTGCGCAAACTCCATGCTGTAAGTGGCGCGGCCTTGCGACATCGATCGCAGCGTGGTGGCGTAGCCAAACATCTCGGACAGCGGCACTTCGGCGCGAATAATGCGAGCACCAAAGCGTTCATCCATGCCTTGCAGCGTACCGCGCCGCGCCGACAAATCCCCCATCACGCCACCGGCATACTCTTCCGGCGTTTCCACTTCCACCTGCATCAGCGGTTCGAGGATCACCGGATCGGCCAGTTTCGCGGCGGCTTTAAAGCCAAAGATCGCCGCCATACGGAATGCCATTTCCGATGAATCGACATCGTGGTACGAACCAAACGTCAGCGTGACTTTGATGTCCACCACCGGATAACCAGCCAGCACGCCGCTGTTCAGCGCTTCACGAATCCCCTTCTCCACCGAAGGAATGAACTCGCGCGGCACCACGCCGCCTTTGGTGGCGTCTTCAAAGGCAAATCCGGCCCCCGCCTGCTGCGGTTCCAGCGTCAGCACCACATGGCCGTACTGACCTTTGCCGCCCGACTGGCGCACAAACTTGCCTTCCACCTCGCGCACCGTTTTGCGAATGGTTTCGCGATAGGTAACCTGCGGCCGACCGATGTTGGCTTCCACGCCAAACTCGCGCTTCATGCGATCCACGATAATCTCCAGATGCAGCTCGCCCATGCCGGAAATAATCGTCTGGCCCGATTCCTCATCGGTGTGCAGACGGAACGACGGATCTTCGGCCGCCAGCCGCTGCAGCGCCAGGCCCATTTTCTCCTGATCGCTCTTGGTTTTCGGCTCAATCGACAGCGAAATCACCGGATCGGGAAACTCCATGCGCTCCAGCGTGATCACCGCATGGGGATCGCACAGCGTTTCGCCGGTGGTGACCTCTTTCAAACCCACGCAGGCGGCGATATCGCCGGCACGAATCTCTTCGATCTCAATACGGTCATTGGCCTGCATCTGGACGATGCGACCGATGCGCTCCTTGCACCCTTTCACCGCGTTCCACACGCTATCGCCTTTGCGCAGCACGCCGGAATAGACGCGCACAAAAGTCAGCTGACCCACGTAGGGATCGCTCATCAGCTTGAACGCCAGCGCCGAGAACGGCTCGCTGTCATCCGCATGACGTTCATCGTGTTCGCCCTGCTCGTTGACGCCGCTCACCGCCGGTACGTCGAGCGGCGAAGGCATCAGTTCAATCACCGCGTCGAGCATGCGCTGCACGCCTTTGTTTTTGAACGCGCTGCCGCACAGCATCGGCTGGATTTCACCGAGCAAGGTGCGCTGACGCAATCCGGCAACCACCTCCTCTTCACTGAGATCGCCCTGCTCCAGATAGCGATCCATCAGTGCTTCGCTGGCTTCTGCCGCCGCTGCCACCATGTTCTCGCGCCACTCAGCAGCGAGTGCCTGCAACTCAGCAGGAATCGGCGCATAGCTGAAACTCATGCCCTGGCTGGCGTCGTCCCAGTAAATAGCGCGCATTTTGTTGAGATCGACCACGCCGCTAAAATGCTCTTCCGCGCCGATGGGAAAAACAATCGGCAC
Organism: Pantoea sp. SS70; assembly: GCF_029866845.1. NCBI lineage: Bacteria > Pseudomonadati > Pseudomonadota > Gammaproteobacteria > Enterobacterales > Erwiniaceae > Pantoea > Pantoea sp. SS70. The sequence continues at coordinate 415,500 of NZ_CP117200.1, read as the reverse complement.
CGGATTGGCGTGCAGGCGATCTTTCATCATCTGCACCACGCGGAAGAAGTCCGCGCCTTGACGGTCCATTTTATTGACGAAGGCGATGCGCGGCACATGATATTTGTTGGCCTGGCGCCACACGGTTTCAGACTGCGGCTGCACGCCGCCAACCGCGTCATACACCATCACCGCGCCATCAAGTACGCGCATTGAGCGCTCAACTTCAATAGTGAAATCAACGTGTCCGGGCGTATCGATGATGTTGATACGGTGCGGCGTAAAGCTGCCGTCCATGCCCGGCCAGAAGCAGCTCACCGCCGCCGAGGTAATGGTGATCCCACGCTCCTGCTCCTGCGCCATCCAGTCAGTGGTTGCCGCGCCATCGTGCACTTCACCTAACTTGTGGCTCATTCCGGTGTAAAACAGGATGCGCTCGGTGGTGGTGGTTTTACCGGCATCGATGTGCGCGGAGATGCCGATGTTGCGATAACGTTCGATGGGGAGGGTTCGGGGCATGATGCGTCCTTAGTCATTCGACTCGTTCTGCGGCGCGCACCATTGCCCGCCGCTGCGCAACAGCCTAAACCTATTGTACGAGTAAATACGAACAGTTTGAGCCTTTTTTAAACATCGTTAAAATCTTGTAGGTGATTCAGCATTTACGGGCTGGAAAGCCGTCGCCGGTCACTTTAAGGTAAGACTTTCACTCTCAACGGGAAAATTGACCATGCGTATTCTGGTAGTCGGCGCTGGCGCCACTGGCGGCTATTTTGGTGCACGTCTGGCGCAAGCAGGACGTGATGTGACTTTTCTGGTGCGCGAGCGCCGTTTTCAACAGTTGCAGCAAACCGGTCTGGTGCTGAAAACCCCCGGCGGCAGCGAAGTGATTCAGCCGCAGCTGGCGCAGGCCGGTTCGCTTGATGGCCATTACGATCTGATTATTTTGACGGTGAAAAGCTTCGCGCTGGATCAGGCGATGAATGACATCGCGCCCGCCGTCGGTCCGGACACGCTGATCATGCCGATCCTCAACGGCATGCGGCATATCGATACGCTGCGCGCGCGTTTTGGCGACAAGGTGATTGGCGGCTTGTGCAAAATCAACGCCACGCTGGGAGAAAATGGCGAAGTGATGCAGATGACACCGCTGCATATTCTCTATTACGGCGCGCTGGACGGCCACAACGATGCGCGTTTGCAGCGCGTGGATGAAGCGCTGCGCGTGGCGCAGTTTGATACGGTGTTTGCCGACAACATCATCAGCGAGCTGTGGGAAAAATGGTTGCTGCTCAGCACGCTGGGTGCGGTGTGTTGTATCGCGCGTGGCAATACGCAACAGGTGCTGACGTCACAAGGTGGCGAAGCGCTGCTGCAAGGCGTTTTTGGCGAAGTGTTGGCGGTGCTGAGTGCGGAGGGTTATCAGCAGCGTCCGGCGGTGACGGCGAAGATTTATGAGATGCTGAACAATCCTCAAGCGGCGATGACCTCGTCGATGTACCGCGATTTAACCCAGGGCTTTGAGATTGAGGCCGATCAGGTGATTGGCGATCTGCTGGTGCGCGGCGCACGCAGCGGCGTAGTGACGCCGTTGCTGAACGCGGTGTATGTCAATTTGCAGGTGTATGTGCGGAACCGATAACGTTGGTCGCCATTCATGGCGACCGAAACATCACAACCGTGACTGCACGCCGGGCAACTGCTTCAGGCGTTGCCAGCCGGCTTCCACCGCTTCTGGCACCTCGACGTGGCCGAGGAAACCTTTTCCGCGCGGCCCGTAACCGTTTTCATCGTCGCGCAGGCGCTGGATTTCACCCATCAGCAGCGACAGAAAACGCTCCATCGACCACAATCCTTGCGGCGGCGCGCCGATGATGCGCAGCATGCCCGCGTCCATCATCACCTGCGGCACAAATACCGGCCAGCTGATAAATTCCGGTGCATCCGCACGATCGCGCCATTGATAGCGGAAGGTTTCCCAGGTGCGACGCTGCATCAGCGGATCCTGCACCAGCAGCACGCGCTGCGGCTGCCAGCTGTGCTCATCCAGCAGCTTTTGGCTGAAGGCGGCGTTTTCCCCGCAGTTGCGTGAGGCGGTTTCCAGCAGCAGCAAATCGTCCGGCAGCGCGGCAAATACGCGGGCGACATCGCCCAGCAACTCGGCTTCGCTTTTGCCTTTGCTGTCAATTTGGCGATACAGCGGATGTGCGGCGAGCATCTCCACCAGCAGCGAGGTTGAGTGACCGGTGCCGCCGCTGATCAATAACGGCAGCTGATACTTTTTCGCCACGGCGATCACCGCTTCCACGTTCGGCAGGACCGCGTGACCAGCGAGAATGGCTAAATCGATGTCGAGCGTGCCATCTTGTGGCATCTGATCCAGCGCCAGCCAGGCCGCCAGGGTGTTGATATCCTGAATCTGATGGTTATTGAGCTGCATCCGGTTCTCCTCTTTTTACCTTTGGCAGTGTAGCGGCTTAAGTGCGTGTCGGCAGGGAAAAATTTGCTACACTCGCAGCTTAATCTTCAGGAGAGATTCATGACTGCGCGCTCCGTAACCCTCGACGATGTTGCTCATCTGGCTGGGGTTTCTTATCAAACCGTTTCCCGCGTCCTCAACCATTCCGAGCAGGTTTCGCCGCGCACCCGCGCCAAAGTCGAAGCCGCGATGCAGCAGCTCAACTATGTGCCGAATCGCGTGGCGCAGCAGCTGGCGGGCAAAAACACCCGCACGCTGGGTCTCGCCACCAGCGATTTAGCCTTGATGGCGCCCGCGCAGATCGCTTCGGCGATTCAGCAACGGGCGGCGGCGCAGGGTTATCATCTGGTGATCGCCATGGCGAATCCCGATAATGCGCCGCAGGATACAGTGAATGAACTGCTGGCGCAGCGCGTGGATGCGCTACTAATTAACCTGCCGCTCGATGCGGCGCAGGCTGCGCAGATTCAGCAACAGTGCGACAACAAGCCGGTGCTGTTTCTTGATGTGGAGCGCAGCGCTGAAGTGGCGCAGTGCCAGTATCAGAGCGAATCCGGTGCGCAGCAGGCGGTCGATCATCTGGTGGCGCTCGGCCATCGCCAGATTGGCGTGCTAAATGGACCGGCAAGTTCTGCCTCGGCGCGCGCGCGTTACGCCGCGTGGCAACAGGCGCTGGCGGCGCATCAGCTCAAGCCATTCTGCGTGCTGAGCGGTGACTGGAGCGCGGCATCGGGTTATCAGGCGCTGCAGGCGCAGTTGCCCAACACTCTGCCGCAGGCGCTGCTGGTGGCTAACGATCAGATGGCGCTCGGCGCGATGCGCGCGCTGCATCAGCATGGCGTGAAGATCCCGGCGGAGATTTCGCTGATTGGCTACGACGATACCGCGGAAAGCGCGTGGTATCAGCCGCCATTAACCACCGTGCGTCAGGATTTGCAGCAGTTGGGCGCGGTGAGCGTGGATCGCTTGCTGGCGCAGCTGGAAGGTGGCGATGTGGCAGAGAAGACGCTGGAAACCGAGTTAGTGTTGCGGGAAACCACCGCGACGCCGCAGCAAGATGAGGTGGATGTGGCGGAGATTGCGCAACAGTTGCAGATTTTGGCGCGCAAGTTAAAGCGCACCTCATAAATAGGTTAGGTGCGCGAATTTGCGCACCTGGTCGTAATTACCCGAGTGCGAGTTTTACGGCGTCTTCTGCGTGAATCAAGGTGGTATCGAACAGCGGCACGCTGGCATCTTCCGCTTTTACCAGCAAGGTGATTTCGGTGCAGCCGAGAATAATCGCTTCTGCGCCCTGCTCCACCAGCTCAGCAATAATCTTGCGGTATTGCGCACGAGATTCATCGCGGATCACGCCAAGACAGAGTTCCTGATAAATGATGTCGTGCACCACTTTGCGACCGGCTGCATCGGGAACCAAAACGTCGATCTTCGACTGATGAAGTCGGCCTTTGTAGAATTCCTGCTCCATGGTGAACGCCGTTGCCAGCAAGCCGACTTTTTTTACGCCCGCCTGACGAATGCGTTGTGCGGTGGCATCGGCGATATGCAGCAGCGGAATGCTGACCGCATCAGTGATCTGCTGCGCGACTTTGTGCATGGTATTGGTACAGAGCACAATAAAATCCGCGCCGCCCTTTTCCAGACTGAGCGCCGCTTCTGCCAGGATCTCGCCCGCTTTTTGCCACTCGCCAGCGGCCTGTAGCTTTTCAATTTCGTGGAAATCGACGCTGTACATCAGGCTGCGCGCGGAGTGCAAACCGCCCAGCTGCTGCTTCACCTGCTCATTGATAATACGGTAATAGAGCGCGGTGGATTCCCAGCTCATTCCGCCAATCAAACCGATCATTTTCATCTGCTTAACTCCGTTTTAAACATGCTGCTCAGCACTGTAATAGTTTTTCGGCCAGCGCGCTGCAGGAAACAACGATAAGCGGATATTGAACAGGTGAAACATCGGCGCAAACAGCGTGTTCTCCTGCAACGCTGCCGCTTCCAGCCGCAGCAACAACGTATTCAATTCCGCTAACAATTCCGGCTGCGGCGTGGTTTGCAGCGATTTTAACCGACGCTTAAGAAACTGGCTCAGCTCATGGAACATCGCCGCGCTTTCGATGTGATGCGCCAGCAGCAGTTCACGATGACGCGTGTAATAGTCGTAGCAGTTTGCGCCCAGCCAGGCTTCGGCAATCAGATTGCCGCCGGAGACCAACTCTGGCACCGGATCGACACGCTTACGCGGCAGAATAATGTTGACCTTATCCAGCGTGCGCGAAACAAACTGCTGACGCGCGGTCAGCGTGACGCTGTTGAGCCGCACCGTGGCGATAAACTGCAGCAGCTCGCGGATACCTTTGCGCACCGCGCGTTTGGCGGTCCACGACGGACGCTTGTTGCGGATCAGCGCCGTGATCACCACCGCGAAGGTAATGCCCACCAGCGTCGAAAGAATAGCGTTCACTATAAGCTGTAGATCGGGCTTGAAGTTGTGGCTCATGCCTATCAGCCCGGGAATCTGCGTGGCGACAATCAGACCAATCAGGTTGGTTGACGGATTGGCGATAACCAATCCCAGCGCCAGCAAGCCCGGCGCAAGGCAAATCACCAGCGCTTCGAAGGTCACCGCCTGCGGAATCAGCAAAGTGATATATAGCAGGCTGATCACCACAGAAATCAGCACCCCTTTCAGGAACAGCTTCATCGGCGCAATCGGGCTGTCCATGCCGGCAAAGAAGGAGCACAGCACCGCCGCCATCATTGGTGCGGTGGCACCATCCACCCAGCCGCTGCCGATCCAAAATACGCAGGTAACGAAGGTGGCAATAAACGCGGTAAACGACGACAACAGCAACAAACCCTTATCGACGTGTTTGTGCGCGCGCGCCATTTTTCCGGCTTTAACCGCGGGCGTCCATTCACTGACGCGTTCGCTCACGCTTTGATAGGCATCAACGATGCGCACAAAGTTGAGTAGGCGCTCCAGCAATCCGCTCAGCAAAATGCTCTCTTCGCTGTTGAGCCTGCCCTGTTGCCACGCCCGTTTCAGCTGATCTTGCGCGTGGCTGAGCTGGTCGCGCACCGGCAGCTGATCTTCACCATTTAGCCACAGCAAAAATTGCTGAAACACCTCGGCGATAAAGTCGGGGAAACGGATTTGCTGCTGCGCCAGCAGATTGAGGCGCGATTCGATTGCCGTCAGCGTGGGGATGAAATAGGAGAGATGCTGATACTGCACGCTGACTAAGCGCACCAGACGCCGCGCGTCATCGCCTTCATACACGCAGTGCGTGATGAGCGTTTCGACGTTAAGCGGATAGTTGGCCATCTGAATCAGGATATCTTCGCGCTCCACCGACTTCTCAGCGGGCATCGCCGTGACCAGTTCACTGCACAGCTTGCGCGCGTTCTGATACCACAGGTTCACGCTCTGCTCTAACAGATTGCGCATCGAGACCGGCCACAGCAGGCGATGCACCAGGCTGCTGCAGACGATGGCGACGGTGATCTCCTCAACACGCGAGATCACCGTGTAGGTGATGGCCGATGGCGACACCACATCGGGAAAACCCATAATCGCCGCGCTGTAGCCCGCCAGCATAAACACATAGCTTTTCGGCGTGCGGTCGTGCAGCGAAAGATAGAGACAAACCGCGACCCAAAGGGAGATGCACAGGCTGAACAGCAGCGGATCCTGCACCGTGGCGGGATAGATCAGTAGCGTAAACAAGCCGCCCAGCAGGGTGCCGAAGAAACGGAAAACCGATTTCGATACCGTCGATCCCGAATAGAGCTGCGAGGCAACGTACACTGTAGTCAGTGACCAGGCCGGTTTATCGAGATTGAGTTCCAGAGCAATGTAAAAAGCCAGAAAGGCAGCAAGACAGGTTTTGGCAGAAAACAGCATTGCGCTTCGTGAAAACCACTTCATAGAACGGGTAAAACCTTATGCAGGCAGCGGAATGGCTTATCCTGACAGAAGCTTTTGGCAATGGCATTTTGATTTGTTATACAAATTATTACCGTGCTAATTATATGGGCATCTATGGAAATGGCGGACGCGCTTGCTGATTACAGTGAATGATCCAGATCACATAGATAATAGTTATAAGCGATCGAAATTAGTTATTTATTGGTTATATAAGGGCTTTGCTAAGGTGGCAAAAAAACCACGTGAGAATCATCATGAAAGCAAAACTTCCTGTCCTAAGCGCTTTAGCTCTCAGCGTTGGCCTGATCTCCACGCACACTTTCGCCGCTAACCCAGAAACCGTCACCATCGGCTATCAAAAAGCCAACATCTTTGCCCTGCTGAAATATCGCGGCACGCTGGATGAAACCTTTAAGAAGGAAGGCATCGCTATCCGCTGGGTGGAGTTCCCGGCGGGCCCGCAGATGCTGGAAGGCTTAAACGTTGGCAGCATTGATTTGGCGGCAACCGGCGATGCGCCGCCTGCCTTCGCGCAGGCAGCGAAAGCCGATTTGATCTATCTTGGGCATTCACCGGCTAACCCAAAAACCGAAGCCATCGTGGTGCCGAAAGATTCCGCCATTAAAAGCGTAGCGGATTTGAAAGGTAAACGCGTGGGTCTGAACAAGGGTTCTGACGTCAATTATCTGCTGGTAAAAGCGCTGGAAGATGCGGGGCTTAACTACAAAGACGTGACGCCGGTGTATCTGCCGCCCGCCGATGCACGCGCGGCTTTCCAGAAAGGCGCGATTGATGCATGGGTGATTTGGGATCCGTACCTTGCCGAGGTAGAAGCCAATGCCGGTGCGCGTGAAATCCGCAATGCGGAAGGATTAGTGCCACATTACACCTTCTATCTCGCCAGCCGTCCGTTCGCGGAAGGTCATCCTGATACTGCGAAACAGGTTGTCGATGAGTTGAGCAAGCTCAGCGATTGGGCCAACAAGAACCCGGATGACGCGGCAGCGATTCTGTCGAAATCAACCGGCCTGGATAAAGCCATCTGGCAAACCACCATTAAACGCCTGCCTTACGGCGCGTCACGCATGTCGCCGCAGGTGTTTGATGAGCAGCAGGCGTTAGCGGATACCTTTAAGCGCGTGGGACTGTTGCCGGTGAAAGTGGATGTGCGCAGCGCGACCTGGTCGCTGGATAAGAAGTAAAAATAAATAAATCCGGGCCTGACTATTGGCCCGGATTTATCTTTTATTCGTAATGGTAGTCATTATTCAAACGCTTTTTTGCCTCGTGCAATAGGTTCAAACTTTGACGGTACGATGAGTAACAACCGCGTGTGTTAAAGCTGTGCGAGCGTTTTCAAGGTTTCAGGATTCTGCTGAACCATGCGTATAAGCAAAACAGCCTGGGCGTTAGGCCTGGACCTGCCTTGCTCCCAGTTTTGATAGGTGGTTTCACCTGTGTGAAGGTAGTGCGCAAAAACGGCCTGAGAAAGGTTAAGTTTTTCGCGTACATCACGCAGCTCCTGTGGCGCGATGGTGACGGGCGCGCGCTTGCTGACCTTGTAGGTCTTGAGCGTGATTTTTCCGTCCTTATGATGTTTCAGCTCCTGCATTCCCGTCATCAGCTCACTAAAAATATCGCGTTCAGTCATGTCTCAGCCCCTTTTTAATCACGTTCAGCGCCGAACCCAAGGCGTCGCGCTGCTGTTTGGTCAGATCGTCGCGTTGATCCTTATCGTAAATGGTAAACAGGATGAACTGGCCTTTTTCGTTCGTCCAGTAATAGATAACCCTAATGCCGCCTCTTGTGCCCTTGTTTCGACGCTCATCCCTGAACCGGACTTTACGCAGGCCGCCCGTATCTGGGATCACGTCGCCCTTTTCAGGGTCGGCCATCAACATATTCTGGAAAAGCCTAAACTGATCATCGCTCAGGTATTCCACCCGGTACTTCTGAAAGCTGGACAGCTCAATAAATGTCGCGTGCATGTTTGTACCTGTCCCCAACCAAGAGATACAATATCCCCAAGTTGGGGATAGCTCAACGAATATCCGCGTTGAATCTCGGATCATTTAAACAGTTAGTTTTTTCAGAATGTGTAGAGAATTATCTCACTAATGAAGGTTTGTATGCCGTGGGGACAGGTGCTATGTGAACCAAAAATACCCGTTTGAAAGCTAGCTGATTGCATTCTGTTGCTCCCTGTTACTGATATCCATTTAAAAAAACAGGACCAATCATAATTAATAAATCAGCGATCACGAATGTAAATTTTGGCTTAATATTGAACAGTTTTGAATTTTGGATTGTGGTTCACATAGTGATGTAACGTGATGATTTAATGGGTTTGTAAGTTATGCTCGCCATTCATGAACTGCACCCCAAATGTTGGACCATAATCTGACATTGATGGAGTGACCCTACGATTCGAGCATTTGTAGGGTGCGCATTTATGCGCACCGGGTTTTATCAGCCTTCTCCGCTGCCAATCTGCCACACACTGGTGGGTGCGGTGCCATTCACTTTCCAGTCGCCGATATCACGCGCTTTGTACACCACCGGATTATGTGACGACAGGGTGCGCGCGTTGCGCCAGTGACGATCCAGCGCTTTGCTGACGCGCGTATCTGATGCGCCCAATGCGTTAAACAGCTCGGTGGCGGCGCGCGTCACCCATTCGCTGGCAATCACCTGCGCCTGCCCCGCTTCTGCTTCGGCCAGCACATTTGCTGCGGCAATTTGCGCTTCATCGTTGCTGACGTGGGCAACATATGCTGATTGCAGTGAATGTGTCGCGCGGAGCACCGTGGCTTCCACCGCAAACGCCAGGCTGGTAATTTCACCGATCACCTGCAGAATCTGCGCATCCTGACGCACAGCGCCGCCGTTGCCGTGGCTGTAAACCCGATTTCGCGCCGCCACCGCCTGCGCACCATCGCGCGCCACCGCACGACCGATTCCCGCCAGCGTGGCCAGCAAGACATGCTGATAGAAAGCGGTTTGATAACGGAAGCGGGTGGCGAAATCGTAGACGTGTTCCTGCTCGACATGGGCGTTAGCGAAACGCGTGGTGCCGCTGCCGGTTAAGCGCTGGCCAAAGCCGTCCCAGTCGTCCTCACGCGTCACCCCGGGTTGGTGAGTGTTCACCAGAGCGATAACGTCGCCCTGATTGTCATTGCGGCGCGCATAGACATCAATCCAGTCGGCGAACAGCGTGCCGGTGCTGTAAAACTTCTCGCCGCTCAGCGTCCAGCCGCTTTCGCCTGGCGTGACGCGCGTGATGACATCGCCGAGTTTTACCGTGCCAATTTCCGTCCAGCCGCTGCCCACCAGCTCGCCATCAATAAAACGGCCAAACCAGCGATCGCGTTCCGCGCTATCCGGCTGATTCAATCGATCTTCGACAAAAGCGAAATGCGCGCGCAGCGCCTGCGGCAGATTCGAGTCGGCTTCTGCCAGCTCGGTTAACAGCTGGAACAGCTGCGGCAGCGATGCGCCCCAACCGCCCTTCTCTTGCGGAATGCGCACCGTGCCGAATCCCGCCTCTTTCAGCCAGCTAATCGGTTGATGCGGCAAAGTACGTTCCCGCTCGCGCGCCACCGTTCCTTCAGCGATGCGCGCGAAAATCGGCCGGAAGTGCGCCGCCAGCGCCTCATAATCGGTGCCTGTTGCCAATAAGCTCATGGTGACTCCTGAGGTGAAAGATCGTCGATGTCATGCAGCGTGGGCTCGTGGCGCACCGCCAGCAGGAAGAAGATCGGGATGATCGCTGCCAGCGATACCACCCAAAACATATTGGTGCCGAGCGCGGCCTGCAGAATCGGCAGGATGAACAGCGCTAACGCGCTACCGATGCCGGAAAGTGCGCGGCTAAAGCCCACGCCGGTAGCGCGAATCGAGGTTGGATAGGAAAGCGCTGGATAGACCATCAGTTGCGCGCCCGGCCCGAAGCCTTCGGCAAACAGCCACAGGCCGAGCATCAAAACTGCAAAGACGATTCCGGCGATGGCTTGCGGATGACCAATTAACGCCAGCGCGATCAGCGCAAAGAATTGCAGGGCAAAGCCAGCAATCGCGACGTGGCGCGACGGATATTTCCACGCCAGACGCATGCCAAGCAGGCCGCCGGTAAAGGCGAACAGCGCGTTGAGTCCCAGTGATGCCGAGATGGTTTCAAACACGCCCGCGCCGAGGAACTGCGCCAGAATCGACGGCAGGAAGAAAGCAATGGCGGTGTATTCAAACGAGATACAGATGTTCATCACACCCGCGACGATGGTGCGTTCGCGCCACGGTTTCTCAAACAGCACGCGGAAACTCACTTTCGGTGCCGCAGCAGCCGGTGGCGCTTCGTGTTCCGCTTCGTGTGCGTGAATGCCGTAGGAATCACGCAGGATGCGCACCGCGGATTTCAGATCGCCCTGATTCGCCGCCCACAGTGGCGATTCGTTCATAAATTTGCTGCGCACCGCGATGATCAGCAGCGCCGGCACCGCACCGAACAGCAGCGACGCGCGCCACAGCCAGTCAAGATGTTCTTTCGGCAGCAGGAAGTAGAGCGCGAAGATTAGCAGGAAGCACAGCGTTGACGCGGCATACCACATCGGGCACCAGGCTGCGAGTCGGGATGCCTTGTTGCCTTTACCAGCGAATTTGGAGAACTCCGCCAGATATGACATCGCCACCGGCAAATCGATGCCGACGCCCACGCCCATCAGGAAGCGCGCGCCAATCAGCACCCAGACGTTCGGCGCTAACCCCGCCGCAATCGCTGAAACCACAAAGAACAGCATGTCGGCCATGAACACCGAATAGCGGCCATATTTATCCGTCAGCCAGCCGCCCACCAGATTGCCAACGATGGTGCCAACCATAATTGAGGAAGTGACTAAGCCGGTGAGCAGCGGCGAGAGCTGAAACTCGCGCACCACATCATCGATGCCGTACGACAGCGTGGTGAGATCGTAGGCGTCGAGGAACACGCCGCCGAGCGCGAGGAACACAATCATGCGCGCGTAGTTGTCATTTTTGGTGCGAGTGTTGATCAGCCTTGCCACATCACTGACCGAACGTACCGGTTCGGAAACCGGAATGGTGTTTTCTAAAGGAAGAGAACTCATAACGCCTCACGTTGTTGTTTTGTAGTGCAGGTGAGATTGTTATAAGCGTTTTGCTGGCTGCGCCAAAACAACAATTCTTGATATAAATTTACATTAAAATCAATTAGATAAATGATTTTTAGCCAACACAAAAACCCGGACACGCCTGACGCGTCCGGGTGTTCAAACAACAACCATTTATTCGGCTGAGACCGGCACCAATACGCCTTTTACCAGCGGATCGTCGGTGGTCTTCAACCACTGCTGGACGCGCGGATCGGAGAAGGCTTTTTTCAGCTTCTCAATGTTTTCCTGGTCCAGATAAGGCGTGCCAATTACCAGCTGTGAGGCGAAAGTGCGCGGCGCAGGCGGGAAGAGAATGCCTTTTTCGCGCGGCACTTTACCGGCATCAAATTGCGAAACGTAACCAATCGCCGCATCCACCGAGTTGAGCGCACGCGGCATGGTCAGCAAATCGAGCTCTTTAAACACGAAACCGTGCGGATTGCCGACAATGTTCTTCAGTTTGGCCGTGCGCGGCTCGACGTTGGGATCGAGCGTGATTAAACCCTGACGCGCCAGCAACCATAATGCCTGGCCCTGATTGGCGCCATCATCCGGCACCACGATGGTCGCGCCCTGCGGCAGATCCGCTACCGATGTGTAGCGATCGGAGTAGATGCCAAACGCCCACTGGAACAGCGGCAGCGTTGAGGTGAGCGCAAAACCGTTGGCATCCACCACTTGCTTTAGCCACCACTGATGCTGATACACGGTGGCGGCATACTGCCCTTCCGCTACCGCGCGGTCGGCTTGCACCGGATCCTGCACCCCAACCGCCTCCAGCTTCAGGCCATAATCGGGCGCGATGTGCTCGCCAACGTATTCAATCAGCTTCTGCTCGCCCGCCATCGCCGGTTCAAAATGCACCTTCAGCGTGGTGCCAAAAACCACCGCCTGCGCCTGTTGGCTGCGCCAGAACCAGCCGCCTGCTGCAAGTAAAACGACCACTATAATCAGTAGCAGCCACGGCCAGCGGCGGGTTTTACGCAGCTCGAAATCTTGTGTTGTCATAACGATGTCCCCTGAGGATGGCGTAATGCGGTGACCAAACGGTCGCCGAGAAATTGAATGGTTTGAATTAAGGCGATCAGCACCACGATTGTGGCGATCATGATGTGATTATCGAAGCGCTGATAACCGTACACCACCGCCAGATAGCCGATACCGCCCGCGCCGATGGTGCCGGCAATGGCGGAGTACTCAATCATTGAGATCAGGTTGAGCGTCACTGCCGCCACAATCGCCGGCAGCGCTTCGCTAAGTTGTGCCGAGCGGATGATCTGCCAGCGCGAACCGCCGCACACCAAGCCCACCGCCGTCACTTCACCGGGCAGCTCACGCAGCGCGTTGTCCACCAGACGGCCAAAGAACGGAATACCCGCGGCGATCATCGGCACAACGGCGGCAGGAATGCCGATGGTGGTGCCGGTAAGCCAGAAGGTGAACGGAATGATGGCCGCCATCAGCACCATAAACGGCAGCGAACGGCCCATGTTGACAATCCAACTCAACACTCTATTAATTCCGCGATGCGGAAACAGACCGCGCACCGAGGTGTTGAACAGCACCACGCCGACGATGCCGCCGAAGGTGACCACGAACAGCATCACGATCGCCACCATCAACGCGGTTTCGCCCAGAGCGGGCAGCATCAGCGCCGGGATTTCTGGCCACGGCGTATCCTGACTTATCACTGATATGCTCATACCGCCTCCCGCAATGGCAACACGCTGCCGGAAACGCTGGCAACTAAGCCCAACTGTTCCAGCTGCGATAGCAAACGCGCCAGCGGCACGCGTTCCTGCTGATAGTGAATGCCCACCTTCAGGCGGCCAGCTTGCAGACCATTCACCTGCTCAACGTGCGCGCCGAGCAGATCAATACGCAAACCAAACTGCTGGCTGAGGCGCGAAATCCAGTCGCTGACAACCGGCACATCGGTGCGATAGCTGAGCTGCAACACCAGTTCGGCATCGCCCGCCTGCGCCGCCAGCGGGAACAGGCGCTGCCCCAATAGCGAATCGGGTTGCGCCAGTAGCTCTTTCACCACGCCATACTGCACGATTTGGCCGTCGCGAATTTCCGCTACCGCATCTGCCGCCTGACGCACCGCATCCATTTCATGGGTGATCAGCACAATCGCCAGCTTGTAGTCATCACGCAGTTTTTTCAGCAGGTCGAGCACGGTGACGGTGGCTTCGGGATCGAGCCCTGAAGTGGCTTCATCTGCCAGCAACACCGACGGGCGCAATGCCAGCGCACGCGCGATACCAATACGCTGCCGCTGACCACCAGAAAGCTGGCCCGGATAGGCTTTGGCTTTGTGGCTGAGGCCGACGCTATCGAGCAGTTCGCCCACGCGCGCGGCAATATCGCGATCCACCACGCCAAGATAGTGCAGCGGCAAGGCGATATTCTCCCACGCGGTTTTGCGTTGCAGCAGCGCGGAAGACTGGAACACGGTACCAATTGAGCGACGCGCCTGACGCAGCGCTTCGCCATCCAGACGAGAAAGATCGTTGCCGTTAACGCGGATGCTGCCGGCGCTCGGTTGCTCTAGCAGGCTGATGCACTTCGCCAGCGTCGATTTACCCGCGCCGCTCGGCCCAACTACCGCGGTGATGTTGGCTTGCGGTACTTGCAGGCTGATGGATTTCAGCACCTCGGTGATGCGGCCATCGGGTGCGCGATAGTGTTTGCTAAGCTGATCTATTTCGATCATAAGACCTCCTGCGGCGTGGAGGATTTAACGCGATAGCCCGCGCCCGGATGCGGTGCTTGCAGCTGCGGGCCGGCGGAGAATAACTTCTCGCGCAACGTGCCCTGCGCGTACTCTTTTTTATAGACGCCGCGCTTTTGCAGCTCCGGGATCAGCAGCTCCACCACATCTTCAAAAGTTTCATGCGTCAGTGCGTAGGCGAAGTTGAAGCCGTCTACGTCGGTCTCTTCAACCCAGCTTTGCAACTCGTCCGCGACGGTTTCCGCGCTGCCGACAATCAGCGGACCAAAACCGCCGATGCCAACCCAATCCGCCAGTGCTTTTACCGTCCACTGACGATCGGGATCAGCGGTGGAGAAAGTTTCGACCGCCGATTGAATGGCATTGGTGTGGATATATTTCAGCACCTGATCCGGCTGATACTGGCCGAAGTCGATACCGGTCCAGCCTGATACCAGCGCCAGCGCGCCTTCGTAGCTGACCCAAGTGGTGTACTCTTTCCATTTCGCCTGCGCCGCCAGATCGGTTTCGCCAACAATCACGGTTTGCAGATTGAAGATTTTGATGCTGTAAGGATCGCGCCCCGCTTCCACCGCGCGGCGGCGAATATCGGCGACGGTTTTCTTCAGCAGCACTTTTGACGGCGCGGCAACAAATACGCATTCGGCATGTTCTGCGGCAAACTGTTTGCCACGACTCGATGCGCCCGCCTGATACAGCACCGGCGTGCGCTGCGGTGACGGTTCGCACAGGTGAATGCCCGGCACGTTGAAGAAGGTGCCCTGATGATTGATGGGATGGATTTTACGCGGGTCGCTGAAGATACGGCGTTCGCGGTCACGCAATACTGCATCCTGCTCCCAGCTGCCTTCCAGCAGCTTGTACACCACTTGCAGATACTCGTCGGCGTAATCGTAGCGGCTATCGTGATCGATCTGGGTTTTGTGCCCAATGTTGCGCGCCCCGCTCTCCAGATACGAGGTGACGATGTTCCAGCCGATGCGGCCTTTGGTCAGGTGATCGAGCGTGGATAAGCGGCGCGCAAACGGATAGGGATGCTCAAACGACAGCGACGCCGTAAGACCAAAGCCGAGGTGTTCGGTCACCAGCGCCATTGGCGTAATCAGCGCTAACGGATCGTTGACCGGCACCTGCGTCGCCTGGCGGATCGCCGCATCGCCGTTGCCGTTGAGTACATCGTAAACGCCGAGCACGTCAGCGATAAACAGGCCGTCAAATTTGCCGCGCTCCAGCAGGCGCGCCAAATCGACCCAATACTCCAGGTCTTTGTATTGCCAGGAACGGTCACGCGGATGTGCCCACAGGCCCGGCGACTGGTGTCCGACACAGTTCATATCAAATGCGTTCAAGCGAATTTCACGTTGCGATGGCATAGCAATCTCCATAGCGAGGCCGTGATCGTGTTACGACCCGGCGTTCGTCAGTTAATTTTTAGGATGTTGAGAGATTAAAGCGCTGAAGGGGGACATCGCTCGGCGGGAGCGATTTGCAGTTCTTGTAAAATATGTTTCGCCACAGCGGCGGCGTGATCGGCGACCTGCGGCAATCCCATTAGTTCACCGAAGCGCGCACGCGCAGCGGGACCGACGACAAACAGGCGCGCATTAGGCTGGCCGGTAACATTGAGCGTGTGCGACTGGCTGTCGACATCAATACCAAAACCGAGCAGGTCAGCGCGGATTAGCCCTTGCTGGCTGAGCGACTGCAGCAGCGGCTGGCTGGCAGTTAAGGCTTCATGGCCGGGACCGGTTGTGACAATCAGATGATCGAGGCGATGGGTTTGGCTGGCGCCCTCGCGCGTGCGTAGCGTGATTTGCAGTTGGTTGCCGACATCGGAGATGTCGCTAAGGCGCGCGGCCAGCACCTTCAAACTGCCCTGCTGACGTCGTGCGCTGATTACCGCTGACACCTGCGGCGCGATGCGATAGCGATGCACATCCCACCACGAACGCAAATGACGGACAAAACTTTGCTGCTCGCGCAGCGGCAGCGATTGCCAGATATCCTGGCCTTGCACGCGCACCTGATCGAGCACGCGCTGCCACGGCAAATCCTGTTCCGCGGCACGCGCGACTTCGGCACGAATATGTCGCAGCCACAGACGTGCGCTGGACGCTTGCTGCGGGGCTAACATCCATTCGGGCCATTCACCGCTCAGGTTGTCGCGCGAGAGCTGTCCACGGCGTGAGAAGGCGATTAACGGGCCACGATGCTGGCGGGTGCCCAATGAAGCCACCACGTCCGCCATGCTCAGGCTGGTACCGATAATCGCCACCGAGGATTGAGGATCGATGGCGTCTAATACGCCGTGCTGCCACGGATTGGCAATCAACGCCGGATGCGCCGAGAACGGTTGCAGCGCACGCGGCAATGATGGCGGCGGATGACTGATCGCTAACGCCAGCACATCACCCTGCAGCGTTTCTCCGTTGCTGAGCAACAGCTGCTCGCCTTCCCAGGCCACGGCGCTGGCCTGAACATGGCGCAGCGTGATGTGCGGATACGCCTTCGCCGCGGTGGCAAACTGTTCTGCCAGATAGCGACCAAACAGGCTGCGCTGCGGATAGACCGCGCCGTCTTCACAGTGCGCTACTGAATCCAGTGAACATTCCGGCTGTTGGCGATACCAGCGATCAAACGCGCCCTGTTCTTCCCCGCTTAACTGCATGCGTGAAGCGGGCACGTTGATGCGGTGCGCCGGCTCCTGCGTGGAATAGGCAACGCCGCCGCCGAGGTTGGCGCGCGGTTCGACCACTGTAATCAGTAATCTGCTCGATGAGGTTCGTGCGAGATGAATCGCCAGCGCTGTGCCGCTAAAGCCACCGCCAACAATGATTACCCGTGCCATTGCCTTCTCCTGCATTAGCTGGCGCTCGTCTGTTTTGACGGACGCTTATCGCCACCAATGGTTTCACCAAACGGGCCGGTGTTAATGGTGCGTTCACGCTGCTGCTGTGCGTTAGCCAGCGGTAGCAGCGGCAACAGTAATTCGGCCACGCGATGCGCTTCTTCCAGATGCGGATAACCGGACAGAATGAAGTTGGTGACACCCAGCGCCTGATATTCGCGGATACGCTCAGCCACCTGCTCCGGGCTGCCGACCAGCGCAGTGCCCGCGCCACCGCGCACCAGACCCACACCCGCCCACAGATTTGGCGAGATATAGAGGTTGTCGCGCGAGCCGTTGTGCAACGCGCTCATTCGTGCCTGACCGGCGGAATCCATACGCGCAAAGATTTTCTGCGCCTGTGCGATGGTCTCTTCATCAAGATGACCAATCAACTTATCTGCCGCCGCTTTGGCTTCTTCTTCGGTCTCGCGCACAATCACATGCAAACGAATGCCGTATTCCAGCTTACGTCCGCGCTGTTCTGCACGTGCGCGCACCACTTCCAGCTTCTCGGCAACCTGCGCTGGCGGCTCGCCCCAGGTGAGATAGGTATCGATCTGTTCCGCTGCTACATCAATCGCCGCCTCAGATGAACCACCAAAATAGAGCGGCGGCCCCTTTACCTGCACCGGCGGAAACAGCACTTCTGCGCCTTCAACGTGAATGTGTTTGCCTTCGTAATCCACTTTATCGCCGCGCATCAGGCGGCTGTAGACGTCGAGGAACTCTTTGGTGACTTCATAACGTTCACTGTGGTTGAGAAAAATGCCGTCGCCTTTGTTCTCAATCGGATCGCCGCCGGTCACCACGTTAATCAATAAACGCCCTTCAGACAGACGATCAAGCGTGGCCGCCATGCGAGCTGCCAGCGTTGGCGGCTGCAGGCCAGGACGCACCGCAACTAAATAGCGCAGACGTTTGGTGATCGGCGCTAACGCAGAGGCCACCAGCCAGGAATCTTCACAGCTTTTGCCGGTAGGAATTAATACGCCGTAGAAGCCAAGATTGTCGGCGGCGAGCGCCACTTGCTGTAAGTAGGGTAAATCGACCGGGCGTCCGCCTTGCGTGGTGCCGAGATAGCGTCCATCACCGTGCGTCGGTAAAAACCAGAAAACATTAATTTTATCGTTCGCGGAATCGGCCATTATGCTTTTCCTATATAACTTTATTAAAAAATGATCATTTTGAACTGCTTATTTGGTTATATAGCTGTTAGCAGAAAGCGTGCCAGGTTGTTAACTGCCGCGAATCGCCGTATTTCAGGCGGTTAGCCTTGTCGCCGTCAACCAAAAAAGTTGCATTTGCGACTCTGGCGCAACAGCAATTGCTGCATATGCAACTGCTTATGCTTTTTACATGGTGTTAATAGCCAGCGTGAGCATTTAGGTTAACGATATGCTCGTTACAGGACTCAATACCATGTTAACCACCTATAACCACACCGATTCACCGAGCTTAATCGATCCCGCTTCTCTGGCGTTTCAATCGCTGCTGGATAAATTCGCGCCCACGGATGCCACCGTTCTGATTGTCGGCGAAACCGGCACAGGTAAAGAAGTGGTGGCGCGCTATCTGCATCATCACAGCCAACGGCGTAATGGCCCTTTCCTCGCGGTTAACTGCGGTGCTTTGACAGAAAGCCTGGCTGAAGCCGAGTTGTTTGGCCATGAGAAAGGCGCTTTTACCGGCGCGACGCAGTCACATCCCGGCTGGTTTGAATCAGCGCAAGGCGGCACCTTGCTACTGGATGAGATTGGCGAGCTGAGCCCTTCACTGCAGGTTAAATTGCTGCGTGTGCTGCAGGAGCGTGAGATTACGCGCGTAGGCTCGCGTAAAGCTATCAAAGTAGATGTGCGAGTTATCGCGGCTACACATGTGGATTTGGCACAGGCGATTCGCGAGCGACGCTTTCGCGAAGATCTGTTCTATCGCCTGAATATTGCGGTGGTGCCATTACCGCCGTTGCGTCAGCGCCGTGAAGACATTCCGCTGCTGGCACAGCACTTCCTCGCCCTCTACGCACGACGTTTAGGGCGCCCGGCACGGCGTCTTTCTGCTGATGCGCTTGAAGCGCTGCGCGAATACAGCTGGCCGGGCAATATCCGTGAACTGGAGAACACGCTACATAACGCCGTATTGCTGAGCCGCGAAGAGACGCTGACGCCCGCACAGTTGCGACTTGCTGGTTACAGTGAACATGGCTTTAACGAGTCAAACGATTCAACGCTCGACAGTTTTCTTCAGCAGCAGCTAACCAGTCAGCCGCAACAACTGTTTGATCGCGTTATCAGCAGCCTTATTAGCAATGCGCTATCGATGACAGATCACAATCAAACCCAGGCTGCGGCGCTATTAGGTATCAGCCGCCACACATTGCGCACGCATCTGGCTAATCAGGGAATGATTAAAGGACGGCGAAAAGCGCCGGTAACTACGTCGACATCTCATACACACGGGACGCATGAGCGTGAGCTGCGCATTGGCTACCAGAAGTTTGGCAATCTCGGGGTGTTAAAAGCCCGTCAGAGCCTCGAACACTGTTTCGCTCAGCAAGGCATTAGCGTGTTGTGGAGTGAGTTTCCCGCCGGGCCACAGCTGCTGTATGCGCTGCAAAACAACGAAATCGATTTTGGTACCACCGGTGAAGTACCGCCAATCTTCGCTCAGGCGAGTGGCAATGCAGTGACTTATATCGCGTGGGAGCCGCCGGCGCCGAGCAGCGTTGGCATCGTGGTACCGCATGACAGTGATATTCGTATCATCAGCGATCTGCGCGGTAAGCGCATATCGGTTAATAAAGGCTCGAACGTTCACTGGCTACTGCTGCAGCTACTGGAGGAAGCGGGCATTGGTCTGGATGGACTCAAAGTGGTGTATACGCCGCCGAAATATCCGCTCACCGCCAGTGATTATCTTTCGGTTGATGCCTGGATGATGTGGGATCCGGTGCTCAGCGCTGCGGAAAGCAATCCCGAACTGCGGGTTTTGGTTAATGGTGAAGGGCGCGTACATAATCATCAGTTCTATCTGGCGCGGCGTGATTACGTTGAACAGCACCATGACATCCTCAGACAGCTGGTGGAGAGTTTGCAACAAACGGGTTTGTTCATTGATAGCCATCGCCAAGAAGCGTCAATGTTATTGGCTCAGGAGCTGGGATTGGAAATCGCATCAGTAGAACGTGCCTTGACTCGCCGCAGCCACAAAACGCGTGCGATGGCCTTCGAAGTAATCAAAGAGCAGCAGACCATCGCCGATCGCTTTTATGCGTTGGGGCTGATTAATAAACCTGTGCGCGTGCGCGATGCGGTCTGGCAATTTTCATCAGCTTTAACGTTGATTGAGTGAGGTAGGTTTTGAAAGTTATCCACGTTTTCTGTGGATAAATCATTGAATATCATCTGGCTAATCTCGATTAGGGACTTTTGATGATGGCTGAAACTAAAGGTTGATTGGCGATTTCAGCCTGAAATTTTATCTAAAACTCCTTAAATTTCATATCAATAGAGATGAAATCGATTGGGCGAGCAGATGACATTTCACTCGCTGGCTGGACAGCAATTATGCTGTGGCTGGGTTTTGTCGCTTTCGCGCACAGCTGGTTAAATTGGCTGCAGTTAGTTAATCGTAATTGGTGATTTATTAACGGATACCTTTGAGCTGCTGGTTAAAACAGTGGCGATTTCAGGCTGAAATTTCCGCGGCGATAATCTATATTTCATACAGTTAGCGATGAAATTACGCTGGCGAGGCATTGAGAAGGGCATAAAAAAACCGCCCGGAGGCGGCTTTTCACTTACTGATTAAGATACTTGTTAAGCGTCTCGTTAATCACCTTATCCAACTCTTCCTGCAACTCTTTTGACTGGCGATTAAACTCGTAGCTGAACATGCGTCCGCGCGTTTTCTTACGCGCAAAGCGGTCTTTATCGGCGAAACTCCACAATGGCGTCGCCACGGTTTTATCTTTTGCCGGTGACTGAATCAGCGTCTGGCTACCGTTACGCACTAAACGCAGAATGCCATTCTTCACTTCGTCTTCAGCCAATCCATCGCGCGCGCATACAGTATCAACATCCATGCCGATAGTATCGATCAGGGCATCAACCGTTTGTCCGGTTTCCTGCAGCTTCTCATACGCCTGAAGCAGCGATTTATAGTCAGGATAGGTCAGCTCTGAATGATTCGGGAACAGCGTTACCAGCTCAAGCGGCACGCTTGCCGCTTGCAATGCACGCGTTACCTTGGCCTGCGATAAGCCTTCGCTTTGCGCAATCTCTTTCTGCGACAATCCACTCTCTTTAAGCGATAGCAGACGCATGCCCACTTCACGCAGATTGTGCTCGCGCGCGGTCTGAATATCCTGGGCTAAACGGCGCGCTTCTTCCGCCGAGATAGCCACGTCTGTAACCAACACATCAAGCCCAGTTTTGCAGTGCAGAGCCGCTGCACGACGGCGTGAACCATCGAGAATCTCAATGCGATCGTCACGCTTTACGCCAATCGCCGGGAAAAACTGCTGCAATTTGATGGTGCGAATGATGTCGCGCAGCGATTCTGGCGTCAGGCCAGACTGATCGCGGCCATTGGTTTCCATCTTAACGAAGGTTTTCTCTTCAATTTCCTTCGCCGGGATGTGCTCCAGCGTGAACAGGGCGCGTTTACCCGTCGCCAGAATAAATGTCTGAGAATGGCCATCGGCGCTTTCTTCAGTCTGCAATGGTGTCTGGCTGAAAGTTCGGCCAATAGTGATTCTTTTTGCGCTCATAGTAACCTCAGTTCAGGCGAATGAATTCAATACGGTCAAATACGGCTTTCGCGAAATCTTCCGCCGCTGAACGCGCATTCTTTAAGGCTTCGGTGCTGCCCACGTAGGTTGATGGATTGGCTGAGATAACCGTATCAAACGACTCTCCGCAGCGCTCAAAGCCATCCAGACGCGGCAATGCAGCATCAAGCATATCGCCGCCAAAAATCTCTTTCGCCAGGCTGTGACACAGCTTGTGGTCCGCTTTATTCGACAGTTTAGACATAAAGCCAATGTTGCCCTGCAAACGGCAGGCTGCGCCCGATTCTTCAATGATGCCAATCAACTCCGGCAAACGCGTTAAGTACTTCAGCGTGGAGTGGAAATCCACCTGCGCGGGCGGCACTGGCGTCATCAGCAGGTCTGAAGCAGCAATGGCGTTCTTCAGGAAGGCATCAAGATGCGGGCCGCTGTCGATAAAGATAAAGTCGTAATCTTTCTTCAGCTTGGCCACTACATTGTCATACAGCACCGCGTGGATGTTTTGCTCGGGCAGGTGAGCGGCACACAACTCTTCCCAACGCGAGGCAATGAAGGCGTCATCAATTGACGCCGGCAGCACATCGACGCCCGGAATAATCGAGGAAACGATAAACTCGTTGAGCAACTCTTCGCGGCTGACGTTCTGCAGCATCGCTTGTGCGGCGGTCGCTTCTACTAATCCCACTGAACGTTGATGGTTCAGGAACATGGTGGCGGAAGATTGCGGGTCCAGATCGATGACCAGAATACGCAGATCTTCAAACAGCAGATGCGGATGCGCACGTAATGCGTGTGCCAGCGAAACGGTAGAGACCGTTTTCGAAACGCCGCCTTTGAGGTTGCCAACAAAGATGCTAAAGGCTTCATGGTGGCGATCGCGGTACTTGGGCACACCGCGATGGTGATAGATATCGATGATATTCTGGATCGACATCGCATACTTGGTTGAGCTGCCCGCTGCACGCTTATCGAACGAATAACCATTTTCTTCCATTTCGTTGACAGCGTAATCCACGCTCGCACGCGTCAATTTGGGCAGTTTGGCTAACGCCGCTTTAGCGTAAACCTGATAGAACGTGTTTTCCCGCAATTCTTCTTTCTGCGCCTGAATCTGTTCAGTCAGGCTCATCAGCATTCTTTCTGAACGTTGTGCGACCTTCAGAACCTGCTTCTCATCGTTAGCCATACTTGCTCCACACATGTAGGATTTATGACTTTATACATAAATCCAGCACATGAGGCAAATATATCTCTTCTGCACAGGAAGAATAAGTTATGTGAAAACACCTTGATTAAGAGCACGTTAACGAAAATATTCACTGTAATCAGTGATGGTAATTTAGCCATATTGGTTTTTTGTACGATTTTGAACCGCTGATTTATCGTTGATTGGGGCAAAGATTCACTGTAGTCAGTAGCTGATTTCTACCCTGTATGCTTTAAGTAGAGAAAGGAGAAGGGTTGTGGCGGCTGAAATTGCTGGAACGTTCACTGTAATCAGCTAGCAAAAATGCGTCGATGACCAACGTTCACTGCAATCAGTAAAAGGTTCACTGTAATCAGCGAGCGGTGGCTGAAGATTCACTGTAATCAGTAGATGATGCCTGGAAGTAAAAACAGGCGAGAGAGCAACGATAAGTACCAAGCTGTTGAGATATTCACTGTAATCAGCAAATCCTGAAGACGTTTTCACATAACGCCAACGTTCACTGTAATCAGTAAAAGCCTTGTACTCTTCATCGGCAAAGATTCACTGTAATCAGTAGACGTTATCGCACTGCGATAAACCGTTCACTATAATCAGTAAGTCTATTCGGCCTGACTGAGAACATTCACTGTAATCAGTAAAAGTTATGACGCTGTAAAGAACGTTCACTGTAATCAGTACAGCCAGACAAGCATGATAAGACGAACGTTCACTGTAATCAGTAGAGTGTTATTTGCCGACAAGCTGATATGCCAGGAATCGCCATATGCGATACAGCGAAATATCCATAATGTCGTCAACAACATTCACTGTAATCAGTAGAAACACGCTGCTGATTAAAACGCCCAACGTTCACTGTATTCAGTAAAAAACGTTGCGCTGAGCGAGTTTGTTTCATGCTGCAAACCCGGCAGGGCAGGGGACGAATTGGTAACGTTCACTGTAATCAGTGACAGCGTGACATGTTATTCAAGCGGCATATGAGCGTCAGTACGAACGTCTCTCGTTTCAGTTCACTTTAGTGAGAAGACAGACCAAACGTTCACTGTAATCAGCATAGTGACCAACCCTGTCACTTTTACTGGCTGTATTCACAGTCAAACTGCTGATTACAGTGAATCCGTTTGAAACAGGCTTTTTTGATACTTATAAATCATAAAGTTGCATTTGATCGTTCACTGTATTCAGCATGCAGCGCTGTGATTAGCATTCACTGTAATCAGTGAAAGCGAGCGCTCGAACAAACGTTCACTACGATCAGTAGAAAGGCAGTTAAAAAAGGAATTTGAGTACTGCATCACCGCCCTTGTAAGTACTCACTATCTTTAAAAGTAGCTTAGAAAGGGCACAACGCCGTTGAAGACATCGCAGAAGACATGGCAAAAGCAGAAGGCTTCTGATTACAGTGAACGTTGCTGATTACAGTGAATGACGCGAGGACAGCTGATTGCAGTGAATGTTAGCGGAAGAGCATGTGTCACTTTTGCTCAAAAAGTGACACAGCTTGAAGGGGATTACTTATTACAGTGAACGGGCAAGATCACTCTTCAAACTCGATATCTTCCAGCGAATCGATACTTTCAAGATTGCTGATGCCGTCGAGTTTTGGCGTCCTGCTGTGGATGATGAAGAACACTGAGCGGCCGCGTTTCACTTCCGAATAGTCGAGATAGCCGATCTCTTTGAGCTGCTCCATCGCACGTCGCACCACGTGGTTTTGCGTGGTGGTTTTCGAGCCCAGGTTTAAACGCATGCGCAAACGCGCCAGAGAGATGGGCGCCGGATTCGTTGGCAAACTTTCGAGATAGGTATACAGCGCCTGAGCCGATTCTTTACGCTTCAAACGCGAAATGGCTCGCAGCTGCAGTAACACTTTATGGTCGAAATTATAGAGCTCGAATAACTTTGGATCGGCCTGGATGCGCACCAGATCCTTTTCACGATCGTAATACGCCGATTGCACAAGGTGAGTGTGATAGGCTTTGCCATTACCTTCAAAAGACAACGTATTGGTCGCAATGCGTCGCAGAGAGGCATCTAAGCGCTTACGTAGCGCAGCCGAAGAGTTTGCCGAAGGGATCCCGCACATTTTAACGAAATCGATAAACGGCAGCGTCACGGTGTCGCCCTTTGAGGGATAACGCGAGAAAGACTGAATAATACCGGCCCAGGTTTTGAAATCATTATCCATGTCCAGCCTTGCGCCGGTAATGGTAATTTTTTCATAGCCTTCCGATTTCACTAAAGAAAGGTTCTTCAGCTCTTTCGTTGCATCGGTCGATGCCATCGCGCCTGATTTACCGCGCGCGGTGGACTTCAATGTAGGAACAAACAGACCCAAGCGCATTAAAGCGACCGGTTGTACGGTGTTATTTTTATTGGGGTGGAGTTGAATAACTTCACCGCTATTTTTTGTCACCGACAGAAAAGGCTCAAGTAACGCCTTGTTTTCACTCTCTTTATCTGCCATAGCCTGAGATCTTCATTCTGTGGATGAAAAGGGTCGTTTTCTGATTACAGTGAACATTAACACTGTTTATAGTGAACATTCTACTCTCTATAGTGAATAAACTACTGACTCCAGTGAACACTTTACTCATTATAGTGAACGCGATCACCTTCTGAGCCCTTGTGGGGTGCGGCCTACGACGATCGGGGATCTCTTAGGATCTCTTTAAGATCTCTATATGATCTTTCTTTAAGATCTATTCACTGTATAACTTAATAATGCCCGGACTGACGTGGCTTTAGACCGGCAAAATGTTTAAAACAGCCCCATTGCAATAACATCCCCTTTGATCCCACCAAATCATCAGTTATATGCGATATGGATCCTTCTATTTCTCCATAAATGAACAACTTCCTCATTATTATTCATTTTTAAGAAATTACATCCCGGCGTAAAGTGAACTTCATCGAACAACACATCACTTATGACGAGGTTATATTTCATGACTGACAACGTTATCTCCCGCAACCCTACTACCGGCGACATCCTCGCAAGCTATCCGCTACAGAGCGCAGCCGAGTTGGAAGCCGCATTGCAGCAAAGTGCTGATGCCTATGCAGAGTGGCGCTATACCTCAATGCCACAGCGAGTGAGAGTGCTGCATCAACTGGCAGAACAGATCCGCCAACGTCAGGATGAGCTGGCAACCATGGCCACGCTGGAAATGGGCAAACCTATCGCTCAGGCACGTGCTGAAGTACTGAAATGCGCCAATCTGTGTGACTGGTATGCAGAGAACGGTCCGACGATCCTGGCCGACAAACCAACATTGGTGGAAAACCAGCAAGCGTGGCAGTCATTTCGCCCGATTGGTGTGATTCTTGCTGTAATGCCATGGAACTTCCCTTACTGGCAGGTTCTGCGCGGCGCAGTCAGCATCTTGCTGGCGGGCAATACCTACGTGCTCAAGCACGCGCCAAGCGTAATGGGATCCGCCAACCTGATGAAGTCACTTTTTGACGCCACCGAACTGCCTAAAGGCGGCTTTACCGTGATCAACGTCGATAACGATGGCGTTTCAGCCGCGATCAAAGATCCGCGTATTGCCGCTGTAGCGGTAACCGGCAGCGTGCGTGCAGGCGGTGCAATTGCAGCGCAAGCCGGTGCAGTACTCAAGAAAACTGTACTGGAGCTGGGCGGCGCGGATCCTTTCATCGTGCTGGCGGATGCAGACCTGGATGCTGCAGTGGCCTCAGCGGTCACAGGACGCTATCAGAACACAGGACAGGTCTGCATGGCAGCCAAGCGGTTCATCATTGAAGAAAGCGTCGCAGAAGCGTTTGAGGCGCGTTTCAGCGCAGCGGTGCAGGCATTGAAGATCGGCGATCCTTTGGCAGAAGATACCTACATCGGACCAATGGCGCGTTACGATCTGCGTGACGAGCTGGATAATCAAGTGCAGCAGACCATCAAGGAAGGCGCACGTTTGGTATTAGGCGGCCATAAGATCGACGGCCCAGGCAACTATTACGCCCCGACGATCCTCGCCGATGTCACACCAGCCATGACCGCATTCCAGCAAGAGATCTTTGGCCCGGTCGCAGCAATTAGTGTCGCTCGTGATGCACAACATGCCCTTGAGCTGGCAAACGACAGCGAATTCGGGCTGAGTGCAACAGTGTGGAGCGGCAACGAAGCGCTGGCCAACGAACTGGCGGAAAAACTCGAGACCGGCGCGGTATTTATCAATGGCAATGGTGCGTCAGATCCGCGAGTTGCGATTGGAGGCGTGAAGAAGAGCGGCTATGGTCGTGAACTGTCAAGCTTTGGCGTCCACGAATTCTGCAATATTCAGACGGTATGGAAAAACCGCCGCTAAGCATCACAGGGCGCGTCAGGCGCGCCCTTATTCCCATCCTCCGCCCCCAAATATCTCGCATCTCATACCGTTGCACATCATTTAAAATGTTGTGGACCAGTTCAAAAAATCCACCAGTGGTATTACAAAGGTATTATATCCGGTGTTAGATTTGCCTCCACCTACACCGGGGAGTCCTTTTAAATGAAAACAACAATCCCAAAACTGTCGTTCATGATGTTTCTTGAATGGTTTATCTGGGGCGCATGGTTTGTACCGCTCTGGGCATTTCTCAGCAAAAACGGCTTCTCGCCGGTTGAGATAGCCTGGTGCTACGCCTGTACTTCGATAGCCGCCATCCTGTCGCCGATCCTTGTCGGATCGCTGGCCGATCGCTTCTTCCAGGCGCAAAAAGTGTTGTCGCTGCTGACGATCGTCGGATCGATTCTGATGTTCTTCGCAGCTCAGCAAACGCATTTCGGCGGTTTCTTCCCGTTGCTATTACTGTATGCGCTCACTTACATGCCCACCATCGCCTTAACCAATAGCATTGCGTTTTCGCACGTCGCGGATGTGGAGCGTGATTACCCGCGCATTCGCGTCATGGGCACACTTGGCTGGATCGCGTCTGGCATCGTTTGTGGTTTCCTGCCGCCGCTGCTGGGCTATGGCGATATCTCAGCCAGCAACGTGCCGTTATTGATCACCGCCGCAAGCTCGCTGTTACTGGGCATTTTTGCCCTGACGTTGCCCGCCACCGAGCCGAAAAGCACCGGCAAATTCAGCCTGCGCGTCGCGCTTGGTCTGGATGCGCTGCATCTGCTGAAGGATCGTAGCTTCCTCGTGTTCTTCGTCTGCTCCTTCCTGTTCAGCATGCCGCTGGCGTTTTACTACATTTTTGCCGAAGGCTATCTGACGGAAGTCGGCTTACCGCACGCCACCGGTTGGATGACGCTCGGCCAGGTTTCGGAAATCTTCTTCCTGCTGGCGCTGCCGTTCTTCATCAAACGCTTTGGCATCGGCAAAGTGCTGCTGCTGGGATTAACCACCGCCGCACTGCGCTACGTGTTCTTCGTGTTCGGTGGCGATCAAAACATGCTGACTTACGGCTTGCTGTTCATGGGCATTCTGCTGCACGGCGTCAGCTACGATTTCTACTTCATCACCGCTTACATCTACGTTGATAAGAAAGCGCCAGTGGCGATGCGTAATGCTGCGCAAGGGCTGATCACGCTGGCCTGTCAGGGTATCGGCAGCCTGCTGGGTTACCGCCTTGGCGGCTATCTGATGCAGGAAATGTTCGCCTACGACCAACCCCGCGACGGGCAGACTTTCAACTGGGCAGGCATGTGGATGTTTGGCAGCGTGATGATCGTAATGATCACCATCGCCTTTATCGTCCTGTTCCGCGACGGCAAAAAACGCAGCGATGAACTTACCGCTTTCGAAAATTCAGCAACCGCTGACAGCCATAAATAAGAGATTTCACCATGACGATGACAACGCAAGAAAAACGGATTTTAGGCGCGTTTTACGGCCAGGCGCTGGGCGATGCGATGGGCATGCCATCCGAATTATGGCCGCGCTCACGCGTGAAGCAGCACTTTGGCTGGATCGATCGCTTCCTGCCCGGTCCGGCTGAGAACAACGCCGCCTGCTACTTTGGCCGGGCGGCCTTTACCGATGACACTTCTATGGCGCTGGCGTTGGCTGATGCGATCGTATCGCACGATGGCGAGATCAACGCCGAAACCATTGGTGCGAATATTTTGCAGTGGGCTGAGTCGTTTGATGCCTTCAACAAAAACGTGCTTGGACCGACCTCAAAAATCGCGCTCAACGCCATGAAAGCCGGCACGCCGGTGTCGCAGCTGGAAAATAACGGCATGACTAACGGCGCAGCGATGCGTGTGTCACCGCTCGGCTGTCTGCTGCCAGCACGCGATTTACCGGCATTCATCGATGCCGTCGCACTGGCGTCGAGCCCAACGCATAAATCGGATGTCGCGATTTCCGGCGCGACGGTGATTGCATGGGCTGTTTCACGCGCCATTGACGGTGCCAGCTGGGCAACGATCCGCGATGAACTGCCTGCGATCGCACGCGCGGCGCAGGAAAAGCGTGTCACCACCTTTAGCGCATCAATGGCGGCACGCCTCGAACTGGCGTTAAGCGTGGTCGCGCAGGGCAGGGGCGTGGAATCCACCATGCAGAAGATTTACGATTTGGTGGGCACCGGAACCGGCACCATTGAATCGGTACCGGCGGCGATTGCGATGGTGGAATTGGCCGAGACCGATCCTAATCGCTGCGCGATCCTTTGCGCTAACCTCGGCGGCGATACCGATACCATCGGCGCGATGGCGGTGGCCATTTGCGGCGCGCTGCACGGCATCGACAGCATCGACGTTGCCTTGAAAGCCGAGCTGGATGCAGCTAACGCGCTGGATTTCACTCGTTACAGCGCTGCATTCACGCGTTTCCGCCAGCAGCGCGAGGCCGCTTATGTTGACGCCTGATGATCTGCAGAGACTTGAAAGCCGTCTGCCAGTGCTTGTGATTGGTGCGGCGGTAGTGGATGTGATTGCTGACGCTTACTCGTTGCCCCATCGTGGCAGCGATATTGAGCTCCATCAGCAGGGCGTCAACGTGGGCGGCTGTGCGCTAAATGTGGCGATTGCGCTGCACCGGCTTGGCATCCCGTCCATCAATGCGCTGCCGCTCGGCAACGGCACTTGGGCCAGCATAGTGCGGCAGAAGCTGACGGAATATGGCATCCACAGCGTGCTGGAAACGGCGAAAGGCGATAACGGCTGGTGTTTAGCGTTAGTGGAACCTGATGGCGAGCGTACTTTTCTGTCAGTGAGCGGCGTGGAAAATCAGTGGGATGCAGCGCTGCTGAACACGTTGCCGCAGCTGGCCAATCGCTGGATCTACCTTTCCGGCTATCAGCTCACCAGCAAAAGCGGTGATGTGCTGATCGACTGGCTGGAGCAGCAAAGCCAGCCGTATCAGTTGCTGGTGGATTTCGGTCCGCGTCTGGCGGATATCGGTGATGCGCATTTCGAACGCGTTATGGCGTGCCATCCACTGATTACAGTGAACAGACAGGAAGCCGAACTGCTGTGGCATGAACGTATGAATCAAACAGAACCCTTTGATGCGCATAAGTTAATGACGTGCTGGCAGCAGCGATTCGGTGGCGCGATGGTGGTGCGACTTGATAGCGAAGGCGCCGGTTTCGTTAACGCGGAAACCCAGGGCTGGATGCCGGCGCTGCCGACAAAAGTGGTCGATACTATCGGCGCAGGCGACAGCCACGCGGGTGGATTACTGGCGGGATTAGCGTCGGGTTGGTCGCTGGCAGAAAGCGTCGCGCTGGGCAACGCGGTGGCGTCTTTTGTGGTGTCACAACGCGGCGGCGATTGCGCGCCCGATCGCGCCACGTTAACAGCTTACTGGCAACAGCGCCTTACTCCGCAATAAACACATACATATCGCTACGACAGTAGCTAATGCTGTACTCCAGCGGATTGCCCTGCGCATCTAACGCCAGCTGCTTGATCACCAAAACAGGTACGTTGTCGGGTAGGGCGATCTGCTGCTGCAGCGCCTCATTAGGCATGCGAGCACTCACTCTGCTTTGCGATTTTACCGGCAGAATTTGTTGCTGGTGGAAATAGTCGTAAAGCGAAATGCCAATCTCATCCGCATTAGCGATATAGCGCGCCGGCACCCAGGATTCTTCCACCGACACCGCTTGCTGATCGACATAACGAATACGTTTCAGCAAATACACTTCGCTGCCTTTGTCCAGCCCCAATTTCTCAGCGATTTCTGCATCGCAATGGATTTTGCTTTTGTTAATCCACACGGTGTCGGGCTTTTTACCACGCAATACCGCTTGCTGCGACAAGCCTTTCGGCTCTTTCAGTGAGTACTCTAACTGGCTGCAGATTTGCGTACCGTAGCCTCGAGAGCGCAATACCACGCCCTCTTTTTCCAGCGCATCCATGGCTTTACGCACGGTAATGCGCGAAATGTTCAGCGACTGGCTGAAGTCACGCTCACTCGGCAGGATCTCTTCATGCACTAACACGCCATCACGCACCGCATCTTTAATTGCAGTGGCAAAGCGTTTGTACAGCGGCGTGCGGCTGTTATCAGCAAGGGTAAAAGTCAGCCGCGAAAATAGTTGAGTTTGGTCGGTCATAGTGGGCGGGTTCACTTATCCTGGTAAGCGGCAGAACGTCTATGATACTGACTTTCAGGCGATTGGGATACGCCAGCAAGCGCATGAAAATTGATCTTACCCGTAAGCATGACTATAGTAATGCTTACGGATTAAAGAGTGGCAAGGAAGCGACCATGGGAATTTATCTCACGCCAGAATTTCAGGAAGAACGTTTAAAAGCACGCATCAACGACAAAATTTTGTGTAAGGCAGCGATGTCCATTTTTGCCGGGCTTCACGGCGATTGCCTGGGTCGATTTACTTATAAGAAGCGAGTCGGTTTACCTGGCATCGGTGCTTCTGATGGGGCGCGCTGCATAGTATTTTTCAATGATGGGAAAAATCTTTACTTTTTTGATATGTATTTAAAAAGTCAGCTTTCGAAGAAGAAAGGCAAAGAGTTAGAAGACGATGAAATTGATGCCTATTGCAGCATCGCGCGAGATTTCATTGCTATGCCCGACGAGCTAATCGAGGCGTTAGTTAAAGTTAAAGAGTTGATTGAGGTAAACTGTAATGACTGATCGTTTAAAAAAAATCCAGAGCATGGCGCAACGTTATAATCAGCTTGGAGCAGTGAAAGATGAAACAGTTGCCGAAATTAACGCTGCTATAGAAGCGCGTAACATTCCTCCAGTACGTACGATGAGTGGTATAGAAATTAAAGCAGTGCGACTGCGCTGGAATATGTCGCAAGCAGCGCTGGCGTTAACCACCGGAATGTCTGTGGAAAGCGTATCCAAGTGGGAGCGCAACGAAAGCAAGCCAAACAAAGCGGCATTACGCATTCTCAACACGATTGAAGATAAAGGGCCAGCCGTCTTTATCCTCTGAATAATAAAAGCCCCATTGGGGCTTTTAGGCATACACCCGACTCAACGCTCATCAAACGGCACGCCACCTTTCGACTTATGATGTTTTGGCGTTTCGATAATGGAAACTGTCACTGAATTAGCATCGATCTCAAACGAATCTGCCACCGCCGCGGTGACGGCTCTCAACAACTTCTTTTTCTGCTCAATCGTGCGACCTTCTGCCGCATACACAACGATTTCTGGCATCTCTGCTGCTCCATAAAGTAAACGTTCGTTTTCAGCATAGCGCAGCAAAAGCACTGCGCGCAGCGTCAATCACCTGTCTTTGCCAGCAATCTGTGTTGAAATGTGTATTGTTATGTTATAACGTAATTAACTCACATAATATGTAGCGGCTTCAGTCGGAAATCTTAATGAAATCAATGAAAAAATTGCTTATCGCTTCGGCGTTAGGCCTGGCTTCTTACGCCTCAATGGCGGCTGAACATCAGGATAAAACGGTGCGCATTGCGGCACCGTTTGAAATCAAAGGCGCCGATCCCGCACTCTCCGGCGACATTTTGTTGCGAATGGATGTGGTGGAAACGCTGGTGGAAGTGAACGAACGCGCCGAGCCCATTCCGGCGCTGGCGCAAAGCTGGCAGGTATCGGCAGATGGTTTGCAATGGCAATTGAATTTGCGTCCCAACGTACGCTTCCATGATGGATCGCCATTGGATGCGGCCGCGGTGGTGAAATCACTCAACACCGCGCGCAGCAAAGCGGGTCTGCTGGATAAAACGCCGATCACCGCTATCAGCGGGGAAGGGCAACGCGTCACCATCACCTTGAGCGAACCATTTACGCCGCTGCTTTCGGTTTTAGCAGAGAGCCGTTCCCAGATTCTGGCGTTGGCTAGCTGGGATGCGCAGGGCAACATCACCCGCATCATCGGCAGCGGCCCGTTTATGCTGACGTCATTCCAGCCACCGCAATCGCTGGCAGTAAAACGTTTTGAAGATTACTGGGGCAAAAAGCCAGCGATTGCGGCTGCCAGCTATCTCTCTTCCGGGCGCGCCGAAACACGCGCCTTGCTGGCGGAAAGCGGCGACGCGGATTACGTATTCAACCTGGATGCTGCCAGCCGTCAGCGTTTAGCGCGCAAGCCAGCGCTACAACTGCCGGCCATTCCGGTGCCGCGCACGCTGATGCTGAAACTCAATGCGGGCGATCCGCTGTTAGCCGAACAGCCGGTGCGTGCAGCGATCAGCATGGCGATAGACCGTAACGCGCTGGCGATGGCGGTATTGCGTTATCCGGGCTCGGCCACTCAGTTATTCCCGCCGAATATGGGTGAATGGCACAACAACGCACTGCAACCGTTGCAATTCAATCCGCAGCAGGCGGCACAGCAACTGCAGGCGGCGGGTTGGAAAATGGGTGCAGATGGCGTGTTAGCACGTAACGGCCAGCGCTTTAGTGTGACGCTGCTGACCTTCCCCGATCGTCCCGAACTGCCGCTGATGGCGATGGTTATCCAGCAGCAGCTGCGCAAAGTCGGCATTGAAGTGAAGATCAACTCCACCAACGCCAGCGAAATTCCGGCGCAGCATCACAGCAATCGTCTACAACTGGCGCTGTTTTCCCGCAACTTTGCACTCACGCCTGATCCCACCGGCACGTTACTGCAGGATTATGCGGAAAAGGGCGGCGACTGGGGCGCGATGAACTGGCATCCGGCCGGTTTTAGCGCGGCATTGCACACCTTAACGCAATCCACTGACACGGCAGAACGTGCGCAGGCGCGTAACCTGATCACTGCCTCGTTACAGCAGGATTTGCCAGTGATCCCGATTGCCTGGTATCAGCAATCGGCCGCGATTAACAGCAAGCTGAAAAACGTCACGCTCGATCCGTTTGAACGCCACTTTGGTCTGCGTCAGATGGAGTGGGATCAATGATGTTCAAACTACTTGGCTGGCGCGTAGCGCAGGCAGCTTTTGTGGTGTTGGCGGTGGGATTACTCACCTGGTTTTTGGTGCAGTCCTTGCCCGGCGATATGGCATGGCGCATTGCCAGCGGTCGTTATGGCTACGATCGTGTGGATGCCAACGCGGTGGCGCGGGTGCAGCAAGAACTGAGTGGCTCGCTGCAGCAGGGCAGCGCGTTGCTGCACTGGCTATTCGATCTGCTGCAGTTCAACTTTGGTCGTTCGCTGGTCTCCGGCGAACCGGTGATGGATGAACTGCGCTGGCAGCTGAGTCAAACGCTGGCGCTGGCAGGTTCATCGCTTTTCCTGACGATACTGTTCACCTTGCCGCTGGGTATATGGGCGGGATGCCATGCCAATGGCAAGCTCGACCGCGCATTATTCTGGCTGAGCGCACTGCTGAAATCGGTACCGCATTTTGCGCTGGGCATGCTGCTGATTGTCCTGCTGGCGCTGCAGCTCGATTGGCTGCCCAGCGCCGGGCATGGCGAGCTGCGTCATTTTCTATTGCCATCGTTGACGCTGGCATTGTCGTTAACCGCGGTGGGCGTGCGCGTGGTGCGTGAAGCCACGTATCAGGTTGTCAGCTCGGGCTATTACCGCTGGGGCGCGCAGAAAGGATTAGCGCCCGCAACGTTATTGCGTCGTCATGGATTGCGCAACCTCGCATCGCCGGTATTGACCTGGTTCGGCATGCAGTTTGTCTGGCTGGTGGAAGGCGTAGTGGTGGTCGAAACGCTGTTTGCCTGGCCTGGCATTGGTCACGCGCTGGTGCATGCCATCTTCGCCCGCGATGTGCCGGTGATTCAGGCCAGCGCCATGACGCTCGGACTGCTGTTCGTGCTGCTGAATATGCTGGTGGATGCGGGTTGTCATCTGCTTGATCCCAGAGGAGCACGCGCATGACAATTTCATTTTCGCGTCTTATCGGCCTGCTGCTGTTGTGCTTGCTGCTTGGTTTCGCCTTCCTGCTGCCTCTGATTCATCACGGCGACCCGCTGGAACAGGATCTGCTGCAAATGCTGCACGCGCCGAGCGGCGCCAATCTTCTCGGGTTTGATCATCTTGGTCGCGACATGCTGCCGCGCCTCAGTGCCGCGTTGCGCCTTTCGCTGGGTCTCGCGGCGCTCTGTGTGATGAGCGCACTGCTTGCGGGCGTGCTGGCTGGCGTATTCAGCGCACTGTATGGCGGCTGGCTGGATCGTCTGCTCAGCATGCTCGGCGATATGTGTCTGGCGCTGCCGGGATTGCTGCTGGTGCTGCTGTTAGCGGCGATTGCGCCGGATTCTCCCGGCATGTTGTGGCTGGGGATTTCGCTGGTGCTGTGGGTGGAGTTCTTCCGCGTCACGCGCGCAACCCTGCGCCCGATTGTGCAGGCACCCGGCATGCAGGCCTCAAAGTTGCTCGGTTTTTCGGCGTTCTACCGTTTCCGCCGACACCTGTGGCCAGCGTTAGCGCCGGTATTAACCACGTTGACTCTGTTCTCGTTCAGCAGCGCCATCATGGCGGTCTCTGCGCTTGGCTTTATCAGCGTCGGCGTACGTCCGCCGACGCCAGAACTGGGTTTAATGATGACCGAACTGCTGCCGTTTGCCTGGGAAGCGCCGTGGCTGTTAATGCAGCCGGTAATCGCGCTGTTTCTACTGTTGATCAGCCTGAATCTGTTAATGAAAGAGGAGCGTAAATGAAAGGATTACAGGTTATCGGCATCAGCGTCACAACCGCCAACGCCACGCTGGTGGAACCGGTTGATTTCACCTTGCAGCCCGGACAACCGCTGACCTTGCTGGGTGAAACCGGTTCAGGTAAAAGCCTGCTGGCACAAGCGGTCATGGGCATTTTGCCTGACGATTTACAGGCCAGCGGTACGCTAATCATCAACGAACAGCGTTTTACCCTGCCGCAGGATGCCGGATTGTTGCGTGAATTATGGGGCCGCACATTAGCGTCGCTGCCGCAGGAGCCGTGGCTGTCGCTGGATCCCACCATGTCAGTGCTGCAGCAGGTTGCGGAAGGCTATCGTTATGTACGCGGACAGGCGAAATCCACCAGCGCACTGTCGGCCCAGCGCGATTTACAGCAGCTTGGTTTACAGGACGCGGCGCCGCGTTTTTCGTGGCAACTCTCCGGCGGGATGGCGCAGCGCGCCGCCTTTGCCGCCGCACGAGCAGGTGGCGCGGAGATACTGATTGCCGATGAACCCACCAAAGGGCTGGATGTGGCGCGTCGTGACGAGGTAGCGGCCTTACTGCGCCGGGAAGTGGCCGACGGCGGCACACTGCTCACCATCACCCACGACATCGCGCTGGCCCGCCAGTTGAGCGGTGAGGTGATCGTGATGCACAAAGGCAAGGTGATTGAGCAGGGCAGGGCGGAACAGGTGTTACATGCGCCCCAGCAGCGCTATACGCGTGAATTACTCGCCGCCGATCCCACCGCCTGGCCTGCACGGCAACAAACCGTTATGGGCAGTAAACCGGTAGTGAGCGCTGAGGGCATCCGCTTGCAGCGCGGCGGTAAATCGCTCGGCGTGCCGCAAAACTTCAGGCTGCACGCCGGGGAAATCGTTGGATTACACGGTGCCAGCGGCAGCGGTAAAAGTAGCTTTGGCGATGTGCTGCTCGGGCTGCTAACGCCGCAGCAAGGCAAGGTGACGCGCCATGCGGCGGTCGATGCGCTGAAATACCAGAAGATTTATCAGGATCCGTCAGCCCTGTTTCCGCCGCCCCGCACGCTGGCGCAAAGCCTGGACGATGTGTTGCGCCGTCATCGCATCGCCTCCACGCGGCGGGATGCGCTGATGGAGCAATTGGCGCTGACGCCGGAACTGCTGACGCGTCGTCCCGATTCACTGTCGGGCGGCGAGTTGCAGCGCTTCTCGCTGTTACGCGTGATGCTGCTGGATCCGGTATTTCTGTTTGCCGATGAACCTACATCGCGTCTGGATCCGCTGGTGCAGCAGCAAACCATCCAGCTCATCACCTCGCTGGCGCGCGAGCAGCAGTGCGCGGTGTTGCTGGTGAGCCACGATCGCGATCTGCTGGAAAAGGCCA
This sequence comes from Pantoea sp. SS70, assembly GCF_029866845.1. Taxonomy (NCBI): domain Bacteria; kingdom Pseudomonadati; phylum Pseudomonadota; class Gammaproteobacteria; order Enterobacterales; family Erwiniaceae; genus Pantoea; species Pantoea sp. SS70. The sequence goes on along the minus strand of NZ_CP117200.1, from coordinate 377,948 downwards.
CGCATCGTATGATCGCGATGGAGGCAGTCGCTTAACGTTCTGGCGGCTTGCTGTCGCCGTGACCGAGTGAACGCTGCATCACTACGGTATCTAACCAGCGGCCATGTTTGAATCCCACCGATTTCATTACACCGGTGTGCTCAAAACCGAGCGCCCGGTGTAATCCCAGCGATCCGGCATTCGCGCTATCGCCAACAATCGCGATGATTTGGCGAAATCCCGCCGCTTCTGCCAGCGCAATGGCTTTTTGCAACAGTGCGCGACCAATGCCTCTGCCGGTTTGCTGCTGATCGAGGTAAATCGAATCCTCCAGCGTGAAGCGATAGGCATAACGCGGGCGATACGGCGCCAGATAGCAGTAACCCAGCACCTGATCATCCTCCTGCGCCACCAGCCAAAAACCGCCGCGCTGCTGCACATCCTGCACGCGATTCTGCATTTCGCTCGCCGAAGGTGGTTCAGTTTCAAAGGTCGCGGTGCCGTGCAGCACATGCCAGGCGTAGATTTTCTGAATGGCAGCGGCGTGATGAGGTCGGGCGGGAATAATGTCCATATGTTCCTGATTATTAGCGGCGAAAACCACAGCATGCCACCGCGCCGCACGTGAATCATCGGGTTTAACAATAGGAAATTCTGATGGTCACTCTGCAATTCCGTAGTGGCGCCATTTATGGCGACCTGATCAACCTTCGCTCAATTCTGCTCCGACAGCTGCACCGCCATGGTATCCGCCTCTAAGGCTTCGAAAACATGCGGTTCGTCTGCGGGATAGCAAATGTAGTCACCGGGATGCAGTTCGACCGGCGCATCGCGCGGCCCAACCAGCGCCCGGCCACGCGCGATAATCACATGCTCCACCGAGCCCGGCGGATGCGGTTTTGAATCGCGCGGCGCGCCCGGTTGGCTAGTAACCAGATAAAGATCGCGGCGTCCGCCGGGCGGGCAGCTTGCCAGCAATGCCGCCTGATAATCCGCCATCTCCGCTGAGACGATCATGCCTTCGCCACGGCGAATCACCTGCAATCGCTTCACTTCCGGCTCCATCAAACGCGCGAAAGGAATGTTTAGCGCCACACACAGCGCCCATAACGTTTCAAGGCTGGGATTGCCATTGCCCGCTTCGAGCTGCGACAGCGTAGATTTGGCGATGCCGGCACGACGCGCCACCTCTGTCAGTGAAAGCCCCGCGCGCTGACGTTCGCGCAGTAATCCGACAGCAATAATATCAATTGGCGTGGTCAAACCCTCTCCTGTTCTTTATATCGAACGATTTGTTCGTCTTGTAAAACGATTCTTGCGCGTTCATTATAACGGCTTTCCTGTTCGATATGAGTTCAAATTGTGATGCGTCTGGGTGCAGTACCGCTTGATCGCGGAGTAATAAAAGCCATTTTCCTGGTTTGTCTTGCCGACGGCATTGTCGGGCTCTCTTACGGTTCGCTGGCGGCAGCGGAAGGGTTTCCGCTGTGGGTGCCGATTGCACTATCAACGCTGGTGCTGGCGGGCGCGTCGGAATTCCTGTTTATCGGCATCGTGGCTGGCGGCGGCAGTCCGTTAACGGCGGCGGCGGCGGGTTTGCTGGTCAACGCGCGTCATCTGCCGTTTGGCATTGCGGTGAAAGATCTGGTTGGTAAAGGCAGCCGCAGTTTGTTGGGATGCCACATCATGAATGATGAAAGCGTAGTGTTTGGTATTTCCCAGCCAAAACTGGCGCAACGTCGTGCCGCGTACTGGATTTGCGGTTTAGGTATTTTCACCATCTGGCCGCTGTCGGTCATTGGCGGTGCGGTGATCGGGCGCTTTATTCCCGACGTCTCGGCCATTGGTCTGGATGCGGTGTTCCCAGCGATCCTGATTGCACTGATATTCCCGGCGCTGCGTCAGCGTCGTACGCTGATCCCCGCTACGCTCGGCACCGCGCTGTCTGTGCTGGCGACACCGTTTGTGCCAGCGGGCATGCCGGTGCTGTTTTCACTGCTGGGATTACTGAGCTGGCGGGAGCGTAAAAATGCAAAATAATCTGATCATTGGCGGCATCGCGCTGCTGGCGGTAGGCACTTATGCGATTCGTTTCGCCGGTTATCGCTTGGGCAGCCGCATGCAGATGTCGGATCGCGCACGCAATATGCTATCCGATGCTGCCACCGTTTTGCTGCTGGCGGTGGCCGTTACCACCGCGCTGTTTGAAGGCACGCATTTCGCCGGCGTGGCGCGCATCGCCGGCGTGCTGTTTGCGGTGTTTTTGGCCTGGCGGCGCACACCGTTAATACTGGTGATTATCGGTGCCGCGCTAATGACCGCGTTGCTACGTTATTTCGGCGTGCCCTGATCGCGCCAGGTTTGCGCGCGTAATTCATATACCAAACTGGCGGGCGCGCCCGGGACATCGTGAACCTGGCCGTAACAGCGCAGTCCCGCCTTTTCCAGTACCTGCTGTGATGCAATATGATCCTGACGCACCGCCGCATCAATAACAGGAAGCTGGCATTCATCGAAGCCATAAGCGATAACCCTTCGTGCAAACTCGGTGGCGAAACCTTTTCCCCACGCCTCTTTCGCCAGACGATAGCCAAGATTGTTTACCGGCTTGCCAGCAAACTCGCGCACCGATAAACCACCAAATCCGATAACCTCATCCGGCTGTTCCCGCAGGCAAATTGCCCAGTTACCAAAGGGAAAGGATTGCCAGTGTGCCAGCCAGCGATTTAACACTTCTTCTGCAAAGGCTAAATCGGGAAACGGAGCCGCCGGATTGAACATATTGGTAGCGGGATCGCCATAGATGGCAAACAGGCGCTGAACATCGGTGGGTTCAACCGGACGAAGAAACAAACGTGATGAAGTGAGTTGCATTGTCGTAACCTTTTGTAGCCGGAACCGGCGTTATCTTCCTGATGAGTTTTGTTACTGTGATACTCCACGGATTACTAGCATAGAGGAAAACGTATGAAACCGCGTTTAGCCCGCTGTGATGAAACGGCCACGTTGTGGCGCATCCGCAACCTTGCCATTCGCCACGGTTGCCGGGGCGTTTATCCCGCTGATGTTATCAGCGCATGGACACCCGATGCGTTACCGTCCGGCTATTTCGAGGCGGTCAGAAGCCATCCGTTTTATGTGGTTGAGGATGCTGAATATGGCGTGGCCGCGACCGGATTTCTCGACTTGCACAACGGCAGCGTTGAAGCGATCTTCACGCTGCCCGCCTGCAACGGCAAAGGTTATGCCAGCGCCATCATGCAGGCAATCATCGACGAAGCGCATCAGCGGGGTTTTGATAAACTGACGCTCGCCGCCACGCCCAACGCGAGCGGCTTTTATCTGCGCCACGGTTTTCGTGTGGTGCGTGAGACGCTTTATCCCTCGGCGCTGGCGCAAGCCGATCTTCCCTGCGTAGAAATGGTACGCGAGCTTTAAGGCTAAAATGAAAAAGAGTGAAAACAACAAGGACGACGCGCATATGGTCATTAACTGCGTGGCGTATCGCCACGGTAAGCGTGAAGAGCATGTCGACATCGCTGATATTAGTGAAGTATTAAAAGAAGAGAAATCCTTCGTCTGGATGGGTTTGTACCAACCCGAACCGGCCTTTATGCAGACGCTGCAGCAGGAGTTCAGCCTGCACGAACTGGCAATAGAAGATGCGCTGGTAGCGCATCAGCGACCAAAGATTGAGCAGTACGGTGATTCGGTATTTATTGTGGTAAAAACCGCGCACATGGACGATTTGCAGCGCATCACCTTCGGCGAAACCCACTTCTTTCTTGGCAAAAACTTCCTGATCACCGTGCGTCACGGATCATCGGAAGGTTATGCCGACATCCGCACCAAAGCCGAAAAGAACCACGCATTACTGTGTGAAGGTCCGGGTTATGCGCTCTATTGCATCCTCGATTTCATCGTCGATAACTACAGCAAAATCACCGAATCACTTAACGATCGCATTGGCGGGCTGGAACAGGGCATGTTCACCACGCGTTTTGACAGCGACGCGCTGCAAAACGTTTATCATCTGCGCCGTGAACTGCTGGCGCTACGCAATGCGGCGCTGCCGGTGACGGAAATCTGCCAGCAGCTGGTGCGCTTCCACGAAGATATCATCCCGAAAAATCTGCGCGCCTATCTGCGTGACGTACAGGACCACGCGCATCACGTGATGATTGATGCGGAAGACATGCGCGAAATGCTCACCAGCGCGATGCAGGTGAATCTGGCGCTGGTGTCGGTGCAGCAAAGCGAAGTAAACAAAAAGCTCGCCGGTTGGGGGGCGATCCTGATTGTGCCCACCATCATTTTCAGTATGTACGGCATGAACTTCCCCGATATGCCGGAGTTGCACACGCACTTTGGCTATCCCGCCGTGGTGGGCATTACTGTTGTTATCTGCTGCGTGATGTGGTGGCGGCTGAAAAAGGCCGGTTGGCTTTAACCGCTGAATGCCTGCATTTTTTACCACTTCCTGCGATCTGGAGCGAAAGATGTCCTTTAATATTGGTCTGCTGCTGTTCCCCAACCTCACGCAACTCGATCTCACCGGTCCGTGGGAAGTGTTTGCCCGCATGCCCAACGCTAACAATTATCTGATTTGGAAAGATCGCCAGCCGGTGATGTCGGATCGCGGTCTGGCGATCGTACCCACCGTGACCTTTACCGATTGCCCGCAACTCGACTTGATCTGCATTCCCGGCGGTCCCGGACAAATTGCGCTGATGGACGATGACGAAACGCTGGATTTTGTCCGTCGTATGGCGGAGAACGCCAAGTGGATAACTTCAGTGTGTACCGGTTCGCTGGTGTTAGGTGCTGCGGGATTGTTGCAGGGATATCGCGCGACGTCGCATTGGGGTTCGCTTGATCAGCTGAGCTTGCTCGGTGCCACGCCGGTAGCCGAACGCGTGGTGCGCGATCGCAACCGCATCACTGGCGCGGGCGTCACCTCGGGCATTGATTTTGCGTTAACCGTAGCGGAAGAGCTGCTTGGACGTGAAATCGCAGAAAATATCCAGCTGCAGATGGAGTACGATCCGGCGCCGCCATTCCATTCAGGTTCACCGCGCAGCGCCTCGCCGCAACGTTTGGCCGAGGCAAAAAGCCAGATGCAGGATTTTATTGCTCGCCGACGTGCGGCGACAGAAAGTGCCGCTGCACGGCTCAAGCGCGAGGAGTGAAAGCTGGCGATTTCAGCCTGAAATCGCCACGGTTGTTACTGCTTAATGTGCGCTGGCAGTAGGGCGCACGGTGATTTCACTGGTATCCACTTCGCCAGGTTGATCGATGGCCCAACTCACCGCGTTGGCAATCGCTGCTGGCTGGAGCGCGATCTGGCGATAGCTTTTCATCGCTTCACGCGCGGTGCTATCGGTGATGCTATCCGCCAGTTCAGATTCGACTACGCCGGGATTGATCACCGTAACCCGCAGATGTTGCGACTCCTGACGCAGGCCATCGGAAATCGCGCGTACGGCGAATTTAGTGGCGCAGTAAACGGCGGCGGTCGGCGAAACGGTTAGCGCGCCAACCGAGGCGATATTAATAATGTGACCAAACTGCTGCGCCTGCATGGTCGGCAGCACCGCCGCAATGCCATACAGCACGCCGCGAACATTGACGTCGAGCATCAAGTCCCATTCATCGACTTTCATTGAACTCATGGGTGACAGCGGCATGACGCCGGCATTGTTGATCATCACATCAATACGGCCATATTTTTCCCGCGCAAAATCGGCCAGCTGCTGGATATCAGCGCGTTGGGTGACGTCGGTAGCGAGATAATCCACGTTCGCGCCGCCAAAGCGCAGCGCTTCACTTAACGCTTGCAGACGATCGGTGCGGCGCGCGCCAAGCACCAGTTGATGACCTTGCTGCGCCAGATGACGTGCAATACCTTCGCCTATGCCGCTGCTGGCACCTGTCAAAATAATCACTTTCTTCGCTGTGTTCATGATGCATTCCTCGTTGAATTGACGAGGCTATTGTTGATAAATCACGCAATGCGCAACAGACCGGATTGTGGCGCATCTTTGCCTGATCCTCTCGCGTGCATTGTGCAAACAGCAGCTTGATGGCTATGCTTTGCCTGAATATCTCAGTGGAAATTATTTATGTCGCAATCCGTGCAACAGCGCACCTGCGCTTTACTCAGCCAGCTGGCGCGTCAGGAAGGCTATACCGAATCACTGCTTGATAGCGTGCGCTTTATGCGTGCCGATCGGCAGTGGGCGCGTACGCCGGTACTGTATGAGCCGAGCATCATTATTATTTGCCAGGGATCGAAGCGAGCTTTCCTCGCCGACAAGATGTATCGCTATGATGCGCAGCACTATCTGGTGTTGTCAGTGCCGCTGCCGTTTTCTGCCGAGACGGAAGCCACATCAGAAGAGCCGCTGCTGGGCATCGCGATTCGTCTGGATGTTGCCATGGTGGCGCGGCTGGTGGCGCAGCTGGCCAGCAGTGAATCGGCGGTAACCGCTGCGCCGGCGGGCATCATCTCCACACCAATCAATAAAATCCTGGCGGAGAGCACACTGCGTTTACTGGAAGCGTTGAGCGATCCGCTTGAAGCCAAAGTGTTGGGGCCCGCGCGGGTCGAAGAGATCTGTTTTCGCGTATTAATGGGCGAGCAGGGTGGCGCGGTGCGTTCAGCGTTAACTTATCAAGGCCATTTTGGTCGTATCGCGCGGGCTCTGCAGCGCATCCATGCCGACTGGCGTCAGCCGCTGGATGTACCGCATCTGGCGAATGAAGCCGGGATGAGCGTGCCGCGCTTCCATCTGCATTTCAAAACGGTGACGCAAACCTCGCCGATTCAATATCTAAAATCGCTGCGATTGCATCAGGCGCGTCTGATGATGATCCGCGACAATCTTACCGCCGCAGGTGCCGCAGCGCGCGTCGGCTATGAAAGTGATTCGCAGTTTAATCGTGAGTTCAAAAGGCTGTTTGGTCGTAGTCCGGCAGAAGAGGCGCGGGAGATGAAGCGGGCGTTTGAGTTGTTACCGCCGGAGCAGCTGTCCGGCCGATTACAGGCGCATTAGCTTAGCGAATGCTCATGATGGCGACGACCATCAAAATCCAGAATACCGCGCAGCCGGTAAACATCATTTGCCAAACTACACGGCGTTCGACTGTCAGAAAAGAAGAGAAACGTGAACGTAAAATCGATTGCATAGCGACCTCAAATCAGAATTTAAGAAGAAAGTTTGTTGGCTGAAGTAAGAAATCCCTGTCAGCGAATCAGACTATTCTGTCTTTTATCTGGTAATGAAATCGACGAGACCGGTCTTGTTTTTGGTCTGGAATGTAAACCATAAATAAAATAAAAGCCGCACAGGGCGCTGATCCCTGAGCGGCTGAACACTACGCATTTACTCGCTAAACGTTGCGCGTCACGCCACCATCAACACGAATATTCTGAGCGGTAATATAGGCTGCGCCAGGCGAAGCCAGGAAGGCGATGGTCGCCGCCACTTCTTCAGACGTACCGTAACGCTGTAATGGCACGCTATCCCGACGTTCATCGGTTTTCGGCAAGCTGTCGATCCAGCCGGGCAGCACATTGTTGATGCGGATGTTATCGGCCGCGTAGGCATCAGCAAAGATTTTGGTGAAGGATGCCAGGCCGGCGCGGAACACCGCTGAGGTCGGGAACATATCGGTTGGCTCAAACGTCCACGCGGAGGAGATGTTGATAATGCTGCCGCCGCCTTGTTTCTGCATAATTGGCGTGACCAGACGCGTGGCGCGTACCACATTTAAAAAATAGGTTTCCATGCCAAGCTGCCACTGCTCGTCGGTTAACGCCAAAATCGGCGCGCGCGGACCATGACCGGCGCTGTTCACCAGCACATCTATTCGGCCCCAGCGCGCCAGCGTTTGATCCACCAGCTTCTGCAGATCCGCTACCGACTGATTAGAACCGGTCACGCCCAAACCGCCCAGACGCTCCGCCAGCGCTTCACCTTTGCCGGAGGAGGAGAGGATTGCCACTTTATAGCCATCGCTTGCCAGTTTCTCAGCTGCTGCTGCTCCCATTCCGCTGCCACCGGCGACGATTATTGCAACTTTTTCTACTGTCATCATTGATCATCCTGTTAATTAAAAATCGATTAAAACCAGTATAAAAGGTAATTTTGGCAGCAGAGAGTCAGTCTGTTTGCCAATTGACGATAGGAAAACTACAGGATGAGTCAGGGATTCAGCGAACTACCGCCGCTCAATGCGTTGAAAGTGTTTGAAGCGGTGACGCGCCATCTTAACTTTCGCCTGGCGGCGGAAGAGTTAGGCGTCACACAGGGCGCGGTGGCGCAGCAAATTCGTGCTCTGGAAGCCAGCCTTGGACTGAAATTGTTTGATCGATTGCCGCGCACGCTGGCGCTGACCGGCGCGGGTGCGGGCTATGCGGTCAGCATTCGTCAGGCATTTGAATTGATCGATGAAGCCACGCGCACGCTGCGGCCAGAACCGAATCGCTTAACGCTGAGCGTTACACCTACCTTTGCCAGCCGCTGGATGCTGCCGCGTTTACCGGGCTTTACCACCGCATGGCCGGATATCGATCTGCGCGTGATGGCTTCTGAGCGGCTGGTGCAGTTTCATCATGAAGGCGTCGATTTAGCGGTGCGTTATGGCAGGCCACCGTTTGGCGCAGGTCTTGATGCCACTTTGCTGTTTAGCCAAACGGTATTAGCGGTGGTGAGTCCTATGCTGTTAGCTGAGCTTGGCGATCCGGCAGCAAGCGACAACTGTCAGCGCTACGCCTTGTTGCACGATGGTCACCATCTGTGGCCAGCATTTCTCGCGTTTACCTTCCCGAATTTATCGCTGCATCATCAGCATCACCTGCGTTTCAATCAAACCGCGCTGGCGCTGGAAGCGGCGATCAGCGGGCAGGGCATTGCGCTCACCAGCCCGCATTTCGTGCAGAACGATCTCGCCAGCGGACGGTTGGTGCCCGCGTTTACGCAGCAAATGACCCTGGATGCCGGTTGGTATCTGGTGTGGCCGCGTCGTCCGCGCCAGCAGGCGCCGGTGATGGCGGTGCGCGATTGGCTTTTAGCGCAGGTTAGCGGCTGATATTTGTTCAATAACGAAATCAGTAAAACTGATGATCCACGCAGGATCATGAATGTTATAACTGCTTAATGATGCAGACATGGGGTTTTATCCTGTCAAGGCAGTGAATTAGCAAAATATCGCGAAAATTCAGCAAGTAAAGCAACGGATTGCGCGTTGCATTCTGCCGGGGGGTGTGAATAAATACGGAGTCAATTTTAATAAAAATGCCATAAAGGCCAGGTTTACGCCTGAAAAAGATCTTTGCATATGACCGATTATAAAGATGTTTTAGCCAGGGACATCAGCGCCAAAAGTGAAAGCATGCAGGCGCATCTCATCGCCATCCGCCGTGATATACACGCGCATCCGGAGCTGGGTTTCGACACCGTCCGCACTGCACACATCGTTGAGCAGGAACTGCTGCGCCTGGGTCTGACGCCGCAAACCGGCGTTGGCAGAAGTGGCGTGATGGTTGATATTGTCGGCGCGCATCCCGGTAAAACCGTGCTGTTACGCGCGGATATGGATGCGTTGCCAATCCACGAACAAACCGGCTTACCTTTCAGCAGCCAATATCCCGGCAAAATGCACGCCTGCGGTCACGATATTCACACCGCGACGATGCTCGGCGTGGCGGCGTTAGTGCCGCACTATCGCGCGCAGCTGCATGGCACGTTACGTTTGATTTTCCAGCCAGCAGAAGAGACGCCCGATAGCGGGGCCGAAGCGATGATCGCTGATGGCGCGGCAGATGGCGTCGATCTGGCCATCACGCTGCATAACAAACCGGAACTGGCCGCTGGTGAAATCGGCTTAACGCGCGGCGCCAGCACCGCTTCCAGCGATGAGTTTGATGTGGTAGTGCACGGTAAATCAACGCACGCGGCCCGTCCGCACATGGGAACCGATCCGATCATTGCTGCAGTCAATCTGGTGAGCCAGCTGCAAACCATTATTTCGCGCGAACTCGATCCCGCCAATTCAGCGGTGCTGACCATCGGCCATATTCATGGCGGCACCACTCACAATATTATTTCCGATAGCTGCCTGATTCAGGGCACAGTGCGCGCCAAATCACCGGCGGCGCGTGCGCACATTGAAGAGGCGTTCAAACGTATCTGCGCGGGCGTCGCGCTGTCGCTGAATGTGCGCGTTGAGGTCAATTATCAGCGCGGTGTACCGCCGTTGATGAACGACGATGCGTTGATTGATGTGCTGGAACCGATTTTGTCGCACCAGTTTGGTAAAGCGATCATCGCCAAACCGAGCGCCAGCTTTGGTGCCGAAGATTTCTCGCTGTTTACCGAGCGCGCGCCAGGTTGCCAGATCCACATTGGATCCGGTGCACCGGGACGCGACGACCATCTGCACAATTCGGATTACCAACCCGACGAGCGCAGTATCCATGCCGGCACGCAGGCATTAGCCCGTTTAGCCATTGATTTACTCTCAAAATAACGAACTTCGAGGTTTTATGATGATGCGTAAAGGACTGTTTACCGCTTCTGTGGGCATGCTGCTGCTTGCCTCTTCCGCTCTGGTGCAGGCAAAAGATTTTGGCACGCTGAAATTCGCCACCGAAGCCGCTTATCCGCCATTTAACCAATCTACGCCGAATGGCAAAATCGTCGGTTATGAGCCGGATATGGTGGCTGAAATCGCTAAACGAGCCGGTTTCAAATACGAAATCGTGGCACAGAAATGGTCCGGTATGATTCCGGGTTTAGTCGACGGCAAATATGACGCGGTAATCGATGCCGTGACCGTCACGCCGAAGCGTGAAGAAGTGGTAGATTTCTCCCGCCAGTACACCGTCAGTGTTTCAGGTTTCGTCACCCTGAAGGGCAGCGCGGTTGATACCTTGCCAGGCAATGGCGAAGTGGTGCTGGCGGATGACGAAGCCGCGATGACCAAATCTATTGATGCGCTGAAAGCCAAATTCAAAGGCAAAACCATTGCGGTGCAGGTTGCTACCATTCAGGCGGACTTCCTCAACAAATATCTGGCGGATGTAGCAACCATTCGCACGTATCAGGCTGGCCCGGAAACCTTCGCCGATCTGCTGAATGGCCGCGTTGACGCGGTAATGGCATCACGCACTAACCTGAATGCCTATGTGAAAAAGCATGCGGATACGGTGAACAGCACTGGTTACGGTTTCTCGGGCGGCGTGTTGGGCCAGGGTTCCGCTATCGCGATTCAGAAAAACAATCCGGAGCTGAAAGCGGCGCTGGATTCGGCGTTAAATTCCATGATCAAAGATGGCACGCTGAAGCAGCTGTCTGAAAAATGGTTCGGCGAAAACGTCGCACCTAAAGAGTAATTCCAGGCGCTTATGGCTATTGATTGGCAAATCTTAGGTTTTGGTGACGAAGGTTGGGGCGGCGTGTTGCTTAACGCCGCCACGGTGACCGTCACCGTTTCTTTATGTGCATGGCTGTTGGGCGCAATCCTTGGCAGCCTGCTGTGCTGGATGCAGATTGGTGGCGGGCGCTGGCAGCAGCGGCTCGCCAACGGCTACATCACGCTGTTTCGTGGTGTGCCGGAGCTGCTGGTGATCTACCTGTTCTATTTTGGTGGACGTCAGGTGGTGTCGTTTGTCGGGGAAAGTCTCGGCTTGCAAGGTCCGTTCGACGTGAACGGCTTTGTCGCCGGCGCGATTGCCATTGGCCTGATCTCCGGCGCATATCAAAGTAGCGTGTTCCGCGGTGCATTTTACGCGATCCCGAAAGGTACGCTGGAAGCCGCAACGGTTACGGGCATGGGCCGTTTGATGCTGTTCCGCCGCATGATCGTGCCACAGGCGCTGAAAACCGCGCTGCCGGGCATGGGCAATCAGTGGCAATCGGTGATCAAGGAGTCGGCGCTGGTTTCGGTCACTGGTTTGGTGGAAACCATGAACCAGATCTCCACTGCCTCCAACTCGACGCAAATGCCGTTCTTCTTCTACAGCGTTGGTGCGGTGATCTATTTGATGATCACCACCTGTTCCGATTTTGTTTTCCGCTATGTGGAAAAAGTGGCCATGCGCGGGCAACAACGCGCGCGGTTGTAAGGAGCCACGATGGATGTCACTTTCCTGCAGCACACCTCAGCTGCACTGCTGCGCGGCCTGCCGCTGACGCTGAATCTGGCGCTGCTGTCACTGTTGGGCGGCGGCGTATTGGCGCTGCTGCTCAATCTGCTGCGGCAGAACCGCTTTGGTAGCTACGTTACGCGCTTTTATGTCTGGGTGTTTCGCGGCACGCCGCTGCTGATTCAGATCTTCATGATCTATTACGGCCTCGGCAGCTTGCCAGCGGTGCGCGAAAGCGTGCTGTGGCCGCTGCTGCGCGATCCTTATTGGTGCGGTTTGATTGCATTAATTCTTAACGATGCGGCTTACACCTCGGAGATTCTACGCGGCGGGCTAAACGCAGTGAGCGTGCAGTCGCTGGAAGCCGCCAAAGTGAGCGGTATGTCGCGCTTCACCACGCTGCGCCGCATTACGCTGCCGCTGGCGGTGCGTCAGGCATTACCGGCTTACAGCAATGAAATTATCTCGATGATCAAATCGACCTCGCTGGTCAGCACCATCAGTTTGATGGAAATGACCGGCATCGCTGATTCAATCGTCTCTGAGACCTTCCGCGCGCTGGAGGTGTTTATCAGCGCGGCGATTATCTATCTGCTACTGACCGTGCTGGTGAGTAAAGCGGTGGCGCTGCTGGAGCGCCGTTTGTCCCCTTATCACGTTGGAGCACGTCCATGAGTAAACCCACTATCGCCCTGAGTCATCTCAGAAAAAGTTATAGCGGGCACGAAGTGCTGCACGATATCAGCCTGACGGCCCAGGATGGCGACGTGATTTCGCTGATTGGTGCCAGCGGATCGGGCAAAAGTACCTTATTGCGCTGCATTCCGTTTTTGGAAGTGCCGCAGGGCGGGGAAATCGCGGTGGGTGACGAAGTGGTCACTATCGATAATCCCGATGAGAAGCTGAGCCGCGAGCAGCAGCGCCGTATCAAGCTGATGCGTATGCAGCTCGGTTTTGTCTTCCAGGGTTTCAACCTGTGGCCACACAAAACCGTGCTGCAGAACATCATCGAAGCGCCAATTCATGTGCAGAAGCGCAGCAGTAAAGAGGCGATTGAAGAGGCCGAAGCGCTGCTGCAAAAAGTGGGATTGTACGAGAAACGTAACGCGTGGCCATCGCAGCTTTCGGGTGGTCAGCAACAGCGCGTGGCGATTGCCCGTGCGCTGGCGCAGCAGCCGAAAGCCATTCTGTTTGATGAGCCGACCTCTGCGCTTGATCCTGAGCTGGTAGGCGAAGTGTTGCGCGTGATTCGTAGCCTGGCGGAAGAGGGGCGCACCATGATCATCGTCACACACGAAATGGGCTTTGCACGCGATGTCTCGAACAAAGCGGTGTTCCTGCATCAGGGCAAGATTGAGGAAGCCGGTTCGCCGCAGCAGGTGTTCAGCGATCCCCTTTCCGCGCGCTGTCGCGCATTTGTGAGTAGTCACTTACAGCGCAATAGTTAACAACAGTTTCATTTCCCTTCGCACCAGCAACGAGAGTGAGCTGGTGCATTTCTTCTGCGTCTCATGTTTTACCTAAATTTCTTCCCAATTGCAGCCATTGCTCTAGCAACGGGTGGTCCGGATAGCAGCAACCACGCGCCAGGCACACTTCTGAAAACACGCGACGACCGGGAAAAGTCGTTGAATCCCTCTACGGCGCGGGTTAAAACGTTTGACTTTAGTCAGGCCTCCTTTACTGGAGTACTTCTTTACTGCATAACCACGGAACTCTATGCCGCACACTTACCGACCATGGATGAAAAGGTATTGGCTGGTCTGGCTGCTGTTAACGCTGATTACCTTGATAGCGTTATTTACCGATCAAATTTTGCAGCAGCAGCGTGTCGGCGAGGCGCGATTTAACCAGCAGTTTAACCGTCTCGCCGCCTATCAAACGCAGAATGAAACGCTGTTGCCGCTGCTGAATGGCGATGAGGAACTCGCCTCTTTGCAGAGCAAATTCCCCCAGCTTGTCCTGTTGGAACACACCGTAAATCGTCCGTTAACCGCGCCGCGTTTTGAAGAAGTGAGCGGTGGTCGCTATTGGCTCTACAATCCTTACCGCCAGATTCGCATGCTGATCGATTTGCATTTTGCCCTGCAAACCTCGGATGTGGCGCTGGCGCTGGCTTTTCATATCCACGCACCGCCCGCCATGCAAACGGTGAACTATTCGGACACCGCGCGCTGGCAATGGCAGCGGCCGTTCATCAATCACTATCAGCCATTCTTGCTGAAAGGCAGCGCGAATCCCGACTGGCGTGCGCTGCATGCGTTGCCATTTATGCTGGCGCTGCTGGCATGGCTGGTAATTGGCGGTTTAGGCTGGTGGCTGCTGCGTCACTGGCGTCAGCACGTGGAGATGCGCCTGCGCGCGGACTATTTCCAGCGGACGCGACGTGAAGCATTGGGCGAGTTTACCGCTGGCATCATTCATGAAATTAATCAGCCGCTGACAGCCATCAACACCTGGCTGCACAGCAGTGAGCTGCTGCTGAAACAGGGCAAGTACGAGAATCTGCCGCAGGCGCTCAACGCGATGAACCTGCAAACCGAGCGCCTCGCGGCGTTGCTGCAACGCTTTCGCGACATCGTGAGCGAACGTCCGGTGGCGATGACCGCCGTGAATCCGGAAGCCATCTGGCGGCGCGTGACGGTGCTGCTGCAACAGGAACTGGATGACGGCGATGTCACGCTGCGTCAGCAGTGGCAGCACGGTCAGGCAAAAGTATTGAGCGATCCCCAATGGCTGGAACAGGTGTTCCATAACCTGTTGCAGAACGCCATTCACATGCAGCAAGGACGTCCCGATGCATGGGTGAACATGGCATCTGAACCTATTCCTCACGGCATCAAAATCATCATTAGCGATAATGGTCCCGGCTTCTCGGCGGAAGGATTAGCGCAGGCTTGCATGCCGTTTTACAGCTCGCGCGCTAACAGCATGGGATTAGGCATGACGCTGGTCGAGAGTTTGATGTTACGCATGAACGGCCAGCTGCGGCTGGCAAATCGCGCTGCAGGCGGCGCGGAGATTACCTTAATTTTCCAACTGGCGGAGTAACGGAATGGTCGCAAAGGTTTGGTTAGTGGATGATGATTTATCCGTGCGAGAATCGCTCGGTTTTCTGCTTAAGACGCTGGATTACGACGTGGCCGATTTCGCCGATTTGGCCACATTTGAAGCGGCTACGCAGGCGCAGCAACCGCTGCGCGGCTGTTTGCTGTTGGATGTGCGCATGCCGGGCATCAGTGGCCTGAGCTGGCTGGCGGAGCAGGGCGATCGCCATCCGCTGCTTCCGGTGATCATCATGACCGGTCACGGCACAATTGATGCCTGTCGCCGCGCATTTCGTCAGGGCGCTTTTGAGTTTTACACCAAGCCGCTGGAGATAGAACCGCTATTGGAGACCATTCATCTGGCATTCAGCGAAAGTGAGCAGCGTGCCGATCGCTGGCAGTCGCAGCAGGGTTTGCAGGCGCGGTTTGCGCTGTTATCGGCGCGTGAAAGTGAAGTGATGCAGTTGATGATTGCCGGGCAAACCAGCAAAGAGATCGCGCGTGATTTATCGCTATCACCGCGCACCGTGGAAGCGCATCGCGCGGCGGTGTTTGCCAAGCTGGAACTCAATAATCTCGCGCAGTTGATTCACGCCTGGCAGCAGCTGAACCAGGTATAACTACCAGGCCGAACGGGTAATCGCCCGCATATTTCTTTTGCCCGCCGCGCTTTACAGTGTCACTCACTATTAAACAGGAGTGACACATGAACATCCGCCTTTCTCTGATTGCCGCTGCGGCGGCCCTGGTATCCTTCGGCAGCCACGCTGCATTAACCGAATCCAACCTGTCCCTGACTGACGCACAGAAGCTGGCGAGCGCCGCGGTTCAATCGTGTGCGGCGAAAAACTACAACGTCACGGTGACCGTGGTGGATCGTGCTGGTTTGGTGAAAGCGGTGCAGCGCATGGATAACGCCGGTCCGCACACCGTTGAAGCCAGCCAGATGAAAGCCTACACCGCGCTGAGCACCAAAAACCCAAGCGGTAAAGTGATGGAAGCCGCACAGAATAATGCTGGTGCGCAGAACATGCGTGATATTCCAGGTTTCCTGCTGCTGGCGGGCGGTGTGCCGGT
Organism: Pantoea sp. SS70; assembly: GCF_029866845.1. Classification (NCBI taxonomy): domain Bacteria; kingdom Pseudomonadati; phylum Pseudomonadota; class Gammaproteobacteria; order Enterobacterales; family Erwiniaceae; genus Pantoea; species Pantoea sp. SS70. Next base: position 361,694 of record NZ_CP117200.1, on the reverse strand, counting down.
GAAAAGCGGCGATCAGGTGATTGGCGCAATCGGCATCGGCGGCGCACCGGGCGGCCATCTGGATGAAGCCTGCGCGGTGGATGCGTTGAAAGTCATTCAGTAATACGCACCAGGTCGTCATTGATGGCGACCTGGTTAGTTACGGCGCGACAGTGCAAAACAGACTAGCGGCATCGGCGAGTTAACAGCAGCAGTTCGACAAGCAACCGTGCCCGACCGCGTGCCTGTGACAGCATAATTAGACAGATAGCGATTGTCGGCGTTGAGGCAAGTAGTGCTAGCGAAAATCTATTGCGAAATCATACTAAAGGCCCGCCGCAACGGGCCAAAGGCGTTAAGCGAGGATGCGTTCAGCCCAGGATTCAATCTCGTCGCCGCTGCCGATATCCAGCTGCACCAAACCGTTGGTGATGAAGGTTGGTGAAACGTGGATACCGTTTTGCCGCGAGTATTTGCTGTGCCATTTGATCTCATTCTGCAGCTCGGCACGCAGAAAAGGTTCGCGCGCGTTAACGCCGCTGTATTGCTCCAGACGATCGAGAATCTGATTCGGCGTGGCATCCATATTCGGGCCGTGGCTATGATCGGTAAACTCGAACTCTTCACGATGATCCGCCACCGCTTGCAGCACCTTTTTGGCGGCTGCTTTGCCCTCCGGCAAGGTTGAGGCGGCAAGGATGTAGCGCACAATCACGCCGGAATACATATGCCACGGCTGTGATTGCAAACGAATTTTTAATGTCATCTTCTCTTCGCCCACCCGTTGCAGCAACGCGTCCAGCTTGTTGAATGCGCGCACGGAGAACGGGCAGGTGGGTTCCAGAAATACCTCAAACACTTTCGGGCCGTGGCCCCAAACCAGCGGATCGGCGTGTAATGCGGTGGATTGGCTCATGGTCATTCCCTGTTGCAGCGATAAAGTTGTCTTACTTTGGCAAAGCGCGGCGCGAACAGCCAGCATGGGCTTGTGCTTTTTTGTTACAAAGCCATTCGATCGCTGCAAATGTGGCGAAAGGAAAATCGTTTTATAGATCCGCGAGCTACAAGAAACTCAGCCTGCAACCGTCTTGCACAGAAAATAAGCGGCTATAGTTAATCCTGTTTCAATCTTCTTACTTGTAGCATTTTTGATTCATTTGCCTGGAGCCAAACGTTAAGAGCATCGAGGTTCAATGTGTTTGCCAATCTCTCCTGGAAAATCATTCATCAGGTTCTTAATGAAACCATTGCCGAGTTAATGGATGAACACCAAACGCTGGACGTTCCCACTTTGCGCGAGCGGCTGCTGGAGATGGCGGAAAGCGAATCCGATGAACTTATGGTGTTGTGTTACTGGCAAGCGAGCAAAGTGCTGACGCGCTTGCCGCCCACGGTGACCGCCAGCCAACTGATTGAAGAGGCGCGCGTCGCGTACCGCACGCCGCTTAATCACGATCCGCTTTAACCCTTGATGCTTTTCAGCGTTTTAATCGCGTTAAAGCGGCTAAGTGACGGATTAATGGTCAAGAGCGGGAAACACGCTCTGCTAGACTTGCCCTGTCAAAAACGTGGATACAGAGGACAGTAATGAAAATCAAAAGTTATGCCGCCTTGAACGCGGGTGAAGCGCTGGTGCCTCATGAGTATGAAGCCGGTGAACTGGCTGCTGAAGAGGTGCAGGTTGAGGTCGATTACTGCGGTGTTTGTCACTCAGATTTGTCGATGATTGATAACGAGTGGGGCATCTCCTCGTTCCCGGTGATTGCCGGCCACGAAGTGATTGGTCGCATCAGCGCGTTAGGGGATGCGGCGCAGAATAAAGGCTTGAAAGTGGGCCAGCGCGTGGGCATCGGCTGGACGGCGAAAAGCTGCCAGCACTGTAATGCCTGTATCAATGGCGAGCACGTTAACTGTGAGAACGGTTCGGTGCCAACCATCATGAACAAAGGCGGTTTTGCCAGCCATCTGCGCGCCGACTGGCAATGGGTGATCCCGCTGCCAGAAGCGATGGATTACACCTCGGCGGGTCCGCTGCTATGTGGCGGCATCACCGTGTTCAAACCGCTGTTGATGCATCATGTCACCGCTACCAGCCGCGTCGGCGTGATCGGCATCGGCGGCCTGGGCCACATGGCGATTAAATTGCTGCGTGCAATGGGTGCGGAAGTGACGGCATTCAGCTCCAACGCCAGCAAAACCGAGTCAATTAAAGCGATGGGTGCGGACCGCGTGGTGAACAGCCGCGACCCGCAGGCGCTGAATGCGCTGGCCGGTCAGTTTGATTTGATCATCAGCACGGTAGCGGTGGATCTCGACTGGGCGCCGTACTTCCAGGCGCTGGCCCCGCACGGTAAATTCCACACCGTCGGCGCAGTGATGAAGCCGTTCGAAGTGCCAGCGTTCAGCCTGATTATGGGCGATCGCGCGGTGACCGGTTCCTCTACCGGTTCGCCAGGCCAGCTGCGTTCACTGATGAAACTGGCGTCGCGTGCGGATATCGCACCGCAGGTGGAAGAGTTCCCGATGTCTAAAATCAATGAAGCGCTGGATCACGTACGCGCGGGCAAAGCCAATTACCGCGTAGTGTTGAAAGCCGATTTTTAAATCTCAATGACCAGATCGCCATAAATGGCGATCTCAGGCCGTACGGTGCGCATTCCTGCGCACCGTTAAACTCCACGCACTTATCCCCGATCATCCTTTTCGCCGAGGAAGAAATACCACAGCGGAATCGACGTCAGCGCGGTAAATACCGTGGTGTACAACGCAATCATAAAGCCCTGCGTGATGTACATGGTCAGCGACCAATGGCTGAACGGAATGCCATATTGATCGATAACGCCGCCGATAATCGCATTGCTCATCACCGTGCCGACAATCAGCGCCAGGATAAACAAACCGCGCAGGAAGTAGCGCATCTCTTTACGCTTCACGGCAAATCGCGCGCGAATAATGCCCAGCGGAGATTGCTGTGAAGCCAACAGCGCGGCTTCATCGAGCGGTGCGCGTTGCTGTTTGCGCCAGCGCAGAATGTCCAGCAGCAGGAACGCCAGCAAACTCGCGCCCATCACCGGCAGCGCATAACCCAGCGCCAGCGCCACCATTAACCAGGCGACTTTGGCGTAATGCGGTAACGCCATCCAGGTTTCGGTTAGGGTCTGTGCCGGATTCGCGTCGACATCTTTTGGCCGACGAATCCACCACATGCGATATCCGAACACGATCATGCTGCATAAACCCAGGCCAAAGAACGCCAGCAGCAGCTGATTGGGTAAACCAAACAGCACGCCCATATGCGCATCAACGCCCCAGCGCGTCAGCTTCGCCACCAGCGGGAAACGGGCAAAGTAGACGTGATCCACCACGCTAAAATCCTGCGGATTCACCGACACCGCATCAACTCGCGTAGGCCAGCTGCGATCGATCTCCGTCACCGCCCACGCGTTATCTGCGCTTTTCGGCTGACGCAGTTCGAGCTTCGCCGCGCTCAGTCCATCCTGACGCGCCGCATTCAGCACGCGATCCCAGTCGGCATCAGCGGCGTTATTGCGCGCCGGTTTGGCGGGCGCTGCCGTTGGTTTGGTCATCGACGACATCGGCATACTCATGCCCGGCATATCCCTATCCGGCATGTGATCGGCGTGCGGATTGGCCGGTGCAGCAGGCGCATCGCTGTTGAGCGAAGTATTCACCTGTGGCGTCAGCCAGTTCAGTTCGGTACGCATGCGATCGATATTACCGCCCGCCCACTGCGACCACGTCAGGCCGGTCACCGAGAAGAACACCAAACCGATCGCCAGCGTCAGACCGAGCGTAATGTGCCAGTGGCGGCTGAAGGCGAAACCGCTTCGCGGTTGCTTCAGCTTACGTTTCGGACGCGTTCCCAGCCACAGCACCACGCCGCCGAGAGCGGCCACCCACAGCCAGGACGCCGCCAGTTCGCTGTAGTTACGACCGAAATCGCCAAGCAGCAGGCTGCTGTGCAGTAAGTCGATGGTGGTGCGCAGCGGCAACACACCGCTGGTGCCGTAAACCGGCATATCGCCTTTCACTTTCAGGCTGTAGGGATCGATAAACACCGCGCGAGACAGTGATGCACCGAGCGTGGCGTCGCTGAACTGCACGCGCGTGGTATCCGTTGTGCCCGGCGCAGGACGCACCGCGTAGATGTGCTGATTTTCGCCCGCATAGGCACGGGCCGCGCTGATTTGTGCCGACAGCGGCTGCGCGTTGCCTTGAGGTTCAGCGGTTAGCGCATCGGCATAAATCAGGTTTTCCAGCTGGGGCGTCAACACATAAAGCGTGCCGCTGAGCGCCGCAACAAAGATGAACGGGGCGACAAACAGACCAATATAAAAATGTAAGCGACGTAGCAAATTAAGCACCGCGCCGCGCGGTGCTGCAGAGTGAGCAGCAGACAAAGCCGTCTTCCTTCCAAAAAGAAATTGTCTTAGCACATCGCTCAGGCTGAGCGTGCGCTGCAATAAAAGAGGTCAGCAGGAAAGCGGTGCAGGCGGGGCGCGCGGACGATGAATGCTGCTAACGCGACGCACAATCGGCGCAACCACGTGGGGCAGCGGCGGGGCGCGCGAGATCACCATGATCAGCCAGATAAACGGAATAAACACCCACATCAGGAGCGGGACATGCACCAGCAGATCACAATAGCCGCAGGCAAACTCGCCGTCGTCCATCATGTGATGGCTCATGCCGGGCATCGGCATATCCGCCATCATCATTTCATGATGGCTCATTGAGCTATCCATCATGCTGTGCTGCGGCATCGCCAGCAGCTGGCTTTGACGCTCCATCAACGTTTTCGACACAATCGGCGCGACGAACAGCAGCAGCACCGCCACAATGGCGACGCAGGCAGTCAAACGCTGGCGGAAGTGATGTGTAAACGTCATGGTTGCTAGTGGATGATTCCGTAAATGAGGCGGAAGTGTAACGCGATTGACGTTGATGGGTTAAAAAAATAGAGGCTATTTAAGAAAAAATTCGCACCTTTTGAAAATAGTCACTTAAAGAGATGCGGCTGTTAACGTTAATGCAACCTGATAAAAACAGAGCGGAAACATAACATCGCGTCAGGAAATACCATTGATGACAAAGGTCAAGAGATGTACCATTCACCTGTACATGTTGGAGGTATTATGAACAAGTTTACTTATACCAGCGCCAGAGAGAATTTATCTCAGGTTTTGGACCAGGCGATTGCAGGCGAGGCCGTTGAAATTACTCGACGCAGCGGTGACTCAGCGGTTGTCATCAGCAAAGCCAGTTTCGAGGCGTATCGAAAAGCCGTACTGGATGCTGAATTCGCAGAGTTAATGGGTGAGTTTGATGCATCTAATAAAGCGTTAACAGATAGATGATTCACGTTTCTGCCGAGGAGGTTATCGCACTTCACGATTACCTTTTAAAGCGTTATGCCGGTGTTGCAGGAATGTCCGATCCCGGAAGAGCAGAAGCTATTGTTGCCCGCGTTATTAATCGTGAATATTACGAAGGGATTCAGGATATTTTTGAGCTTGCAGCAACCTATTGGGTGGCAATCTCACGCGGGCATATTTTTGCCGATGCGAATAAGAGAACCTCGCTTAACGTAACCATGTTGTTTTTAAAGCGTAATGGAATACGCGTACATGACCGGCCTGAATTAGTCGAATTGACGGTCATGGCAGCAACTGGCGAAGCCGGAGTGCCTTATCTGGCAAACCAATTGCGTGCATTCTTCGGATCACACTAACCACATTGTCTAAAAAATCGATCTTCCCAATCGCTCGGTAAGTTTCTCCAGCAGCGCGGTGCCCGCTAAAGAGTTGCCCGAATGATCCAGCGCCGGCGACCAGACGGCGATACTCATGTCACCGGGGATCACCGCAACAATGCCGCCGCCGACGCCAGACTTCGCTGGCATGCCCACGCGCCAGGCGAATTCCCCGGCACCATCGTACATGCCGCTGGTCATCATCAGCGCGTTGACCTGACGTGCCTGGCGCGGTGAGATCACCGCTGATTCATCATCCTGCGTGCGGCCATGATTGGCGAGATAGAGAAAGGTGCGCGCCAGTTCCTGGCAACTCATTGCCAGCGAGCAGTAGTGAAAATAGGTTTCCATCACTTTGCTGACATCGTTATGGAAGTTGCCGAAGGATTTCATCAGCCAGGCGATAGCAGCGTTGCGTGCCGAATGTTCGTATTCGGAGCGCGCAACGACGCGGTCGTAATGGATGTCATTTTGCTGCGCCAGACGACGCACAATTTCCAGCATGCGCTGGCGTGGTGCTGTCAGGCGGCTTTCCAGCAGATCGCACATCACCAGCGCACCGGCATTGATAAACGGATTACGCGGTTTGCCCTGTTCCAGCTCCAGCTGCACCAGCGAGTTAAATGCCTGTCCGGACGGCTCTTTGCCGACGCGTTGCCAGATTTCACCCTCTTCATACAAGGTAAGCGCCACGCTGAGCGACAGCACTTTGGAGATCGACTGGATGGAGAAGCGCGTCGCGGCATCGCCCGCCTGAAAACAGCGTCCGTCGGGCGTGCAAATGGCGATGCCGAGCTGATCGGCATCCACGCCGGCCAGCGCCGGAATATAATCCGCCACTTTTCCCTGCTGGGTGAGCGGACGAACTTCGCTGACAATCTCTTCAAGCAATGCATTACTGAGTTCCGACACCTTCACACTCCGTGTAACCAATATTGGCCAGGATGATGGTGATTTGCGCGCAGCGCGTCAATCGGCGGCGCAAAATTCTGTGAGCCTTCTGGGTGAAGCCTGCGTTACAGTGCGGGCTGATTTCATTAAATGTCGAGCCCGCGCGATGATAACTAACCTGTTTCGCGATTTCCCCGCCGCCGCACAGAACGGCAACGCAGAGACGTTTGAAGCGCTGCTGACGCAGCCCAATCTGCATATTGAACGCATCGTTTCTACCGGACAAGCCAGTCCGCCCGATTTCTGGTACTGCCAGACGCAAGGGGAATGGGTGCTGGTGTTACAAGGATCGGCAGGATTGCAGCTGGAAGGGGAAACGCAGGAGCGTCACTTGCAGGTCGGTGATTTTGTCGAGATCCCAGCTGGCTGCCGCCATCGCGTCAACTGGACCGACAGCAAGGGCCCAACGGTGTGGCTCGCGGTGCATTACGGTGCGATTCCGGTTAGCACAATCTGAAGTGAGAACCTCATCACATGCGAAAAATTCATTCCATGATATAAAATATGGAAAATTTATTTCAAATTGAGAGGATTCTATCATGTCATCGCTGCCGTCCTTAGAAACCTTGCAGCAGCAGGAAGCCGAGCATCGTTTACCGCAGTTTGATTTCGATTTAGCGTGGCAAATCGGCCAAAGCATCCAGCAGCGCGCGCGTGAAGACAATGCGCCTGTGGCTATCGAAGTCTATGCGTTTGGTCAGGTGCTGTTTCTGGCGGCGTTGCCAGGATCCGCCCCAGAAAATCTGGAATGGATGCGTCGTAAGCGTAATACCGTGCTGTTGACCGGCCACTCTTCGATGTATGTGGGGCTTATGAATGAACAGAAGGGCGAGCGTATGGCGCAGCAGCGCAATATCCGCCAGGAAGATTACACCGATCACGGTGGTTCTTTCCCGCTGCTCACTGCTCAGGGCGCGATTATTGGTGCAGTCACCATCAGCGGTTTACCGTCTGCAGACGATCATGCGTTAGCGCTGTGGGGGATTACTCAGCTGCTGCGCTGATGCATCGATAAAAAGGTCGCCATAAATGGCAACCCTTGTATCCTGAAAGTGTTGCTGGTTAGCGACCAGCAACGACTCTGAAAGGTAACCAGAAGCTCGGTGAAGAAACGCTATTTCATCACCGGTACTTTCAGCTTAGCGCTTGCGCCGGTGGCTTTGCGCAGATCGGCGACCTGGCTGGCTTTCACCTCGGCAGCCTGATTACCCCACGAATTCCTCACGTAGTTCAGCACATCGGCCATTTCCTGATCGTTAAGCTTCCAGGAGAATGCCGGCATGCCCGCGGACGTTGGTCGGTCTGCGGTGTGCGGCGCGCGGGCACCGTCCAGCAATGCGTGGATCATGTTGGTGGGATCGTTCTGCATCGCGCCATTGCCCGCAAAGGCGGGCACCATGCCGGTGATACCTTCACCCGACAACCCGTGACAAGCCGAGCAATCCACTTCATAGCGCAGTGCGGCCCGATCGTGACGCGTTTTATCCATCACGAATCCGGCGGCTTGCGGCGTGGAAGAAGCCGGTAAGCTGCGCAGATAAGTGGCGATAGCGTGCAAATCACGATCGTTAAAATATTGCGTCGAGTGCTCGACCGCTTCGGCCATTGGACCCGCCGCCACGCTTGCACCGTTCGAACCGGTTTTCAGGTAGTCAGCGATCTGCGCGTCGCTCCATTTGCCAATGCCAGCATGAGGATTCGGCGTAATATCCGGCGCGTACCAGCTTCCCAGATTGCCACCTTGCAGATATTGGCTACTGATTTCGCCGCCCAGCGCGTTGCGCGCGGTGTGACAGACGCTGCAGTGCGCCGGACCATCAACAATATACTTGCCGCGATTCCACTCATCATTCTGCGCGGTTTGCTGCTTGAACGCGCTGTTATCGAAGAACAACAGGTTCCAGCCAGCCATTGCCAGGCGAATGTTGTAGGGGAAATTCATGCCCGCATTTTCATCGATGGCGTTGTGCACCGGTTTTTGTGCCGAAAAGTAGGCCCAAAGATCGTGCATATCATCATCGCTCATCTGTGTATAAGCGGTGTACGGCATCGCCGGATAGAGGAAGCCGTGTTCGCCGCGTCCCTGACGCACCGCGTTAAAGAAATCGCGCTCGGTCATGTTGCCGATGCCGGTTTCACGGTCTGGTGAAATGTTCGAGGTTTGCAGCGCGCCAAAAGGCGTATCGATTGTGTAGCCGCCGGAGAAGTCCGCATTGTGACAGGCGGCACAGTCGGCGAGGCGCATCACGTACTCACCGCGTTTAATAGCGGCATCGTCATTGCTGTGGAAATCGGCCAACTGCATGTTGTCGTCGGCAACGTTTGAGCGCGCGCTGTCTAACACCACCCACAAACGGCCCGACGCCGCGATGCCCGCAATCACCGCCAATGCGGCGAGCGTGTAGGTAATTTTCTTTGCTTTCGCCATGATTACGCCCCCACCAGCGGTGCCGGATTATGGATGTACTTCTGGTGGATCGCCTGCGCAGCACGCACCGCCAGCGCACCAATGGTGATGGTCGGGTTATAACCACCGTTGTTCGGGAAGGCGGATGCGCCGACCACAAACAGGTTGTGCGCATCCCAGCTTTGCAGATAGGGATTGAGTGCGGAGGTGCTGGGATCGCTGCCCATCACCGCGCCACCAATGGTGTGCGAGCTGTGCTGCTGGTACGGATTCCAGCTCTTCTCCGCCTGGTTATCCACCACGATATGCTGGCCGCCGGTCTCTTTCATGATGTCGATGGCGCGATCGGTAACGAATTTCGCCATGCGCACATCGTTCTGGTTCCAGTCGAATGTGGTGCGGATCAGCGGCTGGCCGTGACGATCTTTGTAGTTGGGATCGAGATCGAGATAGGCTTCGCGCATCGGCATCGAGGTGCCCTGACAGAAGATGGTACCGGCGGTTTGGTAATCGCGCTTGTAGCCCGCTTTCCACTCGCTGCCCCAGCGTTTGGTGCCGGGACGCAGGCCGTTCATGTTCTGAATTGGACGACCGTTGGTGGAGAAGCCCATGATGCCCGCGCCGCCGATGAAATCGAGATCGCTGTGGTCGAAGTTATCGCCGTTGAAGTCATCAATCTGCACCGCCAATGCGCCGCCGCCGATGAACGGGTTCATAAATTCGTTATCGAAGAAGCCGGTGACGCTGGAGCAGGTTTGATAGTTGTAGTTACGGCCAATGGTGCCGCGACCGGTCAGCGGATCGTATTGTTCGCCCACGCCGGAGAGCAGCATCAGACGCACGTTATCCATCTGATAAGCGGTGATGCAGACGATATCCGCCGGCTGGAAGCCCTCCACGCCATCCTGGGTGATAAATTTCACACCTTTCACCGTTTTACCGTCGTCATGCTTTACGGCGTGCAACACTTCCGTTTCGGTCAGCAGCGTGAAATTTGGACGTCGCATCAGTACCGGCAGAATGCACGCTTGCGGCGATGACTTGGAGAAGTTGCCGCAGCCGTGGAAGTCGCAGAAGCCGCAATAGGTGCACGGACCCATGCTGACGCCGAGCGGATTGACATAAGCTTGCGACAGATTACCGGCCGGCACCGTGAACGGGTGATACCCCATGCTTTCGGTGGTTTTGCGATACTTGCTCATCCAGTGCGTATCTTTCAGCGGCGGGGTTGGATAGTCGCGCGAACGTGGGCCTTCGAAGATATTGCCGCCTTTTTGTGGCTGGCCGTTGAGATTGCCCGCGATACCGGAAGTGCCCGCAATACGCTCGAAGCGATCGTAGAACGGCGCCATTTCGTCGTAGGTCACGCCCCAATCCTGCAGCTGCAAACCCTGCATCTTTTTCGCGCCGTAACGTTCGCGGGTTTGCTTCGCCACTTCAAAATCCCACGGCGTAAAGCGCCATGACATGCCGGCCCAGTGCGTGCCTGCACCGCCAACGTTCCAGCCAAACTGAAACGCTGACCAGTTACGCACCGGCGCTGCTAGCTGATCGCTGCGGTTGCGGAAGGTGGTGGTTTCCACGCTCATCGGCTGCAGGATTTTGCGGCGCGTGTGGAAACGCAGTTCATCGGCATCAATGGCGACCGGGAAATCGGTCGAAGTATCGCGCCAGGCACCGCGTTCAATGGCGACCACGTTAAGTCCCGCGCGGGTAAGCTCTTCCGCCATTACCGAACCGGCCCAACCTAAGCCGACGATGACCACGTCAGCTTTATTTCTAACTAATGACATTGACTCAGCTCCGGCTATTTAATCGTTAGGAATGAGGCTGACGGGAATAAGCGCCAGATTTTCGTTGCGGCGTTCGATATAAGGGCGATAGTCATAGCGTGCGCCGGGAAAACCGATCATCTTCCAACCCACCATATTTTTATTTCCGCCATAAATCGGATCCGCTAAATAGCTTTCGCGCGCGTTTTGCAGCATTAATTCAAACAGCGCCTGGCTATTCACGTCTTTTCCTAAATCGATCTTGCCGTCTTCCATTGCTGTCAGGAATGTATCGATCTGTTCAGCTGATAAGGTATGGAATGAAGCCTGATGCTGTTGCTGCGCCCACTTTTCCAGCGCGGCTAAACCGGTTAAGTAGCGCGCTTTTGGCGGGGTAAGAAATTGCGGGCTGCCCATCAATGCCGCTTCATTTTCCGGATGCAGCGGCGCCTGCAAATAGAGCGCCGCGCCAGAGCCATAATCACCGGCTAACTGGTTATCGAGGAATTCAATCGCGCCCGCTTCACTGGCGGACGGGCCAAGGTCATCGGCGGGGATTAGGCGGTCAAAAATGGCTGCCAGATTCAGGCGATCCAGCGGATTGGTGAGCACCTGATAACCGTCTTGCCATGCCGGTTGCGGCAGGTGATCGGTGCTGAGTTGGGTTTCCAGCGGGACATTGTGCAGCTCTTTCGCCCGCAGCTGCGGCGCGACGGCGAGGGATGCCACAATTCCACTGAGCGAAAAGAGCGCTTCTCTTCGGTTCATACTTTTTATCCCTTAAACTTCAACAGATGAATATTGACAGAGCACGACGTTCAGATATTTCAGACGCAATGACCGTGCGCAAATAGCGCGCAGGCGCTAGCGACGAATCTGCGTTCGTTATTGTTTTTTCAGAGGTAGGGTAAATATACGGTCGCCATTTATGGTGACCGTATTTACGGGAAACCCGTTTATCGGGCTCCCTTTATGTTAATGAATATATTTATTCATATCTTCATAGCAGTGACGGGAAATATCCCATAAATCGTCTTCCCAGTTTTGCGGGCTTAATAATTCCGGTGACCAAACGCCGTCGTAGCCGGTAGCTTTTACCGCCGCCACCCAGGCGGCAATATCCACATCGCCCTGGCCTGGTGCGTAGTCGCGCTGTACCCACTCATCCCAGGCTTCACCCGGCTTGGCCGCGCGGCCATCGCAGAAATGCACGCCGTAAATCAGATCTTTATCCATGCGCGCCACTTCAGCAGGCGTGGTGCCGCCGCCGGCATGCAGGTGCCAGAAATCCACCACCACGCCAAGATTGTCTTTGCCGCTCTGTTTAATCAGATCCAGCGCGTGTTGCAGCGAATTGAACGCGGTGAAGGCGACGACTTCAATCTGGAATTTAATGCCGTGTGGTGCGCCGATATCGGCGATGGCGGAGATATTCTCCAGCAGGATGGCATCACGCTCGGCGGCGGAAAGATGATCGAGTTCGGTCAGCGCCATGATTTGCACCACCGGACAACGCAGTTCCACCGCGGCCTGGCAGATTTTTTCCGCTTCGCGCAGCAGCTCAGCTCGCGCTTCCGGCTCATGGCGGCCAATACGTTTCAGCGCATTGATGCAGGTAATATCGACGCTGTATTTCGCCATCAGATCGCGGTAGGCAGCATAGCTGCCACCGTTATCCAGATAGCGATACAGATGTTCTGGCAGGATCTCCAGCCCGCTAAAGCCAGTCTCATGGGCGATGCGTAACTGAGTGACGGCATTGCTGTACCAAACAGACACGCCATGCAACGACAACTTCATCTCTCCTCCTTGTTACCTCACGGCTTCAGGTGAGAGCGTCGAATACGCAATTCTCCCTGAGACCAAACGCCACCCGGAGTGGCACGTTCATCAATCAGCCGGTTCAGGGCTTCAGTGATGATCAAATCAATACGCTGGCTGAAGGTGGTGAGCTGCCAGTTGGGCAAGCTGGCTTCATCGATGTCATCGAAACCCACCACCGCCATGAATTTGTTGCCTGCACCTTCGCGCAAGGCCGCCAGCGCGCCGAGCGCCAGCACATCGTTTTCGCAAAACAGCGCTTCAACCCGCTGATCGGGCGCGTGCGCATTGAGATACTCAGTCAGCGCCGCGTAGCTGCGTTCGCGGGCGTATTCACCGGCGGTGAGCAGCACTTCCAGCGCCAGGCCAGCTTGGTTCAGCGCAAGTTGCAGACCTTCCAAACGCAGCGTGTGATGGCTGCTGGTGGCCGGGCCCATCATGTACCCGATGCGCGTATAACCTTGCGCCAGCAGCAGTTCGCCCAGCTGTTTGCCCGCCTGCAAGCCGTCGATATTGACCACTTCAATATCCGGCTCGTCATTGTTACGGCACACCTGCACCAGCGGAATGTGGTGCATTTCACGCGCCACGGCGACCAGCTCATCACTCAGCACCGTGCCGAGAAACAGCATGCCATCGACCTGCAGCTGATCGGCCAGCGACAGCACCGCGCGGTAGTTTTCACCGCTACCAATATTCAGCAGCAGCGCCATGTAGCCGCGCTGCTGTAGCTGGCGGGTGACGGTGTCGAGCATCAGCATCGAGTGCGGATTTTTCAGCTCGTCGATCACCACGCCAATAATCTGTGTCTTCTTCTGCGACAGGCTGCGGGCCAGCAGGTTAGGGCGATAACCCAGCTCGGTGGCAATCGCGATTACGCGTTCGCGCGCTTTCTCGGAAATTGACGCGCCGGGCGTAAAGGCACGCGATACCGTCCATTTCGAGACGCCAGCCAGTCTTGCCACATCGCTGGCGGTGGCTTTGTGAGATTTTGCGGTTGGTTTACTCATAGCACCTGCATAGGGGAAAAAGCGGAGACCCCCAGCATTGAACGTGAATCCCAACGGAAAATAAACACCTAAGCGCACGCAATTGGCGTAAAGCGCGACAAATAACCCTATATTTAGGATGTTGCGATTATGTTTGATCTTTGCACCCGATTGCAACGTTTTTTGCAATCGGGTGCATTTCATTAACTTTTTGTGATCGATTTCGCTGATTTGCACTTTGCCAGATTGACTAAAAAGTCGTCTTAGCTGACATTTTGCTCACCACTACCAAGCAAATCTCATTTTTAACCTGTCGTGTGCAGCTTATTTTGCACCCGGTAGCAAAATAGTAAAACAGCTAAAAATTAATCTCTGACCTCTTACCTCAACCATTTTGCACCCGAGTGCAAAATAAACAGGAGTTGTTATGCTCATCGGTGAAAAGAGTATTCCACGCCCACTGCGCTGGGCCATGATCGGTGGCGGCCGTCTCAGCCAGGTGGGTTATAAACACCGTTGCGGTGCGCTGCGTGATAACACAGCGTATCAGATGGTGGCCAGCGCCTTTGATATCGATGCCGAGCGTGGCCGCGATTTCGGTGTCAACTTAGGGCTCGATGCGGATCGCTGCTACGCCACTTATCAGCAGCTGCTGGCTGAAGAGGCAAAGCGTGAAGATGGCGTTGAAGTGGTGTCCATCGCCACGCCAAACGGCACTCATTTTGAGATCACTAAAGCGGCATTGAATGCCGGTATTCACGTCATTTGTGAAAAGCCGCTGTTCTTCACTACCGCCGAAGCGCTGGAAATTAAAGCATTAGCGGCGGAAAAAGGGCTGATCGTTGGCGTGACCTACGGTTTCTCCGGCCATCCGCTGCTGATGCAGATGCGGGCGATGATCGCCAACGGCGAAATTGGTGATGTGCGCATGGTGGAGCTGCAATACACCCACGGCTTCAGCGCTAATGACAGCGCCGACAAATTTAGCGAAGCGCAAAAATGGCGCGTCGATCCTAAGATTGCCGGTCCGTCTTTTGTGCTCGGCGATATCTCTACGCACACCTTCTACATCTCCCAGCTGGTGTTGCCAGAACTGAAAGTGAAATCGCTGCTATGCGATCGCCAAAGCTTCATTCCGTCGCGCGCGCCGTTGGAAGATAACGCCATGGTGCTGATGCATTACGACAACGGCGCGGTAGGGCGCATGTGGGCCTCATCGATTAATGCCGGTTCGATGGACAGCCAAAGTATTCGCGTGATTGGTTCGCGCGCCAGCCTGGAGTGGAGCGACTACAACCCAGGCGAGCTGAAATATGAAGTGCAGGGCCAGCCGAATCAGATTATGCATCACGGCATGCCGTACCTGCATGAAAGCGCCCTGGCCGATGAACGCCTGGGCGCGCTGCACACTGAAGGCCTGGCGGAATCCTGGGCCAATATCTATCTGAAATTTGCTATCGCCATCCACGCCACTCAACAGGGCGACCAAACCACGCTCGATAACCTGATCTATCCCGATATCAACGCCGGAATTGAAGGTGTGCGCTGGATCGAAAACTGCGTGCGTTCTGCGGACAACGGCGCGAGCTGGGTTAACTACGAATAAGGATTGCCATGAAACTTTCGTTTTGTACCGATAGCCTGGGTCATCTGCCGTTTGAACAGATGCTGGATAAATTGCTGGAGCTGGGTGTTTACGGCGTTGAGATGACGACCGGCGGCTGGTCACCAGCGCCGCATCTGCGTACCGAAGCGTTGCTCGGCAGCGCCACGCAGCGTCAACAGTTGTTGCAGGCGCTGGAGAGCCGCGGCATGTCGATTGCGGCGCTGAATGTGTCGGGTAATCCGCTCGATCCAGGCGAATTAGGCAACAAACATAAGCGCGATACGGAAAACGCGCTGGCGCTGGCCGGAGAACTGGGGGTGAAGAAAATCGTCATGATGAGCGGCTTGCCGCCCGCCAGCCCGCACGACACCATTCCAAACTGGATCACTTACACCGTAAGTTGGCCGCCGACGCTGAAAAACTGCCTCGATTATCAGTGGAATGAAGTGGCGATCCCTTACTGGCAAGGGCTGGTACAGCGCGCTAAAGAGAGCGGCGTGGAGAAATTCGCGCTGGAGAACTTCAGTTCGATGCTGGTGTGGAATCCGGAAACCTTGTTCCGTCTGCGCGACGCGGTGGGTGAGATGGTGGGCCTCAACCTCGATCCCAGCCATCTGCTGTGGATGGGCGCGGACCCGATTGCGGCAGCGCGCGCACTCGGTCCGGCAATTCATCACTGTCACGGCAAAGATGTGCGTCTGGAGCGCGGGCTGGTGGATATCAACGGTCTGTTGGAAACCAAACCGGTGGAAGATGTCGCCAATCGCGCCTGGAACTATGTTGCCGTTGGTTGCGGCCAGGATCTGCAGTGGTGGAAAGAGTTCTTCTCGGTGGTACGCATGATGGGCTACAACGACTGGGTATCGCTGGAAATGGAAGATCTCACCATGTCGGTGGAAGCGGGCGTGACCTCCTCGATTGCGGCACTTAAGCAAACCCTTAGCCAGTAATGTCAAACTCACGGCGGGCAACCGCTCGCCGTGTTCTGTACATCGAGCCTTGCCTGCCTGATAATCCGTGGTTCACCCACTATTAAGAGGCACGCCATGCTGGAAAAACATCCACAGCGCGACGAAATCAGGCTGGAGAATGTGCTGGCGGCGTTGGGCAACCCGATGCGCATGACGGTAATCAGCATTCTGGCGGACGGCGGCGAACATACTTGCGGATCGCTGCTGAAAGGCGTCTCCAAATCCACGTTGACCCATCACTGGCGCGTGCTGCGCGAAGGCGGCATTATCTGGCAGAAACCCTCTGGACGTGAAAACCTGCTGTCGTTGCGGCGCGACGATCTCGATGCCCGTTTCCCGGGCCTGCTTGATTCACTGCTAAGCGCCACTCAGCAAGATCCTCTGACCCGCACCACGCTGGATGATTTCCAGGTTAAATAACCCGCGCACGCCCAGCCAGCGTAGCCACAATCATCTGCAACCCCGCAATCACCAACAGCAGCATCAGCGGCCACTGCCAGTTGCCGCTGACATCATGCAGCAGGCCAAAACAGAGCGGGCCCAGCGCCGCTAATCCGTAACCGACGCACTGTGCCATGCCCGACAATTTCGAAGCCTGCAAATGATCATGGGTGCGCAGATTAAACAGCGACAGGCAAATCACCATTGATGCACCGGCGCCCAGTCCCGCCAGAATCAGCCACGGCAGCGCGTATTGCGGTGCCATTAACAGTCCCGCGACGGCGATAAAAATCGATAGCGATGCGAGAAAACCAATCATCCGCTGGTCGTGCATTTTTTTCAGTGCGCTCATGCAGGCCAGGTTCGAAACGATGGCCACAATCTGATAGACAAACAGCATGCCACCCGCTTCCAGCTGGCTAATGCCGCTGTCTTGCGCAAAAGGCGTAAACCAGCCGATCAAGGTGTAGAACACCAGCGACTGGCAGGCCATAAACAGCGAAACCTGCCAGCCTAAGGCCGCGCGCCACGGTGAGCGCGTTGATGTGCCGTTGGCGCTGTTTTTTGTCTGAGACGCTGGTTTTTTCAGGTACGGCAGCCAGGCTAACAGCGCGATAATCGCCGGCATCAGCCACACCGCTAATGAGAGTCGCCAACCCGCGCGACTCAGCTCTGCCAGCGGCACCACCACGCCCGATGCAATGCTGGCGGTGATCGCCATGGTCATCGCGTACAAGCCAACATATCGCGCGGTGTGTTCGGTGAAATCACGCTTAATCAGCGGCGGCAGCAGCACGTTGGCCGCCGCAATCCCCGAGCTCAGGATGATCGTTCCCACCCACAACGCATTTTCACTGCCGCTGATACGCAGAATCGATCCCAGCGTGATGAGCAGCAATGCGCCCCATAAACTGCGCTCAAGACCAAAACGGTTGCCGAACCATGCTGCGGGTGGCGCTAAGGTAGCGAACATCAATAGCGGCAAGAAGTTGATCACGCCCGCCGCACTGGCGCTCAAGCCAAACGTCAGACGGATGTTTTCCAGCACCGGGCCAACCGCGGTAATAGGCGTGCGCAAGTTGGCCGCTGTCAGCAGCAGTAAGAACAGGAAAAAACCAGAACGACGCAGAGCAGGATTCGCAGATAAAACGGTGTGGGTCATATTTTCGCACCATAGCAATGAGGCAGAGCGAGTCTGCTTATGGTGCGTTGGTTGACGTTAACGCTTACGCAGCGGCGATTAACTGCTGAAAGGAGGGCAATACTAACGAGGGGCTTTTAGGATGTAAAGTATCAAAACCCATCAAAGACAAAATCAACCGAGTCTTTAATCCGCTGGCGATACACACGTGCATCCATCACCTGATCGCCTAGAAGCGACACGCGCACACTGGCCATTTCGTGAGTCATGACCAGAAATTCCTCGCCTTCAACCTTGATTACCGGATTAAGTCGTTCAACTTGCTTTTTTTTAAACTGCTTTAGAGGGTAGAGCGGGATAACGATTCGTGACGCCAGTTCGCCGATAATCTCACTTTGAACGTCTACCAGATAAGGGTACTCGCTGTTCCTATTGGTATTGCGATAAATAAAATATTGCATGTCTAAAACGTCCTGTATTCATCCGACAATAAACCGTGTTCTTCGGTTATGCGATTGAGTTCCTGCAAACCTTCACTGTTTTCACGCTTCCATCTTTCCGCTTGGGTTGTGCGAATTTCATGTTGCAAAGCTTTAGATAGGATGGCGGATAAATTGAGCCCTGCTTCTCTAGCCTGCTCGAGTAATGCAGGTTCAAGTGTCACACTGACAGTTTTTTTTTGTCTTACGGCTGTAGAAGGCATAAATCCCCCGTGTAGTTAACACGTGTATAAATCAGTGTGGTGAGTATGGGTGAAATCTGCGCTCTCTGCAATGCAGCTTTCTTAACGTACTATGGACTTTTAAAATTTCTAAACATGGTAAACCTTGCGCCATCGCTCATCCGCGTCCACCTTTAGTATTTCCCTTTTCCACAAATGGACGAACAATGCTCTGGTTATGGAACGTGCTTATCTTGCTGGCAACCGTGGTGGTGATGGAAATCGTCGCGGCGCTGTCGCATAAATACATCATGCACGGCTGGGGTTGGGGCTGGCATTTGTCGCACCACGAACCGCACAGCGGCAAGTTTGAACTTAACGATCTGTATGCGGTGGTGTTTGCGGTGCTGGCGATCGTGCTGATCTATGTCGGCGTGCAAGGCATGTGGCCGCTGCAGTGGATTGGTGCCGGGATGACGACCTACGGCGCGCTCTACTTCATGGTGCACGATGGCCTGGTGCATCAACGCTGGCCGTTTCGCTATATCCCGCGCAAAGGCTATCTCAAGCGCTTATACATGGCGCACCGCATGCATCATGCAGTGCGCGGGCGTGAAGGCTGCGTGTCGTTTGGTTTCCTCTACGCGCCACCGCTCAATAAGCTGCAAGCCACGCTGCGTCAGCGCCACGGGAGAAAAATCAACGAGGACGCTGCCACAGACCAGCCGGACGTGGCGTCGGACGAGCCACACGCGAAGTGATCGCCAGGCCGGCCCCTTTCACCAGCAGCGCCAGTTTTTCGCCGCGGCTGGTGCGCTGTCGTGAATCCCAGGCGTGAACACCGGCGTGCTGAACTTTCACCCCGATTTCGCGATAAACACCGCGTGCCGTCGCGATGGCCCACGCCGAGCGCAGCGGCAAACCCGGCAAGCCGAACCGCGCCGAGTGATAATAGGGTTCCGCTTCCGTCACTAAACGCGCAGCCAGCGTGGCCAGCGCCGCACGATGTTGCGGTGCTGTCAGCGTATCGGCGCGTAATCCCGCCTGATCGAGCCAGGCTTGCGGCAGATAGCAGCGACCATTTTCGGCATCTTCGACGATATCGCGCGCAATGTTAGTAAGCTGGAACGCCAGCCCTAAATCGCAGGCGTGATCGAGCACCGCTTCGTCGCGCACGCCCATTACGCGCGCCATCATCAAACCGACTACGCCCGCGACGTGATAGCAGTAACGCAGCGTGTCGTCGAAACTCGTATAGTGTTCGTCGCGCGCATCCATGGCGAAGCCTTCCAGATGATCAAACGCCAGCTGTTGCGGCAGTTGATGAATAAGCGCCACTTCCTGAAACGCCCTAAACGCCGGTTCATCCATGTGCGCGCCGCTGTAGGCGCGGCGGGTTTCAATCTGCAGATGCTGCATGCGTGCCTGTGCATCTTCGACCGCATGCTGCGTGCCGCCTTCGCCCAGCGTTTGCCCATCAATCACATCGTCACAATGACGACACCATGCATACAGCATCAGCGTGCTGCGGCGTGTCGGTGCATCAAACAGCCTGGCGGCGGTGGCGAAACTCTTCGAGCCCACCGCCATGGTTTGTGTCACTTGCTCGAGTAAAGGCTGTCGATTCATTCAGCGCGATCCTCCAGCATCAGCTGAGCGGTGGCCTTGGCGGAACCAATTACGCCGGGCACGCCCGCGCCCGGATGCGTACCCGCACCCACCAGATAGAGATTGCTGATATCGGCATCGCGGTTATGCGGTCGGAACCAGGCGCTTTGCGTCAAAATTGGCTCCAGCGAAAATGCCGAGCCGTGATGGGCATGCAGCGTGTCGCGAAAATCAAACGGCGTAAACATCCTGTGTGTCACTAATTGCTGACGTAATCCCGGCATGTAGTGCTGCTCCAGATAAGCAAAAATTCGATCGCGCAAGCGCGGTCCTTCCTGTTGCCAGTCGATGTCAGCGGTGCCGAGATGCGGCACCGGCGCCAACACATAAAAGCTGCCGCAGCCGGGTGGTGCCAGCGACGGATCGCTGCTGCAGGGCGCGTGCAGGTAGAGTGAAAAATCCTCTGCCAGTTGGCTGCTATTAAAAATCTCATCAATCAATTCGCGATAGCGCGGACCAAAACAGACGGTGTGATGAGCGAGCTGTTCATGCGGTTGATTAAGGCCAAAATAGAGCACAAACAGCGAGTTGCTCATGCGCTTACGCTTCAGCGATGTCGCACGTTTCATTGCTAGCGGATGATGGCGTAGTAGCTTGTCGTAGGTATGCACCACGTCGGCATTGGAGGCTACGGCTGCGGCATCGAAGCGTCGTCCATCCTTTAACTGGACGCCGCTAATACGATTTTCATTGGTTTCCAGCTGGCTCACTTCGGCATTCAGTAACAGCTCGCCACCCAGATCCTCAAACAGTCGCGCCATGCCCTTTACCAGCGCGCCGGTGCCGCCGCGCGGAAACCATACGCCCCATTCACGTTCCAGCGCATGAATTAAGGTATAGATTGATGACGTTGCAAAAGGATTACCGCCCACCAGCAATGAGTGGAAGGAAAACGCCTGCCGCAGGTGATCGTCCTGAATAAATTTCGCCACCATGCTGTAGACGCTGCGCCACGCCTGCAAACGTCCAAGCTGCGGTGCAACACGCAGCATGTCACGCACCTGCAGAAACGGCACCGTGCCGAGTTTCAGATAACCCTCTTTGAATACTTCGCGCGAATAGGCGAGGAACTGACGATAACCCGCGACGTCCTGTGGATTGAAGGTAGCGATCTGCTGCTCCAGCAGCGGCTGATTGTTGTCGTAGTCGAGCTGTTTGCCATCTTCCCAACACAGGCGATAGAAGGGCGTGACCGGCATCAGCTCGACGTAATCGCTGAGCGATTTTCCCGCCAGCGTGAACAACTCTTCGATAGCGCTGGGATCGGTGATCACCGTGGGCCCGGCATCAAAGGTAAAACCGCTATCTTCAAACACATAGGCGCGTCCGCCCGGTTTATCGCGCTGCTCGAGTAAGGTGGTTGGTATGCCCGCCGCTTGCAGGCGAATCGCCAGCGCCAGGCCGCCAAAGCCTGCGCCAATCACATAAGTGCGTTTCATTTTTTCTTCCCTGGTTCGACAGAATTCAACAGCGCGTGCAGCGCTTCACCGATGGGCACCGGCGGCTTGCCGCACAGAATCCGCGCTTTATCATGCAGACGAAGTTGTCCGGCGTAAAAGCGGTTAATTAACCCGGCATTGAGCCGGTAAAAACGTTGCATTACACGCCAGCGCTGCTGCGGCTTACCGGCCAAAAACAGCATGCGGTTCAGCAGGCGGAAAAATCGCTGCTCGCGCCACTGCTGACGGGCAAAGCGTTCGATGTGTTGACTGAGCGTGCTGGCATCGGTGGGTAACAGCGTGGCTACCAACTCCGCCAGCGCCACGGCGGACGGCAAAGAATAACCGGTTGTCGCGTGAAACAGTCCGGCGCGCAGGCCGCTGCATGGCTGGCCGCGCTGCTGTTGCCAGAATTGATCAATATTGCCGCTCAGGGTAATCGGTAATATGCCGTGCTCTTCACGCAGCAGCGTGCCAGGCCGCCAACCTTGCTGTTTGGCATAGTCAGCGATGTGCTGACGAGCGGAGTTCTCCGCCAGCGTAGGTTGATTAACGTAATGCGTATCTTCAATCAGTAACCGATCGGCGCTGAGCGGCAGCGTGTAAACAAAACGATAGCCCGCTTGCTGATCGACGGTGGCATCCATCAGGATCGGCTGCTGCAGGCCGTGCGGCTGCGCCAGCTGCCACTCTTGTCCAAGAAACACCTGATAACCCAGCTGCAGATGCGGCGTTGGCTGCAGGCCGCGGCCATCAATCACCACCTGCGCATCAAGTTCACGCCCATCCGCCAGCGTCACTTGTGTGGGTTTTACCTGTTTAACGGCAGCATTTGTCCACAGATCGTCACCCATCGCCGCGAGTAGATGCCGGGCAAAATCGCCTGACGCGATGGAACAATAATCCCCGTCCAGGTTGCGGCGCAACGCGGGAAAACGCACCTGATAGCCAGGCCAATGCGCCGTGATCAGCGGTTGCAGCCAGCGCAGCTGATCGGCGCTAAGATCGCTCTGATGAAATGACCAGGTATGATTGCCTGCCGGATGTGCGTCGCTCTCCAGCAACAGGCATTTGAGCTGCGGGTGCAGTTGGCGCAGACGCAGCGCAATCAAACCGTTCGCAAGTCCGGCACCGACCAGAATCACATCGTAGTGCGCACGCATCAGGTGGCCTCCGCCAGCACAACTTGCTGCTGGCACAGCGCTTGTTCGACGATGTCGGCCGCACGCTGGCAGCCGCCTGCGCGCTGCAACTGTGCCTGTATCGCTGACATCCGTAACGCGTAGCGATCGTCGGTAAGTAATTGTAGCAGATGCTGCTCCAGTTGATGAACGCGGTTAAAGCGCGATGCGCGCCGTCCAACGCCATGCCATTCAATGCGCGCTGCCACGCCGGGTTGATCAAAGGCAATGGGCAGCGCCAGCATCGGCGTACCGCATTCCAGTGCTTCCAGCGCGCTGTTTAATCCGGCATGAGTAATAAAAAGCTGCGCGTGTTGCAGGGCGGCACGTTGATCGACAAAATCCGTCACCCACGCTGCACCAGCCAGTTGCAACTTGTGCACCTGATCGGCGTTCAATCCCCCACAATGAGCGATCACCAGCGAAAGTTGCTGGCGGCGGCACGCCTGTGCCAGATGCAAAAACAGGCGGAAGCGATGGCCTTGCAGCGTACCCAGCGAGGCGTAAACCACCGGCTGGCGCAGCGCCGGCCAGGGCGCATTGAGCGGCGCTGCCGCAAGCGGCGCGCGCAGTTGTCCGACGGCGTGATAGCAGGCCGGCAGTTGCTGACGCGGAAAATCAAAGGCGGGCACCATCTGGCTGATTTGTGCCAGCGGCGAAAGGCACTGATGCAATCCGCGCCGCTCCGTCAAATTGAACGCCCGCGCGTGTTTGAGGATGACGTCGCCGTGGCGACGCATGATGCGATCATAGATATCGCTGCTGGCCTGAAAACGTTTCAGCGCTTTTTCATCCTGAGCATAACGGAAGGGCATCACCGCCAGCGGAATGCCGGCTTCACGGTTGACCGGTAGGGCGCAGGCCACCGAAACAAACGGCAGATGCAGCGCTTCTGCGACCAATCCGCCTGCTGCTTCCATTTCATCAGCGATCACACCATCAATGTTCAACGATTTCAGTACCGCTGGCAGTTCGCGGCACAGCATATCGGTGCAGGAGGCGAGATCGTTGATTACGCGAAACAGCGACAGGCCGCCCGGCGAAGCCAGCCGATGCAGCACGGGCGCCAGCGAACCGGCCGGATGCGTTTGCTGTCCTACTGCAACGAAATCAATGCGTTCGTCGCTGAGCAAGGTGCGGGCGTCGGCTTGCTGGATGAAGGTGATGCGATGACCACGCGCCAGCAGCGTTTGTGCTAACGCCTGCAACGCGTGAAAGTGGCTGTAAAGCGGCGGTGCGATCACCGCAAAGTGGCCCAACGGCTTAGCCGCGCTCAGTTGAACATCGCTAGCTGTTGATTAAACAGCGCGTGCATGTATTGGCGAGTGGCGATGCCGCGATGGCAGGCGCAGGCAAGGTGTGCATCGGCACTGCGCAGATGATCGCGCAGACGACGTTCTGCGCCGTCAGCCCCGAGCATCTGTACCAGCGTGGATTTACCCTGATCCTGATGCACATCTTTGCCGGTGTGTTTGCAGCCGTCGGCGAGGTCGTCGAGTAGCTGAAACGCTTGGCCCAGATCCTGAGCAAAGAAGCTAAGACGTTGCCGCACCTGCGGTGAAGCGTCAGCGGCAATCGCCGCCATTTGCAGCGTGGCGCGAAACAGCACGCTGGTTTTCAGTTCATTGGTCAAGGCGATCGCTTCCGGACTGCGGCTCTGCGTGCCGTCGTGCAGATCCTGAAACTGCCCTTGCACTAATCCCTGCAGGCCCACGGCGGCGGAGAGTTCGGCAATCGCTTCAGATTTATGCATGGCAGGCAAACCGGGTGCGATGGCAATCACTTCAAATGCGCGGCTCAGCAGCGCGACGGCGGCGAGAATCGCCACGGTTTCACCAAACTCGCGATGCACGGTTGGGCGACCACGGCGCATCTGCGCGTTATCCATTGACGGGATGTCATCCAAAATCAGCGATGCCGCGTGCACCATTTCCACGGCACAGGCGAGATCGAGAATGCCATTTTGCGTCAGCTCGCAACCCATATCGCGCGCTGCCAGCATCAGTAATAAAGGACGGATGCGCTTGCCCTGCGCCAGCGTACCGGCACGCATCGCGGCACGCACGCGATCGCTTTGCTGTCCTGCAGGCAGTAAATGTTCGAGATGCGCCTGTAAAATTTGCTGCAGCTGAAGCAGTTCGCTTGTCTGATGCGCTGTGCTATCGACATGGGTGGTCATAATGGCTATCCATGGTTGATGAAATTATTATGCTTTTTGATTAACCGTAGACTGCGGAAGGTGAGTTTGCCAGCGAGGGCAGCGTGGTTAAACCATTCCAAACCCGATAATGGATGAGAATTACGTAGAGAAGTAATGCTCAAGCGTCGGCTAAAGAGAGATCATTTCGTTTATTTCGAATATTGATTGTTTCGTTTATTGCGATTATCATTCGGTGACTGCAATTTGAAACCACAAACTATCAATTGGAAAACGCATGAAACACTCAATTCTGGATAGCTTGAGCCTTCCGGCTCCGAAGGAGATTGAGGCCGCTTTGCGCGGGCAGAGGGAGCTCGCAACTTATCTATCCACCAAGCAGGAAACGCAAAAAATATCGATTCAGGATGCGCATAACGAAACGCATCAGATTGAGCTGCCAACGTCTGCCCTGACACTACTCATGGCTGTTTTGGGCGAGTTGGCGGTGGGAAATGCGGTTCAGGTTGTGCCTATACACGCTGAATTAACTACGCAGGAAGCGGCAAATATTTTAAACGTTTCACGCCCGCATTTGGTGAAACTGTTAGAGCAAGGTCAGCTTCCGTACCATAAAACAGGTCGCCATCGTCGCGTGCTTTTTGCGGATCTTATGCAGTTTAAAGACAAGCGTGCGCAAGAGAGCAATGATGCAATGCAGGAATTGGCAAACCAGGGACAGGATCTCAATCTCTACTGATGAACCATTCACCCTATGCCGTTGTACTGGATGCATGTGTGTTGTATCCATCCATACTGCGCGATGTACTGCTTCGCCTCGGTCTGACCGGGCTCTACCAGCCAAAATGGACGGCCACCATTCAGGAGGAATGGAAGCGTAATTTACGCACTAACAGACCAGACATTGCTGAGGATCAGTTGGCACGCACGCAGACATTGATGAATAAAGCGCTTCCAGACGCAATGGTATCGGGATTTGAACCGCTTATTTCTGGCATTACATTACCCGATTCCAATGACTGCCATGTTGTCGCTGCCGCTATACGGTGTAAAGCTGAAGTGATTGTCACAATGAATCTAAAGGATTTCCCTGGAAATCTCTTGGCTGAATTCGAGATTGAAGCTCTTCATCCTGACGAATTCATCATGGATCTGTTCGACTTAAATCAGGCGCTGGTTTTGAAGGCAGTGAATGCGCAACGCGCGAGTTTTAGACAACCAGCAATGGGCGTTACGGTTTATCTGGATTCGCTATTACGCCAGGGTTTACCGATGACAGTAAGCGCATTAGATAAGTTTCATTTTCTCATTTAGCAACGATTAAATCATTACGCTGCTGCACGGCATGCCATCTATTTCCGGGTGATCTTATCAGCGAAAAAAGTAACAGCAATGCCGTAACATAAATAACTCCGTTAGGCTGGTGGTCAATAAATACCGCTAATGGAACATAAAATGACGAATATCAAACCTGTCGTGCTGATTATTCAGCCGCTAATGCCGCAGTTAGATGAAAAGCTCACGCAACATTTCCATTGCCATCGTTTATATGAGCAGCATGACGCAATGCTATTTATCCAGCAGCATGGCAAAGCGATCAACGCCATTGTTACGCGCGGCGATGTCGGGGTGGAAACGGCACTGCTGGAGCAACTGCCGGAGTGTAAAGTCATTGCTGTATTCGGTGTCGGCACCGATCGTATTGACCTGAAATACACTGCCGAAAACGATATTCAGGTCAGCATCACCCGCGACATTCTGACTGACGATGTTGCCGATTTGGCAATGACAATGACGCTGGCGTTCTCGCGTAATTTGGTGGCTTACCATCAGTTTGCGAAATCCGGGGCATGGGAAAATAACGGCGCTGAGCTCTCCAGCCGCGCCAGCGGAAAAAGAATTGGCATCGCCGGGTTAGGCGCGATTGGCTTAGCCATCGCGCGCCGTGCCGAAGCCTTTGGTATGGAAGTGGCGTATACCGCGCGTTCGGCAAAAGACGTCAGCTATAAGCGCTGCGATACGATCGAACAACTCGCCGCCTTTAGCGATTTTCTGGTGCTGGCACTGCCGGGCAGCAAAGAGAATGTGCAACTGGTCAACGCGAAGGTGCTGGCGGCGCTCGGCAAAGAGGGCGTGGTGATCAACATTGCGCGTGGCACAGTAATCAATGAACCCGATCTGATCGCTGCATTGCAGCAGGGAATCGTTAAAGGGGCGGCGCTGGATGTTTATCCGGATGAGCCAAAAATTAACCCCGCGCTGCGTGAACTAAAGAATGTGCTGTTAACGCCGCATATTGCCAGCGCAACTCACGAAACGCGTGCGCAAATGACCAATAATGTGCTGGAGAATTTACGGGCCTATTTTGCCGATGGGAAGATTCTGACATCGCAATAATTTAAGCATCCGGATTAAGACGAAATTCTTATATCCTGCGTAATAATCCCTATTTAGCGATGGCAATTTTCGTTCAGCCAGGCTGTTATGATATCGGCACTTAATTCAGGAGCCCATTATGACAGCACAGAAAATTGCAATTATTGGCGGCGGCGTTATCGGATTAGCGGTGGCGCGCGCCTTAGCGTTGCAGGGCGTTGAAGTCACCGTTTTCGAACAACAGCACATTGGCGCGGGCACCAGCAGCACGACGTTTGCCTGGGTAAACTCCAATGGCAAACAGCCGCGCAGTTATCACCTGCTTAATGCGCTCTCGGTGGAAGAGCACCTCAAACTGCAGCAAGCGCAGCCGAACGGATTGCGCTGGCTGGAAACTGGCGGTACATGGGAGTGGGCCGCCGTGGGCGATGCGCAGCAACGTTTGCTGCAGCGTGCCACGTCGCTGCAATCGGCGGGTTATGCGGCACGTGAAGTGTCGCCAGCAGATGTGCTGCGCGATATTCCGGAGCTGCGGGCGCAGGCCATCAGCGGCAGTGTGTGGCATTTCCCGACAGAATCGGTGCTGCATCCGGCGCTCTATCTGGCGCGCTTATGGTCAGAAGCCAAAGCGCGCGGTGCGGTGCTGTACCAGCATCAGCGCATCAATAGCATCAGTGAAAGTGCCGATCGGGTTACGCTGCAGCTGGAAAATGGCGAGCAGTGGCAGGGCGATCGTATTGTGTTAGCCACCGGACGCTGGGCCAATCAGCTGCTAAATTCACTGGGACTCAATCTGGCGTTGCTGGATACCAGCAAACCGAACGCGGTGGCTTGTAGTTTCCTGGTGCGCACCGCGCCGCAGCCGTTATCGCTCAATGCCAATCTCATCTCTCCGCAACTTAACGTACGCCCGGACGGCGGCGGACGTTTGCTGCTGCAAGCCTTAGAGTTGGATCACCTGGCCGATTCTGCTGCGCCACCCTCAATCACCAGCGATATCGCCGCGCAGTTCCGCGCGCGTTACCACGCGCTTTTTGCGGATGCGGGCGAGTTGCAGATTGAACAGATTGTGGTGGGGCAACGCGCACGACCTGCCGATGGTTTACCGGCGCTGGGCTATGTCACCGCGCATCAGCGCGTGTATGTGGCGGTGACACACAGCGGTATCACGCTTTCGCCATTGATTGGCAAGCTGGTGGCTGAAGAACTGATCGGCGATGCGGCAAGTGAGCTGCTGAGCGATTTCCGTCCGCAGCGTCTGCTGGGGAAAAGCGTGGAAGCGTTTGCGCCCATCAAGCGTAATTTCCCGGCGGCGCAATAACAGGGGATGATTGCCGCCCGCAGGCGGCCTCATTCCTTTTTGATTAATAACGCAGTCGGCCACTGAAACCATTCGAAATTACCGCCCCCGATTTCAGGGTTAAATCGCATTCCTGTTCTCGCGGCTGTAGCGCGTTAATGTAGCTATCGGCCCATTTGTGGCAATCATGCAGATGCAGGTTTTTTAGCAGGCTGGCGTGACGTTCGCGACGCACCGAAAGCGGCATGATAAGCGCGGTATGAATGGCATCGGCGATGGCATCGGGATCGTAGGGATTAACCAACAGCGCGCCCTGCATCTGTTCGGCGGCGCCGGCAAACTGCGACAGAATCAGCACGCCGGGATTAGCATGATCTTGCACCGCCACATAGGTTTTCGCCATTAAACTCATTCCGGCTATCAGCGGTGTGACCAACGCCACACGCGCTGCACGGTAAAATCCGCACAGTTCTTCATGTGAATAATGGTTGCTCAAATAACGCACCGGATACCAGTTCAGCTCGCCATGCACGCCGTTCATTTCGCCGCAGCGGGTTTCCAAATCGCGCGACAACGCCTTGATGCGATGGCTGTAACCTGACGCCGCTGAAGCCAGCTGCACCATGGAAAATTTATGGTGATACTCCTCGTGTTGACGCAGTAAAACTTCTATGGCGCTGATGCGGTAGGGCGTGCCGGTGCTGTCGTCAAAATGGCCGCCGCTGAGGATCAGATTCTCCGGTAATGTTGCGCGACATTGCTGCTCCATATACTGGCAGCTGTTGCTTTCAGCTAGCGCGCTGGTTTCCCCGGTATCAATGCCTACCGGGAATACGCCTACGCGAATCTGACGGCCGTGGATACGCAGCGTGTAAGGCGTTAGACGCTCGCAACGGAAGCGGGATTCAACCCAAGCGGTGAAATTGTTCATGTCTTGGGTGGTCTGAAAGCCAATTAAGTCGGCGCACAATAATGCATCGGCCAGATAGCGCCAGTTCGGCACCGATTCAAAAGATTGTCCTGCTGGGAAAGGCTGATGGAAAAAGAAGCCGATACGATTTATCAGGCCGGCATCGCGCAGCATTTTAATGCTGGGAATCAGGTGATAATCCTGCAACCAAATATCATCATCGGGCATGGCATATTCACTGATGGCGCGCGTATAGGTTTCATTCAGTTTCATATAACCGATTTGGCTGCTGGTGGAAAAACGCGCCATGTCGGGGCGCTGATGAAATACCGGCCACAATCCCTGATGAATATATTGATGATAACCTTCTTCATATTCTGCTTTGGTTAAGCGAAATGTCAGCGTGTCGAATGCTTTGCCGCTAGTAAAATTCAGCTCACGATGAGGTTCAGTGGTAAATGATTCAAACTCGCCACTCCATTTCACCCACATGCCACCGCGACGCGTCAATATGCTTTCATAAATGTTAGAAAGCGTTGAGTGATTATTTTGATTGTGTGATACCAAAATCAAGCCTGACATAGTTTTGACCCGTTGCTTAATCTGCCCATGACTCGTTGGCAGAGAATTTAAAAAAGGTTGGCGCAGTAAAAATTGCAGCATGCCGCTCATGATTTACGCTCACAGGCGTTAATGGACCGGTGCGTGTTGACCGCTGACGTTATGCGGATGAACCGCTATTAGTGAGTTCGATACTTTTCATCTCGCGCTACCTCTCCGAATCCTTCAGGGCTGTCGATGAAATTAATCTAGCCGACCAACCCGTAAAAATGTCGTAAAAAAGACGCTGAGATTTATAAAAATTTAATAGATTTTATTTAGAACCAGGATAAATGTTGGCGTTAATTTTTGATCACTTTAGATGGCGACTTTAATGGTTTGACGGGGGTACTTATGCGCAAAGACACATTCGGCCTGTTAGAATGACCGTCGTTCAGAGAGGAATCTAAGAGGTTTAATCGTGTCAACGTTAGTATTTAGAGAAGCCAGGCTGGCAGATGTGGATCGCTGTTACGCGATTGAAATTGAGGCTTACGAAGGGGATGAAGCCGCCACGCGTGAAAAAATTGCTACCCGCATTGCGCAGTATCCACAGGGATTTTTATGTCTGGAAACCAACGACAAGGTGATTGGTTTTATCAACGCCGGTTGTGCGTGGGATGTGGTGATGTCGGATGAAGCGTTCAAAGAGTTAATCGGCCACGATCCGGCAGCACCCAACGCCGTGATTATGTCGGTGGTGCTTGATCCCGCTTATCAGGGCAAAGGTTATGCGTCGCTGCTGATGCGCCAGTTTATCGAGCTGATGAAGAGAATGAATAAGCGAACCATTCATCTGATGTGCAAAACCCAGCACCTTGAGCTGTATAAAAAATGGGGCTATCAGTACGTCAAACCGTCTGAGTCAGACCACGGTGGCATGGCGTGGCATGAGATGCTGATGAAACTGTAATTCAACAGGTAAATATAACGCTAAGCATTCAATGATCGCACATTCCCTGGCGGCGCGATTTATCGCGCAATAAATTACGCCGCTAGGACACCTGCGCACACTTTATGCAGCCACACCTTTCGGCTGAGCCGACAGATGTCCCGCCCATAAACTGGCCACCCATTTCACGCCTTTGGCGGTGAAACGCGCTTGGGAGAAAGCATGCTGATTCTCGCCACGTCCGGAGCGCAGGGTGAAATATCCCGCCTGTATATGGTGCTGCTGCGGTGCCAGCGTGCCTTTTTCGCGATACATGATGTTGCGTTCTAACAAAAACTCACGAAACTCAGTTTCCTTTACCTTCAACATCTTGCACAGCTGACGAAAGCCGAGCGAATCTTCGATCTCGACAAAGCGATCAAAAAATTCAGCCTTAGGGGCCGACAACGCAAGTTGCTGCTCAGCCGCACGGCGCTGCTCAAATTGCTCCGCCCAGGCGCGGGCCGCTTCCGCCGGATTGGTGAAATCAGGCAGATGAGTAAACTGTTCACGCTGCTGCCAGAGATCGAGTAATTCCGCAGTGAAGCCAGGCGAAAGCCGGGCAACGGCAAGTAGTGAATCGCGCTTGTTAAGATGAAACTCCTGACGCACTTCACCCTGATGCTCATAGAGATTCACCGTCAAAGGCTGGGAAAGACGCTGTGCGGTTTCCAGGCTTTTCACCAGGCGCTTCACTTCGCCGTGCGTAATGCCCGTGACATGGGCAATTTCGCGGCTGCTCATCATCATTGATGCATTCAAAGCAGACAGACTTTCCGTTGAGATCATCATCATTATCACCTCTTGCAGACTTACTCAGCCTCGTGGCTGTTGAATAAGTATACGCAACACTGTTTATATATCCAGTATTATTTTAAACCGTTCACCTAAGATGTTCGGCTTTGCGTAACGTTTCACAAAGCCAGATTCCGCAAACCCTGCGCTCTACGTATTCTCTTAAAGTGAGGTTTTAGCGGTTTATTAAATTGTCGCGCTGAATGCTGTTTGATAATTTTGAGCCAATTTTCCGGGCTTTTGTCGGCTTTCTGCAGCATTAGGTGCAGGGCTGATGTGTGCCTTTTTTAACAGCAATAAGTAGTTAACTGGCGGCTGTGCTGCTGGAGAAACGATGAAAAAGAATAAATTTAAAACCCATTTGGTTTCATTAGGTTTACTGGCGGAAAAAAAGCTGACCAAACGCAGAACGCTGCCCGATTACAATCCTGCCGCAGAGCAGGATATCAATTTAGTTGCACGCCAGACCGCGCCTGCTGCCATTCCGCGTCAGATTTGGATGTACTGGGAAAGTGAAACGCTACCGGAAGAGGTGCAGATTTTTGTCGATAAAATCGTGCGCGAAAACCCCGGCTATCAGGTAACCGTCATCAATAACCTGAATATTCAGCACTATCTGCCCGATCTGCACTTCATGCATCAGGATATGCGCCCTTCACATAAAAGTGACGTAATCCGGCTGGAACTGCTGCATCGCTATGGCGGAATCTGGATGGATGCCACCATCATTCTCAACCGCACGATGGACGAATTGTTGGCGGTGAATGTTGACGATGGTTATGACTTGATCGCCTTTTATCGCGACAGTTCGACGCTGGATAAAGCCTATCCGGTGATTGAATCCTGGTTCCTGGCCGCGCCGAAAAATAATGCCTTTATTGCGCGCTGGCTGCACTTTTTCCGCCCGATTGTTGAAGTGGGCGCCGACGAGTTTTTCCGTCGTTTGCTCGCGCTGCCCAATTACGAAACTATTGTGCAGGGCATCACGCCACCGGATTATTTGGTGGTGTATATCGCGCAGCAGCAGGCGCTGCGTGAGAACAATCTGTACAACTTCTATCTGCGTAAATGCGAAGCCAGCGCGTTGCTGTATCAAAGCCTGGTGGAGTGGCGTCCGGTGAAGCTGAGCCGCATGCTGATGGTCGATCGTCTGCCGGCCGTCTTGCCGCCGCTGACCAAACTGACGGGATTTGATCGTAAATATCTCGACACCAACCTGAAATATGGCGTGGTGAATAAAGACAGCTTATTGGGTCAGATTCTGTTAAACAGCCAGAAGGGCGCCCGCCCGCAAACACCGATTCCGGCACTGACGAGCAAGGCATAACGCATCACGGATTGATCAACTGCTGGAGTGCCGCGGCGCTGATTTCATCGTCCGGCACATACACCAGCAGGCGATCGCCGTTGCGTGACGCCGACCACCAGTTATTTTGCCGCAGCGTCATTTCACCCACTTCGTCGCGGTAAAAACGTTTTATGCGATTCTCCACCTGGCCCAATTCATAGCGCTGCCAGGTGTGAGCAAACTCATCTGAACTGTTCAGCAAGCGAGCAAGAAAGCTTTCCCAGTGCGGATCGCCAAGGTGCTCGCCCATCTGCCCGCGAAACATCGCCACCATCTGCGGCATCACTTCATCCCAGTCATTCAGCGCTTTGCGCCAGGTTGGGTGATTGAAGGCCAGCCAGATGCAGTTGCGATCTTCTGGCGCGATTTCGGCTAAATCCACGCCCATCAAGGCACACCACGCGGCGTTGTAACCGATAATATCAAAGCGCGGCGTCTCAATAATCGCCGGTAACTGGATCGCATCGAGCATCTGCTGATTGTGCGCGGCAATTTTGCAGCAGGCGGCCACCACGCGCACCGAGGGCAATGCGTGCCCGGCGAGCGAAAACAGGTGCTGCGTTTCCACATCGTTGCACTGCAACGCGCTAGCGATCGCCGTCAGGGTTTTCGGCGAGGCTTTGATATCGCGTCCCTGTTCCAGCCACGTATACCAGGTCACGCCAACATCCGCTAACTGCGCGACTTCTTCACGGCGTAAACCCGGCGTGCGGCGATGGCGCATGCGAGGTAAACCGAGTCGATTAGGATCGAGGTTTTCCCGGCGCGTGCGCAGAAAGGTGCCGAGTAATTTGCGGTTGTTTTGTTCGGTGGTAACAGGCGCGGATGTCAGGCTCATAAGCAGATCCTTCGACAAGACGGGTAGTATTTATACCATGATAATCAAGAACTGGTACCCGTTTAATGGTTAGGTGATGCTATGCCGTACTGACAGCAAAAACAAGGTAAAACCGATGCAGACATCGCAACTTCAACGCACAGGATTGATGGTCCTGCTTGCCGGGCAGCTGCTGCCCATGATTGATTTTTCTATCGTTAACGTAGCGTTAGACGCGATGGCCCACACGCTGCAGGCCACGGCGATTGAGCTGGCGCTGATCGTCGCGGTCTACGGCATTGCCTTTGCCATCTGCCTGGCGATGGGCGGTCGCCTCGGCGATAACTACGGTCGCCGTCGCGTGTTCATTGCCGGAGTAGGGATATTCGGAATTGCATCTTTATTATGCGGCATCGCCAATAGCGTTGGCCTGTTGATGTTTGCCCGCGCGCTTCAAGGCGTGGGCGCGGCCTTTATCGTGCCGCAAATCCTCGCCACGCTGCACATCACCCTGAAGGGCAGAGCGCATGCGCGCGCCATCGGTTTGTACGGCGGCATTGGCGGGCTGGCCTTTATCATCGGTCAGGTGTTGGGCGGATTTCTCATCAAAGCGGATATCGGCGGCTACGGCTGGCGCAGCGTTTTCCTGATTAACCTGCCAATTTGCCTGTTTGTGCTGATCACCGCGCGCCGCTTTGTGCCGGAGACGCAGAACACACAGCGCGTACCGGTGGATGTTAGCGGGACCTTGCTGCTGGCGGGCGCGATTGGTTGCCTGATGCTGGCACTGGCGCTTGGTCCGCTGCTGCATTGGTCGTGGCCGTGCATCTTGCTGCTGGTGCTGTTCCCGCTGTTTCTGCATCGTCTGCGCCAGAGTTCGCTGCGTTTGGAAGCGGCCAACGGCGCGCCGCTGTTGCCGCCTTCACTACTGCGTCTGCCGAGCGTGCGTTTTGGCCTGACGCTGGCGGTGCTGTTCTTCTCCTGCTGGAGCGGCTTTATGTTCTCTGTGGCACTGACGCTGCAGACCGGTTTAGGGCTGACGGCGTTTCAATCCGGGAATGCGTTTATCGCGCTTGGCGTGGCCTATTTTATCGGGGCGATGCAATCCACGCGCATCGTCGAGCGTTTAGGTAAGCGCGGCGCCTTATTGATGGGCTGCTGTATTCAGATGGTTGGATTGGTGGCCCTGATCGCCACGCTGCAACTCGCCTGGCCGCAGGTCGGTATTTTCACCCTGATTCCCGCAACGGTGCTGATTGGCTTTGGTCAGTCGTTTATCGTCAGCACCTTCTACCGCATTGGCATGAGCGGCGTGCCGCATCATCAGGCGGGCGCGGGCAGCGCGGTGCTGTCGACGGTGCAGCAATCGGCGTTAGGTCTAGGCCCGATGCTGCTGGGCGGTGTATTCACGCAGATCTATACGCACGGCAATCATCTGGCGGCGATCACCGGAACGCTCGGCGTTGAGCTGGTGATGATGGCATTGCTGGTGATCTTCACCAGCCTCAATCGCCGTACGTTTCAGCCGGTAACGGCAGAAGGGTAATTCTTATGCGGAGATTTTGGCAGGAGCGATGCAGCTTATTGTAAAACAACCGAAAATCCGCGAGTCGCGCTGAATTTACCTTTGGCTCAGCGGTCTTTTTTCCGGAACATATCGCCGCAGTTAACGGGCTGAACCGCGTGTTCAGCCCGTTTTTATGTGGTGCGGAAGCAAGGCGCTTGAATCATGCACAGAAAAAACGGCAGGCTCACAACAGATGAAGAAGATGTTAACCGGGTTACTTTTAATGGTAACCACCACTGCCTTTGGTGCAGATGATTTCACCCTAAAGGATATTCACTTTGCTGGGCTTCAGCGCGTCGCACCCGGCGCGGCGTTGCTGCATATGCCGCTGCGTGTTGGCGATCGCGTCAATGATGATGATATTCGCAACAGCATCCGCGCGCTGTTCGCCACCGGCAATTTTGACGATGTGCAGGTGCTGCGTGACGGGGATGCGCTGCTTGTCAAAGTCAAAGAGCGCCCGGCGATTGCCAGCATCTCATTCTCTGGTAACAAAGCGATTAAAGAGGATCAGCTCAAGCAAAACCTTGATGCCTCGGGCGTGCGCGTGGGTGAAGCGCTGGACCGCACCACGCTATCGGATATGGAAAAAGGGCTGGAAGATTTCTATTACAGCGCCGGGAAATATACTGCCAGCGTCAAAGCGGTCGTCACGCCGTTGCCGCGCAACCGTGTCGATCTGAAGTTCATTTTCACCGAAGGCGTGTCGGCGAAAATTCAGCAGATCAACATTGTCGGCAACCACGCTTTTTCCGCTGATGAACTGATCTCGCATTTCCAATTGCGCGACGATGTGCCGTGGTGGAATTTGATCGCCGATCAGAAATACCAGAAACAGAAACTCTCGGGCGATTTAGAGACGCTGCGCAGTTATTATCTCGATCGCGGTTACGCACGCTTTAACCTCGATTCCACACAAGTCAGTTTAACGCCGGATAAAAAGCATATTTACGTCACGATAAATATTCATGAAGGCGATGTTTATCATGTTAGCGGCGTAACGCTGAGCGGAAATATGGCCGGCTATTCCGCCGAAATTGAAAAACTGGCGCACATGCCGGCGGGCAGCTTATACAGCGGGGCAAAAATCAGCCAAAACGAAGAGGCGATTAAAAGCCTGCTCGGTCGTTACGGCTATGCGTTCCCGCAGGTGAATACGCAATCGGAAATAGACGACAGCGCTAAGACCGTGCAGCTACACGTGAATGTCGATGCCGGGCGGCGCTTCTCAGTGCGACAGGTGCGTTTCTCGGGCAATGACACCTCGAAAGATGCGGTGCTGCGTCGTGAAATGCGCCAGATGGAAGGCGCATGGCTGGCGAGCAATCAGGTGGAGCAGGGCAAGGCGCGCCTTAATCGCACCGGTTATTTCGAAAGCGTAGATGTTGATACGCAGCGCGTGCCGGGTAGCCCGGATCAGGTGGACGTGGTGTACAAAGTGAAGGAGCGCAATACCGGCACCTTCAACGTTGGGCTGGGTTACGGCACCGACAGCGGCATCAGTTATCAGCTTGGCGTCAGCCAGGATAACTGGATGGGCACCGGCAATACCGTAAGTTTCAGCGGCACGAAAAACAGCTATCAGACCTATGTCGAAATCGCTGCCACCGATCCCTATTTCACCGTGGATGGCGTGAGTCTTGGCGGCAAACTGTTCTACAACGATTACAGCGCGGAAGATAACGATCTTTCCGAATACACACTGAAGAGCTTCGGCGCGAGTAGCACGTTAAGCTTCCCAATCGGCGAAAACAGCAGCGTGAACAGCGGTCTGGATTACGTCTATAACCGCGTCAGCAATATGGCGCCGCAGGTAGCAATGTGGCGCTATCTGGGTTCGCAGGGCATTCATCCAAAAGTCATCACCAGCGATGACGACGATGACGATGCCACCGTGGCGGACAAATTTACCGCCAACGATTTCTTCTGGAACATTGGCTGGAGCTACAACTCGCTGGATCGCGGCTTCTTCCCTACCTCGGGCGTGAGCGCCGGTTTCAACACCAAAGTGACTATTCCAGGTTCCACCAACAGTTATTACAAAAGCACGCTGACCGCCAACGGCTATTTGCCGCTGAGCAGCGATCATCGCTGGGTGCTGATGGGCCGTAGTAAAGCCGGTTACGCTGACGGTTTAGGCGGCAAAGAAGTGCCGTTCTACGATAATTTCTATGCCGGCGGTTCGAGTTCGGTACGCGGATTCTCCTCCAATACCATCGGGCCAAAAGCCGCCTATTACCGCTGCAGCGGCAGCGAAAGCAGTTACGGTGCTTGCCCAGTGGAGAAATCGGATGATGCGGTGGGCGGCAATGCGATGGCGGTGGTGAGTGCGGAGCTGATTGTCCCTACGCCGTTTATCAGCGAGCGTTACGCCGATGCACTGCGCACCTCATTGTTTGTTGATGCAGGCACCGTGTGGGATACCGGCTGGCAGAATACCGCTGCCACTAAAGCGGCGGGGATTCCTGATTATGGCGATCCCAGCCAGATTCGCGTGTCGAGCGGCGTGGCCTTGCAATGGCAGTCACCGCTGGGTCCGCTGGTGTTTTCGTATGCGTTGCCGATAAAAAAATATGAGGGCGATAAGTCGGAACAATTCCAGTTTAATATTGGGAAAACCTGGTAGATGTATTTAATCCGTTAAAGGTT
Organism: Pantoea sp. SS70; assembly: GCF_029866845.1. NCBI lineage: Bacteria > Pseudomonadati > Pseudomonadota > Gammaproteobacteria > Enterobacterales > Erwiniaceae > Pantoea > Pantoea sp. SS70. The sequence goes on along the minus strand of NZ_CP117200.1, from coordinate 323,443 downwards.
GAGAGAGGTTTTACATTATCTTTAAACGCTGAAGACAGAATAAAATAGCCAGTAGGGTAAAATAGTAGTCGTGAAATGCTTAAGGAATGAGTGTTCGCCAATATCGTTGTTATGCATGTGATTAACTATATTTCGCCACCCAGTGTTGGGTGGCTTTTTTTCATGAGAGATGATGAAAGTGTTTACGGGAGCTTAAGCATACTTGCTGCCCGGATTGCAGTCTCAACTGCCGGAAAAATTGTGTTGATTGAACAATGACTAATGTAATCATTTTCAACCACTATCTGATTACCCTGAGGATAATTTGGTGCCCAGGTTTTATAGCCGATCAAGCCGGTATCCTTGAGCTTCCTCTTATTATAAAGTGCCACTAATGGACGATTTAGCGCGTTAGCAATGTGGACGATGGAAGTATCCGTACTCACTACCGCGTCAGAGATGCGGACAATTTCAACTGCAGTATTTATGGTACTTTCTGACACAATTAAAGCACCATGCGCACTGAATGAACGTACTTTGTTGCTCTGCCCGATCACTACAACTTTTATCTCCGGATTAATCGAGTGAATAAAGTAGATGAGAGAGATGACCTGTTCTTCGGAGAAATCTTTATCCGTGGCGCCAGAGAAAGGATTCACAGAAACGACAATATCGCTATCTGTAATTCGAAGGGCATTCTTGACTCTGTTTTGTTCTTTAACACAGCGCCCGAGTTGATAATGAAATGAGGTTTCGTGGATATTGAACAGTGCCAGCACCCGCTTATGGCGTTCAGTGATATGCTTCTCGGCATCAAGATAACGGATGGATGCATTATAAATACCCGGAAGATTTTTATTAAAGCCAACATGGTGGCTACGTCTCATCAGCCATGCCAACTTCAGACGTTCATAATCCTGAACATCGTCAAAATCGATGACAACATCAAATTTCTGAGCGTGTAACAGGTCAAGTGACATCCGATTTTTATATTGAATAACCTGATCAAAATAGTCGCAGTTATGAAGCAGTTGCCCGCATACCGGACCAGTGAGCACTGAGACTCTGTAACCTTTTTCTGCGAGTTTAAATGCAGTCCCAGTCGTCACGACCATGTCCCCAATTTTATCATCGAGGCGAAGGATCAATATCTTACGTGCATTAACTGGTGCAAAAGCATCTCGGGTGCGTATAGTCCGGATAAGACACAATAACGCTGCTTTTTTTATTTTCCTAAACAGGTTGTTTTTATTTCTATTAATCGTTTTCAGAAACCGCATAACAATACCCGTACATATGAAAAGGCCACATTGAAAAATTTAAAAGAGGAAACGATGCGGCAAGAATGGTCATAGGGAGCCTATGTTACCGGTTTCAGTGATTAAAAAAAATCTTTCTGACAGCTCACGAGAACATCCTATTCAGCGCAATGTACGCACTCCAATACGGAAACTAACGATTGGGCGAATAGGATGCTCATGCGCCCCCTAAACAGCAATGACAATCTTAAGGGCCTTTTCTGGCCTGAGCACCGACTTAAAGCGACTCAACCAACCTTAATCCCGTCTCCGCATCAAACAGATGAATCTTCTCGGGGTTGAAGCCGAGCATAATGCTCTCGCCGCTCACCGCCGTGTGGCGACCGGCAATCTGCATATGCAACGGCTGACCGTGCCATTCGAGATGCAACAATGTGGATTCGCCGGTGATCTCCACCACTTTCACCAATGCTGCGGCGTTGCTGCTGGCTTCCAGCAGATCGTGCGGGCGCACCCCTAGCGTCACGGCTGCGCCAGCACGTTCGCGCGCCGCCGCTTGCCAACGCGCGGGCAACGGCTGCCACAGATCCTGGCACTGCACGCCGGGCACGCCATCGCGGGCGATCAGCTGTGCCGGTAACAGGTTCATCGGCGGTGAGCCGATAAAGCGTGCGACAAAGGTATCCGCCGGACGGTCGTAAATCGCCAGCGGCGCGCCTTGCTGCACGATGCGGCCATCCTTCATCACCACAATTTGATCGGCCAGCGTCATCGCCTCAACCTGATCGTGCGTCACATAAACCATGGTGGTTTTGAAACGCTGATGCAGCGATTTGATCTCGGCGCGTAGCTCCATACGCAGCTGCGCATCGAGGTTCGACAGCGGCTCATCGAACAGGAACACTTTGGGATTTCGCACCATCGCGCGGCCCATCGCCACGCGTTGACGCTGTCCGCCTGACAGTGCACGCGGATAGCGTTGCAGCAGCTTATCGATGCCAAGAATTCCGGCGATGCGCGCAATTTTAGTGTGCTGCTCCTCGCGCTTCACCCTCTTCACCTGCATGTGGAACGCCAGATTCTCCGCCACGGTTAAGTGCGGATAGAGCGCATAGCTCTGAAAGACCATGGCGATATCGCGATCGGCTGGATCGCGGTCGTTGATTTGCACTTTATCCATCAGGATCGCGCCATCCGACAAGCTCTCCAACCCGGCCAGCAAGCGCAACAGCGTCGATTTTCCGCAGCCGGATGGGCCAACCAGCACGGTAAAACTGCCGTCAGGAATGGTGAGATCGAGCGGGTGCAGCACCGACTGTTTTGCGTAGCGTTTGGCCACTTTTACGAGTTCAACACTGGCCATAATTTAAAACTCCTGGGAAAGTTGCAGTTGATGCCAGTCGGGGTAACGACGCGGCAAGGTGCTGATAGCCAGTGACGCCACCGAAATCCCCCATTGCAAAGCCGTGGTGAGATCTTGCTGATGCAGCAGGGCGGTGAGAAATCCGGCGTTGAAACTGTCGCCCGCGCCGATGGTATCCACCACCGTGACCGGACGTGCAGGCTGACTTACTGAGTTATCTGCCTGCCAGCAGCGCGCGCCCTGCGGGCCGCATTTCACCACGCAGCCGCCGCGTCCGCTTAGCTGTTGCGCCAGCATTTGCGCGCTGGCGGGCAAGTCGTCTGACGCCGCCAATCCCAGCGTTTCCACTTCATTGAGCAACAGCCAGTCGCACAGCGGCAGCCAATGCGTGACCTGCTGACGCACTTCGTTTGTCCAGCCCTGCGGCGGCCAGCCGGTATCGACGGCGGTGACAAAGCCGCGCTGCTGTAGCTCGGCGAGCAGCGCCGGATAGTCGTCATACAAATGCAGACACAAAAAGGTGCCGCACAGCAGCACGATATCGCCGTCAGACGCGGTAGCCGGCAGTTGATCCAGCACATCCTGCGCGGTGAGTTGCACGATATGGCCGAGATTACTCAGGAAAGAGCGTTCGTGATCCGAATGCGTCACGCCAACGGTAAGCGAGGTTTCGCAGCTGTAGCGCGTCCAGTGCGCAGCGCTGTGCGGAAAATGACTCGCCAGCCAGGCGCTCAGGCCATCATTGCCCTGATTGGCGACCGCGCGATGGCGCACCTGCATCGCTTCCAGCGCCAGCGCGCAGTTGCCCGCCGAGCCGCCTGGACGCAGTTCGCTGTGATTCAGCATCACTTCAGTGCCGCGCTGCGGCCAGTTATCCAGCGTGCCCATGATCAAATCGACATTAATGTTACCCACCACATACAGCGTGGCGGTGAGTTTCTGCTCCATCATCCTTTGCTCCCGCCACTGGCAAGGCCGCTAACCAGCGTCTTCTGCAGCCAGATGGCAATAAACAGCGGTGGCACCGACGCCAGAATGCCAACGGCAGCGATTAAGCCATCATCGGTGGCGCGTCCGGCGGTAAATCCGGCAATGGTGACCGGTAAGGTTTGTGCGGCGATATTGCTGGTAAACAGCAGCGCATAGAAAAATTCGTCCCACGCCAGCAGCCAGCCAAACAGTGCGGCGGCCCCCAACACCGGCTTCGCCAGCGGCAGCGTAATGCGTAACAGCACTTGCCAGACGCGCAGGCCGTCGAGCCGCGCCGCCTGCTCAATATCCTGCGGCAGCGTATCGAACTGGTTTTTCAGCATCCAGGTAAGGAACGGCAGAATCAGCGAGCAGTAAACAATGATCAATCCGGGCCGCGTGTTGAGCAGATCGAACTGCTGCAACAGGAAGTAGAGCGGCAACACGAATGCCACCGGCGGCACCATATAGATGGCAAGTGAGGCAAACAGCCAGCCGTCGCGCCCGCGGTAGCGCGAGAAGCTGAACGCCGCCGGAATGGCCAGCAGTAAGCAGATGATTGTCGCGCCGGTGGCCACTAAAAGGCTGTTGCCGAGTGCATGCAGAAACAGTACGCCCGGCTGGCCCGGCTCCAGCGACAGCAGCTTGCCATAGCGGGTGAAATCCCACTGGCGCGGCAGCCACTCCAGCGGTACGCGGGTGAGATCGCTGGCGGCGCTGACGCTCATTAAAAACAGCCAGCCCATCGGCGCTAACACCGAGAACGCCACCAGCAGCGCGGCGGCGTATTTACCGACATGGCGCAATTTAACCTTCATGAGCGCTTCCTTTGCGGCGCTGCCGCCACAGTAACAACATGTAAAGCGTGATCAGCACCGCGCACAGCAAGGTCATCAACATCGCGTAGGCCGCGCCGCTGCCGGCACGCAGGTAGCTAAACGACTCCTGATACACGTAAAAACTCAGGGTTTTGGTGCTATCGACCGGACCGCCGCGCGTCATTACGTAGATGATGTCGAAAATTTTGAAGGCGTCGATGGTGCGCAGCACCAGCGCCACGCTGAGCGGGCCAACAATCGCCGGGAAGGTGATGGCACGAAAACGCCGCCACGCTGATGCGCCATCCAATCGTGCGGCTTCAAACAGATCGTCGGGGATCGATTGCAACGCCGCCAGCACCAGTAAGGTCACCAGCGGATAGTTTTTCCAGATATCGGCGAACATCACCGCGTTGAGCGCCGAATCCGGCGAACCCAGCCAGCTGCGATAGCCATCAATGATCCCTAACTGCGTCAGCAGGGCGTTGATGCTGCCGTAATCCGGGTTGAAATTCAGACGCCACATCATGGCGTTAACGATGGTCGGCAGCGCCCACGGCAAAATCACCAGCACGCGCAGCACGTTGCGACCGGCGAATTTCTGGTTCAGCAACAGCGCTACCAGCACGCCGATCACGCCTTCAATTGCCACCGACACCACGGTGAAATAGAGCGTGCGCCATAGCGAACTGCGGAAATCCGCATCGGTGATGGCGAACAGATAATTTTCAAAGCCAATCCAGCCCGGCGCTTCACCGCTGCCGATCAGGGCGGCATCGGTGAAACTCAGCCAGATGGTGCGTAACAGCGGCCATGCGGTGAGCAACAGCATCACCAACAACATGGGTGCCAGCAGCACCCATGCCTGCCATTGTTCGCGTTGACGCAAACTCAGCATTGTTGCCCCTTAGCGCAGACGCGCCGCACTCTTATCTACCGCTTGCAGCGCGGCATCTGGCGTTGCGCTGCCCACCAGCACCTGCTGCAACTGCTGCTGCAGCGTGTTGGAGAGACGCGAATAGTCAGCCGTTTCCGGACGCGACAGCATCACGTTAAGCGATTTATCCGCCGCCGCGATCAGGCTTTCCTGGTTTTTCAGCACCGCCGGATCCTGATACGAGCTTTTCCAGATCGGCAGACTCAGCGTGGCGTATTGGTTCTGTACCGGCTGTGAAGTCATGTAGCGGATGTATTGCCATGCCTGATCCGCATGCGTGCTGCCTTTAGTGATGCCAAGGCCCATCGAACCGTTTACCGCACCGAATTTGCCCGGCGCATCGCCTGGCGCGGGAACGATGCCCACCTGGCCGGCGACCTTACTTTGTTTAGGATCGTTGGCCATGTTGTACATGTAGGTCCAGTTGAGCGCGAAAGCTGCATCGCCATTGGAGAAGGCTTTACGCACATCCTCTTCCAAATATTCGCGTGAAGCCGGATTGCTCAATCCTTCATCCAGCGAGCTTTTCATCAGCTTCACCGCTTGCAGCGAGGCCGGGGAGGAGAAATCGAGTTTGTCGTTGTTATAGAACTTGCCACCGAAACCTGATACCAGCGTGGTGTAATCGCACACCAGCGCTTCCGCCTGCGACCAGCTCCACACCAGCGGATATTTCACGATGTTTTTCTGCTTGATGATGCGCGCGTCATCCATCACCTGCTGCCAGGTTTGCGGCGGGGTGGTGATACCGGCTTTTTCCAGCATCGCTTTGTTGTAATAAAGATATTTGGTATCGAGGATCCACGGCATGCCGAGGGTTTTGCCTTTGAACTCAACGGTGTTCATTGCGCCGGAGAAAATCTGGCCTTTTTCATCAGCGCTGATGCGGCTGCTGACGTCCTGCAACAGATCGAACTTAGTGAATTCTGCCGGCCAGATGGCGTCGAACAGCACCACATCGTAGCCGTTACCGCCCGCGCCACGCGCCGCAACAATTTTGTCATGCAGCGCTTCGTACGGCACAAACTCAAGATTAACCTGCACGTCTGGGTGCGTTTTCTGAAACGCCTGCGTCATGGCGCGGATATCATTTTCGCTATACGCCGCCTGCGTCATAAACAATGCATTCAATGTGGTTGCCGCTGCCGCGCTGCCTACGCTGGCTAACAGCACCGCTGCAAAACATCCTTTTATGACTGGGTTGAATCGGATTTTCATGGTGTTTTCCGCCTTAATGCAAAAAGAGGGTGTTTTATTAAATCAATTTGATGGATTTAATAACGCGCACAGGTTGTCAGGTTGCTGCGGCTGACATCGGTTAGCTAAAGCAATTGACGTGCCAGGGCATAAATCTCGTTTGCCGCTGGACACTACTTTGCACAGATTTTCGCCGCTGTCAGGTAAACAGATTGTAAAATGTGTGGCCGATCATAGATATTCATGTGGTTTTAAAAAGGAGGACAGTTGTGAAAAGTGCCGATCAGCTTTTTGCCGAATGCATTGTTTAGGTGCAGTTGCGTTGGGGCTTGCTGCATGAAAGCGCATCTCTTAACGGCGAAATGCCGTTATCAGTAGCTGGTTAGGATGAGATTTTCGGCTGATAATACAGCCAAAAGCGGACGTCAAAATGATGACGGCTTAGGTAGTTCTGTCACATCAAACATAACACCACATCTTGAACCTAAGCACCATCTGCTGCTGGCGTTCCCTGGTGAAAAACCAGAATTCACTGTCCTTCCTCCGAACTTAAAGCAACCTGAGCTTTTCCAGAAGCATTCTGCTTATCCTCAAGTGATCCTACCGTATGCTCTCTTCTAACATAATAGTGCTTCACTGAATTGCCGCAGCCCTTCTTTGCGATTGGAAATTAGAGACAGCTTCGAGCGAAAAGAGGATATTCGCAATTTATCGATAAAAGATGCAGGCTTGTAAAACGTTCGCGCATTTATGGTGTAGAAATAAAGCAGGCTTTTTATATAGTTGGCTGATGAACTTTCAAAAATCAGTAGGTAATCACATGATCTTAAGTGTCAATCACGTTGGTTTTTCAGTTAAAAATATTGAAGACTCATTATTATTCTGGACTCAGATTCTTGGCGGTAAATTATTACGTGAAGGAAAAATGTCTGGGCCTATAATCGATGAGGTTACAGGTGCAAGGGGAGCTGATGTACGGATGGCTTTGCTTGAACTGGCTGATATCCGAATTGAATTACTCCAATACAATAACATTGAGCAGCCAGAAGAACCTTCAGCGCCCTATATCCCAGGCTACGCTCACCTTGCTTTTATGGTTGAGGATCTTGATACGCTCTTAGGCAAAGTATCGGACTACGGTTGGAAGACGCCGGGTAAACCTCAAACAGTGTCGTCAGGACCCATGCAGGGTACCAGAGTAATATATTTACAAAGTCCTGATGGTCAGACGCTTGAATTGATGGAACGCCGCCAATGAGACCCACATATTATTAGCTGTTATCCTTTAATTAAAACCGTGATGTTTGCAAAGCCCGCTTAGTGAAAAGAGTGGACGACGCCAAGCCCAATGTCCTCTTTGAGCGAGCAGCGGATGTTACTTCAGGTTTAGGGCAGGGCTAGGGGGTTAAGATCTGATTGTTCACTTTGCAATGTTGATAAAAAGTTCTTTACTTTTGTGAATAAGTTTCCGCACATATTGATGTGCAGAACTCCTGTCTGTGCTATCGATTCAGCCTCGCAACTAAAGTGAACAAATCAGCAATTCTGGTAAACCTCGACTAACCGTTAATGGATGTGACTTTAGCCTGACGGCAGGATCACAGCTGTCTGGTTAGATGGATTTAGATGATTAATTGATTTGGTTCTATTTTATCCAGATGGTCTGTACAGACTTAAATTCAATCCATCATAAGTATTTTGATGGTGGTTAAAAAAATAAAGATAAACATTGTTAATAATTCTATTCTTTTCATAACTAACTCTTCTTTAATACTGATTGGTTTCACTGCATTTCTATTTTCGTATTAATAATGACATAGTGGAATATTGTCGTAAATTAGTCACAGAGCTATGTTCGGAAAAAGATATATATATTTTATGATTGGATTTGATTTAGATTGATTTATGATCAATTTGGTTAATTTAACTGAATTGATTGCCTCAGGTAGAGATTTATATGTTAGCGGAATTCAAAAGCCCCAAAAACAGTGTGTTTTTTAAGCGTTGTAAGTCAAATTCGATGTTATTTATATAAATATCATATAGTTATAAGTTTAGTGACATGTAAATTCAATGCAGTTAAAGTAAATGCAATGTAAATATCTGGTTGCAAATTGAGCATTTGTGGAATGAATCTACGACAAAAATGGATATCAATTATCTCTTTCTTGGCACTAAACCCTTCACTTTTATTACATGTTTGTGAGGGTGGGGCTAGATCCAAATCCACCTCTGGTGAAAGCTGGTTAAAATTAAAGCGCATTAAGAATGTGAATGGCGATAATAATTTAAATAACTTCCCTCATACTCTTATTAGCTTATGCCTAAGGCATAAAGCCTCTAATCATATGTTGTTTTTGAAAGTCAAAAAATCCATAAATCTACAGATTTTTGATAGACTACTTGAAGCATCGATTTGTATTGATGAATTCAATTTACATTCTGGATTGCACATATATGGAAATCATGAAAAATACTACGCGTTGAAAAAACTCTGGCTCAATTCTGGAGAGATGTACCACAACGCATTAATTACCTTGCTAGAAATGCGAGATGTTAAATCCTACCTAAACAGCAGTGACGATATTGGCATTGGTTGTGATTGTCCTCAAGACGTGCTTTTCATTGAGGCCGATTATGAAGAGTATTTTTATCAATTAGTCGGCATCATCGCTGCGCAAAAATTAACAATGCCGCTTTTGATTGAAAAGGTAATGCAAGGAGCGCTACGGCTTGGAATAAAAAATAAAAAAATTCTGATGATTTATGAAAAAATAAAAAATAATATTGATTATTCAGATGGGTGGATTCAAGAAGAACTTATTCCATTATTAGGTAACAAAATAAAAAATAAGAAAGCTGTTATGCTCGGAGCTTCAATTTATTTAGATGCGCGAGCTGATTATTATGATGCGCTGCTGAATATTACAAATTAATCATCAAAGGGAAAAGTTTTATCTCAACCTAATGGTTGTTCTTGCCCTAATGGGCTTTAAAAATGGAGTAGTGAAGTGATTAATAAAAAGTTCAGCTTAACGAAAGATCAAATTTCTGATTTTCAAGAGAAAGGTTTCCTTTTGTTAAAAGGTTTTTATTCTCCAGAGTTTGTTAGTTATATCAAGTCAACTATTGGTCAGTACATTGATAAACCTACTGATAAGTATCAGACCGGGTTCAGTCGATTAGCTTTTGACATGTACGATGGCGATGAGGTAGTGATTGGTCTGTTGAAAGATCAAGCATTTAAGAAGGCAATGAAAGACCTGACTGGAAGGAATATGTTTTATGCACAAGCATTATCTTTTGAGCTTGAAAAGCTCAAAAATAAAGGCTTTCCATGGCATATCGGTACACAGAGTTTTGGCTACCATCATGCTGAAGATTTTGGATGCACGATCTGGGCTCCTTTAGTTAATATTAATCCAAAAGGGCAACGTGGGGGTATGGCTTACGTACCAAAAAATCGCGTAAACGGTGACTATCTTTACAGTCATATAGATCCCTCCGTGTTCAGTATGCTGCAGCAAAAAATTGACGCGAATGAGAATCCTACTACAGACGATTTCGTTCAGTGGCGTGATGGTCCTCTTAACGATAACGCACAGATGGCTATTCTTAATCACTTTGGAGTAGAGGATGAATTTGAAGTAGGAGATGCGCTTATTTTTGACAAATACGTTATCCATCGAAGCATAATGCTTGGCGAAGGAGAGGTAGATATCCGTGCAGCGTTTGTTATGCGTTTCTTCTGCTCTGAAAGCACATATGATGCCAAACGAGCCAGCGATTTGGAAATCCCAAGAAATTACTTTAAGTATGCAGGTCCAACAAAATTCCACTTGGAAGTAGCTAAGAATGAGGGCGATCGCCTTGTTGACAGCGCTCTATTTGCCGGGCAGGAATACAGAGATCTTTCAATCTAATCGATTAACCGCGGGGGGGGGGAATGCCCCCCATTTATGCAGGGCAAGTTTATGTCTCAGATTTACCTTTACATCTTAATTGCCAGCTTAACCATAGCGAGCCCGGGACCGGGTGTATTGCTCACGTTAACGAATACACTTAATTACAGTTTACGTAGTGCCTTAGCTGGAATTATTGGTGTGGCAGCAGGTATGGGTGTGATTTCTATTATTGCAGCTAGCAGCTTGGGAATAATTATAACAACTTCTCAGTTTGCGTTGATTGTGGTCAAAATTGTAGGTGCTGCTTATCTTGCCTATCTGGGCGTTAAGCTGTTTCGTTCTACTCCAAAAAAAATGAGTGAATCTGGAAGTGAGAGTATTTTAATTCTTCCATCAAAATCATCAAGGTTTCGTCAGGGTTTTTTTGTTTCTTTGCTTAATCCAAAACCCATCGTGTTTTTCATGGCGCTATTCCCTCAGTTTATAAACGCTGAAAAGCCTTTTATCAGCCAGTTCTGTATTCTTTCTATGATTTTTTGTGTGTTGGTGGTTATTATCCACTTCATATATGGTGCTTCGGCTAGTTCAGTGAAGAAAAAACTGGCCACTGGTAAAGCCTTTTCATATCTAAATAAGACTGGTGGTAGTGTGTTTATGGTTTTTGCTATTGGCCTAATAGTCTCTGTTATTACACCATATTTTCATTGAGTGCTGGTGTTGAATAAAGGTGGCCAAAGTTGTTGTGGCCGCCTTTACTTTCTGAAGACGTATGTTCTTAAGCAGAGAAGGTGACATTTTTATCCTGGCACGAGAAAACATTATCAAAATACACGTTTGTACAGTGGGTAGGGTTCACCGATGCTCAAGACGAAGCAGCGCTCCAGAATATTTACGTTTTAGGCGTTACTGTTAGCGCGGCATAATTATTTTCATAGTCAATGTGTAAGTATCCTGCATGATTTAGGCATTCAATATCAAATACTCATTAGTGCTTTAACTTCCGCTTTTGGCACAGAAGTGCCTTTGGCGAATATATGTCCACTGTGGGCGAAACCCGATATATGCGGGCAACAGTGCATAATTAATAGCTTACCCACACGGCAGTATGGGTAAGCACGATCCGCGAATCAGTTGAATACCATTCCGCCGTCGATAAGTAGTGATTGGCCGGTCATGTAGTCGGAATCCGGTCCCGCCAGAAATGCGACGCATGCGGCCACATCTTCCGGTTCAGACAGCCGGCCCAAAGTAATACGTTTTGCAAATTCCTGCGTCCCAAAGCCAGCCGGTTTACCCGCCGCTTGTGAAATTTGCCTGTCGATCGATTCCCACATGGGGGTTTTGACAATACCCGGACAGAAGGCATTGACCGTAATGCCTTTCGACGCAAGATCTTTAGCCGCTGTCTGCGTCAGCCCGCGAACGGCAAATTTGCTGGAGCTATAAACTGCCAGCTCCGGATTGCCAACATGTCCTGCCTGAGAGCAGGCATTAATGATTTTGCCACCGTGATTTTCCGCGGAAAAAGCGCTAATCGCCGCCTGCATTCCCCAAATCACACCCTTAACGTTGACGTTATAAACCTTATCAACAATCTCCTCGGTGATATCGGTAATCGGTGTTGATGGCGCAATACCGGCGTTGTTCACAATGACGTTGAAATCACCCAGCGCATGGCGCGCTTCTTCAACGGCGTGAAAAACGTTATCGCGTTGGGTGACATCAACCTGCAGTGCGATGGCCTTTCCTCCTGATGTGACAATCTCATCAGCGACATGCTGCGCCGTTTCAAGATTGAAATCCGCGATGGCTACGGAAAAGCCGTCTTTTGCCAGGCGTAAGGCAATGGCTGCGCCAATGCCCTGTCCGGCGCCGGTTACAAATGCGACTCTGTTTTTCATAATCATATCCTTTCAATTAGAGAATTTGACTCAGGTGTAACTGACTCATCAGTAGCGGGTTATCGCTGTAGTCGACCGGAATTGCGACCACAGCGGGGCCGCTGACATCCATTGCTTTGCGCAATGTTGGCTCAAGTTCTGCCGCACTGTTAACGGAGAAGCCGGCTGCGCCAAAGGCTTCGGCATAGGCTTTAAAATCCACCGGACCGAAACTGACGCCTGAAATGCGCTGATACTTTTTCTCTTCCTGCATGGCGACCATGTTGTAGGCGTTATCAACCCAAATGATGTGCAGGATATTGGCCTTCAGCCTGACGGCAGTTTCCAGTTCCATGCTTGATTGCAAAAATCCGCCGTCCCCGGACACCGATACCACCTTGCGTGAAGGATCAACCAGCCAGGCACCAATAGCCCAAGGTAGGGCGACACCCATGGTCTGTTGACCATTAGAGATCATGATTTGGCGCGCACGGAAGCTATACAGATAGCGCGCTATCCAGATATGAAAGCTTCCCATATCAACGGTAAGGCTGATGTCAGAGTTAATGATGTCTTGCATCGCATGCACGATACGCAGGGGATGCAGCGCAAATTGATTTAAACTGGCACCTTGCATCGCCAGTAATTGGCGTTGCTGCTGGCGGTCTTCCAGTACAGCGGCCGCAGCGTGACTTAGCGTTAATGGTGAGAGGATACGGGCGGCAATCTTGCATACGGTCTGCGCAATGTCGCCTACCAGTTCAGCGTCGGGCTGGTAGCGGTTATCCGTATCAGCCGGTAGCACATCAATATGTACCAGGATGGCTTTGCCGCTGTTCCACATTGCCGGCTCATACTCAACCGGGCTATAACCGATAGTGATGATCAGGTCCGCCTGCTGTAATAACCGGTCTCCTGCCTGGTTGTTAAATAATCCAACCCGTCCGGCAAACCTTGAGAAGTGCTCCTGTCTGACTGCGCCTGCAGCCTGGTAAGTACTGGTCACGGGGATCTGGCTTTTTGACAGCAGTTCATGGATTGCGGCGCTGTTTTCTGGTTGGCTGGCCATCAGGCCCAGCAGGATGACCGGATTTTTTGCCCGGCTGATTTCCTGGCTGACAGCCTCAATTAGGGCATCGGGGGCCGCGCCCAACTTAACGTGTCCACTATTTTGCAAAGGGCTGCCGGAAACCGGCTGATCAACAATATCCTGCGGCAGGCTGATAAAGGCACCTCCACCGCGTCCGTTTTCTGCATAACGAAATGCGTTAGAGACACATTCGGTCAGCGCGGAGGGGGCGGTGACCTCAACAGCATATTTCGTTACCGGACGAAACATCGACACGGTATCCAGGCTCTGGTGAACCTGTTTGGCGCTATCCGATCGTTTCACCGCTCCGCCAATAGCCACCACCGGATCGCCTTCGCTGGTGGCGGTTGCCATGCCGGTAACCAGATTCGAGCAGCCTGGTCCGGAGGTCACAAGTGCAACACCGGCATGTCCCGTAAGTCGGCCTACCGCTGCGGCCATAAAGGCAGCATTTGCCTCATGCCTGACAGGGATGAGTTGAATGGGAGAATCCACTAATGAATCAAACACTTTGTCGATTTTGGCTCCGGGGATGCCAAACACGTGGTTTACGCCTTGTGCTTCAAGCTGCGCGACCACGAGATCCGCGCCGCTGTTCCAGTGAGTGTGGGTTTTTAACGTTTTCATATTGCCCCCTATTGTTAGCTTTCGACGGCGCGAATGGCTTCATCAAGATTGTGCGGCGTGAGCTCTGCCTGAAGAAATTCGGTATCCCGGGGAAGATCAATGACCAGCTTGTTAATGGAGCCAAAGGTCAGCGTTCCCTCCTTCAGCACATAATCAAGGATGTGCCCACCGCCTTGCCGGTCATCCGTAATAAAGTGCTCGTGATAACCCGCCACGTTGATTCCCTGCATGTACTGCGGCGTACGGAAGCCAATCAGTTCACCCTGCGTCTCTTTAAATGCGAAGGTTGGCTGATCGCCCAGCACTTCCGGCATCGAGCGATAAGGGCGACATTGGCAGGGAACGGTTCGAGTCCGTACGGCATGAAAGCGACCACTGATACGCATGGCACAGAATTGGTTATCTGAAGTGATTTTGCTGTCGATAACCTGATGAACCTCTTCTCGCGTGGCGGTTTCAGTAAAGAGGTGGCGATTTTCAGGTTTGAAAAAAGTCATCACAGCAAACGGCGTTTGTTGCTCGGGCTGGGCAGGATTGGCGCTGCCATCGGAGCGTAACTGATAGACCTGGCTGTCGAAGGCGATGAGTTCTCCATCCAGCTGGTTGAACGTACCCAGGCCAAAATCGCCTTTCTTTAACAGATCGGACACCGTGGTGGAACCGTCATAAACACCGCTCAGCAGCGCGCTCATCAGTGAAGTCTGATAGATAACCTTTTCTGGTGAATCATCATGGAGTTTAAAGACGGTTTCTTTCAGCTGTTCCTCACATGAACAGGCAGATACAAAATTACACATTTGCCACCTCGCAAACCAATAGTTAAGCCGTGTTAATATCATGGTGGGCTTTTTGGCTTAACGAATCCAATAGCGAAACCTGTTAACTTTGAGACGTTTTTGATATGGAACTTCGCCATCTGCGTTATTTTGTTGCTGTCGCCGAGACGCTACATTTCACTCGTGCTGCAGAAATGCTCGGCATTTCTCAGCCACCGCTGAGCCAGCAAATACAGCGGCTGGAACATGAGATTGGGACACCATTACTGAAACGCCTGACGCGCGGCGTTGAACTCACCGAGGCGGGAAGGGCATTCCTAAATGACGCCACTGAGATTGTGCAGCTGGCCGACCATGCGCTTGAGAAAGCCCGTGGTATGGCGCGGGGTATAAGCGGACAGATGTCGCTCGGGTTTGCCAGTTCTGTCGCTTTCGGGGCACCCGTGTTTGACCTTCTTCAGCGTTTTAGAACGCGTTATCCGGCAATGGAACTCATTGCCAGGGAAGAGAATATGGCTTTGCTGATGCAGGATCTGCGGGATGGGTTGCTTGATGCGGCGTTTATTCGTTTGCCGTGTGAAAGCAGCAAAGCGTTCAATTTGAAAGTCATCGCTACCGAAAGAATGATGATTGCGTTACCTGCGGGCCATGCATATAGCTCCCAAGGCACCATTGCATTAGCACAGCTGGTGAACGAAACATTGATTATGTTTCCGCGTGAAGTCGCTCCCAGCCTGTATGAGCTCATCGTCAGCACCTGTCTGCGCGCGGGGTTCACCCCAACACGATTTATTCAGGCTCCCCAAATCACCTCGTCTCTCGGCATGGTCGGAGCAGGTTGTGGCATCGCGTTGGTACCAGAGTCCATGTGCTGTGTGAACAACCCGCATGTTACGTTTTGCGAAATAGAGAATAACTCCCTGTTTACCGATATCGCCTTTGCCTGGCGGCGCAACAACCCCTCCAGGACGGTGATGCATCTACTCAGTTTGATTAGCCAGTGATACGGCTAACTCTGTGACATTGATGCAGTGCTTGATCTTTATCGAATGACACGGACAAGGCAGCTTACTTTTTTTGTTGCGACACCAGTGCAAAGTAAGGATGTTGACCAGCCAGCAACAATAACAATTCATATTCGCCTTGGCTGAGCTGCCCTGGATTCTTCGCAGACTCTTTCGACTGCCAAACACGCAGGCTAAGATCGAAACGCTCAGCGGCACTCTGTTGTGAAAGGCCAGCGGCAAGCCTGAGATCACGGATATTATGCTGTACGGCCACGGGCCGCTCTAAAAGTTGATTTCTCAAAGAAAACTCCTTAAATACGGGATGGAGTGAATTTGGGTATATCGCTCTCCCGCCTCTAAACATCACGTTAACTTGACCAGGATGCAGTGTTTTAATTTTCTCATTTATCAGAGGCTTAATAAGAAGAAATGAAAATAATTATTTTTTAGTTTAATGAAATAGATATTGTTAACACACGTCAGAATAAATCGCTGGCCTCGCCAGGATTACTCTCCTTTTTTATCCCCACCTCAACAGCAGGAATATTCCTCTATTTTATCCAGGATGATTGTTCAATATAGGGAATGTATTGCGCTGGCAAGCGTCACGCCGGGCGTTCCTACATAAAACAAAAAGGATAAAAATAATGAAAAACCGTGAATACATTCAGCGGCGTATTCCCGCAGACCTCAGTCAGGTAGAGATACGCGAGCAGTGGCAAATCACGTTCTGGACTCTGAAGTTAAGCACCACACAAGACCGACTGAGTCAGGCCCTGCGCGAAGTCGGGCCAGATCTGGAGAGCGTGCGCGCGTGGCTTGAGACAACCCCCACTTCTCGCCCAAAACGTTAGTGCCGGTCAACCGTAAACCACCCCCGTGAGGGTGGCGAGCGGACCTTGTGGTAGCGAAGTGCTGCTTATACATGCCCGCTATAACTTGCGGCGCGTCGTAAACCTGCCCAACAAAAGCGTGTGTGCATAAGGTTTTCCCCGGTGTTGTCACTATAAATAAGAATTTTTATCATTTATATATATTGCGTGCTTTATAATAGCGCGCTATTTATGTAGCTTTTTTATTGTGACAGTTAGCTGGAAAAAGTAAAACGTTTGCACGATGAAATAAATGTATCGTCATTAGATAATTATTTCGTTAAAGAAAGTACAAATGGCTGCTTTCCCGACGGGACACTCTTTATGTTCCAGAATAATCATTCAGGCACGCCTTCCCTAAGCGGCAATACACTTCCACTGAGTAGATAAATTGAAATTCCGGTCGTTGCTCTTGGCTAGCCAGATAAAGGAATGAATTTAAAAAGTAACCAATTGATAACCAGCGCGGGAGATCTGTTTTTTTTTGCTACCTTCAAACTATCCATAACACCAGTGGATGAAGGGATATTCAGGCTCAGGTAACACCTGCACATATCGCTGTTACGTTAAGCAACCTCCGCAGGGGCTGCAGCATCATAAATTACATTCACGTGAGCCGAGTTTGTATGAGCAAAAAAAATCATCGCACAGTACCAGGTGTACACCCCTATGATGGCCCGGCAGGCGGCTGGGGAGCACTTAAGGCAACCGCAATAGCTGTTAAAAACCAAATGGATACCTTAAAAGCGCCGCCTACGCTGATGCGCACTAATCAGCCCGATGGGTTTGATTGCCCCGGATGTGCCTGGCCGGATAAGGATCATGGCTCAACCTTCCAGTTCTGTGAAAATGGCGCTAAGGCGGTCACATGGGAAGCGACCACCAAGCGCGTTACGCCGGCATTTCTTGCCGAAAACACTATCACGTCGCTGCTACAGCGTTCCGATTATGAGCTGGAGGGATACGGCAGGTTAACCACGCCGCTGCGCTATGATGCAGCAAGCGACACCTTCATCGAAGTGAGCTGGGAAGAGGCTTTTACGCGTATTGCCAATAAGTTAGCTGCACTGCCGCCAGATGAGGTTGAGTTCTATACCTCCGGTCGCGCATCAAACGAGGCGGCCTATTTGTTTCAGCTTTTTGCCCGGGAGTATGGCACTAACAATTTTCCTGATTGTTCAAATATGTGCCACGAGGCAACCAGCGTAGGTTTGCCTCAGTCGATTGGGATCGGTAAGGGCACCGTATCTCTGGACGATTTCGATAGTGCAGAGCTTATTCTCTCAATGGGTCATAACCCAGGGACCAATCATCCTCGCATGATGGGAACGCTGCACGAGCTGGCGCGCCGTGACGTACCGATTATCGTGTTTAATCCGCTGCGCGAACGCGCGCTTGAGCGTTTTGCCGACCCGCAGAATGTCATGGAGATGGCGACCAACAGCTCAACCGATATCGCGTCAACGTATTATTTGGTCCGTGCCGGTGGCGATTCGGCTGCGCTTAAGGGTATCGCCAAAGCGGTGCTGGCGATTGAGGCTGAAACCGGTACGGCACTGGATCATGCCTTTATCCGCGAGCATACAGAAGGGTTTGAGCGCTTCGCGGCGGACATCGAAGCCACATCCTGGGCATTAATCGAGCAAGACTCTGGCCTGAAGCAGGCAGATCTCAGGCGCGTCGCTGAAGCTTACGTCAAATCGAATGCCACTATCCTGACGTATGGTATGGGCATTACACAGCACAACCGCGGTACGGATAATGTGCGCCTGTTGGTCAATCTGCTGCTAATGCGAGGCAATATAGGTAAACCCGGCGCAGGCGTTTGTCCGTTACGAGGCCACTCCAACGTGCAGGGTAACCGTACCGTGGGGATCACTGAGAAACCGTCGTCCGATTTTCTCAATAAGTTGGAAAACGTGTTTGGATTTACACCACCGTCGCATCATGGTCATGATGCGGTGCAGGCGATGAAAGCGATAGTCGATAAGCAGTCGAAGGCGCTCATTTGCCTCGGAGGAAATTTTGCCGTGGCGCTGCCCGATTCAGACGTGACCTTTCCGGCGATGCGTGAACTTGAACTCAGTGTTCACATCGCGACCAAGTTGAACCGTACTCATCTTCTGACCGGGAAAGAGACACTACTGCTGCCGTGCCTTGGCCGTACCGAACTGGATGAGCAGTCTGGCAATCGCCAGTCGGTCACTGTTGAAGATTCCATGTCGATGGTGCACGCCTCTTCCGGAAAGTTGAAGCCAGCGTCGCCGCTGCTGCGTTCTGAACCGGCCATTGTTGCCGGGATGGCCATCGCGGCTCTGCCGAGAACGCGGGTTAACTGGAATGAGTTGATAGCCGATTACGATCTCATCCGCGACCTGATCGAAAGAACCATACCCGGATTCGATGATTACAATGCCCGCATTCGCCAACCCGGTGGTTTTCAGATGCCACTGCCGCCGCGGGATCGCATCTGGCCGACCCCTAGCGGTAAAGCGATGTTTTCGCTTTATCAAGGCACGCATGAGGACCTGACGGTGCCGGGCGACGACGTGCTACGTCTGATTACGCTTCGCAGTCACGATCAATACAACACGACGATTTACGCCATGGATGATCGCTACCGCGGAGTATTTGGCCGCCGTGATGTCCTGTTTATGTGTGACTTTGATCTGGAACGTCTGGGGCTTGAGCACGGGGATGTTGTGGATCTGGAGTCAGCAGTGCCGGGCTACCGTATGCGTCTGGAATCCATGACGGTAATTCGCTATGCCATCTCACAGGGATCGATTGGAGCCTATTATCCGGAGGCTAACGTCCTGATCCCGCTGGATTACATCGACAAGGAGAGCGGTACGCCATCGTATAAATCTGCGCCGGTACGTATCACGCTGCGGTCACGCGACGTTGTCACTCCGCAGGCTGTTGAATCCCATTAAAGTGAAAATAAGGCAGGCTTGCCTGCCTTCTGATTGCCACAACCGCGGCAAAAGGGGCGCTAGTTTGCAATGTCTTGAGGTCTGCTATGAGTGAGGAGCAGAGCCCTCATCGTAAGGACAGCAAATGTCTACGGGAACGTGGTCACTCCAGAATGTCAACAAGCCGGTATGACATGCAGGGAACAGCAACTTATAAAAGGAGGATTAATTGTTTGACAGTTTAGTCTACCTACTAGTAGATTTGCAGGGCATCTTAAATAACTTCTGAATGTCATCCTGTTATCAAAAGCAAAATCTTAATGATTACGCTCGGATGAACAGTGAACTAAATTCTGCAATGTTGAGTGTTTTCATGAATAAACCTTTTCTTTCTGTCGGTCATAAAATAGTGCGCTTGGCGATAATAATTGTGATCCCATTACTGGTGATCGCCTTGTTCGTGTGGGCGGGCGGGTGGCTGGATACTGGCAGGCTGACATCGGATAAGCTGATTACTGCCTTAGAAAAATCTAATGGCAATCACCCGGGTTATCGCCGTAATCATGCAAAGGGCGTCTGTATCCTGGGGGATTTTTCTGCCAACGGTAACGCCAGCGCCTTGTCACGTGCGGCACTGTTTGCCTCAGGCGTTACGCCTGTGGTGGGCCGTTTAGCTATCGCAGGCGGAAATCCGAATGCGCCTGATTATGCAGTACCGATACGCAGTATGGCGCTGGCTTTCTATCAGAAAAATGGTGAACAGTGGCGCACAGGCATGAATGCAATGCCTTTTTTTCCGGTACAAAGCGTGCAGGGCTTCTATGACCTGCAAACCGCCACGCTACCAGATGCAAAAACCGGTAAACCTGATCCAGCCAGAATGCAGGCTTTTGTACGACAGCATCCAGAGATCAAACCTTTCTTTGCCTGGGCAAAGCAATATGTTCCCTCTTCCAGCTGGGTCCGCGATCAATTTAACAGTTTGAATGCCTTTAATTTCATTGATAAAGAGGGCCATTCCCACCTGGTGCGCTGGAGTATGGTGCCGCACGCTGATTATCAGGCGATGGATGAAAATGAGAAAAACGACGCCAATTTCTTGCAGCGTGATTTACAGCAGCGGCTAGCGAACGGGCCCCAGAAATGGGATCTGATGGTTACAGTGGCGGGCTCTGGTGATAAAGGCAATGACGCATCGATTGGCTGGCCTGCCGATCGTCAGGTGATCAATGCCGGAACGCTGACAATTAATAAGACAACGGCACAACAGCAGGGCGTTTGTAACGACATTAACTATGACCCGCTGATTTTACCTGAGGGTATTACGGCTTCGGATGACCCGCTTCTTAATGCCCGCTCATCCGCTTACGCTAAATCCTATAATGCACGCACTCATGAACAGGCCGGAGCCCACTGATGAAACATAACAACACTTTTCACCCGGCACTGCGCGTACTTCACTGGGTGATGGCTGCGGCTATTATGGCCATGTTATTTATTGGTGTCGCAATGGTATCCACGGTTTCATCATTGCACGGCCTGCTGGTTGCGATTCATAAGCCGCTGGGTTTGATGATTTTAATGCTGGTCATTGTGCGGCTTTGGCTGAGATTCAGCACTGCTAAGCCAGCACTTCCAGCCACGCTGCCTGCCTGGCAGAAATTCTTAGCGCATCTGTCTCATTGGGCACTGTATGCCATGATGCTGGCTCAGCCCCTGATCGGTTGGGCGATGCTGTCGGCGGCGGGGTATCCCGTCACACTGGGTCATGTTGTGCTGCCGCCCATTGTTCCGATCAGCAACAACGCTTATGCCATTTTACGTCCGCTTCACAGCCTGGTAGCAATGGCGCTTTTCATCACTGTTATGTTGCATCTTGCCGCAGCTTTGTACCACGCTTTGATTCTGCGCGACGGCGTATTTAGCAGTATGGCGGGTGCCTATAAACGCAAACGCTTGACGCGCGGTGCGCTTGACAATCCGACTGACGCTGAGTAGGTTCGTGGCCGTTTATCGATTTGCAGTTATTTTACCGTTGCTGCTGGAGCAAGCATGAGTACAGAACGTTCACAGAAAGCCGAAGAGATTATGCACCACACCAGAATTCTGCTGACAGCGGGCGGTTATAACAGCTTCAGTTATGCTGATTTAGCCGAGCGGGTGCAGATTCGTAAGTCGAGTATTCACCACCATTTCCCTGGCAAAGCGGATCTGGTTCAGGCAGTCGTGAGTGATTATCGACAGCAGGCACAAGCAGGAATGGCGGCAACCAGCCAGCATTTCTCCGGTGATGCATTAGGTGAAATTAACAGCTACGTGAATTTCTGGGC
Organism: Pantoea sp. SS70; assembly: GCF_029866845.1. Taxonomy (NCBI): domain Bacteria; kingdom Pseudomonadati; phylum Pseudomonadota; class Gammaproteobacteria; order Enterobacterales; family Erwiniaceae; genus Pantoea; species Pantoea sp. SS70. Next base: position 301,519 of record NZ_CP117200.1, on the reverse strand, counting down.
GACCTGCATACGTGAGAACAATTCTCCTTTCTGCATTTGCGTGATGCTGGCTGTTGAATTAACGATTTTACCTAAAGAAGTGGCTAAGGAAGTCAGTGGGCATTTCAACGATCTCACTAACTGGCTCACTGATGTACTGAGCAGAGGTGAAAAAAATGGCGTTTTTATTCTGCGGGAAAGTGCAGCCACAGAGGCCAAATCGCTAATGGCTACGGTGCATGGTGCAATTATATCTTCGCGTGCCTTTAATAACGCTGATGTATTTCAGCAAATTGTCGAGCCAGTGATTAAAAGATTAACGAAAACCAGCTGAAGTAACTCAGACAATAAAACGTTACTAGCCGAACTCTTCACGTGTTCGGCTACTCGGGCTGAAATAGTTGATGAGCAGCCTTTATGCCGGTTAGATATTTAAAAATTAGAGCGATTGAGTTGACTGGATTTCGTGACTATTTCGTGACGTTGAATGAAATATCCGGGTTATAGAAAGAATAATTGCAGGTAGCATTGTCGCAACTCAGCCTATCTTCTAGTAGGTATGCAATGCAGTGTTTGTCTGTACCGACGTAAGCATGATTTGGAGGAAGTGATATAGCCAGCGAGGACTTTAATTGAGGCTATTTCAATGTGACTTTACTTTGATGGAGAAAGTATTAATGAACACTATCCGCGCTTTGCATTCAATGCCGGACCTGGCAGCATTAAACATAGAAAGAATGAATTCCCGATCTTCTGTTACCACTGCGTCAGGTTTTCAGCCCTTTTTACAGACTCAGCTCAAACTCTCCGGAAATTCTGGATTGAATGAGTCAGCCGTATTAAAGCAATCGATCAGTATGCCACCTCACCTGGCAGACATCGACTCGCTGGTTGCTCAACTACTCGCTAGCAGGAAGATGTTATTACAGCCATTCAGGTCAGTTTCTTTTTCAGGAAAACAGTATTGTGAACACCTTAGACAACATAGCGTAACTGGCGGTTTTTGCAGGGAGATAGCTGACGTCAGTAAGGCGGAATATGTTCCTGAATCCGTTTCTGGTTCGTGTGCGATAATGAACAAAAAACATCCTGAAGTACGCAGGGATTCCTGCAGTTATTCACTAAATACCGATTTTAAATATGAATGTCAGCAAACGATTCCGGTTGCTGTGATGGCGCCTTTAACCTACTTTTTTATCGGGATTTTTCCTGACTTAATCCGGATCTCTGTGTCAGGTTACATAAGGCAGCCCTTGCGTTTACGCAGACTACGTAGGTTAGACAGAACAGGTTACCGCCAGAATGCTTGCGACCTAAACCTATATCGTTAATCCAAGACTGTATAAAAAATTAAGATTAATTTTTTGACACAGCGTCGTCTTTTTTATCGAACAACCATTTTTATACGCTCTGTTTTTCCTTAAAAAGTTTGTTATTATAAGTTTTACACATTTTCTTAATCCTGCGACTGAATAATTGCCGACTCTAATTCGGCCATCATTCGTCTGGAATATTCTGTGAAGTCCAACCTATTTCGGAGAATCATCATGAAATCCAATTTCGCTACATCTACCTACATTCAAAATCAATGGCTTCAATCTTATTATTACATCCGTGCTGCGGGTTCAATTATCTGGATTGCACTTGCGCTATTCATTGGCAAACATAATCCCACAGTTGGTGGCATTCTGCTTGTTTTGTATCCTACATGGGACGCATTCGCCAATTATCTTGATGCAAGACATTCAGGGGGCTTAGCACTAAACCCACCCCAAAAATTCAACTTTATTGTTAGTCTGGTGGTCGCAGCAGCTATTATCTGGGCTCTTTCTGTCAGCATGAATACAACCATTAAAGTCTTTGGAATATGGGCGATTTTTTCTGGTGTACTGCAGCTTTCTGCTTCCATCCGTCGCTGGAAAAATTCAAATGGACAATGGGCTATGGTCTTGAGTGGAGCGCAATCTGCGTTGGCGGGTGTGTTTATGTTTAAACAGGCGAGTAGTAATGCTGCTCTGGATGTCACCACGGTTGCACCCTACGCCGCTTTTGGTGTTCTCTATTTCCTGATTTCAGCCATCACGCTGACCATTAAGAATGGGCGTAAAGACAAAGCTGCCTGCTGAGTGTTCAGAAAAATGGTGCGACTGTTAGTATTTAATGGGCGGCTTAGGGCGAACTTGATAACCCGGCATGTAGGATAATCCATCTGGTCGACATTTTGATTATTATCAATTCGTCGTAAGTTAGCCCATGTCTTTGCTCAGATGAGTGTTCGTGAGGAAACGCACAAACATACCTGAAGCGCTTTTGCACGCTGGTTTCACCAGGATGCCCCGCCACGTCAGGCTATTCCTGTTGTGAAGCCAGCATACTATCTGCGATATCCAGCAATGCGCGCAAGCGATCCATATGACGAAGATCCTGATGGTAGCCGACCCAGATGTCTCTTGAAGGCGGAATGTCAGGCATTTCAATACGCTGCAGCCCGGTGGTGGCATCACCCAAAGGCCGTGGCAGCACGGCTACGCCCATCCCCCGCAGACACATCTGCGCCTGAACCGCACGGCTTGTGCTTTTAAAGGCAGGTTTTGACTGCGGGAAATGATCAAGAAGCCATGAGACGTCAGGAAAGTGTGACTGCCCAGTATTCATCAGGATCAGCCCCACCGAAGAGGGGGCTGTGAGCAGTGCCTGTGCATTCTGTGGCGTGCCATAAAGTGCGTAGGGCACACGCATCAAACGGCGCTGAACAATATTCGGATCGGTAAAAGGTACGATGCGAAACGCGATGTCGGCATCACGGCGCGACAGATCGAGCAGGCGGTAACCTGCAATAATTTCCGGCACAATCGCCGGATGACGACATGTCAATTCACTCAGCACGGGGGCCAGCACATAGTTAGTAAACCATTCTGCTGATGATATTCTCAGTATTCCTTCAAGGCGATCGTGATTGCCTGCCAGACGGCGTTCCATGGCAAGCGCGGAATTTTCCATCGCTTCTGCCAGCTTCATGATCCCGTCTCCGGCATCTGTCAGCACCAATCCCTCCGTTGTCCGGCGAAACAGCGCCTGCTGCGCTTCATCCTCAAGCGCCTTGATACGGCGTCCTACTGTAGGATGACTTACGCCCAGACTCAGGGCTGCTTTCCCGAAAGAGCCGTTACGCATGACCGCAAGCAATACCTGAACATCCCCCCAATCCATGCTTCGATTCCGCCGTTCAAAAATGAACATCCAATATACAAAAGTGTCAGTTCTCAAACAACTTTGTAGGCATCACCATGGCTTCTTTAAATTCGTCGCCTCAGGCGACACGAACAGGAAGCTGAGATTATGCATAAATTAAAAGACAAAGTTGCTCTGGTTACCGGAGGTTCAAAAGGTATCGGAGCAGGTATAGCCCGTCAGCTGGCAGCTGATGGTGCAAGGGTTATCGTCAATTACGCCTCAGATAGAGACGCTGCTGAAAAGGTTGTTGTCGATATCAAAGCCACCAAGGGTGAGGCTGTGGCAGTCGCAGCGGATGTCACCAGTCAGAAAGAGGTCGAGGCACTAATAAATACCAGCATTGCTCTTTTCGGGCGGCTCGACATCGTGGTGAACAACGCCGGTGTTTACCAGTTCGCCAAAATTGAAGAGAGCACTGAAGCGCTGTACCGCAGGCAATTTGATATCAATGTGCTTGGACCCTTGTTAGTAAGCGCCGCGGCCGCACCGCACCTGAGCCACGGCAGCAGCATCATCAATATCAGTTCATTCGTCACCCGTGTCTTTATTGCTGAAAGTGCCATCTACAGCGGTGCTAAGGGGGCGATTGATGCCATTACCGGAGTGCTTTCACTTGAGCTCGGTCCGCGGGGAATTCGCGTGAATGCGGTCAACCCGGGCCTGATCGAAACGGAAGGGAGCCATAGCGCAGGCGCAATAGGCTCGGACTTCCAAACCTGGAATGAAGAGCAAACGCCGCTTGGCCGTATAGGTCAGGTAGAGGACATCGCCCCAATCGTCTCATTTCTCGCCTCCGATGAGGCCAGATGGATCACTGGGGAGATTATTTTGGCTTCCGGCGGCATGCGCTGAACGGAGCGGTGTTGCGCTTCCCGGAGGCGGCCTCACCTGCACTGATTGGTCAACTGCGCATTCTGCGATGACCACACATCCCTAACAGGGACCGTACCGTTCCATAAGGAGTGATCTATGTCGGCACATAGCATCCTGCAAGCCGAGCCACGCCGTTGGGCTATGTTTGTCATTTTATTGGTAGGTGCATTTTTGCCGCCGCTCGATTTTTTTATCGTTAATGTGGCACTGCCTGCTATTCATAATGAATTGAGCACATCTTCCTCAGCGGAACAGCTGGTCATTTCATCGTACGCCGCTGTGTATGCCGTGACATTAATCACCGGAGGTCGCCTGGGCGATATTTATGGTCGGGGAAAAATGTTCTTTCTTGGGCTGATAGGTTTTACCGCGGCATCATTGCTGTGTGGTTTTGCCTGGTCATCCTGGATACTGATTGCTGGACGCATATTACAGGGCGCCACGGCCGCCATTATGGCTCCTCAGGCGCTCGCCGCCGTGCAGGCCATTTTCCCCGAAGCGGAGCGACCCTTAGCGCTCAGTATATATGGAGCCGTGTTTGGTCTGGCCTCCGTTATTGGACAGGTTCTGGGCGGCATTCTGATATCAGCCGATCTCTTCCACCTTGGATGGCGGACAATTTTTCTCGTTAATCTGCCTGTGACGCTGCTGGTGATTCTCTTTGGCCTGCCACTGCTGCAAGAAAAACGGCCGCGAGCAGCTCAGCGACTTGACCCCGTTGGCACACTGCTGGCCACATTAACGCTGAGTACACTGATTGTGCCGCTAATAGAAGGGCGTGAGGCGGGGTGGCCCTGGTGGACGTGGCTGTTATTTTTTGCTTTCCCGCTGCTGGCCTCACTGTTATGGCGATATGAGCACCACCTCAGTCGCAAAGGGGGATCGCCACTGCTCAACCCGAGCGTATTACGTGCGCCAGGGCTGGGACAGGGACTTATGATTGTTTTATTGTTTTATTCAATCGGCGCGTTCTTTCTTCTGTTTTCTGTCTATCTGCAGAGTGCCTTACATTTAAATGCCTTGGTTTCAGGCACGCTTTTTCTACCCTTTGGTGTCGGCTTTCTCATTGGTCCGTTACTGACTCCGTACCTGAGGCAGTATGCCGGGAATTACCTTAGCGCCATCGGAATGGGATGTGAAACCGCAGGTTTGGCAGGTATGGCAGGATTGATCGCTACGACGATGCCCGGTCACTCTCCCGCGATGCTGCCGCTCGCCATGCTGCTTTTCCTGACTGGGCTGGGGCAGGGGCTGGCGATGCCAACTCTGGTGCGGATGGTGACAGGCCGGGTCGCGCCACAGTTTTCAGGTATGATTGCTGGCGTAACCAGCTCGACATTACAAATTAGCACAGCGCTAAGTGTCGCGGTTATCGGCGGCATTTTTTACAGCATGCTGGGGAACGGTAACAGCGTCGCAATCATTACCCATGCTTTTATCGTCGCGCTTCTGACGATGGCTATCTGTCTGGCTATAGGGGCAGGGTTAAGTATCAGGCTAATTCGGCGCTCCTTTGATCGCTCCATGACTGCGGATGGCTTATCTCAAAGATAACGCGACAGTTCTCAGCTGACGGTAAGCGCCATATAATTAGGCAGCAAGCTGAGAAATTTTTTTATTTTTAGTTTCCTGACAGGCTGTTCAGTTTCTGCAGTTAATATGCACAACGATAATTCTTCGTTTTGCACGTACTTCAGGCAGATTATTTATTTTATCGTATCAGGGATTCATTCGGTATTCATGAATGAATCGTGACATAAGAGTCGTCCGCTACTGGCACAATAAGGATATGCGCGCATGGCAATATCTTCTATGCTCAATGAGCAATGGGTGGATAGGTTGAACATCCTGAGCGCTGAGAGCATTTAATGTTGTAAATGCTGACATTTATTAACTCATCAACTTGTGATGAAATTATGAAAAAATCTATCGTCCCTGAGGAATTTCAACACTATTTCGATGATTGGCACTTTTCCCCCGTTATCGAAGCAGATGACACAGTATATCTTTCCGGTGTTACCGCAGCACGAAGAGATAAACCTATAAGTAAGCATCCTGAAGAACAATTTCATGATGCCTTTTATAAGCTTGGCGTTTATTTAAATGCCGCTGGTTTAAACTATGAACACATACTTGAGATGACCACTTTTCACATTGACCTCAAAAAACATATCGACGTTTTTTCCAGAGTAAAAGATGAGTATGTAAAGGCGCCATATCCAGCTTGGTCAGCTATAGGCGTGTCAGAGTTCATTCCTGAAAATGCCCTTGTGGAAATGCGGATTGTAGCCAAAAGATAGTTTTAGGTGTGGGCCCTAAAATAATAGTTGTGTCGGTTTCTGGCATTAAGCGGACCGGTATGTCAGGTCCGCTATGAGCGAGAAGCGGACATCCGACTTTTCCATAAAAACCGTTAGCTTTCAGTTAATCAAACAAAAGAGGGCGGAAATTCTCCTAAACTTTCTTCCTCCCTTTTATGGAAAATTAATTATTTTTAAACGACTGGTCGTAGATAATGCAATTTCTACCTGCTCTCTTAGCTCTGTACAGGGCATCATCAGCTGCATTGATAGCAGAAGAAGATGAGTCATGTTTAAGCTTGGTTGCCACACCAATACTTAGCGTGATACCGAAACTTCCGTTGCATGCATCTGAAACCGAAGTTTTAATTTTTCTGATGATATCCTCTGCATTGATATTATCAAAGATAACGATGGCAAATTCTTCACCACCCGATCTTGCAATAAAAACATTCTCGCTTACAAGATTACTTAGCCTCAGCCCGGTATCTCTCAACACCCTGTCTCCAGCCTCATGACCATATGTGTCATTAATTTTTTTAAAGTGGTCAATATCAGCAATGCAGATAGTTCCTGACCGGTTCTCCAATCCTCTCAATATAACATTCAAATGTCTTCTGTTAGGCAACCCTGTTAATTCGTCTGTAAGTGAAAGATTAACCGCTGATTTATAATTATGGTTCACGTAGGATATAAATTTTTCAAATAAAAAAATAATCATTAATATGGCTGGAATATAAATAATTGAAGCAATTAATGATGCTGTATCTCTTTCTATTAAACCCAGTCCGCCTGCCATTGAAGCCAGGGATGAGTTCAAAAGCAGAAACAAACTCACTCTAAAAACAAGCAAGTTCACCTCAGTAGATTGGATATTAAAAGATTTCCTGATAAACCATGCCATCACTGCTACAGTGCAAGAATTAATGAAGAAATAAAAGTTGATTTTTGAAGTGTCACCAACAGCAAAAGAGAGAACAATAATCAAGGTTGCCATAAAGCAAGTATAAGTGATCACCATCCTATAAAGAAGTCCTTTAGGAGATTCAACTTCATGTATGAGTTTGTCATGTATCTTGAAATTCATCACGCTATCCTGTTTTGGTCAGGTATAAATAGTACCACATAATTATTTATGGAGGTGATGGTTTGCGTGGCTGAGGTGACTAACCAGGTATGCTAATTTATTGTTTCAAATGAATAAAAAAGGCTTCCAACTCAATCCTGCTGATTTGCTTTCTATTTATGATTAGATACTTATGGTTTCAATATTGTTCAGGATATACCTGACCTGCTCTGAGACTATTAATGCAATGCAGGACTACCAGCGCCCATTTCTGGCACAAAGGGGACATGTTTAGAAATGAGGTCTGCAATGAGTGAAGAGGGAAAAATAACGCTTCAGGCTCCGTTCATACAGTCTAACCTTACTGACATATGCAGCATAAAAACTTGGCGGCTTTATACTCAGCGCCATAAGTCGGTGGATCTTTCCGTCAGCCCCGGTAACTTCCGCAACTGCGCGTGCGCGATTTCACCAGCGTCCTCAAGGCCGAAAACCCGCATACTGACGTCAAGTTCACCGGCAAATACTCCCAGCCGCTGCCTGTTTCTGCCGGCAAGGATAATATTCAGGCTGGCACTTTTAGCCTGGGAGGCGGTCATGTGTCCCGTGTATCCGGTGGCGCCATAAATCAGTAGTGTTTTCATGATTGAGGGTGCTGCCATTCTTTAAAGACAAATTCAAGGCTGTAGCCATCGGGGTCGAAAACGCCGGCGGCGTAGTAGCGGGGATCGTAGTGAAGCCGGGCGCCAGGTGCGCCATTGTCAGACGCGCCGGCACGCATGGCTGAAGCATAGGCTTCATTCACCATTGTTTGATTTCGCGCGACAAACCCGACATGTACAGCAGCTGGCGCAACAGTTCCTTCGCGTAGCCAGAAAAAGATCCGGCCCTGAGCACCGAACCCTTTCAAATCCGGATGGCCTGGCGGCCCCTCTTTTCCGTCATAATCATGACGAACCGTGATGCCGAGAGGAGCAAGCGCTTCCGTATAAAAACGGACAGAACGGTCTGTATCGCTGACCGTTAAAAACAGATGGTCGAGCATAAAACCTCCGGAAGGATTCAGATTTGGTAGCCGCCGGCGACCTCGATGGATTGTGCGTTGATCCAGACGCTGTCATCAGAGACCAGGCCTGCGATTACCCGGCCGACATCATCCGGCTCCCCCACGCGTTCCAGCGCGGTCTGTGAGGCGAGCAGTTTCTCAAATTCTTCGTTCAGTCCTCCGCCCAGCGACGTACGGATTGCACCCGGAGAGACTGCGTTTGCCCGGATGCGCCGCGACCCGAACTCTTTGGCCATATAACGGGTCAGTACTTCAAGGCCGCCTTTAAAGGCCGCGTAGGGCGCAACACCTGTCGTGGCCACGCGCGTGGTGGCGCTGGTAACGTTGATGATGTGTCCTCCATCGCAAATCAGAGGCAGCAGCTTTTGGGTCAGGAAAAAAGGGTCCTTCAGGTGCACGGCAAAAAGAGTGTCGAACTCACTCTCCGTCACCGTTTCAATCGGGTTGAAGAGCCCAAACCCGGCGTTGTTTACCAGCACGTCAATGTGCTCACGTTCCCAGGTGATACTGACTATCTCAAGTAAGGCATCGCGGAAAGTGCCGAAGGTTTCGGTGCGAGCCACATCCAGATGCAGCGCAACGGCATGGCCGCCTGACGCTTCAATCTCCTTCACAACCCTCAGGGCAGATTCAGGATGGCTGTTATAAGTCACAATCACCCCCATCCCTTTAGCCGCGCACTGCTGCGCCACGCTGGCGCCAATTCCGCCACTGCCGCCGGTAATCAGTACAATTTTCAAGGTTTCATCCTTTCTGTCTGCGATAGGAAAAGGATAAAACCTCCGGGACAGCTCAGCCTCTGCGTTCCTGCTCGATTCTTGCCTTTTTCTGCTTTATGCTCGCTTTAATCATCATACTGAGGAGGCTAACCTTGGCACTGGAACCCCTGCTTGACGAGCTGCGCCTTCTGGCCGCTCATGCCCGAAACTGGCGAACCGAAACCGGTATATCGCGTGTGGCAATGGTGCAGGGGGACGTTCCCGCGCATGCTCTGGCTGCGGTCTATGAGCCGATGGTTAATCTCATACTGCGGGGAAGTAAATCCATGACGGTAGGTGACCGGATATTCCACTACAACCCTGCTTCTTACTTTGTCATGTCAGTAGATTTGCCAGCCGTAGGCGAAGTCCTTCCCGAGGCCACCGGTGCTCCTTATCTCGCGATCAGTCTGACCCTGAAACCTGAGCGGATAGCGACGTTGTTGGCTGATTTACCTCCCGTGAAGGCTGATCCACAGTCGAGTGCTTTTTCCGTTGCTGCCGTCACGCCCGAGCTGCTGAATGCCTGGGTAAGAATGCTTCGCCTGATGAAGAGCCATGAAGATATCCCGGCTCTTGCACCGGTTTATGAACGTGAAATCCTATATTATGTTTTGAAAGGCCCACATGGCTGGATGCTGAGGGATATCGCTTCACCGGGAACCATGCTGGCGCGGATAGGTAATGCGATTCGCTGGATTAGACATAATTTTGCTGATGAATTTGTGGTTGAATCACTGGCCGCACAGGAAGCCATGAGCGTATCGGCTTTTCATCGTCATTTTAAGTCCGTGACAAACATGAGTCCGGTCCAGTATCAGAAGCGCGTCCGTCTTCTCCATGCCAGAACCAAATTACTGGCGCGCCAGCAGAGCGTTACGTCTGTTGCCATGGAGGTGGGTTATCGCAGCGTGCCTCAGTTTAATCGCGAGTACGCCCGTTTCTTTGGCCGCTCTCCTTTGAAAGACGTTGCAAGTCTAAGGTACGACGCTGATGGTGCAGAAAGCCCGCTGAATCACCACGTTTGATGCGGCATTAAATTTTGCTGCCGTAACAAAGCAATAACTCACCACACGATATTTCACTTCGCGGGTAGCAGCCAGGCGAAACTAACAGGCCGTAATTCAGATGGGGTTCAATTTCGCAAAGTGACGTCCGGCCATCTTACTCATCCTTTCTGACAGACGACTTCGATGTTATTACCGTCAGGGTCTAAGATATAAGCGGCGTAATAATGAGAGTGGTAATGATTGCGAATTCCCGGTTCGCCATTGTCTCTACCGCCTACCTGTAGAGCGGCACGCCAGAATTCGTCGACTATGGCCCGTTCACTGGCAGCAAAAGCCAGATGTGTTGAAGCGCCTGTTATGTCTTTATCATGAAGCCAGAGCCTCGATGCAGGGAACGTATACCCGCTATGAGTAAGAAGCGTCAGTTCATGATGCTGACTTTTGCTATCAGCCCTCTGGATATTTCCTCTCTTTCATCAAGTGAAAAGGAAGTCTTCAGCCTAAAGCTATAGGGCTAAAGAGCATCTTATGCACCCGGATTATGATGGAGATACGGATGTTGTCTGACTGCCGGACGAGCCGGTAAGTACAGGTGAATTTATAGTCCCGGCAGAGGCTAAATTCTCTTCAAACCAACCCAGAAAATTCTGCAGCTTTGGCCTGGTCCGGTAGCCCAGCGGCATGACGAGATGATGTGCGCTGATGGTATGGCTGAACTGCTCAGGAAGGATCCTGACCAACGTGCCCTGACGCAGGAATTTCTCTGCCAGAAGCTCGCTTTCAAGCACCACACCGTGCCCCATCGCGGCGGCTTCCAGGCTCATGTATGAACGATCAAACCTGAAAAGCCAGGGCTGGGCGGGCTGGACGATGTTATGTGCCCGGAACCACTCAGGCCAGCGTAGTAATGTATTTTCCGAATAGATAAGCCTGCGTGAGATCAAATCCTCTGGCGCACTGACGGGTGCGTGCGCAAGGTACTCCGGTGATGCCATGGGCAGAATGCGTTCATTTCTCACAGACCTGATATCGAAACCTTCCCATGACGGAAAGCCATGTCGGATAGCGATATCCACTTCGCCGCGTCCGAAATCCACGTCCTCATACGAGCAGGCCAGCGTGACTTCCGTGCCGGGATACTGCTGCTGAAATGACTGAATGCGCGGTAAAAGCCACAGGTAGCCGAAGGTGGGGGAGCTGTGAATATGGATTTTGTTCACGCGGCCTGCCGCTTTCATCTCCGCGGTTGCCTGAATCAGCCCCTGTAGATGCACGCCAATGATCTCCAGGTAAGCTTCTCCCCTGGCGGTCAGTTTCACGCCGGCAGCGTGACGTTCGAACAGCTGGCACTCCAGGCTCTTTTCCAGCGTGGCCAGCTGATGGCTTGCGGCTGACGCGGAAATACCCAACGCTTCAGCCGCACGAACCACGTTGCCCGCCCGGGCAATATGTTCAAAAACCTGAAGACACTTCAGTGAAGGGATCTCCGCATAATTTCTCATTTTCCAAACCTTGTAACACCAAACTGATCCTATTTTATCAGCTTACAAAAGGTGGTCACAGTTGTTCATCATTAAATGGTTAACCATTTGTCGAGATCACTCTCACAATTCTTTATTTACAAAGCAAGCGAAAATGGACTTAAGGACGAGGTCTGTAGTTTATTGGTAAACCATTAAGATCTACCACTCAAGGGAACTTCTGATGACAGAACTGAATCACAACCTTCACGGCCTTTCTGAACATGCTTATTCGATTCGGCGGCATGCCCTGCGTATGGGCGCCGTGCAGGGACAGGGCTACATAGGGCAGGCACTGGGCATTGCTGATGCGCTCACGGTGGCCTATTTCCATGCCATGTCCTTCCGGGCGGAAGATCCTGAATGGGAAGGTCGTGACCGCTTTCTGCTTTCAATCGGTCATTACGCAATTGGCCTGTACGCCGCTCTCATCGAGGCAAAAATCATTCCTGAGCATGAGATAGAGAATTACGGTAGCGACAACAGCATTCTGCCGATGTCCGGCATGGCGGCCTATACCCCGGGGATGGAAATTACCGGCGGCTCGCTAGGGCATGGTTTGGGTATTGCTGTTGGCATGGCGCTGGGCCTTAAGAGAAAAGGGAACAATGCGGCGGTGTATAACCTGCTGTCGGACGGTGAGCTGAATGAAGGGTCGACGTGGGAGGCCGCGCTTTCCGCCAGCCACTGGAAGCTCAACAACCTGATCGCGCTGGTAGATGTTAACCGCCAACAGGCGGACGGAGACAGTCAGGAAGTTCTGGCCACCGAGCCGGTCGATAAAAAGTTTGAGGCGTTTGGCTGGTTTGCTCAGCGCGTGAACGGGCACGATTTGCAGGCACTTGTCAGTGCATTCGATGCGGCCCGGCATCACGCGGGCGATCAGCCACGCGTGATCATTCTCGATACGCTGATGGGCAAGGGAGTGCCTTTCCTGGAAGAGAGAGACAAAAATCACTTCATTCGCGTAGCTGATGCCGAGTGGCAGCAGGCACTTGATGTCCTGAAACGCCATATCTGAAAATCACTTCCGACTCAATGAGGCCACTATGACCACTAAAAAACTGACCACATCTGCCATGATTGCTTCAATTGCTGAAGAGGGGCAGGCAACCATTCCGGCTCCCTTTGGCCATGCCCTGGTCGAGCTCGCAAAAAAACACAATGATATCGTCGGCATGTCGGCAGACCTGGCGGCTTATACCGATCTGCACATTTTCTCGCGCGAGTTCCCGGAACGATTTTATCAGATGGGTATGGCTGAGCAGCTGCTGATGAGCGCCGCTGCAGGGCTGGCCCGCGAGGGGGCTACGCCTTTTGTCACCACCTATGCCGTGTTCGCCGCACGACGAGCCTATGATTTCATCTGTATGGCTATCGCAGAGGAAAAGCTTAACGTCAAAATCATCTGTGCATTGCCGGGGCTCACAACGGGATATGGCCCCAGCCATCAGGCAACAGAGGACATTGCTATTTTTCGCGGCATGCCGAACATGACCATCATCGATCCATGCGATGCCATTGATATTCAGCAGGCTATTCCGGCCATATATGAACATGAAGGTCCTGTCTATATGCGCCTGCTGCGAGGAAAAGTGCCGGTCATTCTGGATCGGTTCCCTGACTACAGGTTTGAGGTCGGAAAAGCGAAGCTGCTGGCAGACGGCCACCAGGCGCTGATTATTTCGACTGGCCTGATGACCATGCGCGCCATTCAGGCCCGTGACCTGCTGGAAAAAGAGGGTATCAGCGTCGCGATACTGCACTCGCCAACCATCAAACCCCTGGATGAAGCAACCATTTGCCGTGAGGCGGAAAAACGTAACTGTCTGGTGATAACTGCAGAAAACCACACGGTGATTGGCGGACTGGGCGAAGCCGTAGCCTCCGCGCTGATGCGAAACGGAATATTCCGGCCATTCAGGCAGGTCGGGCTGCCGGATAGATTCCTGGATGCTGGCGCGCTGCCAACACTTCATGACCGCTATGAGATATCCGCACGTTCACTTGCCTCCAACATTGCATCCTGGATTAAACAATAAAGCATGTCATCCACACGCCTCTGCGTGTGTAGGGGTGTGTGCAACTCTGTTTTAAAGCCTTGCCATTGAAAATATCCGAAAGATAAAGGGCTTATCATGATTGATAAATTAAAAAGGAAGAGTCAGTACAGATGGTTTGTGATAGCACTCATTTTTATACTCTTTATGGTTGCACAGGCAGACCGGGCAAACATCGGCTTCGCTATTCCTTTTATCCAGAAAGAATATGACCTGACCAACTCAGAGATAGGTCTCATCATCAGCCTGTTTTTTGCCGGCTACGGACTGTGCCAGATCCCGGCGGGCTTTTTTGTTAAACGTAAAGGGATCCGGTTTTCCTATGCCGCCGGTATGCTGTTGACATCCCTCTTCACGTTTATGATGGGCAAAGTTGATTCTGTCTGGCACCTTAAAATTCTGCGCGCGCTGGTGGGCGTCAGCGAAGCTCCCGTCGTGATCAGCTCAACAGCCACCATCAACAACTGGTTTCCAACGAAAGAGAAGGGGACGGCCACGGGCATTTTTCTGGCCGGTTCAAAATTCGGCCCGTTGCTGGTTCCTCCCATCTGTGCCTGGATTCTGATTCATTATGACTGGCGCCATATCTTTCTGTTCTTTTCAATACCGGGAGTCATTCTGGCTGTGGTGTGGTATGTCCTGGTCAGGAATACCCCGGCAGAAAGCCGCTTTGTGAATCAACAGGAGGCGGATTACATCGCGGAAGTCAGCCGTGATGAAGAAGGGAGCAAGCGACGTTTCAAAAGCCGGGCGTTCCGCTATGGCTTCATTGACCGCATGATCAGAACGACAAAGCTCACCCCACTCGACTCATCCCGGTCTATTTTCCGGTCATGGGATATTTACGGTGCAGCAATCGGTTACATGTGCATGGTGGGGATTGTTGACGGCGTGATCATGTCCTGGCTGCCCAAATATCTTCTGCAGGAACATAAGCTGTCCATCGTGGCTTCCGCGGCGCTTGCTGCCACGCCGTTCGCCGGAAACGTGATAGGGAATCTTTGCGGCGGCTGGATTTCGGATAATCTGCTGGCCAAGCGCCGCAAGCCGCTAATGATGTTCAGTGCAGTCTGCACGATTGTGATGACAGGGTTGATGACTATAGCGCCACAGAACCCCTACCTGCTGGGCCTGCTGCTGTTCTGCCTGGGCTTTCTGATAGCGCTGGGGTACTCAGCTTACTCAGTGTATGCCATGGCCCGGGCGTCCAGAGAGACTTATCCGGTCGCTTACGCGATTATTAACATGGGCGGGCAGCTGGGAGCGGTGTGTATGCCCCTGATCGTCGGAGTATTGCTGGATAACTACAGCTGGAATGCGGTGTTCATCACGCTGGGTATCGCCGCGGCACTGTGTCTGGTGGTGGTCTTTACCATTCGTGAACCTCTGCCTGCAGGTGCTGAACTGGAGTGATAAACAGCCAATGCAACCGGCTGCACGCAGCCGGTTGCACGATCACTGCATAAGCAGATTCATCAGCATATTTTCCCGCTCCCAGTGGGCGAAATGTGCCTCCATGGCTGCCCTGGCGGCATCGGGATCGCGGGCCGCAATGGCCTTAACAATATCTTTGTGATTGCTGTTAATGCGGGTTTCCGATTCGTTCAGACCTTTCATGATGCTGCGTCGTTTTCTCAGCAAATCGGCGATGAAAGAAGCGATGCTCTGATAAAAAAGCATGATGACAGGATTATGGGTCATACCAGCCAGCACCAGGTGAAACTGATAGTCTGCCTCAACCTTTTCTTCAAAACCTTCAACCGTCACCATCAGATCGCTCAGGCGTTCGAGTTCGGCAATTTCTTTATCAGATGCATGCGTGGCCGCTTCTTCGGCCAGCATTTTCTCGAACATTTCCCGGGCGTCTTCGATGGTATCGAGCGAGATGTAGCCTAACTGTGAGGCAATATCAAAATAGAGGTTGGCAAATGACAGGCGAGGCATTCTGAGAAACGTTCCGCTTCCCTGATTACGCTCAATAAAACCAAAAAATTCCAGAGAGGAAAGGGCATTTCGGATAATGGATCGCTGAACTCCCATTTTTTCCGCCAGGACCCGTTCAGAAGGCAGTCTGTATATGCCATTTTTATCAATCGCAGCAGTCGCGAGTATCCGTTTGATCAGGGACTGACTTTCTTCGGGGATTCCGGTCATGTTTATCACATAAGATGATTACAGAGGGCGGGTGGGTTACCGAATATCCTAACGCCTGCATCAGGGGATGACAACATAAGAGGCGTGCCGGGCGGGGACAGAACAGCATTCTGAGCAAAAGTTATTTGTTCTCCCCGCAGGTAATGAAATCAGACCATTACCTGCCGGTCAGATGGTTTCAGGCGTTTCCGCCCGCTATTTTTTTTAGTGCCACGACTTCTGAATGCTCAATATACGGCGGGAGTTCGCTGAAGAGTTTAACGATATGGTCAGAATTCAGATGCTTTTGCAGTAGGTCAAGAGAAGACCATTCTTCGGTCCAGACAAAACGACGGGGATTCTTTGCGTCCTGGTTAAGCTGATAAGTAATGCAGCCTTCTTCACTCAGAGTTCTCGCAATGACGCTGCAAAACATTTCATGAACCTTATCTTCAAAGCCTTCCTTAACGGTAAATAATGCGACGACTGGTACAGTCATAGTGCCTCCTGAATAGTAACAATTGGCTTATTGAGCCTGATCAAACAAGTTATTCACGCCGCTCAGGGCAGACATGAAATCAAGATAGTTGCGCGTCTTTGCACCGAATCGGATGTCATTGACAATCGTGAGCGAGCGCAATAAGGGATAAAGCCTGAAGTCCGATTCATTGATCTCTTCCCGGTACTCCAGGAGAGTCTCGAGTTCACCGAGCTGGCATTCCCTGTGCCTTTCAGGAACCTCCCGCCACACTGCCCATCAACGTAGTGAACGATATCCCTACTCCCAGCCATGAAAGTGCCGTCGTCCTTCTCAAGAATGGGAGCAATCTTTTTACCGACCATGCTGGTGGGCGTTTCAGCATCAGCTTCAGACATAACGCGCAGTTCAAAAGGAATTTTCTTTATCCCAAAAATCATGCGGGCCCGCACGTAGAATGGACAATGCTCGTAAATATGTAATTTCATCAAGCAACCTCCTTGTAGATTTTAGATTACTCACAAGTAACATTACTATTGAGTAATGTTACTTGTGAGTAATCTTGGTGTCCACACATAATCCTTTATTTTACTTAGCTGTTAGAGAGTGATTACACTAGATGCGTTGCTGATCCAGTTTATTTATCGGAGCCCTGCTTTGTCACATCGCGTTACCCAGCCTCAGAACAGTCCGCAGCCTACCAGAGGCGAAGTAACCCGCCAGCGCCTGCTGGAGCATGCCTGCCGCGAATTCGCCAGACTGGGATTTCACAGCACTAAAGTGAGCAATATCGTCAAAGCCAGCGGGCTGAGCCAACCCACGTTTTACATCTATTTTGACAGCAAAGAAGCCGCATATGAGGAGCTCGTTCATGAGTTTCGCCGCAGACTCAGGATCATCACGAAAGATTTGCTGATCCAAAAGCCCATCGGCGGAGAAGCCTTGGTCAAAAGTCTCCAGTTCAGCTTTATCAGTTTCCTGAGTTTTCTCGCAGAAGATCCGGATCTGACAGAAATTGGTCTGTTCCAGCCGCCGGGCTGCACGGAAACTAAAGCCTCGCTCGCCATATGGATCGCGGACAACATTGCACAGGAGCAGGAGCTGGGGGTATTCAGCAAGGACGTCGATGCGCTGACGGTCGCGCGATGCTTCGTCGGGATGATCGATCAGGCTGCCAGGGTTCCCCGGGATGAAATGACTTTGGAAGATCTGGCAATGGGCTGTGCGCGTGTGCTGTGTAAGGGCATAGGGCATTGAGTCGGGTTTTATACCCTTAATCAAAAAAAGTGGCGGCAAAAAAACTAAAACTCAGACATCTGTCCTTGTAATGACACTAATAGAGCCTGCACCTCCACGTCTGCATAAAATTTAACCATTCCTACCGCGTCATCGAGGGTAAATCCCCGTTGCGTGCTGTCTGTAGTCTCGTTAAGCGTCTCACTCGCATAAAGTGTATAGCATTATCCCGTCTCTTTTTACTGAATGGTTAACTTGCCTGACAGTACTTAGGCTGCATCGGCATGGGTGGGTATGCCGGGGTAATTCCGTGTGGGGTGGGAGGGGCATACGCATGACGGAAAGCTGTGGCCTGCCCGAAGGATAGTGCTAATAAGGCTGCCCGCTCCATGCTTTATTGCTCTGAAGCAGGAGTTCGTGCTGCAGGTAAACCTGCTGCGGTTTTTTTTAGCGTGTTCATCCTTCATACACTCTGCTTAAATTTAATTATCGCACTGAGTGTAGCAGCCGCAAAAACGGCACCCGCAGGTGCCGTGATGGCTATCAGATTGTGTCCGGTAACGCGTAGGCGATGACATAATCGCCTTTACCTGTTCTCATGAAATGATGTCCGGTTGCTTCGATCACCACATACTCTTTACCGTTCTGTTCATAAACCATTGGGTTTGCCTGGCCACCTGCCGGCAGCGGCGCTGACCAGACCGTTTTCCCGGTTCTAATATCAATGGCACGGATAAGGTCATCCGTCGCTGCTGCAATGAAGATCAGCCCGCCTTTGGTTACGGCAGAACCCCCATTGTTAGGCGTTCCGATGTTGATCGGCATACCGGTTGGAATACCAAATGGACCGTTTTTCCTGGCCGTCCCCAGCGGGCGATCCCAGACGGTGTGCCCGGTACGCAAATCAATTGCACGAATGCCACCGTACGCGGGCTCGTTGCAGAGCATGCCGGTAAAGCCGTTCTGCCAGCCCGGATTGATGTTCAGCGCAAACGGCGCGCCGCTCTGTGGTGTCAGCGGACTGGCATGGGTGTCAAGGTTATAGCCAATTTTATCCGAAGGATGGACGTGAAGCTTATCCGCAACGCTCCTTGCCACAAACTCGGTATAGTTTACGGTGTTGTTATAGTTGGCAATGACTAGACCATTCACAGGGTCAACTGAAACGCCACCCCAGTCACTTCCGCCGTTGTAGCCCGGATAGGAAATAAACGGTCTTCCGATTGAGCCCGGCGTATAGGCGCCTCTGTAGTCAGCCTGCTGGAATTTAATCCGGCAGTACAGCTGGTCCAATGGCGTCAGCCCCCAGGTGCTGGCAGGCGTCAGATCCGGTTTGCGCATGCTATTGAAAGTGGAATATGGCTGGGTCGGCGAACGCTTATCCGGGTCGGTTCCTCCCTGCGGCGCCGGCTTTTCAATCACGTCAAACAGCGGCTTACCGGTTTCACGATTAAGAACGTAAAGCTCAGCGTTTTTGGTCGGCAGAATGATGGCGGGAATTTTACTGCCATCGGCCTGAGGATAGTCAACGAGGGTAGGTGGTGAGCCCAGATCGAAATCCCAGATGTCATGATGGGTCGTCTGGAAGTTCCAGCGCGGGAGCCCGGTGTTGATATCAAGTGCTACCAGCGAATCGCCATACTTCAGCTCAGCAGGGGTACGCGGCGCGCTCCAGTAGTCACCGGAAGGGTTAGCGACAGGAAGATACACCAGCCCCAGTTTTTCATCACCGGTAAACGAGGTCCAAACGTTAGGACTTCCGCGCTTGTAAGCGTCATTGCCGTGCTTAGGCGTGGCGTCCTCAGGATTAGCAGCATCCCATGCCCACTTTAGCTTGCCGGTTCGAACGTCGTAGGCTTTAGTAACGCCTGGCGGGCCAAAGACACGCTGGCCGTCAATGACCTGATGGCCAACAACAATCGTATCCCTGATCACTACCGCTCCGGAGGTAATCGAAACGTAGCCGGTGTAGGTTTCACCCATATCCTTAAGGATCGATACCTCGCCGTTATTGCCGAAATCAGTGCAACGGGTTCCGTCCTGCGCATCCACCTCGAATACACGGGCATCCAGCGTGCCCAGAATGATCCTGCGATCGCAGTGCTGATACACGCTGGCGGTGGCAGGAGCGGGCTGCGAAGGCTGTTGAGAGGGTTTCTGAGTACCGTCAAAATAGGCCAGAGAGCGGCATGCGGGGGTATATGGCAGCGCATCCCGGTTAATTTTAGGGTCAAAGCGCCATTTTTGTTTTCCCGTAGTAGGGTCTAAGGCGACTATGTTGTTTGCAGCTGTACAGACATAAAGGAAATCACCCACTTTGATTGGTGTGTTCTCCGTTCCCCAGCGAGCGCCTGGTGGCAAATCTCCCGCATGAGTCTGCCAGGCAACCTTCAATTTACTGACGTTTGCAGGCGTAATCTGTGACGTTGAAGAATAACGTGCTGCAGACAAATTTCCACCATAGGCAGGCCAGTCATTTTTGACCTCCTGTGAAGTGGTTCCGGTACCGGTGTCAGCGGAAAAGTTTTTACCGTCAGGTGCCGGAAAACCATTGGCTTCGGTCGTGTTATGAGGAAGAAATGCCAGACCGCCCGCGCCAATAAAGGTGAGAACCAGTACTCCCGTCACAGCCCCGCTGTGCTTACGCTGCAGGCGTGGAAGCAGCGTTGACAGGTGGAAGGAGAACGCGATCGCCAGCAGCAGTATCAGTGCGAAACGAGGCACCCAGCGCCAGTAATCCGTACCGGATTCAGATATCGTCCAGAACAGCGTGCCGAAGAACAGCAGGCTGAACCAGAGAACCGCAATAGCTTTCCCCCTGAAAAGGGCCACCCCAGACAAAATGCTGAGGACGCCTGCAATGGCGTAATACCAGTTACCTCCCAGCGAGATAAGCCAGACACCGCCGGCAAGCATGTAGATTCCCAACAGCAACAGTATTGCTGCAAGCAGTTTACCGACCCATCCTGGACGGTTCTTGAGGTTTGAAGGTTGATTCACGATTATGACCTTGCCTGTATGAATAATTAAACTAAATAAAGCGCGCAAATTGTTATCACGATGTAAGTATTTTGTCACACCAGTTATTTATTTTAAGCACTAATTATCCAATGAGCCTTTAATTCATGAGTGCATGAGAAAAAACTCATCATATTAAAAATGAAAATGTACGCCTATAGTTTTATGGGGCAGGTGCGCTTGAGTAGTGAGGTATTAATCAGATGGTTGGGTTCATAAAATATCTGCTTTATTTATCTCATAAAGTACGCATCTGAAATTTCGTTAACTTTAAAAGGGATTAAATATGGGAACTAAAAGCCAAAAGAAATCCGAGCGATTCATTCCTGCTGAAATAGCTAAGAAACTCCCTGAGACCTCTGAAAGCATGCTGGCGGATGAATATCTGACGGACAGGCCTCAAGCCAGTTGCAGGGTCTTCCGAGCCTACAAAGGTGTTCCCCCGCATTTCCATCAACAGTGTGATGAGTATTTATATGTTGTATCCGGCAGAGGGACGTTCTGGATTGAAGATGAAAGCACCGAGGCCGAGTTTGCTCCGGGTCACCTGTTATTTTTTGAGCGTAACGTGATTCATGCGCTGCCAACGCTCATTGAAGAGCCTGTCGTTTTCCTGTCCATCGACAGTCCCCGTCGGGAACCTGATGATATCATTTTTGTGAACCCTGAGGACGGCTCTGCGTCTGACTTTATGCTACGTAACGGGCAGGGATAGCGCGCAATTGCCCGATGTTCTGCCGTGAGTGTTCTGGCGACAGAGGTCGGGCAGGCCACATATCAAAGCCGTACCTGTCATGCGTGGCATGGTCTTCTGATGCAGAGTTCAGTTAGTGTGATTTCATTCAAAAGCAATAAGTCAGCTAAAGCCGGTTTAGAAATCAGTATTTGTTTCAACCGATTTGACATTCGTGTACAAGATACTAAGCCGATGATCTTTTCGCTCATTTTTAAAATCACCGTCAGCCAGAGATCTTATACCTTCAACTATTAATTTCTCATTCAGAGCCGTCGCATCCGCTAATGGCAGGAAACGGACGCGCGCGTCAGGTCCGCTATGAGCGAATAGCGGACATTCACGGCCATCAATTTAGCTGACAACATGGCCTTGATATATCGTCAAATTAGTGGAGTTTTTCTTTCGATATTCTTTAAATAGATTCAAATTTCATTTGTTATGACTCCTGCATCTTAACGACTACTTTGCCCTTCGCGTGCCCCTGATCCAAATAGGCAAGAGCTTCCTTTGCTTCTATAAAAGGGAATACCTTGTCGATCACCGGCCTGATTTGTTCTGCCTCAATGAGTTTGCCGATTTGGGCGAGCTGATCGCCATCAGGACGGACAAAAAGAAATGAATAAGTGAGGCCTCGATTTTTTGTAAGACGTATGATCTTGCGGCTCATCAGCCCGAAAACTAAACGCAGCAGGACGTTTAGTCTCCGCGACCGGGCGAACGCAGCATCTAATGGACCGATGAGAGAAACAATCTTTCCACCCGGCTTGAGAATTTGGGTGGATTTTTCAATTGAATCGCCTCTGATAGTGCCGAGAACCACATCGTAGCCGCTCAGCTCGTTTTCAAATTCCTGCTTTTTATAATCAATCACTTCGTCTGCGCCAAGATGACTCACCCACCCGGCGTTGTCTGTGCTGGTTGTCGTGGCCACCTGTGCGCCAAGGTGCTTCGCCAGTTGGATGGCAAAACTGCCAATCCCCCCGGAACCTGCCGGGATGAAGACCTTCTGACCAGGCTGCAACCCGGCTCGCTCTGTCAGCGCCTGCCAGCATGTGAGGCTCACCATCGGGAGCGAAGCCGCCTGCACGAAATCCAGGTTCGTGGGTTTTATGGCTGCAGCGCTCTCTGGCACCACTGCAAACTCCGCAAGAGAACCTATTCCCGTGTCGAAAATGCTGGCGAAAATTTCGTCACCAGGCTTGAACCGCATCACTCGACTCCCCACGGCGATGACAACCCCGGCTAAGTCGCTTCCCAAAGTGGCGGGGAGTTTAAAATGCAAAACCGGTTTGAATATTCCGGTTGGGATCATGTTATCAATCGGGTTCAGACCCACAGCGAAAACTTTTACCAGAATTTCATTATCATTGGGGGAAGGGCAATCGATATTATCGAATCCCAGCTCAGGGGATTTACCATAGCGTTTAAACGTAAGTGCTTTCATCGTCTTATTCTTCATTTATTTTTTCGCATCAAGCTGAAGACTTTTGCGCACCACATTATCCAGGAATGACGCAGGAGCGAATCTGAGAATAAAATTCAATTGACCTGCCAGCCTTCCCGCCGTGTAGCGCACCTTCGGGCGTAAAGTCTGAGCAGCTTTAACCACCACGTCAGCCACCACCTCCGGACTTTCCGCCTCAGCCATTGCTTTGCTCACCACTTTCGTCAGCTTAGCCCGGATCTGGTCATACTCCTGAAGCTTTGCATCCGCCTCGATATTATTGGCTTCAAACTGTGTTTTCATATAGGCAGGTTCGATGACAGACACTCTGATGCCCTTTGTGCGCAGTTCATGATCCAGTGCTCCGGTATACCCTTCGACCGCATGCTTACTGGCAGCATAAAGTGCCACATACGGCAACGGAACGATGCCGAGTATCGAACCGATATTGATGATGCGCCCGCTGCCTTGACGGCGCATTTGAGGGATCACTGCGCGGCTCAACCTGACGATGCCCAAAAAGTTGGTGTCGAAAATGTGTTTGGCCTGTTCGATAGAACTCTCTTCCGCCGCCGCTGGAGCAACCCCAAAGCCCGCATTATTAATCAGAACATCGATTCGCCCCTCCAGACGCAGCAACTCCTCAATGGCGGCCTCGACAGAAGCGTCGTCCGTCACATCCAGCGCCAGTAAAGGAAATGGATGCTTTCCCGCCTGAGCGCCACGCCGGCTCGTACCATATACCGTAAATCCTGCGGCTAAAAGTTTATGACCAGACGCTTCGCCGATACCCGAGGACGCGCCGGTAATCAGTGCAACACGTTTTTTTGCCATGCTGAATAAGGCCTTCATGAGATGTTTCAGGTTTCTCATCGCTGATGAGACGACAGGCTGTAATGGATTTATGTCGGATTTACCGCTGTGCAGAACAGCCGGAAGACCGTTCTGCACAGGACACCTCATTGATTACAGTGATTTATATCGTTCTGCGGATTCATCTTGTTTGATGTCTGAAAGCAGAGCCTGACGCGAAGCATCCAGGGTGTCCCAGCGGGCAGCATTATGTAAAGGCGGAATGGTGACCCGTTCACGGCGGTCAAAACCTACCAGTGCGGCATCCACTAATTCGCCCACTTCCATGAATTTTGCCGAGTTAGTGATGTCGATACCCGCACGGTCCCAGATTTCCGTGTAAGTGCCGGCAGGGAGCACCGCCTGGATATAAATGCCTTTAGATGACAGCTCGACATTCATTCCCTGAGACAGGAAAAGCACGAAGGCTTTGGTGGCGCCGTAAACCGTCATGGCAAATTCTGGGGCGAGTCCGACGATGGAACTGATGTTGACGATCGATCCCTCGCCCGCTTGCACAAAGCGTGGTGCCACGGCACTGGCAAGTCTCGTCAGCGTAGTAACATTAAGCGCGATAAGGCTTTCTATTGAATCAGGTGTCTGCTCTGTAAAACTGCCGGACTGTGCAATACCCGCGTTATTGATAAGAATGCCAATCTGCGCGTCTTCACGCAGGCGAGCTTCGACCACAGCTAAATCGCTCGTTTGCGTAAGGTCAGCAGGCAAAACATCTACAGAAATGCCATTTTCCTGTCGCAGACGATCAGCCAGTATTTCTAACTTCGTTTTGTCGCGCGCAACCAAAACCAGGTCGTGGCCCCGGCGGGCGAACCGTTCAGCGTAAACCGCACCAATACCCGTGGATGCGCCTGTAATGAGAACTGAAGCTTTAGTCATAATTTGATCTTCTTTATTAAAGTGTAAACAGAATTCGCCATGTGCGATGTATGAAGAACCGTCACACCGGTGCTTTACTTACTGGTCTCAGTCAGCGACGGGTAATCGGTATATCCCGCTGCGCCACCGCCATAAAGTGTTTCAGGGTTGATTGAGGCCAGAGGTGCGCCCGTCTTCAGCCTTTCGACCAGATCGGGGTTGGAGATGAACGGGCGACCAAACGCGAACAGATCGGCTTTACCCTGCGCAAGCTGAGCGGACGCCAGTTCCAGGTCATAGCCATTGTTGCCAATATAGGTGTTTTTAAAACGCCGGCGCAGGGAGTCGTAATTGAACGGGGATACATCACGCGGGCCACCCGTCGCACCTTCAACTACATGGAGGTACACGATGCCTAATGCGCTGAGTTGGTCAGCGACGTAATCATATTGCTGCTGCGGATCACTGCACGAAATCGCATTAGCAGGAGAAACCGGTGAAATACGTACGCCGGTGCGGTCAGCACCAATCTCATCTTTTACAGCCGCCGTGACTTCCAGCAACAGGCGCGCACGATTCTCAACAGAGCCGCCGTATTCATCAGTACGCTGATTTGCGCCATCTTTGAGGAACTGTTCCAGTAGATAACCATTCGCGCCGTGAATCTCTACGCCGTCAAAGCCGGCGGCAATGGCATTGGCCGATGCCGTTCTGAAATCGTCGATAATCCCCGGTATTTCCTGCAACTCCAGCGCACGTGGCTCAGAAACATCAGCAAAGCCATTGTTCACAAAGGTTTTTGTCTCGGCGCGAATGGCTGACGGCGCGACCGGTGCAGCGCCACCCGGCTGTAAATCGACATGCGAAATTCGTCCTACGTGCCATAACTGTACAAATATGCGCCCACCTTTGGCATGCACCGCGTCAGTTACTTTACGCCAGCCATCGATCTGAGCCTGCGTGTAGATCCCCGGCGTATCCTGATAGCCCTGCGCCTGTGCGGAGATCTGCGTGGCTTCAGTGATCAGCAATCCTGCTGTGGCACGCTGGGCGTAGTAGGTCGCCGCCAGTTCGCCCGGCACCAGCCCCGTTCCGGCCCGGTTACGTGTCAGCGGTGCCATCACGATGTGGTTGGTCAGCGTTAGTGAGCCAAGTTCATAGGGTTGAAATAATGTCTGATTCGTCATGCTTATTCGCCCGTTAATGGTGGGTTGAGGTGTCAATATAATGATGATGATCATAATCTATAATGTCAACTCGTTTGATTACGGTCATCATCAATGTATACTTAAACTCAACTTTTAAGAGGGGCAGGAAAGCATGAAAGTGTCGAAAGAGCAGGTTCGGGAAAACCGGACACGCATTGTTGAAACGGCCTCAGAACTCTTTCGCGAACGCGGTTACGATGGCGTGGGCGTGGCGGAACTGATGTCAGCGGCAGGCTTAACCCATGGCGGGTTTTACAAGCACTTTGGTTCAAAGGCAGACCTGATGGCGGAAGCGATGAGCTGCGGATTTACGCGTACTGCAGAAAGCACGGCAGGTGTGGACCGGGAAAAATTTATTGCATACTACCTCTCCCGACAACATCGCGATGATATGGGAAAAGGGTGCGTGATGTCAGCACTGGGCACCGATACATCCCGTCAGTCTGAATCAATCAAGGCGACATTTGCCGCCGGACTTGAACGCCAACTCGCCGTTTTAGGAACTGAAAATGGCACGCGCGCTGACCTGATAGATACCATCGCCCATCTTGTGGGTGCACTGGTGTTGTCTCGTGCCTGCCCAGATAATTCCGCTCTGGCTGATGAAATTCTGGATGTCTGCCGTGCGCGTCTTGTTAATCATGAAGCCAGTGAGGATTGAATGTGTTGGGCTTAGGGGACTTTTTTTCAGCAGTGCATATAAATAAATCACCAACGTCCGCTTCTGGCACAGGGCTGCTGTTGCAACCCTCGCTAGTTAGACTTCAATCGATTCAGATATCTCCAGGGCATCATCGACTTTAATGCCCAGGTAACGAACTGTGCTTTCGAGTTTTTTATGGCCCAACAGAAGCTGGATTACCCTCAGATTTTTTGTTTTTTGTAGATTAGATAAGGTTTAGTCCTGCGCATAGAATGCGTGCTGTAAAGCGAATCGTCGAGACCGAGCTTCTCAATCCATCCGTGAAAAATACGGTTATATTGCCGGGTTGAGATGTGGCGTTATGAGCCAACGCGAGACTGGAATAGATAGTCGCCATTTCGCAGGTGAGCCATTTTGATCCAGGCCGCTACTGCCCCCTGTGCAGTATGAAGAATACAGAGTAGCCACTTTAAGTAAGGCTGAATGTGTCAAACTTTTCGATGAAACTAACCACAAAAAGTTCATCCTTAGCCACGAACGCAGTTTCATGAAGCCGTTGCTATCTGATAAACAGCATTAACCTGTTATAAGATGCAATGAGATAAATAGACGAGCTAAGCCAGGTGAAACTGCATAACTCAGATAATATCTGCTTTTGCCAAAAGTGTAATGACGTCAGGCCAATGTCCCATATTAGCGAGAAGCGGAAGCCAAATTGCTTTCCTTTGCGGGGCAGGGGGTGCCAACAAAGCTCGGCAATATTGAGGAAACATATTTGTTGAATCCGGTAAATCTCAGTGCTAAAAGAAAAGAGCAATTTTTTTGGATTCGTTGTGTTTCCTGTTCCTGATACCCAACCCATAAGAGAAAGTCAGAAAATGATTAAGTCAGTTCATCCAGTTACAACCGTTACCACCACCGGAACTTTCGGCGGCGTGGGCGTATCTGTGACTGGCTCCTGACAAAACAGACTCTGACTCCCCGCCAAACCGGACGGGGAAGAAAATTTCTCCGTTCATGACTCACTGAATGGAGATACATCATGATTTCATCTGAAAATGCGCTTTTAGTTATCGATATGCAGCAGGGACTTTTCCGTGGCCCCGCCTCACCGTATTTTGCCGACTCGGTTCTGTCTAACATCTGCTTGCTGATTGAAAAAGCGAGGTAGGCTAAGGTGCCCGTATTTTTTGCCCGCCACACCGGACCTGATGATTCTCACTTCTCTGAGCAAAGTCCGTTGACACAACTGATACCCGAAATGAATGTGAACGCCGAGCACGATGTCGTGTTTATCAAAAAGCACCCCAACTGTTTCCGGGATACGAACCTGCAGCGTCAGCTTAGCCAGCGAGGTGTTAAGGAACTGGTTATCGCCGGGATGAAAACAGAATTCTGTGTGGACACTACCTGCCGCGCAGCACCGGAACAGGGATTCAGGACCGTGCTGATTTCAGATGCGCACACGACAATGGATAACAATTACCTTTCCGCAAATGAAATCATCAGCCACCACAACGTCACACTAGCTGGCCCGTTTGTGTCGCTCGCGACAGCAGCTGACTGGGCCTTTCACTCTGAGAAATGAGTTGAGACTGAGAGCCGCCCTCAGGGCGGCTAAGGTGCTTAAAGTCCGCTTCAGGCACGAAGCAGAAGTGCGTCTTAGACAAGGTCCGCTATGAGCTGTGAGTTCAACTGATGGATGCAACACATTGGTTAAAACGCTCTGCGGGTGATTCATAGTCTAGCGTTTTTCTCGGTCTTTCGTTGAGCTGTCTGGCAACGCTGTTTAGTCTTTCTTGGCTGTGAACCGATAGGTCAGTTCCTTTTGGAAAATACTGCCTAAGCAATCTGTTTGTATTTTCATTGGAGCCGCGTTGCCAGGGGGATTGGGGATCGCAGAAGTAAACCTGGATATCTGTGGCTACAGTAAACCGGGTGTGGTTAGTCATTTCAGCACCCCGGTCCCATGTTAATGTTTTATAAAGCTCAGCAGGTAATTCCCGGGCTTGTTTGATGAGTGCAGATATAACCGTTATGGTCTTGTTGTCCCTGATCCTGGCCAGCATAACAAAACGGGAATGACGTTCTACGAGGGTGACGATATAGGAGTTTTTAGAGCCCTGGATCAGGTCACCTTCCCAGTGACCTGATATGGCTCTGTCGGCGGCTTCAGGTGGCCTTTCGCTGATAGAGATCGTATTCGGGATTGACCCTAATCCTTTCCCTTTAAGCGATGATGTTCTGGATCTACGCACGACTCTTCCGCTTCTGAGGCATTGCTGCAGTTCTTTTTTTAATGCACCTCGGGTTTGTATAAAAAGCGTTTTATATATCGTTTCGTGTGACACATGCATTTCCTGATTATCCGGATAACAGCGTTTCAGCCAACCGGTGATTTGTTCCGGCGACCAGTCCTGATGCATCTTCTCTGCGATGATTTTACACAGTGTTGGTCTTTCAATTAGCTTGCAAGGTTTTGGTCTCAGAGCATTTTCCCACGCAGCAGTATCCGCTTTTGATGCACGGTATTGTTTTGCACCACCGTGCCTCTTGATCTCCCGGCTAATCGTTGAGGGGGCTCTCGAGAGTTTGTTTGCGATCGCCCTGATGCTGATTTTTGCTACCAGCGCTCTGGATATTTCCTCTCTTTCATAAAGTGAAAGCGCTAACGGATGACGCTTTCGGACAGGGGGGCGGTATCCACCAGTCTGGTGGATAGTGGGCATAATAGAAGAATGATATCTGTCGAACATTCTGGCGATATCATGCAAGGAATCACCTTGCTTATATCTGTCCCAGATAATCGCTTTCTGTTCCGGCGTGTAGTTAATACGCGTTCTTCGTTTCATGGCAACGTCCCCCTTCGATTAAGGATAGCGTTGCATCGACCCATTGAACTCACAGCGAAAAGCGGACATTATTTTGGGGGCGGAAACGTCGTAATGACTCAACCGTTAGGGAGTTTTAATTTTGCTTGTTCTGGTAAAGATCCCAGCGGTTGCCGTACAGGTCCTCAAATACAACTACTGTTCCGTACTCCTCTTCGCGAGGCTCTTGGGAGAATGTAACGCCTTTTAATTTCATGGAGTTGTAGTCGCGCCAAAAGTCATCAGTTTGCAGAAAAAGGAATACCCTTCCACCACATTGATTGCCTATAAAATCTTCCTGCCTCTCATTTGAAGCGCGTGCCAGTAGAAGATTGCAATCGCTTTCCGGGTTAGGTGTGATTACGACCCAACGTTTACCCTGCTGAGGTGTATCTTCAACGAGAGTAAACCCCAGCGTTTCCGTGTAATACTCAATTGCCCGATCATAGTCATCAACGACTATGGCCACATATCCCATGCATCGCTTCTGCGTTCTCATTTCTGTTCCATTAGGTTTCAGACATAACTACCAAGAAACATTTTTTTAACATAAATGATCCTTAGTTGCATTATGGGTTTGTCCAAAGCACTGAAGTCTGCTTTTCGCTCATAGCGGACATGGGCCTGCACAACGTCCGTTATGAGCGAAAAGCGGACGTCTCAGCTTTAAAAAGTTGATGTCGATTTTAAATTACAAATGATCCGGTATTAGTTTGGCGTACCGGATCATCAATAATGACTAAATTTTCTATGGTTCTAAAGCACATGTGGTCGATGCAATCAAACCACCCTTTACAGCGGTAAAGGGGAATAAGCAGGAAAATCGGTATAACCTCGCGCGTCCCCGCCAAAGAAGGTGTCGCGGTTAAATGCGGTCAATGGGAATGCATGGCGAATACGCTCTGGCAAGTCGGGGTTTGAAGTGAAAAGGCGACCAAAGGCGATTAGATCAGCGTCACCCTGTTGCAGCATACTTTCTGCATCATCCGGCTTGAAACCGCCTGCCGCAATAATGGTTCCCTGATAAAAAGCACGCAAATCTCGGCTTGCGACCGGTTCGGAATAATGTCCTGACTCCCTGTCATCTGGACCGACGATACGGGGTTCAATAATGTGCAAATAGGCCAGCTCTAACGGGTTCAATTGCTCGACCAGATAGCGGAAAGTCGCCGTGGGATTACTGTCATGCATATCGCCATAGATACCGCTCGGAGAAATACGTAAGGCAACGCGTCCCGGCCCCCACACAGCATTGAGTGTTTCCACTGACTCCAGCAAAAAACGCGCACGGTTTTCAAGGCTGCCACCGTAGTTATCAGTGCGCTGATTGCTGCCATCCAGCAGAAACTGTTCAGGTAAATAGCCATTGGCTGCATGCAACTCGACACCATCAAATCCAGCGGCTTTGGCTCGAAGGGCGGCCTGTCGCAGCTCATCCATAAGACCTTTTATCTCACTCGTTTCTAATGCACGGGGCTCAGGAAAAAGTTTGCCCTCATACGCGCCCTGGGGATTTTTAACCACGCCATAGGTATCTCTGGCGATCAGCGCAGAAGGGGCGATGGGTTGGCGGCCTGCTGACAATTCAGGCAGCGACTGGCGGCCCGGATGCCAAAGCTGAAGTACGATTTGACTGCCACGAGCATGTACCGCCTCGACTAATCGTTGCCAGCCCGACTGTTGTTCATCAGTAAAAATACCCGGAGCATCTTCATAAGCGTTAGCAAAGGGAGACACAGCTGTTGCTTCAGCGATAAGTAGTCCTCCCTGACTTGCACGCTGGCGATAGTATTCAATCATTAATTCGCCCGGGATACCGCCCTTTACGGTTCGCATGCGCGTGGTGGGCGCCATCACCACGCGGTGACTCAGCTGTAATTTTCCAGCAGAAACAGGTAACAGTAACGTCTTCATAATATTCCCCTCGCAATGAGGAAGAGCTCCTGTTCACAGGGAGTTCCTCGTTATGGTCATTATCAAGTTCAGTGGTTTACTTTATCGGTGGTGGCTAGCCATCAGGCCTGTTGCTGAGCCATGGTGTGTACAACCTGGGCCGCGCTTATTCCCTCAAGGGCCAGACCATAACCAATGCCTTCTTCTAACAGTCGTTTCAGGCGTTGAGTCAGTGCAATACGGGTATAACGCGAGGTCAGCGGCGGAAGGGCGGCAATACCATCAGCAATTTCATGTGCACGAGCAAGGAGGTTATCTGCGGGAACAATTTCGTTCACTACCCCCCACTCTTTCGCCGTCTGCGCATCAAGCACCTGACGGGTAAGCAGGAAGTAACGACCGCGGATTGAGCCGATGACTTCTGGCCACAAAATGTGAACGCCATCGCCGGGAACAATACCGAATTCGAAATGGGGTTTATCCTGGAAAACCGTCTCTGGAGTTGCCAGTACGATATCGGTCAGCAAGGCATATTCGCTGTGAAGCAGCACCGGGCCATTTAACGCGGTGATCATCGGGACTTCGATATCCAGAATGTTGCTGAGCACCTTTTTGCCTTCACGCAGGATTTTGTCGAAACCGAGCGGACTGAAGAAATCGAACCCTTCCGGGCTGATGGCGTCCATAAAGGCATCACCTGAGCCGGTTAGGATCACAGCGCGGTTTTCACGGTCTTCGCCGATGGCGTGAAAAAGGGAAACAAACTGTTCGTGGGTGTGGCCATCAAAAACCAGCTTTTCACCGGCTGTGTGGAACTGGACTTCCAGTACGCCATTGGGTTTGCGCGTCAGGCGGGCATTGGCAAAGGCATTACGATAAGAGTCAAACGTTGTCATGGAGGCGATCCTTGTTGTTTCCAGCCCGGAGTGGCTGGCCGTGAAACAACACTATTCCATTCCCATTAAAAAGGGATCGCCTCATGATTAGATAACAGCTATTCCCATAAGGAATAGCTGTAGCTATTTTTCCGCCATGATGGTTTCAACAAAGCCGGCGAACTGTCGTGCTTTGGCGCTTGCCAGACGGCCATTAGGGAACACGGCCCACAAATCGATGGATGGCAGCTGCCATGCCGTTAGCACTTTTCTGACCGCGCCGCTTTTAAGTTCCCCTGCAAACATCCAGTCAGAAGCAATGCACAATCCCATATGACTGAGCACGGCAGCGCGCTGACCTTCGGCGGCACTGACTCGAATGCGCCCTCTCAAAGAAATGGGAATAACCGCGTCCTCGCGGGTAAATGACCACAGGCTTGGCCGAGGGTTATAAAGAACGGCATCATGTTCTGCCAGTTCGGCTGGCGTGCTGGGCTCCCCTTTGCTGGCAAGATAGTCTGGCGTGGCGATAACGGATCGTGGACTTGTCGCCAGTTTACGGGCTACGGCAGTAGAGTCGGGCAGGTTTCCCATCCTTAACGACACGTCAACACCTTCGGCAATCAGGTCAATCACCCGGTCATCAAGAATGACGTCCACATCCAATTCGGGGTGTTCCTCAAGAAAACGTGGAAGCTGAGGAATGACATGCAGCCTCGCAAACGTGGTGGCTGCTGAAATGCGTAATTTTCCGGACAGCCCTTTTCCCGCGCCTCTGGCGGCCAGTTCAGCCTCGTCTGCTTCCTGCAAGGCGAGACGCGCCCGCTCGTAAAATCGCTGGCCTGCCTCGGTTGGTGTCAGGCCATGGGTTGAACGGGTCAACAAACTGGTGTGTAAGCGGGCTTCTAGCTGAGCCACAATTTTCGATACGGCAGGTTGACCGATGTTGAGCTGTCTGGCCGCAGCTGAAAAAGACCCTGTATCCACTACGCGAATAAACGTGGCCATAGCCTGAAAGCGATCCATCTCATTCCCCTGAAGAATAGTTGTTATCCCGGCAGGATAACTACTATTCCCGTGACGTGCCAGCCAATATCTTGCACAGCACCTCGGGAATGGCCCGGCGGTAATTTTAACCAGGAAAGGATCATGATAGATATCTATGCATTTGCTACGCCTAACAGCATCAAAGTGCCGATTGCGCTGGAAGAACTCGGTCTTGATTATATTTTACACGCTGTGAATGTGCGTAAAGGAGAGCAGAAATCGGCTGAATTCATCACCCTTAATCCTCACGGCAAAGTCCCGGTGCTTGTCGATACGGATGCCGGTTTCGGGAAGCGGGTGCTGACCGAATCCGCCGCTAATCTGGTTTATCTTGCCGAAAAGAACGGAATACTTTTGCCTGCCGCTGGCCTGGAAAGAGCGCGCGTATTTGAGCAGTTATTTTTTCATGCTTCTGGACTGGGGCCTGCTTTTGGTCAGGCCGGATTCTTTCTACGTCAGGCAGCTGGGCCGCAACCGCTGGCAATGCAACGTTTTTCATCAGAAGCCGACCGTACAGTAAAAGTGCTGGATAGCATCCTTGCCGATCATGAGTTTGTCGCTGGAGAGGCATTTTCGATTGCCGATATCGCGCACTTTGGCTGGTTGTGGCGTCGCGAGTTTGCTGGCGTAAGCCTTGAAAACGCACCGAATGTTACACTATGGTTTGAACAGATGGCGGCACGCCCTGCCGTCAAGCGCGCGATTGAACGCGTTAACGCGCTCGCCTCAGTTTGAGGCGCTGCACTTTAGAATATCTGAGAGATGGTTTTTAACCCTGTTCCGGCGCTCTGTCCCTGAGATCAATAACTGGAGTAAATGATGAAGAAAACATTTCTGATTACCGGTGCCAGTAAGGGCATCGGGCTGGCACTGTCCCATCGGCTTGCCGGTGCGGGGCATCAGGTGGTTGGACTGGCGCGAGGCGCTAACCCACACTTTCCCGGTACCTTAATCAACGCAGATCTGGCAGACGTTGAGCAAACCCGCCAGACCTTTGAATCCTTGAGTCAGCAATTCGTCTTTGACGGGATAGTAAACAACGTCGGGCTGGTAAAGCCACAGCGCCTTGGTGAAATCGATTTAACCCAGTTTGACGATGTGATGCGCGTCAATCTCTTCCCGGCGATACAGGGAACTCAGGCTATTCTGGCTGGAATGAAGGATCGGGGCTGGGGAAGGATCGTCAATATTTCCAGTCTTACCGTGCTGGGCAGCGTTGAGCGGACCGCGTATGCCGCAGCTAAAGCGGCCTTGATTAGTTTCACCCGTAACTGGGCTCTGGAACTCGCTCAGACCGGAATTACCGTGAACGCCGTGGCGCCCGGTCCTACTGAAACCGAACTTTTCAGGGCAAACAATCCGCCAGGAAGTGAGGGTGAGGCGCGCTATCTTGCGGGTGTACCTATGAAACGGTTTGGGCAACCGGTTGAGATCGCTGCAACAATTGCCTTTCTGATGTCGGAGGATGCGGCCTTTATAACAGGACAAACCTTATATGTTGATGGCGGTGCATCGATAGGCAACCTAATTTTTTGATAGGTAAAAATCGAGGCCAGAATCAAATTTTGCCCCTTCAAGTGACTTAATAGCGGCATGCTGTTATGTCCGCTGTTGGCGAGAAGCCGACATGCACACTGCACGATCCACTTTAACCACGAAGCAGGTCATGTGTTTACAGCTCTGAGAGCGTTGAGAAGAAAGCAAAGTATGATGACTCAATACTCACCTATAATTGCCCGACTGAAGACGGAGCGGTGAATATTGCCTATGCATTTTCAGTCGCGCCCACGCGTATGGCATGAGCATCAGATGTCGCTGGATAATACCTGCTCGATAAAAAGCACGAAGCGAAACGCCGTGTCGAGATCGGCAATGTTTAATGCGGGTCACTAAAGATCCTGAACTCATCAGCCGATAAATAGAGATCAGCTTTTGCGGCCCTAAGATGCCTCATAACAGGCTCTGGCAGTGCTGCGATGGAAAGCATGACGTTATCATAATCAGGCACTTTTTCAGCACCTGATGGGTTTTAGCAGCAGAAATAAATGTGTTCAGCATCATCGGCAAACAACGGAATCACCAGCATGAATATCGCGATCAAACCCACACTTTCTGCCGTTTGGTCGACGGATGCACGGGGCATTTGCATTGCCAGCCAGGAAAGCCCTGAAGGCTTATTGCCCCTACTTAAAGGCATAACGCTTTGTGAGTGGCTTAGCCTTGCGCTGGTAGAGGAAGATGCAAAAATCGCGATGCAGCTGACAGCGGCATTAGAGTTTAAGACGCCATTTAATATAGAGGTGCCGATCAAGTGTCTGGATGGAACGATGCGCCATGTGATTGTTTCAGGTCTGCCGGCATGCCAACCAGGTGATTCTCATACACAGTTTAGCGGCTTCGTTTTAGATGTTACCGGACAGCGCAAAGCCCTTCAGGACGCGCTGCGCACGGCGACAGAATATCGTTTGTTGATTGAAAACAGTACTGATCTGATCGCCCACTGTGATGCGGATGGTCGGTACGTTTCGATCTCTCCTTCGTATAGCGAAATGATAGGCTGGTCAGCCGATGAAATAGTGGGCCAGCTGGTGGTGGACTTCCTGCATATCGACGATCAAAAGCCTGCTGCGGCAGTTCTGGCAAATATCTTCAACGGTGCTGAGTTACCAGACGTCGTCGAGGTGCGTAAAAGGCATCGTAACGGTCACTACATTACACTTGGCACTAAGGCCTGCGGCGTAAGCGATCCCTCTACAGGTAAAAATATCGGAGCAGTGCTGGTTTCGCGTGACATCACCCGTGATAAAGAAAAGATGTTGATGCTTGAGCTGCTCGCGACCCGCGACACCTTAACCGGACTGCCAAACCGAGCCTGGATCAACGACAAAGTGCAATCCATGCTTACGCACGTAGAAGATCCTGCGTATACGACTGTCCTGTTTATCGATCTGAATGGATTCAAAGCAGTTAACGATTCGATGGGGCACGCAATAGGGGATATGTTGCTGCAGCAGGTAAGCGAACGGCTACAAAGTTGCATGCGCCAGGGCGACTCGTTAGCACGTCAGGGAGGAGACGAGTTTGTCGTGGCAGCAAAGTGCAGTAGTCATGATGCTGCAGCCGCTATTGCACTGCGCCTCATAGACGGCCTGAAGGGTCCTTTTGCTATCAATGGCGTAGAAGTAAAGATCGGCGCATCGATTGGCATCAGCCTGGCACGATTTGGGACAAAAACGGTAAATACGTTATTTGAAAATGCCGATACAGCGATGTATCAGGCTAAAGCACGACGTGATGGGTCATATCAATTTTTCCAACCTGATACGCTGCCAATGTGAGATTAAGCCAGCCCGTTTCACATGCTCTCTCCGGCGCTCAACTTCTTTTCCATTTAGCATGATCTTCAAGTATGTGATGAAGTTGGCCAGAGGAGGGCATGCCGGTCGCCGTTACCACGGTGAGGACAAAATAGGACAGACTTTCAGTATGATTATGGCGTTTTCTGGTATTACAGGAAGCTGTCGTTTCCTTTTCAATCCAATCTGAGTAATGGTAAGAGCGTAACATAAGTTAAATTTTCTCGAAGTAAGCGTGTTTTTAAAACACGCTTCGTTTTTAAAATAATGTAACTAAAAAAATATAAAATATTTTCCCTAAAATAAAGGTTAATTTAAATTGAGTTATTTACGGGGTTAAATTAATCCAAAGCATTTAAAAATGCCAAATTTAACTTAAGTAATCCGTGATAACTCAAGCAGTTCTTATATTTTCCGTGCGTGATGAATTTGAGTGAAGCCCTTATTAATTTGTCGCGCAGGCAGGGTTAATTTCACTGTCTATAATTCCTCTTCTTCGGCAAAGCATCTTGAACTTTAAGAGAATTATAAATGAAAATATCTACACGTCTGGCTGCGGGTTTCAGTCTGCTCATTATTCTTTTCGTATTGTGCACGGGGATTGCTCTGAACGCATTATGGCAGGCGCGGGATGGGATGGAAGATACGGTCAATAACAAGATGAAGCGCTTTACGCTGGTTCAGGATATGCGGGGAATTGCTCGAGATATGGCCATTGCCGTGCGCAACCTGGCTTTACTGAGCGATCCCGTAGAAATGCAGCCTGAATGGCAAAGATTAATCTCGCAGCAGAAAAATTATATTGAGAAGCGCCGTGAGCTGGTAGATAGCATGAGGTTCAATGTTTCCTCTCACGGGAAGGAGGCTCTTGAAAAAGTCGTTGCCTCTGAGAGCGCCGCGATGGAGACGTTAATGATCGCAGGGCAGATGGGACTCGATAACCGTCAGCAAGAAGCAACGGTTTACCTCATGAAAACGGCGCGACCGGCGCAACAGGCATTAATGGGATCGCTGGATGCGCTAACAAACATCGAAATGACACTCAGCAAGGATACGATGGCTGAGAATAGTGCATCCACGACACGTACAGCGTTTATTTTATTAATAATGGCGGCGCTCTCGGTGATTATTTCTGTGGTGACCGGTTATTTAATCGTACGTGTACTGATGCGTCAGCTAGGCGGCGAGCCCGCCCAGGCACAGGCACTTGCGGCAGCCATCGCCGCGGGGAATCTGACAACCTCAATAACCTTGCGCCGTAACGATAAGCACAGCCTACTGGCATCGTTAGATCGTATGCAGGAGAGTCTACGTGGACTGGTATCACAAATTAAAGACTCGGCTGGATCCGTTGCTTTAGCCGCGGATGAGATATCAAAAGGCAACACTGAACTTTCATCCCGTACTGAACAGCAGGCCGCTGCGCTTCAGGAAACGGCCGCGAGTATGGAGCAACTCACGGCAACGGTGAAAAGTAATACTGCAGGTGCACAGCAGACGGCACAAGTTGCACGTGGGACAGCAGAGCTGGCGCGAGCTGGTGAGGCGGATGTGCAGAAAATGTCGGATACGATGAACGAGATTTCTCTCAGCGCGACAAAAGTGAGGGATATTACTTCCGTCATTGAAAGCATTGCCTTCCAGACCAATATTCTTGCACTCAATGCCGCCGTTGAAGCTGCTCGCGCCGGTGAAGAAGGAAGGGGATTTGCCGTGGTTGCCGGTGAAGTCAGAACGTTAGCACAACGAAGTGCGACTGCTGCACGGGATATCAAACAACTCATTGAGCAGGCCGTAGGGCAGGTGGAAAGTGGTGTGAACGTGGCGACAGGAACCGGGCAGAGCATCATGAAAATAGTCAGCATGGTAGGTGAGCTTGCGGATGCGATGGACGAGATATCTCTGGCTTCTTCTGAACAAATGCAGGGAATTTCACAGGTCAGCATTGCCGTCAGCCAAATGGATGGCGTAACGCAGAACAATGCTGCATTGGTTGAAGAGTCCTCCTCTGCGTCGCAAGAGCTTTCTGCTCAGGCACATGCGTTGCGAGGCATGGTTGAAGCGTTCCAGGTTTAATATTTTCATTTACATTGGGGCTCTTCTTTAATCTGGGCCCCGCATTGTTTGATTTCTTTTCGTTCGACTCCGTGTGAAAACAGCCTCAGGCAAGCTTACTCTGTGGCTCTTCCTGTTAAGGATGGGTCGCTGAGATGGCGCTAAATACCTCGTCAGTGACGATGGCCGGGTATT
This sequence comes from Pantoea sp. SS70, assembly GCF_029866845.1. NCBI lineage: Bacteria > Pseudomonadati > Pseudomonadota > Gammaproteobacteria > Enterobacterales > Erwiniaceae > Pantoea > Pantoea sp. SS70. The sequence continues at coordinate 262,738 of NZ_CP117200.1, read as the reverse complement.
ACCGCAATATGAACTGCTCAGTTAACAATAAACACGATGCCAACAATGTCCGCTCCTGCCATAGTGGACGCTGTGCATGACAGCGTCCCCTATGAGCGAAAAGTGGGTCTTCGCGTTTAAAGCAGGGTTTATTAACATTGTCGATGGATGGCAATGCAATCAACTCAGGATTGCCTGGGCTTAGCATTCAGCCTTTATTTACCCTTTTCAGCAAGCCGCTAAGCTTTTGCACAGCCGATGTGATAATCACAAAAAATACGGGCACAAAGAAGATGGCCAGCAGCGTACCGCTAAGCATCCCGCCGAACACGCCTGTGCCAATCGCATTCTGGGTGCTCTTACTGGCACCGTTTGCCATCATCAGGGGAACCACACCAAGAGTAAAAGCCAGTGACGTCATGATAATTGGCCGCAGGCGTAGTCGGGCTGCTTGCTTCGTTGCCTCAAGCAGCGGCTCACCCTGCGCATAAAGTTGTCGCGCAAACTCTACAATGAGGATGGCGTTTTTGGTTGAAAGTCCGATTAGTGTGATCATACCGACTTTGAAAAAAACATCGTTAGACATACCTGCGAGAAATACCGCCAGTAGAGCGCCAGCCATACCCAGCGGAACGACAAGTATTACTGAAAGCGGTACTGTCCAGCTCTCATACAGCGCGGCAAGCACCAGGAAAACAATAAGAACGGATAAGGCGATCAACAGCGGCATTTGAGCCGCTGAGCTACGTTCCTGCAGCGAGGTGCCAGTCCACTCAGTGTAATAGCCTGCTGGAAGAGAAGCGGCAAGTCGGTCCATTTCAGCCATCGCTGCCCCGCTGGAGTAACCAGCAGCGGCGCTGCCAGTGATTTTAATCGCCGGATAGCCCTGATAACGACTGAGCTGCTGCGGCGACTGGGTCCAGTCCGTCGAGATAAAGGCCGACAGCGGCACCATCTCACCCGAGGCATTCCTAACGTAAAGCTTGAGTAAATCTGCCAGCTGCATACGGTAACGGGAGTCCGCCTGCACAATAACCTGTTGTACTCGCCCGTTATCTACGTAGTCATTGACGTAGTTTGAGCCAATCGCGACTGACAGCATCTGATTAATGTCGTCAAAGCTGACGCCCATTGCCTGCGCTTTTTCTCTGTCTACCTCAAGAGTGGCACTTACACCCGCAGGTAAACCCTCAATGTAGACATCACTGACCACGCCACTGTTATTGGCTTTCTCCGTTAGCTCTGAGGCTGTCTGCAACAATGCTGTAAAACCGCGGCCGGCACGATCTTCGAGGTAGAGGTCAAAACCCGATGAAGTCCCCATATCAGAAATCGCGGGCGGCATCAGGCTCATTACCGTGGCGGCGGGATCGTCATTCATCTTCGTCTGGACAAATTTTGCTTCACCATCAGCGGTCGCGCCTTGCCGTTCGCCCCATTCTTTCAGGGTGGTAAAGGCCATCGCGGTGTTCGGACCGGATCCGGAAAAACCAAAGCCAAAAATGGAGATATTACTGGCAATGCCGGGCCTTTCCATGATCGCTTTTTCAAGCCGATCAACCACATGACGGGTTCTCTCTTGTGTGGCATCTGACGGCAACTGGATCGACGTCATAAAGTAGCCCTGATCGTCTTCAGGGATAAAGGATGAAGGCAGCGCCAGATAGGCAGCAAAAATCACCGCACTCAGCATGGCATAAATCAGCATGACGCGGCCACCACGGCGCAGCGTGACGTGCAATGCCCGCTCATAGCTTGTCGTTAGGGCACTGAAGCGGCGGTTAAACACGCCTGCAAAGCCTTTCTTTTCTACGCCGTGCTGCGCAATCGGCTTCAGCAGGGAAGCACACAGTGCAGGGGTCATCGTCAGCGCAAGAAAAGCCGAGACCAAAATGGAAACAGCCATCGAAAGTGTGAACTGCCGATAGATGACGCCAACCGAGCCGGTGGCGAATCCCATGGGAATAAATACGGCGGTAAGCACCAGCGTAATACCGATAATCGCTGGCGTAATCTCGCGCATTGACTTACGTGTTGCTTCTTTTGGCGACAGGCCTTTTTCAGCCATCAGGCGCTCAACGCTCTCCACTACCACAATCGCATCGTCAACAATGATGCCGATAGCCAGCACCATGCCAAACATGGTCAGCACATTAATGGAAAACCCGCTCATCAGCATTACAGTAAAAGTGCCGAGCAGCGCCACCGGCGCGACAATTGCCGGAATAAAGGTATAGCGCAGATTCTGCAGAAATAGCAGCATCACCAGGAATACCAGCACCATGGCTTCAATAAAAGTGTGGATGACTTTCTCAATCGACAGCTTCACAAACGGCGCGGTATCAAACGGCACCGAGAACGCCATGCCCTGCGGCAGCACCGTTGAGAGTTCATTTAGCCGAGAACGCACGCCCTCTGCCGTGCTGACGGCATTGGCACCCGGCATCAGCTGGATCGCTGCGGCAGTAGCCGGATGGCCGTTTTCACGAATCGCGTACGCGTAGCTCTGCAGACCCTGTTCCACGCGCGCCACGTCAGCCAGCCGGACGCGCGAACCGTTACTTAGCGCCTTAAGCGTAATGTTGCGGAACTCTTCCTCAGAACTGAGCTGCCCGCGTACGTTAAGCGGGTAGGTCACCGCTTGTCCGGGCTGCGCCGGTTCATCGCCGATTCTGCCCGGCGAGACCTGGGCGTTCTGCTGGCTCAGCGCGGTGGTAACGTCGCTGACCGAGAGCTTATAGTTAAATAGTTTGACCGGGTCCAGCCATACGCGCATTGCTTTCTCAGCGCCGAACAGCTGTACTTTGCCAACGCCTGGCACGCGACGTAGTTCCTCAGAAACGTTACGCGCAAAATAGTCGCTTAGGTCCTGTTCGCTGAATCGACCCGAGGGCGAGCGCAACCCGACGATCATCAGAAATCCCGCGTTGGCCGCCTCCACGTTCAGACCGTTCTGACGTACGGTCTGAGGCAGCCGGGATTCAACCACCTTGATTTTGTTCTGCACATCAACCTGAGCGAGCTTGATGTCCGTTCCGGGGTTAAAGGTCACTGTAATGCTGGCAGTGCCTGACGTATCACTTGAAGACTCGAAGTAGAGGATGTCGTCAACGCTGGAGATTTCTCTCTCGATCAACGAGATGACCGACTCATTCATCGTTTCTGGCGTGGCGCCGGGATAGGTCACCGTAATGCTGACGCTCGGAGGAGCCACAGCGGGGTACTGCGCCACGGGCAACTGCGGAATGGCAATTATGCCTGCCAGTACAATAAACAGGGCGATAACCCATGCAAAAACAGGCCTTTCAATAAAAAATTGCGGCATCGGAATATCCGGGAATAAGCAGTAAAATTTGCAGTGTGCGTTAGGATCAGATTTGTTCCGTATGGACGCGGCGGCCGATATCACTCAGCTGGGAGTATTTCTCCAGCAGTTGAGGGCCATTATCCAGGCTGGTAGCGAACATCCACATATAGGTCATGACCGAATAAATGTGCCCGGCACTGATCCCCGTTGTCTGCGTCATCCAGATAATGGTCAGACTAAATAGCATGGCGACAAGCACGCCGATTGACAGATATCCCATTGCTTCGCGATCGGAGAGGCGTATGCGTAATCTGGCGAGCGTGGAGTAATGTCGCTGTAAAGATAACGATGTCGCCCTGCTAACAAAATCAACCTCTTTTTCCAGCCGATTATTGAGTTTGTTATAGAGCACTTCATTTTTACGGGCAAAACCAGGCAGGAAACAGGCCAGTAAAGCCAGGATGACCAAACAGGCAATACCCGCCCAGAATTCGATAATCAGCAACATTACTGCGGCACCCATCATCGAAAACAGCGAAGTGATGAGCATAGGAAAGTGCAGTTCAAAAAAATCAACAAACTCTCTCGACAACACAACCCGTGCTGCAACGGTTGAATGATTAAAGTTATTTTTACGTTGAGTCTTAATCACGGATACCGCCAGGGCCGCATAAATCCTGGCAAAAGTGCGGGTATCAACGCTTCTGCGCGCTGCACCCAGACACCAGATAAATAAGATCAATACGCCATAGAGCATCGCATTTATCGTCTGCCCGGACATGATGGCGTTTATGGAGACGCCAGCCAGGATCGGATACAACAGATAAGTGACGTTTTCGGCAACGACCAATAAAAAAGTAAAGAACAGCTTTTTGCGGTAGCGGTTAGCCAGTGATTTCAGCGTGCCGGAGGCGCTTGTGGTCGGGGAGATAGCCTTTATATTTTCAGTGTTCATGAGTGGTACTTCTGTTAAAATAGAGCAAGTGCTCAATAATGTTATATGTTATTTGAGCAATTGCTCAAAGTCAACTGAGGTAAGAGATGAACGCTAAATCTGAGCTAATGAAAGAGAAAATTCTTAATGCGGTTATTGAGTTATTTACAGAGAAGGGTATTGATAAGGTTAAAACGCGAGATGTTACAGAGTATCTGGGCCTGTCACGAAGCCATATTTACCATTATTTTAAAGACTGGCAGTCGCTGAGTCTTGCGGCAGTAACAAGTTTTATCAATGCAGAAATCAAGGAATTTCGTTTCATTATTCAGCCTTTATCCGCCAGGCAAAAATTGCAGGAATTTATTAACGGGATGATTACCGATGCCCCCGACCCGACCCGTAAATTATATGGTTCCTTATGGTTACTCTCTACTCATGACGAAGCTTACGCGAGTCTGATGCAAACCTTTCTGGATGAGTGGCATGAGGTGCTGGCAAACATTATACAGACAGGCATGGACGAGCAGTCGTTCCGAATTGTTGATGTGCACCGCGTAGCGCGCCAGTTGGATGCAATGCTGTTTGGTTATAGTGAGCAGATTTTAACCCTGCCATCTAGAGGCTTAGTAGAGCAGGCGAAGGAAGATATCAACGATTTTATCCATAGAAACATACTGACATGCTGATAAAACATTAATTTAGCGTGACGGCTCTGAACTGCAAGGGTGGAGCGGTCAAGACTTAGGGGCGGCAGAAGCGTTTTGCTTCAACTCTGTCTCCTGCAAGCCCCCCGGATGAATATGTTTAAATTATGAAGTGGGCTATTAAACGGAAAAATAGCTGTACCAGCAACATCCACTGCTGGGACTAACCAAATACAAATACAGAGCCATGCCCGTTCATCATTTATTTCAGACGACAACTCATTCATTCGTAACAGGCGCGGTTTTCGCATCGTTGTTAACCGGCCTGGTAGCCGTGGCAGGTTGGCTTTTTATCAAATAACCGTTGAGACGGTCACCAAAGATTAAAATTGTCGAAATCCCCGCCTCAACCATTCACCTGCCCGAAAGGGTTGTAAAATGTGTGTGCGATCAGAGATATTGATGCGGCTATTCGCAGCGCAGGTGACGAAAGGGAAGGGAGCAAGGTGAAAACGTCGGGAACCAATCTGGAACACGCACGGGCGCACAATCGCCGCGTGATCATTGAAGCCATTCGTCTGCACGGCGAATTGACCCGCGCCGAGCTGGCTCGTCTCACCGCGCTGACGCCGCAAACCGTGTCAAATATTGTGGCAGAGCTGGAGCAGGCCGAACTGCTCACCAGCCGTGCGCCGCGCAAACAAGGACGCGGGCAACCGGCAATTCCGGTGACGCTTAATCCCGCCAGCGCCTTTTCGATCGGCATCCATCTTGATCACCAAACGCTGCTGATTGTGCTGGTGGATCTCACCGGCGAAATTCATTTTCGCCGCCTGATTCTGGTACAAAAACCCCAGCCGGATGCCACATTAGCGCGCATCGCCGACGTGCTCAGCGAAATTAAAACGCAGCTGGGCGATCGCTGGCAGAAAGTGCTGGGCATTGGCGTGGTGATGCCCGGTCCGTTTGGTGTTGAGGGCATCTCGTCAATGGGGCCGACCACGCTGCACGGCTGGGAACAGGTGAATATCGAAGCCAAACTCGCCGCGATGAGCGGCGTGCCGGTGACGTTGGAAAACGATGCCACGGTGGCAGCAATTGGTGAGCGCTTTCATGGCGTCGCGCGTCAGCTCAATTCGTTTGTCTATCTCTACATCGGCACCGGTTTGGGCGCTGGCATCATCATGGATGGGCACGTCTATAGCGGCCATGCGCATAACGCCGGCGAAGTCGGGCATGTGGTGGTGGAGCCGGGCGGACGCGAATGTTACTGCGGCAACCACGGCTGTTTAGAACGCTATGTTTCACTGCAGGCGGCGTACGAGTTTTGCGGGCTCGATCCGATGACCGCTTTGCCGGAAGATTTGCTGGAAGTCGATCCGGCGCTGTTCGATAAATGGATCGATAGCGTGTTAACGCCGCTGCGTCAGGCGATTAACCTGCTGGAATGCATCTTCGATGCCGAAAGCGTGATAATCGGCGGCATGATGCCTGCGGTGCTGCTGGATAAAATCATGCGTCGACTGCCGCCGCTCTATCAGTCAGTGCGCGGTCGCTACCTCACCGGAACACGCGTAAAGATCGGTATGACCGGCAGCGATACCGCCGCGCTGGGTGCCGCCGCGCTGCCGATTTTCGACGAGTTCAATCCACAGTTTAACGTGTTGATGAAGTAGCGGCCTAATCATGCCGCTACCTTCACTGCCGTTTTCCGCTTCTCCTTCATCTTCCAGCAAAGCCACAGCGCAATGAACCACACCGGCGAAGCGGCTAGCGCGGCGAGCGTGTCGGAATCAAATATCATGATCACTACCGAAAACAGGAAGAACATCAGCGTCGCCCACGCCATCATCCTGCCGCCGGGCATCTTAAATTTGGATTTTTGATGCAGATCCGGACGCTGCCGGCGGTACACCAGATAAGAGACCAGAATCATACCCCAGCAATAGATCACCAGAATGGCGGCCAGCGTCGAAACGATGGTGAACAGTGTTGTCACATTCGGCACCAGGAACAGCAGCAAGGTGCCGCTCAGCATGCAGAAGCAGGAGAACAGCAGGCTGCGCAGCGGGATACGCGTGGTGCGTGAAAGAATACGAAACTGCCAGTGCGCATGCTTCTCGATCGATAAGCCGTATAACATGCGGGTGCTGGAGTAGACGCCGCTATTGGCGGAAGACATCGCCGAGGTGAGTGCGACGAAATTAATGATCGCTGCCGCCGCAGGCAAGCCGGCTTTGGCAAACAGCGTCACGAACGGGCTGGTATCCGGCGATACCCCTTGCCAGGACGTCACCGCGATGATCACCATCATCGAGAGCAAGTAGAAAATCACAATCCGCAGCGGCAGAGAGTTGATCGCGCGCGGCAAAATTTTCTCGGGATCGCGCGTTTCTGCCGTCATGGTGCCGAGCAGCTCAATGCCGGTGTAAGAGAAAATCGCGATCTGAAAACCAGCCAGAAAACCGGTGATGCCATGCGGCATGAACACCGCAGGATCGGTGAGGTTGTGCACCGAGGCTTTAACGCCATCCGGCGAGGTCCAGCCGGTAAATACCATCCATCCGCCGGTGATGATCAGCGCGATGATGGTGATCACTTTGATCAGCGCAAACCAGAATTCAGCTTCACCAAAAGCCTTCACCGACAACATGTTAAACAGACACAAAATACCGAGGGTAAATAACGCGGGTATCCACGCCGACATTTCCGGGAACCAATACTGCATATACGCGCCGCATACCACCACATCGGCGATGCAGGTCACCACCCAACTTAGCCAGTACGACCAACCGAGAAAGAAGCTGGCTTTGGGGCCGAGATAATCACTGACAAAATCGGCAAACGAGCGATAGTCGAGCCGACTAAGCAGCACTTCCCCCATTGCCCGCATCACCATATAGCTAAAAAAACCCACCAATAGGTAGATGATTAATATCGAGGTTCCGGCTACCGCAATATTGCGTCCCGCGCCCATAAACAGCCCGGTACCGATCGATCCGCCCAGCGCGATCATCTGAATATGGCGTTCGCTCAGCCCTCGCTGCAGTTTTTGCGGGGCGTCGTGAGCCCGAGCAGGCTGAATCTGCCCTTGTGTAGGTTTGTTAGACACAATGATTCCTTCAGTCTGGCGAAAAGACGCATGACGATGCCTGCCCGCAAGCATCAATGGCAAATATGGGTTGAACCTTAAAGAGGCACGTTTAAATAGATGAAAGAAAAACGAAATTAATAAAACGCTAATTCATGATGGAGGTTTCCAGCTGGGTTTTACTCATCGTGGTGGCGAGTGTTAACAAAGTCAATGCGGAAAAATAACAGTTTATTCACTTTTTGATGACCATCAAAGAACTGAAAAATAGGGATAAAATCAAAATTTATGCAATTAAGTGCATAATTAATGCATGGATATGCGCCATATGTGGCTCTTTTTTAATGCTTAGTTATTCATTTATTCAGGCATTTTTGTGTCGAAAAAGTTAAACCCCTCTTATTTGGCCTGACCCGCTTGTCTGAAAAGGTGTTAAATTACTTTCCGTCTAGTGCAATGCATTACCTTTCCACGTCTTTTCAATATAAATAACTCTGAACCTACAGGCTTCTCATGGAAAAGTTATCTTACGCTTCTGAAAGCAGTACATCTCCCTGGACTACCTACCTGAGCCAAATTGACCGTGTTGCGCCTCATCTTGGTGAATTGTCTCGCTGGATAGAAACCCTGCGTCACCCCAAAAGAGCACTGATTGTCGACATCCCGGTGCAGATGGATGACGGCTCGATTCGCCACTTCGAAGGCTATCGCGTACAGCACAATCTCTCACGCGGGCCGGGCAAAGGGGGCGTGCGTTACCATCCTGCTGTCGATTTGAATGAAGTGATGGCGCTATCCGCCTGGATGACCATCAAGTGTGCGGCGGTTAACCTGCCTTATGGCGGCGCCAAAGGCGGCATCCGTGTCGATCCGCACTCGCTGTCTGAAGGTGAACTGGAGCGATTAACCCGCCGTTACACCAGCGAAATCGGCTTGATTATTGGCCCGCAGAAAGATATTCCCGCACCCGATGTCGGCACTAATGGCAAAGTGATGGCGTGGATGATGGATACCTACTCCATGAATCACGGCACCACCATCACCGGTGTGGTCACCGGTAAACCGATCCATCTTGGCGGCTCGTTAGGGCGTGAGAAAGCGACGGGGCGTGGCGTATTTATTACCGGTCGGGAAGTGGCACAACGCTCCAATATCACCATTGAAGGCGCACGCGTGGCGCTGCAGGGCTTTGGCAATGTCGGTAGCGAAGCCGCGCGTCTGTTCGCCGAAGCCGGTGCGCGTGTGGTGGTGATTCAGGATCACACCGCAACCTTATTCAACGAAGGCGGTATTGATTTAGCCGCGTTGACTGCATGGCAGATCGAACATAAACAGATTGCCGGTTTCCCTGGCGCGCGTGAGATCGACAGAGAGCAGTTCTGGACCACCGCCATGGATATTCTGATCCCGGCGGCGCTGGAAGGACAAATTACCCGCGAGCGCGCAGAAGTTATTAGTGCCAAACTGGTACTGGAAGGGGCAAACGGCCCAACTTATCCGGATGCAGATGATATGCTCGCGAGTCGCGGCGTGCAGGTGGTGCCAGACGTAATCTGTAACGCTGGCGGGGTAACGGTGAGTTACTTCGAATGGGTGCAGGATATGGCGAGTTTCTTCTGGAGCGAAGATGAGATTAACCAGCGTATGGACCGCATCATGACCGAAGCCATGGTTCACGTTTGGGACAAGGCCGCCGAAAAGCGCTGCTCGCTGCGCACTGCCGCTTATATCGTTGCCTGCGAACGTATTTTACTGGCACGTAAAGATCGCGGTATTTATCCGGGCTAATTAATTATATTTTAAGTTTATTTAAATCAAAGGATAAACGCCTTCGTAGTGGGCAGAGGGCGTTTATATTCGCTATTAAGCGAGGTTTACGCCGCGTAAACCTGACCAGCACCTTGCGGCGGATTGAGTAATCATCACCGAAGGATCCTCACTGAACTCGCTCACCAAAGTCACCACCCGGTCGGTTAAACTCCTTATATTCTCGCTGCCTACATAAACATATTCATTGGTGGGTAACACATAAGTGTAGCCTTTCTCGCACACCAAGCTACGCGCGAAACCATTCTCAAGCATCGCATAGAGCAATTCAATTTGCGCGCCAGCGGTGGGTTCTTTCAATTCGATACGGATAGTATAACTGAGCATGATATTATCTCCGGTGGCTTAATTTAAGTTTACTTAAGTTTAATTGACCAGAAATGAATTTTATTTTTTTAAGATAAATCTTAGCGGGAATTTATAAGTGATGACCGCCGTTAACAGTAAATGTTGGCCCTATTAAGCGCAGCGACAAAAAGGGTTAAATAATAGTTATTAAATTACTCTTTTATTACGTTCGGCTTAAATAAGTTTATTTTTAATTAAAGACAGCCGACTCCACGCAGACTATAATTATTTTATGGCTCACTTTGGGCTGATTACTAAAAAGTGTACAAATAGTATCCGCAACGGGCGATTTTAAAGATTTTTATTAATTAGTATTTATCTCTGCCCATGAGGAGTAGCGGATGAACTTAAGCATCACGGATTTTTATGTCTTTAGTCAGGCAGATACAGAAGGGTGCTGCAATCTACACCGCGATAGTTGCCGCCTGGCTCCTGCCTATGATAATCGTGTGTTCATGGGATCATTTTATTCTCCTGACCATGCCTGGCAATATTTCCATACGCATTATCCCGACTGCCGAGCGGTATTTTGCCTGTTGTGTATGAAACAATAATGCGGGAAACATTCTGCACGGATCGATAGGTAATCACAGATTGTCGCAGGGTCGCCATTCATGGCGACCTGCTTCCATGTGCGCATTAATACGCACCCTAAAAAGCGCTTACTCCATTACCCAATGCCCCTCACTCACCTCACGATAACGTCGCGCTTCGGGCACAAATCCCAATGCACGCACCGGGCTTTTCAGCTCGCTGATGTCAATCTGGCGCTTCACATGACGTCGCGCCGGATCGGGCACCGGCACCGACGACAGTAATTTGCGCGTGTAATCATGCTGCGGATTTTCAAATATTGCCGCGCGCGGGCCGATCTCGACGATTTCACCCAGCAGCATCACCGCCACGCGATGACTGATGCGCTCAACCACCGCCATATCGTGGGAAATAAACAGATACGACAAGCCGAGGCTCTGTTGCAGGTCGAGCAGCAGATTGATGATTTGCGCTTTCACCGTGACATCCAGCGCCGACACCGATTCATCGGCGATGATCATTTTTGGATCAAGCATCAATGCGCGAGCAATGCAGATACGCTGGCGCTGGCCGCCGGAAAATTCGTGCGGATAGCGTTTCATCATGTCAGCGGATAACCCGACGCGCTCCATCAGCGAGGCGGCTTTCGTGCGCGCCTCGGTTTTGCTGCCTAAACGATGTTGCAGAAAAGGCTCGGTAAGCGCTTCCAGCACCGACATGCGCGGATTGAGGCTGGCAAATGGATCCTGAAAAATCATCTGCATGGCGCGGCGCAAAGTGCGCAGCTCATGAACAGAAAGATTCAGTACGTCGTAACCATCAAAGGCCACTTCACCCGCGTCGGGTGTGACGAGGCGCGTCAGTGAACGTCCGGTGGTGGATTTTCCACAGCCCGATTCACCAACCAGCGACAAGGTTTCGCCCGGCATTAGATCAAACGAGATGTTCTCCACCGCATGTACCGCGCCGGTTTTGCGGCTGAATACGCCTTCGTGGATGCTGAAGCGGGTGCTGAGATTTTTCACCGACAGCAGCGGCTGCTGCGATGTCGATACAGGGTTGGTCTCAGATGCGTCGCGCGGGTCAAAGGAAAACTTACGCGGCCCAGCAATGCCGCGCATTGCACCAAGCTGCGGCACGGTCGCAATCAGCGTGCGGGTGTAATCGGCAGCGGGCGCGGAAAAAATCGCGGGGGTGGTGCCGGTTTCCATCACATCGCCTTGATACATCACCAGCGTGCGATCCGACACTTCTGCCACCACGCCCATATCGTGGGTGATAAACAGCACCGCCGTGCCTTCCTCTTCCTGCAACGTCTTGATCAGGTCAAGAATCTGCCCCTGAATGGTGACGTCCAGCGCGGTGGTCGGTTCATCGGCAATCAGCAGTTTTGGCCGCAGCGCCAGCGCCATCGCAATCATCACGCGCTGGCGCATGCCGCCGGAAAAGTGGTGCGGATAATCATTGAAGCGTTTCGCCGCGTTGGGAATACGCACTTTCTCCAGCAGCCGAATGGTCTCTTCACGCGCGACGCGTTTACTGATTTTGCGGTGATTGATCAGCGCCTCAGCAATTTGATTGCCGATGGTGAACGACGGATTCAGGCTGGTCATCGGCTCCTGAAAAATCATCGCCACCGCATTGCCGCGAATGTCACGCATGGCGGATTCGCTCAGCGTCAGCAGATCGACGCCGTTCAGCAGCACTTTGCCGCTGACGCGCGCGTGGCGCATGTTGAGTAAGCGCATGATCGCCATCGAGGTGACGCTTTTCCCCGAACCGGATTCACCGACAATCGCCAGCGTTTCACCGGCATTAACGGTGAGCGACAGGTTCTTTACCACCTCGCGCCAGTGATCCTCAACGCGAAAGGCGACGGTCAGATTTTCGATGCGCAGCACCGGTTCGACTGCTGAAGCGGGCGCGTTCATTTCGCTGCCATAAAGCGTGCCGATAAGTGGCTAACCGGCAGATAAGTGAAATCGGTATCGAACGGATAGGCGGGCTGCAATTTGCGCTGGCGAGTTAAGCGTTCCACATATTGATCGACTACGCCTTCCGACAGCGCCATCAGGTTGGGATTGGCCAGCGGGGCCAGCTCCGGCGACAAATAACCGGACTTCACTACCACGATTTTGGCCGCTGCAGGATTGAGGCCGAGCAGGGCGAAATCCGCCAGGTTGTGATAGGGACGGCGACGGTCGGCGACCACCAGCGTGATGCCGTCGGTTTGCAGCAGCGCCTGTTTCGCCAGCGAACGCGCATCATCGCTGAGATGTTTCACCACAAATTCGGCCTGCACTTTGCCGCCGGCCGGATCGAGTGATGCGCCAACGGTCAGCGTTAAGCTTGCGCCAACGCCAGCAGCAAAGGCCGCGTCAGTGGCCGGTTTATCGGTGATACCAGCCACGATCACCTGCTGCGCATCCTGGCGAATCAGTTCCGCCAACACATCCGCGCGATCGCCGACGCCGCCGCCGGTGGGATTATCCCCAGAATCAGCCAGAATCACCGGCGCGGTTTCGCTGGCGATGGCCATGCTGACGCACTCTTCAATGCTGCCGGTGACGCAGCCAAAACTAAATTCATCGCGCGCCTGCCAGTAAGCCAGCGCCAGTTTAGCCGCCTGTTCCGCCAGCACATCGGCATCGGTGCCGGTCATGATCGCGGCGGCGGTGGCGCGCGGTTCATCGGCCCAGACGTAACCGACCATCAGCGACGCATCCCAGACGTGCTCCAGCTGGTTTATCGCGGGCAAACGGGCATACAAACTTTTCGCCGGTTCATCTTCGGTGCTGGTGCGCTCGCCGGGTAACACCACTGGAATCGGCGCCCACACCACGCCAGGTTTGACGCCGGTTTGCAGGCTTTTCACCAGCATCGATACTGAGCGACGCATGGTCTCTTCCACATCAATGTGCGGCGCAGTGCGATAGGTCGAGAACATATCAATGGCATCGATGATGCGTTGCGTAACGTTGCCATGCAGATCGTAGCTGACGGTGATCGGGCAGTTCGCGCCGACCAGCTCGCGCGTGGCGCTGATCCAGTCGCCTTCGGCATCTTCCATACCTTCAACATAAACCGCACCGTGCATCGCGAGATAAACGCCATCCACCGGCAAATGTGCCGCGAGGCGCGTCAGGAAATCCTGCTTAAAATCGTCGTAGGTGACGCGCGCCACCGGACCACCGGCGATGGCGCGCGCGTGGAAGGTCGGCAGAAACTCGGCATCATAATCCTGCAAAAAGGCGAAATAAGGATTGGTGGTCAGTTCATCCCCGCGCACGATGCGGAAGTCGTCGGCATAATTCAGCACCGGATTATAAGTACTGCACTCAGTATGAATGCCACCAAAAGCAATGCGCATAGCAGCCTCCGCTAGTCGGGTAAGTGAATGATAAAACGATACGCCGCCACACTGGCTGCGGCTCTGGCCCAGCTCTCTTCGTTGATCACCATGCTGGCGATCGGTGTTTTGCCGATAATCGACGGCAGCACATGGCTGTCGATGGCCTGCATCACCACGGTTTTTAGCAATCCATCAAACGCATTGGGCTGATGCGCAATCACAATCAACTCGGGATCGTTCATCTGGATAATATTGGCGATGGATAAGCCCAGCGCATGACCGGCCTGATGCAAAATGGCAATCGCCGCGCTGTTACCTTTCACCGCCAGCGCTTCCAATTCGGTAATCGATTCACACTCTAGCGCTTTATCACGCACGCTTTCGCGGATGGCGGTTAACGAGGCCAGCGTATCGAGGCAGCCGCGTTTGCCGCAGCGGCAGGGACGTCCGCCGGGCTCGATGGTGCAGTGGGCGATTTCACCGGCAGCGCCGTGCGCGCCCCGATGCAGTTGGCCCTGAAAGAAATGCGCCGACCCAATGCCATCACCGTGCGAAATCAGGGTGAAGTTGCGCGCCTTTTTTGCCACGCCGAAAATCTTCTCGCTCACCGCCAGCGCTTTGGCATCGTTCTCTAAGGATACTTCCAGCCCGGTTTGCTGTTTTAGCAGTTCCGCCAGCGGCACGTTCTTCCAGCCCAGCAGCGCCGACTGCACGCAAATCGCCTGATGTTCATCGACAAAGCCGGAAAGCGTCACGCCTAGGCCAATCAGCTGATCCTGCGTAATTGATTTCTGCGCAATCAGGTCCGGGATCGCCGCCGCAATGGTTTTGGCCAGCTGCGGCGGATCGAGATTCAACGGCATCTGGGTGGCGGCCAGCGTGCGGCCGTGCATATCAATCAGCACCAATACCACGCGTTCGTCCAGCAGCGAGGCACCGAGAAAATAGGCGCTGTCGGCACGCATTTTTAATAACACCGATGGGCGACCCTGGCCGCTGGATTCCGGAATACTCTCTTCCAGCAATCCGGCCTGCAGCATCTCTTTCACCAGCGTGCTAATTGCGGCTTTGCTTAATTTCATTTTTTCCGCAAGCACGGTGCGGCTCATGCCATGCGACGCAATAAGTAAGCGCAGAATTTGTTGCTGGTGGGCATTGAGCATTGAAGTTCTCACAGCGTTAGCACTATGCGCTGACAATAATAAGGACAGAAAACAAATACAACGCTATTTAGTTAAATTTCTGAATGTAGATCTGATTATAAGTAAATTATATGAACCAACCTATTGGCTTTTGTTTAGTGAGTGTGGCTTATATAGCGTGGATATTTCACCGATCATTTCAATGATTCATTGAGGGCCTTCATGGAAAGCAAAAATAAGCATTTCAAGGTACTGACGCTGGCCGGCTGTTTACTGGCGTCGATGGCGAGCGCCTCCGTTTTTGCCAGCCAGCTGGTGATCATGCAGAACGAACCACCGCGCAGCATGGATCCCGGCAACCAAACCGCGACCTTTACCGGCACGGTGCTGGACCCAATGTACGAAGGCCTGACGCGTCTCGGTGATGACGGCAAAATCATTCCGGCATTGGCATTATCCTGGACATCCGATGACAGCGGACTTAACTGGACCTTTACCCTGCGACCCA
Organism: Pantoea sp. SS70; assembly: GCF_029866845.1. Classification (NCBI taxonomy): domain Bacteria; kingdom Pseudomonadati; phylum Pseudomonadota; class Gammaproteobacteria; order Enterobacterales; family Erwiniaceae; genus Pantoea; species Pantoea sp. SS70. Next base: position 247,069 of record NZ_CP117200.1, on the reverse strand, counting down.
ATGTGAAATTCCACGACGGCACGCCCTTTAATGCCGATGCGGTAGTGGAAAACTTCCAGCGTCATTTAAATACGCAGCGCGGTTTAGCGGGTAGTGGGAAAATTCGCACCTTTATTCAGGACGTGAAGAAAAAAGACGATCTTACCGTCACGTTTCAGCTGAAAAAAATTAATCCGGCTTTTTTAACTGTTTTAGCCTCCGGCCCAGGATTAATGGTGAGCCCAAAAGCGGACAAGGCGGGCAGTATTAACAATAAAGCCGACGGCACCGGGCCTTATAAACTGGTGCAGTACAAATCCGGTGAATATGTACTTGAACAAAAGAATCCCGACTATTGGGGGAAATCTTCCGGGCCGGATGAAATTAAATGGACGTGGAGCAGCGAGCCTTCAGTGATGAATATGGCGCTGCAATCGGGTCAGGTTGATATTATTAACCCGGTGCCGCCGCAGTTTGCCGGCATGTTAAAAAACAACGCCAACGTAAATCTTAAACAGTCGCCGGGCGCGGCGGTGTTCTGGGTCGATCTCAATACCCAAAGCAAAGCGCTGAGCGATGTGCGCGTGCGTCAGGCGCTGAATTTCGCCACCGACCAGCAGGCGCTGGTGAAAGCCATCATGTTTGGTTATGCGCAACCGGCAAACTCCGCGTTGGCACCGGTCGATCCCAACTACGACAAAAGCTTGCATGACTATCCGTACGATCTGCAAAAAGCCAAAGATTTGCTGAAAGCGGCGGGCTACGCCGACGGTTTCCCGATGTCGATTGCGGTGCAGGCGCCGGATGCGCGTACCGCACAAGTGCTGCAGGGCATGTGGAGCAAAATCGGCGTGAAACTTAACGTGCGCCAGATGGAGAGCGGCGTGTGGACCAAAGCGGCATTTGCTGATGGCAAAGAGAAAGCCGCGCAGGGCACCGATGCGGTGCTGGCGTCCTGGTCTTCCGGTTTATATGGCTCGGATCTGCAGCTCCGTCCGCTGTATCACACCAGCAGCTTTGCGCCGGGCGGGGCCAATCTGGGCTTCTTCAGCGACAAGCAAACCGATGATCTGATCGATACCGCCGCATCCACACTCGACGATGCCAAACGCAAAGATCTCTATTTCCAGGCGCAAAAACAGATCAGCGGATTAGCGCCGCAGGTGCTGCTGTTCTATCAGGACGATCTCTATGCCGCACGTAAAAATATCAGCGGCGTGGTTATGCAGCCGGGCGGACAAATCGTCGTGCGCGACGCAGTGAAGCAATAACCTCATGGCTGATGTGATATGAAAGCGTATGTCGCAAAAAAGGTGCTTTCGCTGCCGTTAATCATTTTCGGCGTGTCGATTATCGTGTTTATCGCCATCCGCGCGCTGCCGGGCGATCCGGCGCGGCTGATGGCGGGACCGGAAGCGCCGCAGGAAGCGGTGGACAGTATGCGCGTGCGGCTGGGGCTCGATCAGCCGCTGCCGCTGCAATACGTCAGGTTCGCGGCGGAAGCGCTGCACGGCAACCTTGGCTTGTCGTTGCAGTCGCAGCGTCCGGTGATGACGGAGATCAGCGAGCGTTTGCCGTACACCTTATCGCTGGCGGCGCTGGCGTATCTGCTGGCGATTGCGATAGGTGTTCCGGCGGGCATGACTGGCGCCATTTATCGCCAGCGGATTCCGGATCAAATCGTGATGGTGTTGACCATTGCCGGTGCGTCGATTGCCAACTTCTGGCTGGCGCTACTGGCGATGAATTACTTCGCGGTCGAGTTGGGCTGGTTACCGCTGCTGGGCGCCGATTCGTGGAAAAACTACATCATGCCCACGGTTACGCTGGCAATCCTGCCGATGGCGATGATCGCCCGCATGACGCGTTCCAGCATGCTGGATGTGCTGAGTCAGGATTACATCCGTACCGCCAAAGCCAAGGGATTATCCTCCACCAGCATTAACTGGAAGCATGCGCTGCGAAATGCACTGATCCCGATTGTCACCATTGTGGCGCTCAACTTCGGCAGCTTGATTGGCGGCGCGGTGGTCACTGAATCGGTGTTCAATTGGCCGGGCATTGGCCGCTTGCTGGTGGACTCGGTGCGCTACCGCGATTATCCGGTGATTCAGGGCGTGACGCTGGTGGCCGTGACTGGCGTGGTGCTGATGAATCTGGTGGGCGAAATCCTGATTGGCTTGCTCAATCCAAAAATAAGGTTCGACTGATGAACAGCATTGATACTTCCGTGCTGCCGCCGCGTTCGCGCAGCCGACACCTGATCAGCACTTTACTGGCAAATCCGTCCATTGCCATCGGCGGTGCGTTAGTGCTGCTGGTGGTGCTCGCCGCTGCGCTGGCTCCGCTGATTACCCATTGGGATCCGGTGGAGCAGGATCTGCTCAACACCTTGCAAGCGCCGTCGGCCGCGCACTGGTTTGGCACCGACGATTATGGCCGCGATATTTTTTCACGCGTGATTTACGGCGCGCGTATCACGCTGTTTGAAGTGAGCCTTAGCGTCGCGATCTCCATGGTGATCGGTATTCCGCTCGGCATCATTTCCGGCTTAGCGGGACGCAAGATGGATGCGCTGATCATGTGGGTGATGGATATCATCTTCGCCTTTCCCGGCATCGTGCTGGCGATTTTGATCGTTAGCGTGCTCGGCGAAGGACTGACCAATATGCTGATCGCCATTTCACTGTTTTCGATTCCGGTGTATGCGCGTCTAAGCCGCAACCTGACGCTGGGCCTGAAGAACATGGAGTACATCGAAGCGGCGCATATGCTCGGGGTGCGCTATCCGCGCATCATTACACACTACATTCTGCGCAACTCAATTGGACCGCTGATTGTACAATCCACGCTGACGGCGGGCGCGGTGGTGCTGTCCGCCGCCAGTTTGTCCTTCCTCGGTTTAGGCGTGCAGCCGCCGATGCCGGAGTGGGGCACCATGATGAGCGATGGGCGCAACTTCCTTGGCCTGAATATTTATGTGTCACTCTTCCCCGGATTGGCGATTTTGATTACCGTGCTGGGCTTCAATGTGTTGGGCGACGGTTTGCGTGATGTGATGGATAAACGTTTATGAGAAGACAATCTGCGGTGATTTGCCTCGATCTGGGCGGCTCTTTTATCAAGCTAGGCGTGATGAATGCGCAGGATCAATTAATCCTGCTCGATCAGCATAAAATTCCGGCTACCAGCTGGGACGATTTCACCGCGCTGGTACGTCGCATGATAGCCCAGCATCACCTGCAGTTTACCGCCAGCAGTGCGGTAGCGATCTCCACCGCGGGCATTGTGGCACCCGAAACTGGCGAGATATTTGCCAGCAATATCCCCGCGTTTCACCAGCACAGTTTGGCGAACGAGCTGGGCGCGCTGCTGCAACGCCGGGTGATTGTGCATAACGATGCCGACTGCTTCACGCTGGCGGAAGCGCTGGCGGGCGCGGGAAAAGGTCACAAAGTGGTGTTTGGCGCGATTCTGGGTTCGGGCGTTGGCGGCGGATTGGTGGCAGATCGCCGCATCATTACCGGGCAAAACGGATTGACCGGCGAATGGGGACATGGGCCGATCACGTTAACCGAAGTGGAGATTGATGGCGTCACGCGGCGACTGCCGCGTAAGGCGTGTCCATGCGGGCAAAAGGGCTGTCTCGACAGCTACGGCGGTGCGCGCGGGCTGGAAAATCTGCATCAGACGTTACATGACCGCACGGCGAGCAGCGTTGAGATTATCGAATGCTGGCAGCAGCAGGATGCGCTGGCGCAGCAAACCGTTCAGGCATGGCTGCAAATTGTCGGTCAGCCGCTGGCATACACCATCAATATCACCGGCGCGTCGCGCGTGGCGGTGGGCGGCGGATTGGCATCGGTGGCTCCGCTGATCGCGGCGTTAGATGAGGTGGTGCAGGGTTACGTATTACGCCGCACCTCACATCGTCTGGTGGTGCCAGGTGAGTTCGCGCATCACGGCGGCATGATGGGCGCAGCGCTGTTGGCGCTGCAGAATACGCACACTCTGTAGCGGGGCGATTTATCGCGCAATGAATTGCGCCGCTACGGAAGCGGGATTTTGCGCTATCATAAGCCGCTCACTCTGCTCAGTCCTGACGATGATTGTTTCAGGCAATCACGATCCTGACTGAGTTCTTCACTTGCGGTTCGGAAAACTCATGTCATCAGTACAACCCCAACTTACTCAGCTGCCGGATGAGGCATCGCTGCCGCGTCAGAGCGTGCTAAAAGCTTTGTTCGCGCTCGGCACCGGCGGCTTTGCCATTGGTACCGGCGAATTCGTCATCATGGGACTGCTACCCGATGCAGCCAAAGGTCTCAACGTATCGATCCCCTCGGCTGGGCATCTCATCAGTATCTACGCGCTGGGCGTGGTAATTGGTGCGCCGCTGCTGGCGGTGCTGGGCGCGCGCGCCTCACGTCGTAATTTCCTGATGACGCTGATGGGCCTGTTTGCCGCCGGCAACCTGCTGAGCGCCATAGCGCCGGGATACTACTCGATGCTGCTGGCGCGTTTCCTCGCCGGTTTCCCACATGGCACCTTCTTCGGCGTGGCGGCGCTGGTCGCAGCCGGTTTGGTTGAACGGCGCAAACGCGCGCAAGCGGTCTCGATGGTGCTGTTCGGCCTGACAATCGCCAACTTACTCGGCGTGCCCGCCGTCACCGCTATCGGCCAATGGTTTGGTTGGCGCGATGCCTTTGCCATTGTCGGCGGTCTGGCGCTGGTGACCTTGCTGCTGATCTGGCTGTGGGTGCCAAACGTGGCAGGCGATAAAAATGCCAGCCCGCTGCGCGAATTGTCGGCGCTGACGCGCAAACAGGTTCTGCTGACGCTGGCGATTGGCGCGGTGGGCAGCGGCGGTTTGTTTTCGGTGTTTAGCTACGTGAAGCCGACCATGACCGAACTGGCGCAGATGCCGGTGAGCTGGATCCCGGCGGTGCTGGCGTTGTTTGGTCTAGGCATGATCATCGGTAACATCGCCGGCGGTCGTCTGGCCGATCGCGGCATTGAAAAGACCATCCGCATTTTGCTGATCTGGTCATTTTTGGTGCTCAGCGCCTTCGTGTTTGCCGCGCATTATGCGCTGGCAGGTGCCATCAACGTCATGCTGGTGGGCACCATGGTAGCGCTGGCGGCGGTGTTGCAGATCCGTTTGATGGATGTCGCCGGTGATGCGCAAACCATGGCGGCGGCAATGAACCATTCGGCGTTTAACCTCGCTAACGCGCTCGGTGCATGGCTGGGCGGCGTGACCATTTCCGCTGGTCTGGGATGGCAATCCACCGGTTGGGTAGGCGCGATTCTGGCGGTGTTGGGTCTGCTGATCCATGCGGTGGCGATGCGCGATGCGCGCCGTAAATCGATTACCTTTGCACACGAAAGTCATTAACACCCTACCTACCGAAGCGGCGCGATATATTACGTATTGCCGGGATGGGCACATTGCCGCCCTTAATATGCGCAATAGATCGCGCCGGAAGGGGTAATTAATTTTTACGCCAACTTCTGCTGCAAAAATGTCATAAACACCCGATTGATCTCACTGCGCTGACGGTGCTGCGGATAGAGCGCATTGAGATGGAGCGAGGTCGGCTGCCACTCTTCCAGCACCTTCACCAGCTCACCGCTCGCCAGCGCTGGTGCCACAATAAACTCTGGCAGCATAATCAGACCCAACCCGGCCACTGCTGCGTCGCGCAGCATTTCCCCGTTATTACTCACCATCGGCCCATGCACACTAATCACTTTGCGCTGGTCGCCGTTAAACAGTTCCCAGCCGGTCTGGCTTTCGCGCCCGTAGCGCAGACACAAATGTTCGCTCAGCTCCTCCGGCGTTCGCGGTGCGCCTGCGCCCTGCAGGTAGGAAGGGCTGCCGCAGATCACGCGGCGAAACTCGCCCAGTCGCCTGGCGATCAAACTCGAATCTGGCAGCGTACCGATGCGAATCGCCATATCAAATCCTTCACCCACCATATCGACATGCCGATCCGCCAGTTCAACCTGAAACTGCAAACCCGGATGCTGGCTGAGAAACTCGGCAATAAACGGCGACAAATGGCTGATACCAAACGACATCGGCACGCTCAGGCGGAAGCTGCCCTGCAGCACCTGACGACGCCCCGATACCGCTAGCTCGGCTTCCTGCACATCATCCAGAATGCGCTGCGCGTGCTGCGCAAACAGCTGGCCGTTATCGGTTACCGACAACTTACGCGTGTTGCGATTCAGCAGCCGCGCGCCAAGCGACTCCTCCAGCGCGGCGATGCGGCGGCTGACATACTGCTTCGACAGCATCAGCTGTTCGGCGGCAGCGGTGAAGTTGCCGGCTTTGATGACGGCTACATAAATACGGAGATCTTCAATCTGCATATTGTCCACTTATCGGTGACAGTCATTGTCATTTTGACGCATTGTTAGGCAAATCAGTTTACGTATACTTGTTTGCAACGGGAAGGGCAATCGCCCCCCAACAGCAAATTTGAGGAGCAGACCATGATTGAACAACGCCTGTCAGAACAACGCGGAGTGGGTGACCACGGTTGGTTGAATTCGCATCATACGTTCTCTTTTGCCAGTTACTGGGATCCAAAACAAACCGGCTTCTCAGACTTGCTGGTGATCAATGATGACCGCGTTGCACCGGGTCGCGGCTTTGGTGCGCATCCGCACAACAACATGGAGATCATCTCCTACGTGCTGGAAGGCGCGCTGGAGCATAAAGATTCCATGGGCACCGGTTCGGTGATTGTGCCGGGTGATGTGCAGCTAATGAGCGCCGGCAGCGGCGTCACGCACAGCGAGTTTAACCACTCGAAAACGGACAACGTGCACTTCCTGCAGATCTGGATTGTGCCTGGCGAACGTAATTCGCCTCCCGGTTATCAGCAGATTTCAGTGGCGGAACGTGACAAACGCGGTCAGCTGCGCCTGATTATTTCGCCGGCAGGGGATAACGGTTCACTCAGCGTGCGTCAGGATATTCGCGTTTATGCCGGACTGTTCGACGGTGTCGAGCAGCAAACCTTCGCGTTGGATGCCGATCGTTACGCCTATATTCACGTGGCTCGCGGCAGCATCGAAGTGAACGGCGTGAAGTTCAAAGAGGGCGACGGTGCACGCGTTCGCAACGAAAGCGCGCTGCAGTTTGCTAACGGTGATGATGCGGAAGTGCTGGTGTTTGATTTGCGTCCGCTGGAAGTGAATCATCCACAGCGTTAATGACGAATAGCAAGTACTTTGTTCGTTAGACTATTTTACGAGATGACTGGCACTATTCTGAAAATGAGCCGTTGAAGGTCATCATAAATAAAAAGGGAGCGCCTGAAGAGGTGCTCCCTTTTTAATGCATCAATCAATCGACAAATTATGGATCGCTAACACTGCACGTGCCGCTTCTTTGCCTTTCTTAATGAAATGCTCGGTATAGAAGTTTTCAATCACATCAACCGGCTGGAAATTATGTGGTGTTAATGAAACGGAGAACACCGGTACGTTGGTGGTCAGCTGCACATTCATCAAGCCATCAACCACCGCAGCGGCAACGAAATCATGGCGATAGATACCGCCGTCAACCACCAGCGCAGCGCAGACAATCGCATCGTATTTGCCGGTTTCGGCCAGACGCTTAGCCAGCAGCGGCATTTCAAATGCGCCAGGCACTTCCAGCACTTTTAATTCCGCTTCTACGGATTGATCGGCTAATTCTTTTTCAAAACCCACCAGGGCATTATGGACAATTTCTTTGTGCCAGCCGGCTTTAATAAATGCAATTTTAATATTGTTCATGGTTATTCCGACATCACCTGTAATGTGTTCTTGCGCATAAAATAATGTGTTTGTATACCATATGTTACGTTTGTGATCCACAAAGCCTAAGTAGCGATAAATGCCGTGATGCTAAATGCCACGTAAAGCATCCGGTTATTCCGCGCTTGACGGCGACCATCGCCTGCAATACAAATAGACGCGTCGGGGGAGTCTCGCCAAAGAGACTGAGAGGCTAATAGCGCACTGCGCGGTTTAGCGACCCTTTGAACCTGACCCAGTTGATACTGGCGTAGGAAGACTGACAGTCTTTATCATTGGGCTGTCTGGCGCTCAAACCAGCTCGATGGATGCGCCATTTCCCTTCTCCTGTATCTGCGGGTCTCAGCTAACACTGAGAGGCCGATGTGAATTCCCCCTGTTTGAACATCCTGGAGCCGGCGCTGTGAGCCGCTGGAGCGTGCTTGGCTGCGGCGTGGTGGGCCTATGCGTAGCCACTTTGCTGGCGGAACGCGGTGAAGACGTTGAGGTGATTGGCGATGACGCGCGCCGCCCGGCATCGTGGTTTGCTGGCGGCATGCTGGCGCCCTGGTGTGAAGCCGAAAGCGCGCCGCGCGATGTTATTACTGTTGGGCAACACGCCGCCGCGTGGTGGCAACAGCGCGTCAGCAGCGTCGAGCATCAGGGCACATTGGTGGTTGCGCCGCCGCGCGATAGCCAGGAACTCAACCGTTTCGCCCGCATGACCGAGCAGCATCAATGGGTCGATCCCGCCGACATTGAACCGGCGCTGGAAGGGCGCTTTGCGCGCGGTCTGTTTTTCGCCGGGGAAGCGCATCTCGATCCGCGTCTGGCGTTGCAGGAGATGCGTGACGCGCTGATCGCGCGCGGCGTGTCATTCAGCAATCACGCGCCGAGCGGCCAAATTATCGATTGTCGCGGCATCCACGCCGCGCCGCAACTGCCGCGCCTGCGTGCGGTGCGTGGCGAGATGCTGATTTTGCACAGCGATGAAGTGCAGTTTTCCCGCCCGATTCGTCTGCTGCATCCGCGCTTTCCCTGCTATCTGGTGCCGCGTCGCGGCGGCCATTTTATGCTCGGCGCCACCATGATCGAGAGCGACGATGCCAGCGCCATCAGCGCGCGCGCCATGATGGAGTTACTCAGCGCCGCCTATGCCATCCATCCCGCCTTAGCCGAAGCGCGCGTGATTGAGAGCGGCAGCGGGCTGCGTCCGGCCTATCCGGCGAATCTGCCGGAAATCGACTATCTCAATCACACCTTTTATCTCAACGGCATGTATCGCCACGGTTTTCTGCTGGCGCCAATGCTGGCAGAGCAGCTGATGCAACGCATTTCTGGGGAACTCAACAATGAATATTCAGCTTAACGGTCGCGCCATCAGCACGCAGGCAATAAACCTGAGCGAATTGCTGATCGAGCAGCAAATTGATGTGGCCTGCGTCGCCACCGCCTATAACGGTGCGTTTGTGCCAAAAAGTCAGTACGACACGCAGCGGCTGGATGAAGGTTGCCAGCTCGAAGTGCTGTCACCGATGCAGGGAGGTTAAGCGATGTTTTACGATTTTGAACCGAAATCACGCTTCCTGCTCGGCACTGCCGGTTATCCTTCACCCGCTATTTTGCAGCAGGCGATTGCCGCCTCCGGCACCGACATCATCACCGTCAGTTTGCGGCGCGAAGGCGCGGCAGGCGCGGCATTCCGCGAACTGCTGACCAGCCTCAATATCCGCGTGTTACCGAATACCGCCGGTTGTCACACGGTAAAAGAGGCCGTCACCACCGCGCACATGGCGCGCGAACTGTTCAACACCGCGTGGATCAAACTGGAAGTAATCGGCCATGCCGACACGCTGCAGCCCGATCCTTTCGCGCTGGTGGAAGCCGCGCGCATCCTCAGCGCAGAGGGTTTTCAGGTGTTTCCGTACACCACCGAAGATCTGATCGTCGGCGAAAAGCTGCTGGCAGCGGGTTGCGAACTGTTGATGCCGTGGGGCGCGCCGATTGGTTCCGGCCAGGGTTTGCGCAACATCGATGGCCTGCGCGCCATGCGCGCGTGGTTCAGCGACATCCCGCTAATCATTGATGCGGGCATTGGCGCGCCGTCGCAGGCGGCGCAGGCGATGGAAATGGGCTTCGATGGCATTTTGCTCAACACCGCCGTCGCCAAAGCCGGCGATCCAATCGGCATGGCCAACGCCTTCCGGCTGGCGATTGAAGCCGGACAAGCCGCGCGCGCTGCCGGACTGATGGAGAAGCGCGATATGGCAGCCGCGTCCACGCCGATCTTCGGTCTGGCAAATCTGAGTTAAGGACGGCAACTATGCAACGTTATCAACGCCAGATGATGCTGGCGGAAATCGGCGAAGCTGGGCAGCAAAAGCTACTTAACGCGCGCGTGCTGGTGGCGGGCGCGGGCGGACTAGGCGCCACGCTCCTGCCGCAGCTGGTGGGCGCGGGCGTCGGCCATATTCGGCTGTATGACGACGATGTGGTGGCGCTGCATAACCTGCATCGGCAAACGCTGTTTACGCAGCAGGATATCGACCAGCCCAAAGTGCTGCGCGCGCAGCACGCCTTGCAGCAGCGCAATCCGCAGGTGCAAATCGAGGCGCTGCAGCAGTCGCTGAGCGCCAGCAATCTACAGCAGGCGCTGGCGGGATGCGATCTGGTGATCGACGCCGCCGATAACTTTGCCGTCACCTACCAACTTTCCGATGCTTGCATGCAGGCGGGCATGCCGCTGATCAGCGCCTCGGTGCTGGGGCGGCAAGGTTACGTCGGCGGATTCTGTGGCGGCGCGCCGAGCTATCGCGCGCTGTTCCCGCGCTTGCCGTCATCGGCCGCGAACTGCAACACCGCAGGCGTGATGGGCCCGGCGGTGGCAACGCTCGGCGCGATGCAGGCGCAGATGGCGCTCAGCGTGCTGCTGCAGTTGTCGCCATCGCCGCTCGGTTGTCTGGTGAACTGCGATTTTGTGAACTGGCACTTCCGCCAGTTCCGCTTTGATGATGCTGAAGAGCCGGAACATGCGGTGCCGTTTATCGATCCGCAACAGTTGGCCGCCGATGACTGCATTGTCGAACTGCGCAGCTATGAAGAAGCGCCGGTCAGCGTGGCGGATGGCGTTGAGCGCATCTTGCCGCAGGCGATCGCCGCGTGGCAGCCCCCCGCCCAACAGCGCATTGTGCTAGTGTGCGCCAGCGGCATCCGCGCCGCGCAGGCCGCTAACGCGCTGGCGCAGCGCGGATTTCATCAGCTGGCGATTCTGGCGGCCAATCGCCCATGAATCAGGACATTCTGTTCAACGATGTGAGCTTTAGCTGGGGCGATAAACCGCTATGTCAGCGGCTGAATCTGCACCTGCGCGGTGGCAAAACCACGGTAATGCTGGGACGCAGCGGCATCGGCAAAAGTACGCTGCTGCGGTTGGTGGCCGGTTTACTCCAGCCGCAGCAGGGCGCGGTGCGGGGCTTGAGCGGCAACGTGGCGTGGATGGGCCAGCAAGATCTGCTGTATCCGTGGCTGACGGTGCTCGACAACGTGATGCTGTCGGCGCGGCTCAGCGGCGACAAGCCGGATCGCCCGCGTGCGCTGGCGCTGCTCGAGCAGGTAAAACTCAGCGACGTGGCGCATGCACCCCCGCATCAACTCTCCGGCGGCATGCGGCAACGCGTGGCGCTGGCACGCACGCTCTATGCGCAGCGCGACGTGGTGCTGATGGATGAACCCTTCGCCACGCTGGATGTGATGACCAAACTCAGTTTGCAAACGCTGACCGCCGGATTACTGCGGGGCAAAACTGTACTGCTGGTGACGCACGATCCGCTGGAAGCGTGCCGCATGGCCGATGACATTCTGCTGCTGCAAGGCCAGCCGCTGGCTATCGAAAGCTGGCCGGTTGCTGGCGGTGACGCGCCGCGTCCGTTTGATCATCCCGACGTCCTGCAGGCGCAGGCGCAACTCTTCTCCCGACTGAATATCCATGAAAACAGTGTTTAGCGCGATCTACCTGATCGTGGTGCTGCTGTGCGGCTGGTTACTGGCGCGTCACAGCGGCGTGCCGAGTTTCCTGCTGCCCGCGCCACAGGCGGTGCTGGAGGCGCTGTGGCTGCATCGTCAACTGCTGTGGCATCACGCGCTCTATACGCTGGCGGAAATTGTGCTGGCGCTGCTGTTGGGCGTCGGCGCGGGCGTGACGCTGGCGGTGCTGATGGCCGCCAGTTCGCTGCTGCGTCGCGTGCTGTTTCCGCTGGTCACCGCCAGCCAGGCAATTCCGGTGTTTGCCCTCGCGCCGCTGCTGGTGCTGTGGCTTGGCTTTGGCATCGCCTCAAAAGTGGTGGTGGCGGCTTTGATCCTGTTCTTCCCGCTGTGCTTGTCACTGTTTGATGGGCTGTGCCGTACGCCGGTCGGCTGGCTGGAGCTGGCGCAAACCTCCACTTCATCGCGTTTCCGCATCTTCTGGCGCGTGCGCTGGCCCGCCGCGTTACCGCAGTTTTTCTCCGGCCTGCAGATGGCGGTGGTGTTGGCCCCGATTGGCGTGGTGATTGGCGAATGGGTCGGCGCCAGCGAAGGGCTCGGCTATCTGATGATGCAATCCAACGCGCGACTGGAAACCGCCACCAGCTTCGCGGCGCTGCTGCTGTTACTGATTCTGGCGCTGCTGCTTTCGGGCAGCGTGGCGTTGATGCGCAAGAAAATCCTCTGGCAATCTACATAAGGAAATACCGTGAAAACCCTACGAATGGCATTGACGGCGTTGCTGCTGCTGGCGACCGCTAACGTGCAGGCGGCGGAGAAAGTTCGCCTGCTGCTTGACTGGTTTATCAACCCCAATCACGCGGCGATTTTTGCTGCCCAGCACAGCGGCGCGTTTAAGAAAGAGGGGCTGGATGTGGAGATGATCGCGCCCGCCGATTCCGCGTCCGTGCCGCTGCTGCTGGCGGCGGGCAAAGTCGATCTCGCCGTAAGCTACCAGCCGCAGCTCTACACGCTGGTGGATAAAGAGGTGCCAGTGATCCGCGTCGGCACGTTGATTAATCAGCCGCTGAATACGCTGACCACGGTGTCAGACGATATTCACTCGCTGAAGGATTTCGCTGGCAAAACCATCGGCTACGCGGTGCCGGGCACCGAAGATGTGGCGATCCGCAATATGCTGACTTCGCAGGGCGTTGATGCCGACTCGGTGAAGCTCATCAACCTGAATATGGATGGCACCTCCGCGTTGCTGACGCACAAGATTGATGGCGCGATGACCATTTTCCGCAACTATGAGCTGCTGGATCTGAAAGACAAAGGCGCGCAGCCCACGGTGTTCAAGCCGGAAGATTACGGCGTGCCTGCTTATGATGAGTTGATCATCCTGGCAAACCAGAAAACTGCCGCGCAGGACAAACGCATTCCGGCGTTTTTACGTGGCCTGGATGCCGGCGTGGCGTGGCTACGCGCGCATCCGCAGGAAGCGTGGCAGGCGTTTATCGAAAAATATCCCGAGCTGAATACGCCGCTCAATCACCAGGCGTGGCAGGCCACGTTGCCATATTTCGCCGCGCACAGCGCGGCGTTTGATCAGGCGCGCTATCAGGCGTTTGGTGAGTATATGAAGGGTAATGGTGTGATTAAGGCTGTAGCGCCGATGGCGCGTTATTCGTTGTAGGTTGGTGCGATTTGCCCCTCACCCCAGCCTTCTCCCGCGCGCAGGAGAAGGAGCCGGCCGCGCCCACCTAACCATTCTCTCCACCTAATTATTCCCTCTCCCGCCTGCGGGAGAGGGTTAGGGTGAGGGCATCCGTTTACAATTTCCCTTGCACCCGCACTTATTTTTGATAATGATATTTATTCTCAATTATCAAGTGATGGACAACCTGATGCGTTTCCCCGCTCTTTCTCTGCTGCTTAGCCTGTTTTTCATCTGCACCCATGTTCACGCCAACGCAACCTGGCCGCGCACTATCGCCACACCGAAAGGCCCCTTCACGCTGCAACAGCCGCCGCAGCGCATTGTCTCGACCAGCGTTACGCTGAGTGGCACTTTGCTGGCAATTAACGCGCCGCTGGTTGGCTCCGGCGCCACCAGTCGCAATAGCAGCGTATCGGATGCGCAGGGCTTTTTTACGCAATGGAGCGCGGTGGCCAAAGCGCGTCAGGTTAAACCGCTCTATATTTCACAGCCGAATGCCGAAGCGATTGCCGCCGAAGCGCCGGATTTGATCGTGATTGCCGCCACCGGCGGCGATTCGGCGCTGCGCCTCTACGATCAGCTGCAAACCATCGCGCCGGTGTTAGTGATCGACTATGGCGATAAGAGCTGGCAGGCATTGACCCTGCAGCTGGGCGAGATTACCGGCCATGAAGCTGATGCCAATAAGGTGATCGCAGCATTCGACCAACGAGTCGAAGCAGTGCGTCACAAGATTACGCTGCCGCCGCAGCCGACCTCTGCGCTGGTCTATTACGAAGATGGACGCGGAATGAACTTGTGGACGCCAGCATCGGCGCAGGGCGCGCTATTACAGGATTTGGGCTTTACGCTGGCCGCGCCGCCTGCCAGTTTTCAGGGCAGCACCAGCATGGGTAAGCGCAATGACATTATTCAGCTGAATGGCGAAAACATGGCCGATGGCATCACCGGCAACACGCTATTGCTGTTCGCCGCTGATGAGAAAACCGTGCCGCAGGTGGCGAAGAATCCATTCCTCGCCCATCTGCCGGCGGTACAGCAGCACGACATCTTTGCCGTAGGTAACGATACTTTTCGTCTCGATTACTACAGCGCCAGCAATATGCTCAGCAGCATCGAGCGGCAGTTTACCCGTTAAGCCTCTGCGGTGGCGGGCTGCGGCGCGTCCGGTTGTTCACTGATACGCGCCGAGCGCAGGCCGCGCGCCGCCAGCGACAACAGCACCAGCAATCCCGCCGCCAATCCGCCAAACCACAGCACGCTGCTCAACGGTGCCAGCACACGTGCCAGCGCGCCTAAACCCAATGCACCGACCGAATCGCCGGTCACATCCTGCGCGGTGCCGAGGCTGTTGACGCGTCCCAGCAGCGCATCCGGCGTGTGGTGCTGCGTCAGCATAAACTGCAATAGCGAGGCGATGGCGTTGCTGTAGCCGTAACACACCAGCGCCAGCAGCGCGGGCATCAGATGACTGTAAAGACCGAGTGAGGCGATACAGGCAAATGCCAGTAGCGCACAACCCATCAGCACCCATCCCGGGCGCGTTAACTGCCGCACCCAGCCGCTGGTAAAGGCACCGATCATCGCACCCAGCGGCACCGCCGAGTACATCAATCCTAATGCGGATGCATCGGCGTGATAGGTGAT
The DNA here is from genome assembly GCF_029866845.1 of Pantoea sp. SS70. NCBI lineage: Bacteria > Pseudomonadati > Pseudomonadota > Gammaproteobacteria > Enterobacterales > Erwiniaceae > Pantoea > Pantoea sp. SS70. The sequence goes on along the minus strand of NZ_CP117200.1, from coordinate 231,966 downwards.
CGCCAGCGCCGGGAACAGAATACGCACCGCGCCAACCATGCTGAGCAGCAAGCCAACCAGCACCACCGCGCCCACCACTTTATGCTGGCAGACAAACTGCATGCCGCTCGCCAGCGCGCGCAGCGGATGCTCCGGCTCCTGTTGTTCGGGCTTCATCGACGGTAAACGCACCAGCGGAATCAGCGTTGCTAGCGTACCAATCGCGGCGACCGCAAACGCCCACCCGACACCCGCCGCAACGATGATCATGCCGCCGAGCGCGGGCGACAAAATCGCGCCGAGGCGCACCGTTAGCATACTGAGCGCACCGGCTTCCGCCAGATGTTCACGTCCGACGATTAGCGGGATCACTGCCATTAGCGCAGTCATGCCGAGCGCGCCAAAGAAGCCATCCCAGAAGGCGAGGAAGTAGAGCGCCAGCAACGAAGGTGCTGGGCTGAAGGCGTTGAGGCTGAGCAGCACAAAGCCGATGCCGCAGGTGCCGCGCGCGAACAGGATTAGTTTGCGGCGATCGTAGCGATCGGCCAGCACGCCGCCGAGCAGCAGGCCGACGAACATGCCGATGCCATCGAGCATTACCGCCACGCCAACCTGCAACGTGGAGCCGGTCATCGCCTGAATTTGCACCGGCACGCCAACCGCCAGCATGCCAAGGGCGAATACCGAGAGCATGCGCGCGCAGAATATCGCGCGGAACGATGCATTGTTTTTAAGCAAACTGAAATCTAGGAATATCGAGGGCTTAGCCATAAATCTCCAACGGTGAATCACATTTGCATCACCCGTAGCGGCGCAACTTATTGCGCGTTTTTTGTCAAAACGCGATGAATCGCGCCGCTACGGTATGTGCCTTAATTAACGCCGAGCTAACAAACGGTTTATCAACGGTCCCAGCACCTGCAACGAATCTGCTGAAAGAATATCGGCGTGTTCGCAATCCAGCGGGAAGATCGTCAATTCATCAACGAACGGTGCCCAACTGGCGCGCACATCCATCTCCGGCGGCAGCGTTTTCTCGGCCATAAACAGCGTGGCGTGGCCGGCATAGCGCGGCGTTCGCGCTTCAGCCAGGCGTGCGACGGCGTCTTTGTAGTTCGCGACGATGGTGCTAAACATCGCCGCCTTCTCTTCACGCAGTAGCGGATCGCGCTCATCTTCGGTCGCAGCTATAAACTCGGCTTGCTCACGCGCCACTTCCTGTTCCGCTTCATCGGCATCCGGCGTGCGCCAGTCCTGACCTTCTGCCGGATAGGTATCCAGCAGGCCGAGGAATGCCACCGTTTCACCCTGCGCCTGCAAACGTGACGCAATGCCTTGCGCCAGCGTGCCGCCGAGTGAATAGCCGAGCAGGAAATACGGACCGCTCGGCTGCTGCTGGCGAATCGCCTGCAGATGGCGTTCGCACATCGCCTCCACGCTGTGACAGGCAGCAATCACGCCGTTTGGCCGCGGCGATTGCAGGCCGACAATCGGGAAGTCGCCGTCGAGATAGTGCAGCAGGGCGCTGTACTGCCAGGCGAAGCCGGATGCCGGATGGATGCAGAACAGCGTCGGGCCGTGACCGGCGCGCAGCGGCAGCAGTTCGCCGTTGCCACCGCTTTCACTGTTGGCACCGCCGTCAAGCAGCGCCGCCAGCTTATCCACGCTGCGCGCGGCGATGATCTGCCCGACGCTGAGCGGCGGCACCTCACGACGACGCAGTTCCGCCGCCAGACGCATCGCCAGCAGCGAATGCCCACCGAGCGCGAAGAAGTCGTCATCGGCAAACACGCTGTCGCAACCAAGCAGCTGCTGGAACAGATCCGCCAGCAAACGCTCGTTGGCGCTGTGCGGCAGGCGGCCGCTGCGCGCGCTGAGCTGCGGCACCGGCAGCGCTTTACGATCCAGCTTGCCGTTGGCGCTGAGCGGCAGATGGTCGAGCAGCAGATAGCTGACCGGCTGCATATGCGCCGGCAGACGTTCGCCGAGCTGCTGCTTCACCGCGTCGATATCCAGCGCCACGCCCGTTTCGGCCACCAGCCAGCCGAGCAGCTGACGGTTATCGACGCCCGGCGTGGCGTGCTGCGTCAGCGCGCGCGCCGCCACCACCGCCTGCGCCACGCCCGGCAGCGCCACTAGCGCCTGTTCGATTTCGCCCGGCTCGATACGTTGTCCACGCATTTTTAGCTGATCGTCGCTGCGGCCGAGATACTCCACCGCGCCGTCGGCGCGCCAGCTGGCGATATCGCCGGTGCGATACATGCGCTCGCCTTCGGCAAACGGCGCGGCGACAAAGCGCTGTGACGTAAGATCAGCGCGATGCAAATAGCCATCGGCCAACTGCACGCCGCTGAGATAGAGATCGCCCGGCACGCCAACCGGTACCGGTCGCAGCAGGCTATCGAGAATATGCAGCTGCGTGTTCCACACCGGACGACCAATCGGCACGCCCGGCCCGTTAAGGCCTTCCAGCGCGCTGCCGCTGGCCGGTTGCCAGGTGACATCGACGGCGGCTTCGGTTGGGCCATACAGATTGTGCAGCGGCGCGGCGATCATCTCCTGATAGCTGCGCGCCAGGTCGCACGCCAGCGCTTCACCGCTGCAGAATACGCGGCGCAGCGTTGGGCAAGCCCGATCGGTTTGCGCGGCGAGATGGCCGACAAAGGCCGCTAACATCGAGGGCACGAAGTGCAGGGTGGTCACGCGATAATCGTCGATCAGCTGCCACAGCGCCTGCGGATCGCGGTGCGCTTCCGGCGGCGCCATCATCAGCTGCGCACCGGTCATCAGCGGCCAGAAAAACTCCCACACCGAAACATCAAAGCTGCACGGCGTCTTCTGCAACACTACATCGTCGGCGCGCAGCGGGTAGCTGGCCTGCATCCAGCGCAGGCGATTGACGATGGCGCGCTGATTCACCACCACGCCTTTTGGTTTACCGGTCGAGCCCGAGGTGTAAAGCACGTAAGCCGGGCGATTGGCATCCGCCTGCGGCAAAGGATGGCGCGGCTGAATGTGTTCACCGGCTAAACCATCAAACATCATCAGCGTGCCAAACGTGGCAAAGCGGGTTTCCAGCGCGGATTCGGTGATCAGCACCCACGGCCGCGCATCTTCCACCATATAAGCCAGACGTTCATCGGGATAACCGATATCCAGCGGCAAATAGGCCGCGCCCGCCTGCAGAATGGCAGTGAGCGCAATGCTGAGACGCACCGAGCGCGGCAGCGCCACGGCGACGATATCGCCCGGCATCACGCCCGCTTCAATCAGACGATCCGCCAGCAGCGCGGCCTGACGCTGCATTTCGCCGTAGCTCAGACGATGATCGACATCCATTAGCGCCAGCGCGTCCGGCGTGCGCGCCGCCTGCTGGGCAATCGCCTGTTGCAGGGTTTCATTCTCCAGCTGCACGCCGGTGTTATTCACCCAGGCGAGCAGCGATTGCTCGGCCAGCGTTTGCAACTTCCACTGCGTCAGCGGCAGATCCGGCGTGCTGACCAGCTGTTGCAACAGCAATAACAGCCGCTCGGCCAGACGTTCCGGCTCGCTAACGCAGTCGCGATACTCTATCAGCAGCGTCAGCTGTTCGCCCGGCAGCACCAGCAGCGTCAGCGGATAGTGCGTGTAACCGCGATTATGGATCGCTTCGCAGCGCACGGTGGCGTTGGCATCCAGCAGCGTTTGGTTGTCCGGATAGTTCTCCACCACCAGCAAGGTATCGAACAGCGTACCGGCGCCGACACATTGCTGAATCTCGGCGAGGCCGAGGCAATCCTGCTCAATCAGCTGGATTTGCTGCGCCTGATGATCGGCGAGCTGCGCCAGTAACGGACGCTGATGATCGAAGCGCACGCGCACCGGCAGCGTGTTGCTGAACAGGCCAACGTGTTGATCGATGCCGTCAATCTGACCAAAACGGCCAGAAACCGGCGCACCAAACACCACGTCTTGCTGGCCGCTGGCGACCGACAGCAGCAAGCCCCACAATCCCTGCATCACGGTGTTCAGGGTTAAGCCGCGCGCCCGGCATAGCGCATAGAGTTCCCGCTCCAGCGTGGCATCCAGCGTAATGCGCTTTTCCTTAACCGCACTGTCGGCGGCCTGCGGATAGAGCAGCGTCGGACGCACGTCTTTCAGGCAAGCTTGCCACTGCTGACGCGCTTCATGGCTGTCGCGCTGGCTGAGCTGACGCACGATGTCGGCGTAGCTGCTGCTGTGCGCGGGCAAGATCTGCTGGCGCAGCGCGCTGAGCAGATCGTTGAGGATCACCGGCGTTGACCAACCATCCACCACCAAGTGATGCGCGTTGAGCAGCAGCGTCCAGCGTGCGCCATCGCGATGGGCGATCAGCGTGGCGTGCAGCATGATTGGCTGGCTAAACAGATCCTGCGCCAGCGCCTGATGTTCCAACGCCTGAATGTTCTCTTCCTCGCCCAACTGAAGCAGCGTCAGCGGCCAGTGCAATTCGCCTTCCGGTATCAGCTGCAGCGGTTGCAGGCTGAGTTCGGCGTCGAAGCGCGCCGCCAGCTGCGGATGACGCTGCAACACCGCGTCGAGCGCGGTTTGTACCGCTGCGGGGCTGATATCGCCGCTCAGCGTCAGGCGGGTTAACGAGTTATAGCTGCCTTGCTGCGCGGTGGTTTGCGCGTGGAACAGCAAACCTTTCTGCAGCTGCAACAGCGGCAGCGCATGGCTAAACGCACCGTGACGCGCATGCAGCTGTTGCAGCAGCGCGTCATCGACGCCTTCCAGCGCCACCTCGGCGGCCACCAGCGTGTGGGCGGCGTGCTGCGGTTGCTGTTGGGCCAGCGCGATCAGCGCCTGCGCGGCAGCCGCCATTGCCCGATGTAAATCGGCAATCGCTTCGGCGTTGAGCACGCCGTCCGCCCAGCTCCAGTTCAGCGCCAGCTGCGCCGCATGTGGCTGCTCCTCAACGAAGACGTTGAGTTCCAGCGCGTGCTGCAGCGGCAGCGCGTCATCCTGTAATACCGCGAAAGTGTCACGGAACTGTTGCGCGGTGCGCTGTGGCGTCCAGTCACCGCTGCGCGGTGTAAAGCGCCCGAGGTAGTTAAACAGCACCTGCGGCGCATGTTGCGCTGCCAATTTTTCCAGCGTCACGCCGCGATGCGCATCGAGCCAGCGCAGCTGCCCGTAGCCAATACCGCGATCCGGCACCGCACGCAGTACCGCTTTCACCGCGCGTACGCACTCATTGAGCGGCGCATGTGGATTTTCTGGCAACGGCAGCAGCAGCGGGAATTCGGACGTCAGCCAGCCGACGGTGCGCGCCAGATCCTGCTGCGCATGCAGTTCGGCACGTCCATGCGATTCCAGCGTGACGCGCTGCTGTGCGCTGCCGTTGAGCTGGCGCAGAGCGAGGGTCAACAAGGTCAGCAGCAGCTCTTCGCTGGTGGCGCGATAGTGCTGCGGCAACGTGTTGAGCAGCGCGTGCGTGGTTGATGCATCCAGCAGCGTGCGTTGATGCTGTTGGCGATCGCCGGACTGAATCGCCCGTTGACCGACAAGCGGCAGCGGTTCCGCCAGCATCTGTTGCCAGAACGGTAACTCGCTGGCGCGCGCCGCAAGGTTCGCCAGCAGCGCGGCAGACCAGTCGTGCAGTGAGGTTTCCTCGGCAGGGATCACCAGCGGCGTGTTATTGAGCAGCGCGTCCCCAGCCTGTTGCAATTCTTCCAGCAATACGCGCCACGAGACGCCATCGACAATCAGGTGATGCAGCGTCAGCACCAGCCCACAGCTGGCGCCATCTTGCTGCAGCAGCGTGGCGTGCAGCAGCGCGCCTTTAGTCGGGTCGAGCGCCTCAGCATCTTCGCTAAACGCCCGTTCCGCTGCGCGGTCGCGGTCCTGCACCTCCAGCGCACGCACGCGGGCAGGGCGCGTCGTCAGCGCTTCGCCGACAATCAGCTGATCGCCGCGCGTAAAGGCGTTGAGCGCCGGATGCGCCTGCGCCAGCTGATCGATCAGTTGTTCCAACTGAACGAGCTGCAACTGCGGCGGCACCGACAGCAGCACGCCGTGAGCAAAGCGCGCATTGATGCCCGCCTGGGCGTTGAACCAGTGCAGAATCGGCAAGCCGCCAATCGCGCCCTGTTGCGCCACGCGCGCGCCGGTGTTGTGCTGCGCCAGCGGCTGCAAACCCCGCGCCATGCGGGCGGCGGTACGTTCGGCAAAGATTTCGCGTGGACGCAACAGATAGCCAGCGCGACGGGCGGCGGTGCTGAGCCCCATTGCTGAGATGCTGTCGCCGCCGAGCGCGAAGAAATCATCTTCCGCGCCAACGCTCTCCAGCCCCAGCAGACTGGCAATCGCGTGGCAAATCAGCTGCTCCTGCGGCGTGCTGGCGGCGCGACTTTGACTTTGCTGCGCCTGTTGCGGCTTTGGCAACGCCTGACGATCAATCTTGCCGTTAACGTTGAGCGGCAATTCGTCCAGCACCATCAGCACCGCAGGCACCATGTAATCCGGCAGCTGCGTGGCCAGTTGCGCCAGCAAACGGGCGTTGAGATCGGCATCGGCGCGCAGCGCGTCATCCTGCACCGAGCAGTAACCAATCAGGCGATGCGTGGCGCCCATCACTTCGGCGATCACCACGGCGGTGCTGACTTCCGGCAGCGCCACAAGCGCGTTTTCAACCTCGCCGAGTTCAACGCGGAAGCCGCGCACTTTAATCTGGTGATCGGTACGGCCAATAAACGCCAGCTGTCCATCCTGACGCCAGCGCATCAGGTCGCCGCTGCGGTACATCACATCGCCGTCGCGGAAGGGGTTAGCGACAAAGCGTCCGCTGGTGAGATCGGGACGACGCAGATAACCGCGCGCGATGCCGGTTCCGGCGATATACAGCTCGCCAGCAGAACCAATCGGCACCTGACGCAGTTGGTTATCCAGCAGATAGACTTCGCTGTTGCCCACCGGACGACCAATCACCGGCTGCGGTGACGCCATAACGCTGGCCCCGAGCGTATCGATGGTGTATTCCGATGGGCCGTAATAGTTGTGGATCTCCATCTGCTGCTGTTGCTGCATCAGCTTCCACAGCGTTGGCGTGGCCGCTTCACCGCCAATCATCACAAAGGAGGGACGATGGTTGTCGGCTTCCAGCAGGCCGCTGTCGATCATCTGCGAGAAGAATGACGGCGTGATATCCAGCAAATCGACCGGCACCGCGTTCATCTGCTGAATCAGGCCCCACGCATCGCGGCGCAGCTCTTCGTCGAAGATATTCAGCTCGCAGCCCATCAGCATGCAAAACAGCGGTTCCCATGAGGAATCGAACGAGAAGGAAGCAGTGTGACCGGCGCGCATGCGGCGCGGGCTGCTGGCGCTAAAGCGCGCAATCGCCGGGCCAAACAGATGCTCGCGGTGCGACAGGAACAGATTGAGCAACCCTTGATGGGTGCTCATCACGCCTTTCGGGCGGCCGGTCGATCCTGAGGTGTAGATCATGTAGGCCAGATCGTCGCCGCACAGTTGGGTATCGGGTCGTGCGGTGGAAAGGGTGCTCAACGCAATCTGATCAATCAGCAGATGCGGCAACTCTGGCATTTGCGCCAGCGTACTGGAGTGCGTCAGCAGCAGCTTCGGCTGCGCGTCATCGCACATCAGCACCAGGCGTTCGCGCGGATAGTCGAGATCGAGCGGCATATAGGCCGCGCCGCTCGCCAGCACGCCGAACATCGCTACCAGCGAATCCACCGAGCGCGGAATGCCAATCGCCACCACGTCGTCTGCTTGTAAACCGCGTGAGATCAGCAGATGCGCCAGTTGCATCGCGCGATCGGCTAACTGGCGATAGCTCAAGCTGCGTTCGCCGCACACTACCGCGGTTTGCTCGCCGTAGTGCTCAGCGGCTTGCAGCAGGATATCGACGATGGTGTGGGTATCGGCGGGCGGCACGATGGTTGGTCCGGTCGACCAGCGTTGCAGATCGATCTGTTCCTTTGGCGCCAGCAATGACAGCGCGCCGATTTGCGTGTCGCCATCCGCCGCGAATTGCGTGAGCACGTGGCTGATGCGCTCGGCGTGACGTTGTAGCGTGTGCGCATCGTAGCGGCTGGGGTTTGCCACCAGCGTCAGCTGCAATGCGCCAGCGCGGAAGCCAACTTCAAACTCGAGATCGTCGACCGGGCCCATCGCCAGCGTGTGCGTTGTGGCTGCATGGCCATCGAATTGCAGATCGTCGTGGTAAACCTTGACGTTAATCACCGGGCCATACAGCGCCTGGCTGCTGCCGACCAGACCAAGATCGCGGCGCAGCTGTTCAGCTTCATAACGCTGATGACGGCGCGCTTTGCGGATTTCGCCTTGCACCTGCTGCACCAGCATCGGCAAGGTCATCTCATCGCTGACGCTGAAAATCAGCGGCAACACGTTGACCACCGGGCCGAGGGTAGAAATTGCCGCCGAACCCATGCGGCGCATAAACGGGAAGCCAATCGACAAACGTTGGCTGTTGCTGAAGCGTGCCAGATAGGCCACCAACAGCGCGCTGACGATATCGCCTTCGCTGCTGTCGGCGAGTGGATGCTGCTGACGCAGCGTGGTCAGTTGCGGCAGCGTTACCTGACAGCTGATCGGGCGATCGCCGGGATCGCTGACGTTTTCACTGGCAAGCGTCAGGGTTTCCGGCAAATCCGCTGCGTAACTTTGCCAGTGGCTAGCGGAGCGGGCAAAAGCCGACGAATCCTGCCACTGCTGAATCTCGTCAATCACCGTGGTGAACGGGGTAAACGGCGAGGGCGCGGGCGCTTCGCCGGCGCAAAGGGCGGCGTAGATCGCTGCGACGCGTTGAGTTAACGCTTCAAAGCTGAAGCCATCCACCAGCAAATGGTGATAGCGCTGATACCACAGCCAGCTGCCGTCGCCGATGCGCATCAGCGCATGACGATAGAGCGGTTTGTCGCCGTCGGCGGGCAGATCGGCAGCGAGATCGGCCTGCATCAGTTTGTGCGCCTGGCTGCTGGCATCGCCGCGCTGGCTGAAATCATGCCATTCCGGCGCGACCGGCGCTTGTGCACCAAACCACTGCGCCGGATTGCCCTGTTCGTCCAGGCCGAAGCGTGCCTGCACGGTATCGGCTTCCGCCATTGCCTGCTGAATAGCGCTGTCCAGCGCCGCGCGATTGATGTCGCCGTGCAGCACGCTGTAGTGCGCCACGGTAAATTGATTGCGCTGCTGCGCAATGCTGTCAGCGATCCAGATGCCGGGCTGCGCCGCGACGAGTGGATAGGCTGGAGAATAGTTGTTTAGCGATGCCAAAGGACAATTCCTGTCGAGAAAAACAATTTAAAAAAGAGAAAGTTAAAAAAATTTAATGCGCGGTAGACGACGTCTGTTGCGTCGCTGGCCGCATGTCGTGCCAGTTTGCTTCGATAAACTCAATGGCAGCGCTGCGCGTCAGCGGTCCGGCCACGTTATGCCAACCTGCCGGAACCGGAGCAAAAGCGGGCCACAGGCTGTATTGCTGGCGCGCGTTAAGCAGCACAAAAAAATCGAGCGCGTCGTTATCAAACGGATTCTGTTGTTCAGACATGGTGGTTACCTTCAGAGGTTGATGTAGGGGAGAGAAAATCGGCCAGCAGCCAGCGGCAGCCGTCGATCAAACCGCCACGCCAGCACAACGCATCGTGCCCTCCGGCGAAGCGGCGAAAATGTAATTCATGGCCTGCGGCCTGTAGCGCCGGGACGATCTGCTGGTTGACGTACACCATGTCCGCCTCGCGATCGCCCACTTCCTGGAAAATCTTCAGCTTGCCCGGCGGTAAGTCGCCCTGTTGCAGCTGCTCCAGTAGCAAGCCGGGCGCGTGCTGCTCGCGGTTGGCGTAGTCGCGGATGTATTGCAGATGCGGCCACCAGAAGGAGCCGGATTGCGTAAGAATGCGGCCAAAACGCTGCGGCCAGTGCAATCCGGCATAGAGCGCGGCGAGTCCGCCATAGCTTTGCCCGGCCACCAGCGTGCGGTCGGCGTCGCTACTAAAGGCCGCGTGCTGGCGTGCCAGCGGCAACAGTTCCTGTTGCACCGCCTGCCAGAAGGTTTCATTGCACGGCAGTTCGGCTTCGCGGTGCTGGCTGTCGATAACATCGATAAACAGCCAGCAGGCGGGCGGCAGTGCGCCATCGGCGGTGACCTGATCCAGCGCGCTGAAAATCGGTTGACCGTAGACCCAGTTTTGTCCATCGAGCAGGATTGCCAGCGGACGCTGTTCGGGCTGAGCGGTTGTTCCGGTGCTATAAAGCCAGACGTTGCGTGTGACGTTGAGCAACGCGCTGTGCCACTGCAGGGTTTGCAGCGTATCCGGCCAGGTTTCCGCCATGCCGGCATCCAGCGCGCGCCAGGCCGATTGATCCGGCGCATCCGGCATGTGCGCGTTGCTCAGCGCAAAACGGCGGCTGCTGAGAAACGGCGGCGTGGGATTGAATTTGTCGGGGATTGCCAGCGGTATCAGCGAGATCCACCACTTACGCTGCAGCGCGCGGCAGTCGGCATCATCGCCACAAAACAGCGGCGGTAACTGCTGCGCGGTGGCGGGGATCAGGCTATAACTGCCGCGCCAGTCAGATTCAATGGCAGTCGACCAATGCCAGACGTTGCTGTCGCCGACGCGCACCAGACTTTCTGGCGCTTCGCTGTGGTGATCGGTGACGCCATTAATATCGACATAAACCCGTTTAGTGGAAGAACGTGCGGAATGTCCTTCGGGATCGCGCCAGAAGAAGTGCATGGTCGTTTGGCCGCTTTCGTCTCGCTCCACCAGCGGCGTACCGACCGCGTAAAGCCGCTGCCACCAGCTTTCGCTTCCTACTTCGGCCTGCTGCAACCATTGCGCAACTGTCCCGGCGGGCAACCACGTCTGCGTTGTATTTTCTGCGCTTGTTTGAAACATCCTGCAACCCATCTCCACATTTTGTTCACTGTCTTTACTTAACCAAAGCTAATGCAAATGCTATTGATAACGATTTACATTTGCAATATGATTTTTCGTTCCTGATAAACCTTCGTAATTTCAGTGGATTATTTTGTGAAGGACGTCACGCAGGGAAATTAGGACCGTCAATAACGCAAGAGATTAATATTTCAATCCGTTACGGCCATTGTCGTTAGGCGAGGGCGACTGAACGGATTATTTCATTTACAAGGCAGTTTGAAATAGAGATGGCAACTATGTCCGTTAACGCTAAAAATTCAGCAATACCTGCTGTGGCACGGCAGTTCAGATTCAATCCTCTGTACCTTTCTCTGGCCTCAATTCTGTTAGTGGCTCCGGCCGCCTTCAGCGTGGCCGCCGAAGAGACCCTTACCGTCAACGCCGACACGCGTGAAAGCGTGACTTCGCCGCTGCAGGGCTACGTGGCGAAAGAGAGCGCGGCAGGCACCAAAACCGCGACGCCGCTGCGCAAAACCCCACAATCCATTTCGGTGATTACCCGCGAGCAGATGGACGATCAGGCTGCGGCCTCCGTTGCGGATGCGCTGAGCTACAGCAGCGGCGTGTTGACCAACTATCGCGGTAACTCCAACCGTAATGATGAGATCATCGCGCGCGGTTTCCGCTACGCGCCAAAATTCCTTGATGGCCTGAGCTACGGTTTATCCGGCCAGGCGGGCGCAGCGGGGCAGATCGATCCCTGGTTGCTGGAGCGCGTAGAGATGATCCACGGCCCAGCTTCTGTGCTGTACGGCCAGGTGAATCCGGGCGGTATCGTGGCCATGACCAGCAAGCGCCCGACCGCGCAGAGCATTCACAAAGTACAGCTCAGCACCGGCAATCAGCATTTGGGTGAAGCGGCGTTTGATTTTGGCGGCAAGCTGAATGATGACAACACGCTGTTTTACCGCCTGAACGGTATTGCCAGCACCAAACATGAGTTCGTTAAGGACAATAAACAGCAGCGCATGGCGATTGCGCCAGCGATAACCTGGCTGCCAAACGCGGACACCAGCTTTACGCTGCTGACGATGTATCAGAACGAGCCGAAAGCGGGATACCGTAACTTCCTGCCGGCCAGCGGTACGTTGAAAGAGAGCAGCGCTGGGTTTATCCCTTACGATTTCAACGTCAGCGATCCGAGCTTCAACGAAGCCAAGCGCGAACAGACTTCGATCGGCTATATCTTCGAGCACAATTTAAGCGATAACATCAGCTTCACGCAGAATCTGCGCTACAGCAACATGGACGAATCGTACAAATATCTGGTGTATACCTTTGATGCCGATAACGATCACTCCATCAATCGTCGTCCACAGCATGACAAGATCAAGTCGAAAGAGTTGGGTCTTGATAACCAGCTGAAAGCCACCTTTGAAACCGGCAACATCGCGCACACCGTGCTCGGCGGGCTCGATTACAAGTGGAGCGACGTCGATAACAAACTGTGGCGCGACAGCGGCGATCAGTACATCCTCGACTGGGCGAATCCGACGCGCATCAGCATCAACGAGAGCGATTTGACACTCACTACCAGCACGCGCAAGAAGCTCGATCAGGTGGGTGTTTATCTGCAGGATCAGCTGGAGTGGAATCAGTGGAACCTGCTGCTCTCCGGACGTCACGACTGGAGCGAAGTGCGCACGCAGGATCGCACCGACGACAGCCAAACCCAGCAGAATGACAACAAGTTCACTGGCCGCGCGGGTCTGCTTTATGCATTCGATAACGGCATTTCACCGTACGTCAGCTACAGCACCTCGTTCGAGCCAAACCTCAACAGCGGCGCGCCAGGCACCGATCCTTTTAAACCGACCACCGGCGAACAGACCGAAGTGGGCGTGAAGTATCAGCCGGTAGGTTGGGATGCGGTGTTTACCGTGTCAGCGTTTGATATCACGCAGAAAAATATCACTGCTTATAACAGCGTGACCGGTTATAACGAGCAGATTGGTAAAGTGCGTTCGAAAGGCATCGAAACCGAAGCGCATGCGCAGATTACGCCAGAGATCAAACTGTTAGCGGCCTATACCTACACCGATGCGGTGACCAAAGAGAGCAGCATCACGCAGCGCATCGGCCATTCACCGTCGAGCATTCCGCGTCATGCGGCGTCGGCGTGGGGCAGCTATACCTTCCTCGATGGCGTGCTGAGCGGCTTTACGCTGGGCAGCGGCGTGCGTTATACCGGCACCGCGCCAGCGGATGAAATTGGCGTCGATAAAGTACCGCACTACACGCTGTATGATGCGATGGCGAAGTATGAGCTGGGCGAAGCGGCGAACTCGCTGCGTGGCACCACGCTGCAGCTCAACGTCAATAATCTCGCGGATAAGCACTACGTGGCATCATGCAGTAATGAAAGCGCCTGCTTCTACGGCAGCGGTCGCACCATTGTGGCTTCCGTCAGCTACAGCTGGTAATTCCCTCCGGCGGCCTGCGTGGCCGCCGTTTCGTTTCGCATTCCGTGCGACGCGCTTTTCAGCCAGGTATTTATTAAGCGGTTTTCGGAAAATACTGTATTTGTGTGACTGTCATCACTCTGCAAGTCACGTTAAAATACGCGCTTCTCATTTAGCAGGGGTTTTTCGTCACGATGTTATCGCGCTTCACTTTAGCCACTTTGATGGCAACAATCATGCTCACCGGCTGCGCCCGCCTTGCCGCCGTTACTGGTACATCTCATGACAGCACTGCGACTGCGGACGCGTCCGCCGCTCAGCCTGCAACCGGCGCGCCAATCGACAATAATGATTCGCCTTCTCCATTCGAGACCGGCCCAACGGTGATTAACGTTTCGCACCTGGTGACGCGTACCGATGACGGTTCTTCTGTCTATGTGACGGTAGATGGTCAGGATGCGGGGTTGCTGAAGAAGGGTGAAAAACGAGAAATTCGTGTTGCGCCAGGTAAACACCAGATTGGTGGTTACGTGCAGACGCTGTTTGGTTTTGGCAAAGTGACCATCGCATCCGTGGATGTCACCACCGATCCGAACAGCCCGAAAAACGTGGTCTATTCTGTAACGCGCCAGAAGCCCGCGTTCAGCGAAACCGACGCCACGCCGCCGAATAATTCCTGATGTATGGGTGCGCACAAATGCGCACCAGTATGGTTTTTTCAGGTCGCCATTGATGGCGACCTGCCCACATCAACTCCGGCTAAACACCAGCTTCAATCCCGCAACTGTGAAGCAGCAAGCCAGCAGCGCATCCAGCCCACGACGGATGCGGCGGTAGAAAGCCGTCATCACCGCAGTGGAAAACAGCAGCGCGTAACCGCCAAACACCAGCACACAAATTGCCGCGCAGCCTGCAACAATCATCGGCAAGGTTGATGCCGCCGCACCCGGTTTTAACGCCACCGACATGATCGCTACCCACGTCAAAATCGCTTTAGGATTGCCGACGTGCATCAAAATGCCCTGACGAAACATTCTGCCGAAGCGCGCTTTTTCGCTGACCGGTGCGAATTCACTGGCATCTGGCCGACGCAGCGCCGATTTCCCTGCTTTGAACGCCAGCCACAGCAGATACAATCCGCCGCCAATCTTCAGCACAATCAGCAGTTGCGCAAAGGTGGCCAGCACGGTGAGAACCCCGCAAGCCGCCAGAAGCGCCCACATCATTGAACCGCCAATCACGCCGCTCGCTAATGCCAGCGCCGCGCCGCGTCCCTGTTTCATCGCCGTACCCATAATCGCCATATTGCTCGGGCCGGGACTGGCGGTCGCGACGAAATAGGTGGTGTAGATCAGAATCAGTTCATGTGACAGCGCCATAGGTTCCTCTGCGATGGCGGAAGTGAACCAATGTTATATCGCCAGAAGCTGCATTCTTCCAGAATGGTTTAACTATTCATCCTTGCTGCACCCTTACTTCCCGTGCAACTCCTTCCGCAACAGCACCAACTCGCCTGCCAAATCGCGGCACAGCATCGCCGTCATCAGATGATCCTGCGCATGCACCAAAATCAGCGTGACCGGCACTTTGCCGCTGCCTTCATCGGCACCAATTAACGCGGTCTGGATTTTATGCGCGGCTTTCGCGGCCTCGTCGGATGCCGCTAAAGCCTCGTCCGCCCCTTGCCAGTCAGCTTTACGCGCTTGCTGGATCGCCATCATGGCTTGCGATCGCGCCTCACCGGCATTAATCAGCAACTCCATCATCGTTTGTTCAAAACCCATATCCGCCTCACTTATTGGTATGCCAAATTGGTAATAACGATGCTACCGGAATACCAAAAAGAAGTTCCGCGAGCATGATCACAGAAATTAACGGCGATTATCGCCATTTTGGTATGCCACGAACCATCAAGCTGATGCATAACACCTAAAACCGCTGAGGGTTGACCAATGTCTCTACAGGAACGTCTTATCGATTCACTGGGTAGCTTTGCCACGCGATTCAACAGCTACCGCTACATCATGGCGATCAAAGCCTCGTTTATTACGCTGATGCCGGTGATCATCGTCGGCGCGTTTTCGGTGCTGATTTCCAACATGGTGCTGGACCCGAAAAATGGTCTCGCCAGTTTCTCTGCGCTGTCGTTTCTCGCCGATCTGAAACCGATCACCAGCAGCATTAACTACGCCACGCTGAGCTTTCTGAATATCGGCGCGGTGTTTCTGATTGGTATCGAACTGGGCCGCATTAACGGCATTAAAACGCTGTTTCCCGGCCTGCTGGCGATCATCTGCTTCATCTCGGTGACGCCCACCACGCTGCAAATGCTGGTGGATGGCCAGATGCACGTGGTAACCGATGTGCTGGCAAAACAGTTCTCCGATACCAAAAGTCTGTTCCTCGGCATGTTTATCGCCATTCTGTCGGTGGAGATTTACTGCCGGCTGGAGCAGGTTGAACGGCTGAAAATCAAAATGCCGGATACCGTGCCGCCGAACGTTGCCGCGTCATTTTCTGCGCTGATTCCGTCGATCATCACCGTCACGCTGGTCGCCACCTTTGGCTTTATCTTCCATCAGATCAGCGGCATGTACCTGTACGACGCAGTGTACAAAGTGGTGCAGCAGCCGCTGGAATCGGTGGTGCAGAGCTTGTGGGGCATTCTGCTGCTGATGTTTGTTGCCCAGCTGTTCTGGGTAATTGGTATTCACGGCAACCAGATGGTGAAACCGATTCGTGAGCCGCTGCTGCTGGGGGCGATTCTGGTCAACATGAACGCCTTCGAGCAGGGCAAGGAAGCGCCAAACATCATCACCATGCCATTCTGGGATGTGTACATGAGCATCGGCGGTTCCGGTCTGACTATCGGACTGTTAACCGCCGTGATGATCGCCACCAAACGCAAAGAGATGCGTGAAATCGCCAAACTGTCGTTCGGACCTGGCTTATTCAACATCAATGAGCCGGTGATTTTTGGTATGCCGATCATGCTTAACCCCATTCTCGCCATTCCCTTCATCATCACGCCGCTGGTAACCGGTTCGATTGGCTATTTCGCCACGGTGATGGGCTTTGCCGGTAAAGCGGTGGTGATGGTTCCCTGGACTACGCCGCCGATCATCAATGCGTGGCTTTCTACCGCCGGTTCGATGGGCGCGGTGGTGACGCAAATCATCTGCATCGTGGTTTCGGTGTTGATTTATCTGCCTTTTGTCAAAGTGGCTGCGCGTCGCGCCGAAGCGGCGGAAGCAAAAAATCTGCAGGCCGAACTGGCACAAAATTAAGGAGGATCTATGAGTAAGCACACCATTGCGCTGCCGCAGGGTTTTATTCTCGGCGCGGCGGCATCGGCCTGGCAAACCGAAGGCTGGAGCGGCAAAAAAGCCGGCCAGGATTCGTATCTGGATGCCTGGTATCAGCAGGATCGCCACGTCTGGCATAACGGCTATGGACCGGCGGTAGCAACGGATTTTATCAACCGCTTCCGCGAAGACGTGGCGCTGATGAAAGCGGCGGGGCTGACGCACTATCGCACCTCGATCAACTGGTCGCGTTTTCTCACCGACTATGAAAACGCGGTGGTTGACGAGGAGTACGCGGCCTACTACGACCAGTTGATTGATGAGATGCAGCGTCAGGGCATTGAACTGATGTTGTGCCTCGAACATTACGAACTGCCGCTGCAGTTGCTGGAAGAGTACGGCGGCTGGCAATCAAAACATGTGGTTGAGCTTTTTACTCGCTATGCCGAGAAGGTGTTTGCCCGCTACGCCGGAAAAGTGACGCGCTGGTTTGTTTTCAATGAGCCGATTGTGGTGCAGACGCGCGTCTATCTTGATGCGCTGCGCTGGCCGTATGAGCAGAACACCCATAAGTGGATGCAGTGGAATCACCATAAAAATCTCGCCACGGCGAAGGTGGTCAAGCTGTTCCGCCAGCAAGGTTATACGGGTACGGTGGGCACCATTCTCAATCCGGAAGTGACCTATCCGCGCTCGTCGGCGGCGCACGATGTTAAAGCCGCAAAAATCTACGATCTGTTTTACAACCGGGTGTTTCTCGATCCGGCGATCAAAGGCGTCTATCCAGCGGAACTGCTGCAACTGCTGGATAAACATGAGGTGCAGTGGGATGTCACCGAGGAAGAGCTGGCCATCATCGCCGCCAACACCGTCGATGAAGTGGGGCTCAATCTTTACTATCCGCATCGTGTTAAAGCGCCATCACGCGCCTGGCATGCGGAGACGCCATTCCATCCCGCTTTTTACTACGAGCATTTTGAGCTGCCGGGCCGCCGCATGAACAGTTCGCGCGGCTGGGAGATTCAGCCACGCATCGTTTTCGACATGGCGCAGCGCATGAAACAGGAGTACGGCAATTTGCCGTGGTTCGTAGCCGAGAGCGGCATGGGCATCGAGAACGAAGCGCAGTTTAAGGATGCGCAGGGCGAAATTCAGGACGACTACCGCATCAACTTTATTGCCGAACATCTTTACCAGGCGGTACGTGCGCGTGAAGCGGGCAGCAACTGTCAGGGCTATATGCTGTGGGCGTTCACCGACAACGTTTCACCAATGAACGCCTTCAAAAACCGCTACGGACTGATCGAGATCGACCTCGACAACCAGCGGCAGCGGCGGATGAAGAAATCCGCGCACTGGTTCCGTCAGTTGCGCGATACCCAGCAATTGACCCTCAACATTGACGATGAAGCCAAATAAGGACCACCAATGAAACGCATTATTCTGGCCTGCGCGGCAGGCATGTCGACTTCGATGTTAGTCACCCGCATTGAGAAAGAGGCGGTAGCACGCGGTCTTGAGTATCAGATCTACGCTATTCCGGAACAAAACCTGCGTGAAGAGTTACAAAACTACGGTCAGGACGTGGTGGTGGTGCTTTTGGGACCGCAGGTGCGCTTTAAGCTGGAGGAGAATAAAAAGCTGACCGACAGCTATCAACTGCCGATTGCGGTGATCGATACCGTGGCTTACGGCACGTTGAATGGTGCAAAGGTACTCGATCAGGCACTTGCTTTGGTACACTAGCGCCCAGATAGCAGTCAGGCTTTGGCTCGCACAGGACGCGGCCGGGCCGAATGCACCATGATGCAAAAGGGTGAGAGCGTGGAAAAAGCCGAAGCGCCACAAGAGAAAAAGCAGTATCAGGAAATTGGTCAGCATCTGCGTCAGCAAATCCTTGATGGTCATTATCCGGTTGGATCACGACTGCCGCCAGAGCGGCAGTTGGCCGAAACCTGGGGCGTGAGCCGCACCATTGTGCGTGAAGCGTTGCTAATGCTGGAGCTGGAAGGCACGGTGGATATCCGTCAAAGTTCTGGCGTTTACGTGATGCGCATTCCTTCGGAAAGCGAGGATGCGGAAGAGGCCTTTTTCCGCAGCGATGTCGGCCCGTTCGAGATGTTGCAGGCGCGTCAGCTGCTGGAGAGCAACATCGCGGCCTTCGCCGCCAAAATGGCCACCAAAGCCGATATTGAAAACCTGCGCCGCACGCTGGAGCAGGAGCAGCGCGCCATTGCACTCAACGACAGCAGCCAGGATAACGACAAGTTATTTCATCTGCTACTGGCAGGCGCGACGCAAAATCAGATGTTGCTCGATACGGTGACCAGCGTCTGGCGTCATCACGAAGCCAGCCCGCTCTGGCAGCAACTGCGACCGCAGTATGAAACCCGCGCCTATCGCCTGAAGTGGCTGGGCGATCATCAAACCATTCTGGCCGCGCTGCGACGCCGGGATGTGATGGGTTCCTGGCAGGCAATGTGGCAGCACCTGGAAAACGTCAAGAACACGCTGCTGGAGTTATCCGATGCCGATGCGCCAGACTTTGATGGCTATCTGTTCGAATCGGTGCCGATTTTCCAGGGTAAGTTGATGTAATGAGGTCGCCATTCATGGCGTAATGCCGCTCAGTTAAGCGCCGTATCAAATCACCGCTTCTTCCGTAGCGGCGCGATTTATCGCGCAATGCATTGCGCCGCTACAATGTGAGCTCTCGGTAACTAAGGATTTTCACGTCTTAACTGACGAGCATAACGACCTAAATGCGGGCCCCTGTGTGACAGTAATTACAACGCAGCGCGCAAAGTTCAATGACTAAGCTGCACGATAAATCGCGACGCTACTCATGCTGGGTGAGCTTCGCGGTTAACGCACGCAGCGGCGTACGCAGCACCTCATGCAGCGCGCGGATCGCCGGGGAAAACTGTTTGCGATGCGGGCAGATAAGGTGCAGCGGCGTGCTTTCGCCCGGCATCTTCGGCAGTACGCGCTCCAGCCTGCCGGACAGCACATCGTCATAGACATCAATCCACGATTTATAAGCGATGCCCATACCGGCGATGGCCCAGCGGCGCGCCACTTCGGCATCATCACACAGCATGCGGCTTTTCACCGTGATCTGGCGGCGCATGCCATCCTGCGGGAAGGTCCATTTGTCGTACACGTGGCCGCCCATCATAAACAGCAGGCCATGATGGTGCTGGCCGATATCCTCCAGCTGTTGCGGGCGACCGTGACGATCAAGATAATCCGGCGACGCCACCATCACGCGGCGATTATCCTCCGCCAGCGGCAACGCCACGTAGCTGCTGTCTTCCAGCTTGCCGTAGCGAATGGCGATATCCACCGGATCGCGAAACACATCGCTGATCTGGTCGGAAAAGGAGAGCCGCACCGCCAGCGCCGGATGCGCGCGGCAAAAGTCAGTGATCAACGGCAGCAAAATATTGCGACCAATATCCGACGGCAGCGCGATTTTTAGCTCGCCGCTCAGCGCATCTTCATCGCTCTGCAAGCTTTCGGCACCGGCATGCATCAGCGCCAGCATCTCCTGCGCAAAGGGCAGATACTTTTCCCCTTCGGCGGTTAAGCGCAGGCTGCGGGTAGAACGGGCGAACAAGCGGCGATCCAATTCCCGCTCCAGCCGCTGAATTGCCGCGCTGACCTGTCCGGGCAGTAAATTCACCTCGCGCGCCGCGCGTGAAAAGCTGCCGAGTGCGGCTGAACGCACAAACAGAGTGACATCTTCCAGTCGGATCATCTTCTTATTCATCATGGTAGTCAGCAGGGATTTTCACTCTAAGAGTGAAAGTGTTCACCTGCAACTGGCATTTTTCATTGCGCTGCGGACCGCTATGCTGAATTTACTTCACCAAACCTGCTGATGAATAAGGATCTGCCTGATGAAAGCCATTGTTTATAGCCAAAACGGTTTACCGATTTCCGATGAAAATGCGCTGTATGAGCTTGAGGTTGATAAGCCAACGCCGGGCGCGCGCGATCTGCTGGTAAAAATTCACGCCATTGCGGTGAATCCGGTGGACACCAAAGTGCGCGCCGGTGCGCCAACCGATCAGCCGCGCATTCTCGGTTGGGATGCGGTAGGCGTGGTGGAAGCAGTGGGCGCAGACGTCACGCTGTTCCAGCCGGGCGACGAGGTGTTTTATGCTGGTGATATCACGCGCGCCGGCAGCTATGCCGAATATGGCCTGGTGGATGAACGCCTCGCCGGGCACAAACCGCGTTCACTGAATGACGCCGATGCCGCCGCGCTGCCGCTGACCTCGCTGACCGCGTGGGAACTGCTGTTTGATCGTCTTGAGGTACAAGCCGATGACAACGCCGCGCTGCTGATTATTGGCGCAGGTGGCGGCGTCGGTTCCATATTGACGCAACTCGCCAGCAAGCTAACCAAATTGACGGTGATCGGCACCGCTTCCCGCCCGGAAACGGCGGATTGGGTGCGTTCACTCGGTGCGCACCATGTGATTGATCATTCTCAACCGCTGGGCGAACAGCTGGCGGCGATTGGACATAAAGAGGTGCGCTATGTCGCCTCGCTGACGCATACCGACAGCTATTACGATCAGCTGATTGATGCGCTCGCGCCGCAGGGCAAGCTGGCGTTGATCGATGATCCTGAGACGCTGGATGCGGTGCCGCTCAAGCGCAAAGCGATTTCACTGCACTGGGAATTGATGTTCACCCGTTCGCTGTTCCATACCGCCGATATGCAGCGCCAACATGAGATTCTGCAGCGCGTGAGCCAGTTAATTGATGACCAAACGCTGCAAACCACCGCCGGCGAACATCACGGCATTATCAATGCCGCCAATTTGCGCAAAGCGCATGCGCTGATCGAGAGCGGTCGTGCACGCGGCAAGATCGTATTGAGCGGGTTTTAACCAAATTAACGCAATAAATCATGCAAACCACGCGCAATAAATTGCGCCGCTACGGATATCCGCACGCTTCTGTAGCGGCGCGATTTATCGCGCTACAAAGAAAAAGGATTAAGCCATGACACTCAATGATGCAGTCGCTCGTCGTCACACTGTGAAAGCCTTTGAACAGGGTAAAAGCCTGCCGCAGGATGAAATCGAAACCCTGCTGAACGTGCTGCGCAACAGCCCGTCATCCGTAAACTCCCAGCCTTGGCATTTTGTGGTGGCGTCCACCGAAGCGGGTCGCGAGCAAATCGCCGCATCCACCGATGGCGCCTTTGCCTATAACAGCCCGAAAGTGCGCAATGCCTCGCACGTTATCGCGCTGTGCATGCGCACCGATCTGGATGAAGCGCATTTGCAGAACGTGCTCGATCAGGAAGATGCTGATGGCCGTTACGCCAAGCCGGAAAGCAAAGCGAACAATGACATGGTGCGTCGCAGCTATGTCGATATGCATCGCTATGAATCACGCGATGTGCCGCAGTGGATGGAAAAGCAGGTTTATCTGGCGTTGGGCGGATTGTTGCTGGGCGCAGCGATGTTGGACATTGATGCCACACCGATGGAAGGTTTTGACCAGCGTGCGCTGGATCAGGCGCTGGGTCTGCGTGAAAAAGGCTTTACCAGCGTGGTGCTGGTGTCGCTGGGCTATCGCAGCGATGCGGATTTCAACGCCGCGCTGCCGAAATCACGTTTGCCGCGTGACGAGATTTTTACCTTTATTTAAATATTTCGCGCAATAAATTGCGCCGCTACGGATGGACGCACGTTTCTGTAGCGGCGCGATTTATCGCGCAAGATCAATACGGAAACCGCAACGTAAAACGGTTCACACCCTGCTCGCTATGCATCTCACAACTTCCCTGATGTAAATGCATAATGCTGCGCACAATCGACAATCCCAAGCCGCTGCTGCCCTGATGATGTGACGCATCGGCGCGCCAGAAGCGATCAAAGATGTGAGCCTGCTGTTCCGCGCTCATTGCCGGGCCCTGATTCTCCACCATCAAAGCGCTGCCCCGATTGAAAATGCGCACGGTGGAATCTCGTTCGCCCTAGCACAAGGCGTTTGCCATCAGATTCGCCAGCGCGCGTTGCAGCAGTTGCGGATCGGCGTGCGCAAATCGTGCGCCTTATCAACATAAACCTGGCTCAACTGTTGATAACCCCGTTCAAGGCGCCCCAGCATCTAATTGAAAGCCGCCACCAGCGGCTGCAGTTCCGCTACCGCCTGTTTAGGCATTCGCTGCGACAAAAGGCGCACGTCAATCGCATCCGCCTGCGATAGCCAGCAGCATACCCGCTGCAAGGGTGAGTTTGTTCAATTTCATCTTAATACTCCTGATTTGAAGGTAGGCCATCAGGATATGCAATCGGCTCTGACATCAGCGTGAGCGAGTTATGACAAAAGAATGACATGCGCACTTGTTATATAGAAATGACCTAACGTAATAGGTGGATCTAAAATTTGATAATCAGTATCGTAGACCACAGTTACTATAAGGATATAGGATGCAAAAGTTATGTTTAACAACAGTGAAGTCATCAGTTATCTTCAAGCAAATAAAATTCTCGCAATGAAACTTGACAATGCCGTTGATGTCGTCGGAAACAGGTAGCGGAACAGGTTAAATCAATCGGTGCTGGTGCTACCCGAGCGTTGTTTTACACGTCCTGTTTCACTGATGAATATAACGATGTATGCCTGCGGCAAAAAAATGAAGATGTCCGTTTTCGGGATGGGGTTTACCGACTTCTCAGTCATGGAGATATTGGCTTTGAGATGCTTAAAGTATATTTTGAAGAACTGCTAAAATATAAAACTGCACAGCAATTAGAATACATAAAGAAAAAGCTTATGACGGTTAATGTTCATATTGCTGCAAGTTCACTGACTAACGCAGGTTTTGCTATGGCGGCAGCCAGCGCCGTTCGCATGGGATTAAACCTGAGTATGGAGATCAGCGCGCTGACAGGGCGAATAGCCGGTGGTGTAGTGGGAGCAGCAGCTTTGTATGGTATTGTTCAGAGGGCAGCAGATAGTGCGCACCGCCTTCAAACTCAATATCCCGTCTATTATTCAGCGCTCTATTTACAGAATCTGGAAATGATGTATTTCCTAATTGAACCCGTAATGCAACGCGCGAGTGCCCTGGATGCTCAGTGGGCAACTGAAGAAAATATTGCAGATATCATTACCCGGTTGATTAGGTAGCTATGATTAAATTTATAAAAGACTCAATGTGTTCATTAGTTAGATCGTTAGTATGGATATACGGACCGGCAATATTGACCATTGTCTTTGCATTACTTCAGGCTCATTTTTTTCCAGGAAGTCCAGTTTGGCCTATTGCGGTTTTCTTTATATTCGCGCTGGTCATCGTGGCTCGTTACATAAAATGATGAAGTTTAAAAAACTGTTAACAGATAAGGATATTGTATGTCGACGCCCGCACATTTATGGCTAGAAGATGAAAATGGCTCGCCTATTGTTGGAAGTTGTTTAATCCCACTGAGGTTAGGTTCTATCGAATTAAAATCATTTTCACACGGCATAACCATCCCAGTAGATCCAAATAGGGGAAAATTGACCGCAACGCGAGTCCATCAACCTATCGTGATAGTAAAAGAGTTCGACAAGACAACACCAATTCTTTATCGCGCTGTATGTGAAGGGCGCACACTTAAAAAAGCTACGATCAAGATGTATCGGATTCTTGAATCAGGCATTGAGTCCGAATATTTCAATATCATTTTGGATAACGTTAAAATCACCACGGTTTCGCCTTACCTTGCCCCAAATGGTCAGAGCAACACTCATGTTGAAACATTAGAGTTGCGTTATGAGGCGATCACCTGGAAGTACACGGAAGGAAATATTATTTACCGCGATACATGGAATGAATACGCTTGCGCGTGACACTATTTCAGTGACCAAAGTTATAAAGTGTATCCAAACTAAGTTTGTTTCCGCATAACGTTCATCTTCGGCATTAAGATTCTCTTACTGCCGAAGATAAAATCGCTTAACCCCTTCTGTTTAATAAGTATTTCCTCTGCATTAAATCCGTAATTTCTGTAGTGAGATCATGTCCACCATGTTATTAACTCTGTATGACGTTGTGAATTTAGCTACCTGCCGGAGATACAATGAAGAAAAGTTTGTCCTTTGCCTTACTGCTTTCACTGAGCGCGTTTAGCCACGCTTCATTTGCCCAGCAAACCTTGCGCTTCGGCGTTGATCCAACGTTCCCGCCGTTTGAATCCAAAGCCAGCGACGGTTCTTTGCAGGGCTTTGATATCGACCTCGGCAACGCGATTTGCGCCCAGGCCAAAGTGACGTGCCAATGGGTGCAGATTGGTTTTGATGGCAGCATTCCGGCGCTGCAGGCGAGAAAGTTTGATGCGATTCTTTCGGCGATGTCGATGACGGAGAAACGCCGCGAGCAGGTCGCTTTCAGCGACATGCTTTACGTCACGCCGAGCGCGTTGCTCACACCCGCGAAAGCTATGCTAACGGGAGACATTAATGCGCTGCGCGGCAAAAGAATCGGCGTCGCGCAGGGCACCATTCAGGAAACCTACGCCAAAGCGCAGTGGGCAACCAAGGGCGTGAGTGTGGTTTCTTACCCTAATCAGATGGAGATCTATCCTGACTTGGTGGCGGGACGGCTCGACGCCAGCCTGGCCAATGCGGTTTCGGCAGAACAAGGTTTTCTTAACACGCCAGCCGGCAAAGACTACGTCATCAGCGCCACGCTGGTGGATAAAGAGGTATTGGGCAATGGCGTGGGCATTGGATTGCGTAAAGACGATGCGGCCAATCTGAAGTTGATCAACAGCGCGCTGGCCGAACTGCACAGCAACGGCACTTACGATCAACTGGCGAAGAAGTACTTCAAATTCAAGGTCTATCCGTAAAATTCATCTGCACGCAAGGTCGCCATTGATGACGACCTTGCCCACCAACCGCACCCACACTCACTCAAAAATCATGACGAACTTACCGCACTACCCAACTCAACGCGCCCGCTTTCTCGCCGCCGTCAAACGGCAAAACGGCGCATTAACGTCCTACGCGCATCCGTTACCCGGCCCGCAGGGCGAGGAACTTTTCACTGACGTAGCGGTAATCGGCGATGCCAACGCATCACGGCTGATGCTGGTGATCTCCGGCACGCACGGCGTAGAAGGCTATTACGGCTCCGATTGCCAGATCGCCTGGCTGGATACCTTCAACCTCACGGCGCTGCCCGCGGATACCGCTATCGTGATGCTGCATTTGCTCAATCCGTGGGGCGCGGCGCATTTACGCCGCGTCAATGAAGACAACATCGACCTCAATCGCCACTTTATCGATTTTTCACAGCCCACACCCGCCAATCCCGATTACGCCGCGTGGCATGGCATTTACCACGGCGATCGCGCCCGCGCCGATAAGCTGTTAGCTGACGCGCTCAACAGCGTCGGTTGGCCGGCAATAAAACGCGTGGTGGAAGCGGGGCAATATGGCGCGGCGGACGGATTCTTTTACGGCGGCCAGCAGCCAGGCTGGTCGTATCGCACGCTGCAAACCATCATCGCCGATCACTTGTCGCAGGCCAAAACCATCATCAGCTTCGATCTGCACACCGGCGCGGGCGCATGGGGACATCCGATGCTGCTGTCGATTGCCGAGCAGCGTTTTGCCGCACATGACTGGGGCAAGGAGATTTATGGAGAATGGTTAACGCTGCTATTCACCGGAACAGGGCGCGACAGCGAAACCGGCGTGACCGCGACGGCTACCGGCTATGTGTCGCAATTTCTGCTGACGTCGCTACCGAAGATGCAGATTTTGCCGCTGGTGGTGGAGTGCGGCACCTATCCTGGCGAGGAGATGCATCGCCGCGTGCGCGACGATCACTGGCTGCATCTGCAAGGCGATCCAGCCAGTGAAAGCGGGCGGGCGATTAAGCAGGAGCTGGTGGAAGGATTCTGGCCCGCCGACGCTGACTGGCGCGCGCTGGTGGCTTTTCGCACCCAGCAGATTTTTGTGCGTGGCTGGCGGGCGTTGATCGATTTATAAGCGTCCGTAAAACGTCATGCGGGCGGTTTCCGACAGGGCAATGCCTGGCTCGGTGTTATACGCCAGCACCGCCAGCATGCGGGTGATATCGCCTTCGGTTGGCGTAACGCGATGCAGCGAATTGCGCCCACGGAACAGCACCAAATCCCCGGCATCAATCGCCAGCGCTTCCACCGGCTGGCGCTGATCCAGCACCGCCGCCACACCGTCGAAATTCATCTCACCGGCATCGGCATCGCGCAGATCTTTCACATACTGGAACACGGCGCCGGCGCGCGGTTTCTGCACCAGCAGCGTGATGGCGAACGACGAGTTATCAAAGTGCCAGCCAAGTTCCTGGCCGTCGGGCGCGTAGTGCAGATTGATCGACGAAAGCGGATCGGCATACGGATAGAGCGCCTCTTCACCCAGCACATCGCACAGGAAGCTTTTGAACAGTTCATCGTTGTAGAGCTGGCGCAGCGGCGAATCGACGGCAATCACATCATCGGTGATGCAGCCTTTGGTGCTAATGACATCGCGATTACGCGGATGATCGGCGCTGAAAGCCTCATCTTTTTTCATCAGATAAACGTTGTGTTTGCTGGCGGTGTGATACGCCAGATGGCGCTGCGCATCGCCTTCGGCAATGATGGCCTGCAGCGCAGCGGGCTGTAGGAACTGACGCAAAACTAAAGCGCCGTGCTGATTAAGTTGCTCACGGCAGGTGCGACGCCAGTCGGCATCGGCCAGCGGATGCAGATCGAAACGAATCAAGGCAGACATAGTTTTACTTCTCATGTGTTACAGGTGTGTAAAGACTGTAACTCGCTGATATGTTAATACGTAACAATAAAAATTTAACACCTTGCTAAGGAAACCTTAATGCCCGCGCCATCACCGCGTTTGCCCAAAATCAGCGTCATTCAATCCTTCAAAGTGGCGGCGGAACTGGGCAGCCTGGCGAAAGCGGCTGCGCAGCTGGCGTTAACGCCCGCCGCCGTGAGCCAGCAAATTCGCCAGCTGGAAGAGCAGTTGGGCAGCACGCTGTTTGTGCGCACACAAAGCGGCGTGATGCTGACGGAGATGGGCAAAGAGTATCTGCGTTATGTCACTGAGGCGTTCGACATTCTGCACCTCGGCCAGCAAAACCTGCGCCATGCGGCGTCGGCACCGCGATTAACGCTTTATTCGCTGCCGGCGCTGGCCTCAAAATGGCTGCTGCCGAACATCGCGCAGTGGCGCGCGCACTGTCCGGAAATCGATTTATCGCTGCACGGCACCCATACGCAGGTAGATTTTAACGCCACGCCGGCCGATTTTGTCATCTGTTTCGGCGAAGATCGCTATCCGCAGCTGGATAAGCAGCTGCTGTTTCTCGATGAGGTGTTGCCTGTGGCGAGCCCGGCGCTACTGCATCGTTTTGCCGGTATGGATGTGTTGCAGCATGCGCCGCTGATTCAGCTCGACTGGGGCAACGAAGGACGTTTCTTACCTGACTGGCGCAGCTGGTTTCAGACCAAAGGCATTGACGATGCGCCGCCGCAGCCGTCGTTCAGTTTCAATCTTACCTCGCTGGCGATTGATGCCGCCGTGGCAGGCGCGGGCTTGCTGCTCGGTCAGCGGCGTTTGATTGCCAACCAACTGGCGCGCGGCGAGCTGGTGGTTGTCGATCCGCTTAGCTTGCCGCTCAGCAAACCCTATTTCCTCGCCTGGCCGCAGCGCTCGCTCAGCCAGCCGGGCAGCGCTGCGCTAATCCACTGGCTCACGCAGCTGGCGGGATAACGTACCCACTCGTAGTTTCGCCCTTTATGGCGACCTGGAAAAGAAAGGGAGTTCATCAATGACCACCGATCTCAACTTCTGGCTCACCGCGCTGGTGGTGGGCATCACCATTTTGCTATGGGCCAGCGCGCGTTTGCCGGAATACGTTACCGCTTTGCTGTTTTTCACGGCGGCGATGTTGCTAAAGTTGGCTCCTGCCAGCAGCATATTCAGCGGTTTTGCCTCGTCGGCGTTTTGGCTGGTGCTCAGCGGATTTGTGCTGGGCGCGGCGATCCGCAAAGTTGGTCTGGCGCAGCGCTGGGCGAACTGGCTGGTGGTGCCGCTCAGCCAAAGCTGGCCGCGTATGATTACGGGAACCGTGCTGCTGACTTATCTGCTGGCGTTTGTTATGCCCTCAAATATGGGACGCATCGCGCTGCTGATGCCGGTGGTGCTGGCGATGGGCGAACGTGCGGGAATCCAAGCGGGCAGTCGAGGCAGTATTGGCCTGGCGCTGGCGGTGGGATTTGGCACGTTCCAGCTCTCCGCCAGTATTTTGCCCGCCAACGTGCCGAATCTGGTGCTGAGCGGCGCGGCGGAAAGCGCGTATCAGCTACATCTGCAATGGTTGCCGTGGTGGTTGCTACATTTGCCGGTGGTGGGCATCGCTAAAGGCTTGTTGTTGATTGCTTGCCTGCTCTTTCTGTTTCGTGCGCAGCCTAAAGCGGTTCACCAGCGCGACAGCTTAACCGCGCTCAGCCGCAGCGAATGGCGCTTGATTGGCCTGCTGGCGATCACCTTGCTGCTGTGGATGACCGACAGCGTGCACGGCTTACCGGCTGCGTGGGTGGGATTGGCCGCAGCCTGTATCTGTTTGCTGCCACGCGTAGGTTTTATCTCCAGCGAGGACTTTGCCAGCGGGGTGAATTTCCGCACCTGCATTTACATTGCCGGGATCCTTGGCGTCGCTACATTGGTGGTAGATTCCGGTTTGGGACGGATGATCGCCAACGCGATGCTTAACGTGTTGCCGCTGCACGAACACCCATCCTTCAGCAATTTCGCGGTGCTCAATGCGCTGGTGTCGCTACTGAATTTCGTGCTCACCGCCAACGGCGTACCGGCGATGGTGACGCCGATGGCGCAAGAATTGGCGAACGCGTCTGGCTTTCCGCTGCTCACCGTGATCATGTTGCAGGTGTTTGCCTACGCTACGCCGCTGCTGCCGTATCAGGCATCGCCGGTGGTGGTGGCGATGGGACTCGGCAACGTTCCGGCGAAGGCCGGTTTACAGCTGTGCGCACTGATTTTTCTGCTTAGCGCGGTGTTGCTGTTACCCCTGGATTATCTGTGGTTTCGGCTGCTAGGCTATGCCTGATGTCTTTGCCAGAGATTGCCTATGCCAGCCAATAATGATTGGGTTGATTTTCGTCGTGATGATGAGACCGGAATTGAAAGCGTCAACGCGCACTTTCGCGGACACGCTTACGATCCGCACGATCACGATGAACTGCTGGTGGGCGTGACGCAACAAGGTTTGCAACGTTTTAACTGCCATCGTTCACTGCACACCAGCACGCCGGGCCGGGCGATTCTGATTGAACCGGGTGCGGTACATGATGGCCATGCGCCGGACGCCGAGGGTTTCACTTACGTGATGCTCTATCTGCCGCAGAGCTGGGTGGCGGAGATGATGCAGCGTCGCGGCTTGGGTGATGTGTCGAATATCGAAGGCGCTTTCCGCCACACGTTGACTGACGATGCGCTGTTAGCCAGCGCCATTCAGCAAGCCTGGTTTGCCGTGCATCAGGGCGAAGGGCGGTTGGCGCGCGATCAAAGCCTCGATCATTTGCTCACCCTGCTGTCACGCCATCTGGATACCAAACCCAGCCTGCAGCACAGCGAAGCGATGCGTCAGATGCAGCTGTTGCGCGACTATCTGCACGATTTTATGGCGCAGGATATTGGTCTGGATGAGCTGTCGCGCCTTTCCGGCATTGATCGATTTCGCCTGACGCGCCAGTTCAAACAGGCGTTCGGCCAATCGCCGCATGCCTATTTGGTGCGTTTGCGTTTGCGCAGCGCGCGCGCGTTGCTGGCGCAGGGCATTGAGCCGGTGCAGGTGGCGGCTCAGGTAGGATTTGCCGATCAAAGTCATTTGGGCCGCTGGTTTCAGCGCGCCTATCGCATGACGCCCGCCGCTTATCAACGTCAGTGCACAAACGTTCTATACGCTTCCCCACCTGCTCTTAGATGATGAGGTTTTCGTTGTCATTGGAGAGTTGTTGCAGATGTTTGATACCAAAATCGCCCTGATCGTACGTGATGATTTAGCCACCTGGCAGCGCCTGAATGTGGTGGCGTTCCTCGCTACCGGCGTGGCGTCCGCCGCCCCCGAGATGATGGGCGAACCCTATGTTGATGCCAAAGCGCGACAATACGGCAACATGGCGGGCCAACCGATGCTGGTGTTTGCCGGGGATTTGGCCGGTTTGCAGCGTGCGCACCGTCAGGGACTGGAGCGCGAGTTAACCATTATTCCTTACGTGGAAGCGATGTTTTCCACCGGCCACGACGCGGCGAACCGCGAAGTGTTTATGGCGGAGAATGCTGATCATTTGAATCTGGTCGGCATTGCGCTGCGCGGTCCGAAGAAAGCGGTGGATAAGGCGATTAAGGGATTGGCGTTGCACGGGTAAAGCACGTTTTCCCTCACCCTAACCCTCTCCCGCAGGCGGGAGAGGGAACCGAATGTGCGGCTTAGTAGATGATCATTCGCTCCACCTACTCATTCCCTCTCCCGCGGGCGGGAGAGGGAACCGAATGTGCGGCTTAGTAGATGATCATTCGCTCCACCTACTCATTCCCTCTCCCGCGGGCGGGAAAGGGAACCGAATGTGCAGCTCAATAGCTGACGTTCGCTCCACCTGGTCATTCCCTCTCCCGCTTGCGGGAGAGGGCCAGGGTGAGGGCACTACTAAACAAACCTATCCGCCGCGCTCAGCAACAAATCTTCCCGCCCACGCAGCGCCAGCAGCTCCAGCCCAATCGGCAAACCTGCGGCGCTGAATCCCGCTGGAATGCTGATCGCCGGCGCGCCGGTCACCGCTGAAATCAGCGCGTTGCTGCCTTCCTGCATCTCACCGTGCTTAACCGGCGCACGGCGCACCACCGGATAAGCCAGCAGATTGATCTGCTGCGCGGCAAAAAAGTCTGCCAGCTGCTGATACAGATCGCGCTGACGCTGCTGCACCTGCCGGTAACCTTCACTCTCAACGCCCGGATGCTGGGCCCGCGTGGTAAACACCGTTTCCAGCTGAGGATGATAGCGCCCGGACGCCACCACTTCCGCCAGCGTGCGGACCTGCGCCTGCGATTTATCCGCCAGATACGCCGCCAGCGCAGCGGCAAATTCGTAGCCGATGATATTAGCGTCGGCGGCCAACGTCTCCAGCTGCGGATAACTCACCTCACGCGGCGCGAAATCCACCAGCGCCGCGCGCACCGCCTGATTAATCTCGCCTTCATCGGCAGCAAACCCTTCCAGCCAGATGCCGATGCGCAGCGGCTCATCGCTCTCCGCAAACTGTTGTCCGCTGAGAATTTCAGTCGCTAAACGTAAGTCCGCCGCTGACCGCGCCAGCGGGCCGGGAATATCCTGAGTTGACGACAGCGGCACAATGCCGTCGGTGCTGATTGCACCGCGCGTCATGCGCAGGCCAAAAAGATGGTTAAACGCTGCCGGAATGCGCACCGATCCGGCGGTATCGCTGCCGATCGCCAGCGGCACGTAACCGGCTGCGACCGCCACGGCGGAACCGCTGCTCGATCCGCCCGGCGAGCGGCCTTCAACCCACGCATTATGGGTAAATCCGCTTAACGACGACGCGCCGGTAATGCCCGCCGCCAGCTCATGCATGGCGGTTTTGCCGATCAGAATCGCGCCTGCCATTCTCAGTCGGCTAACCAGCGGCGCATCGTCGCTGGCGACAACCTCACGCAGCAGCACCGAACCGGCGCTGGTCGGCCAGCCCTGCACTTCGATATTGTCTTTAATCAGCACTGGAATCCCTTCCAGCGGTCCTGCCGCCTCGCCGCGCTGACGACGCGCATCGCTGGCGTCCGCTGCCGCTAAGGCTTGTTCGGCAAACAGCCAGGTGATGGCGTTGTAGCGCGGTTGATCCACCTCGGCAATGCGCTGCAGCGCGAAGGTGGCTAACTGGCGCGCGCTCACCGTTTGCTGGGTCAGCGCCTGCTGTAAATCGTTAATCGAAGCGGTGAGATAATCAGCGTATTGCATTAGGTTAAACCTCCAGCGGAATCCATTGCCCGTCGCGCGTGACGCGTCCGCACGCGCTGCCAGTAAAGTGGGTGCTGAACCAGATTGCCTGATGTTGTGCGCACCAGTCCACCACCCGTTGCCGTGAAGTGACCGCCAGCGCTTTATTCTCGCAAAACAGTGAGTTCCAGTGCGGGTACTGAAACTGGATGGCATTATGCATCACGTCGCCAGCAAAGATCGCCGATTCACCGGCGCTTTCCAGCACGATCGAGGCATGATCAACGCTGTGACCGGGCGTGGAGAGATAGCGCAGCACGCCAGCAAACAAAGGTGAATCCTGCACGTTGATAGTCTCAAGCTGGCCGCTTCCGATCAGCGGCAGAATGCTGTCGCGATAGAGCTCCTGCGCCGCCGGATTCTGTTGACAGTGCGCCAGTTCCCGCGCCGAGCAGATATAGCGCGCATTCGGGAACATCGGCTGCCATTCGCCATCACGTTGATGCGTATTCCAGCCAACGTGATCGGTATGAATGTGCGTCATCAACACCAGCGTCACTTCCGCTGGATCAACGCCCGCATGCGCAAGGTTTGCGGCATACGGCGTGTTCAGCTGGTGAAACAGCGGTTTGTTGTCGCGGCTGCGGCCGTTGCCGGTGGCGGTATCGATAATGATGGTGTGTTCGCCGGTGCGCACAACCCAGCTATGAATCGACATTTCGGCGGGCTGCTCAGCTAATTCGTTACTCATTTCCGCGCGATGTGGCGTAAACAGCACGCCCAGCGGGAAGGCGGCGGTTTGTTCGCTCACTTTGGTAATCAGGCAATCGCCGACGCGAATCGTCATCAGGGGCTCCTAAAGTTTTTGGTTGCAGTGAAGAAGCCTCACTATACTGGCGGCTCGATCATTATTTAAATCGATTAGAATCATGCAAAGCATCAACGAAAATGATTTCTCGCGCATCGACCTGAATTTGCTGGTGGTGTTGCTGGTGATGTACGAGGTGCGCAGCGTCACGCAAGCGGCAAATCGACTCTATCTTGGACAACCGGCGGTGAGCGCGGCGTTAAAACGGCTGCGCGAGATGTTTGACGATCCGCTATTTGTGCGCGCTGGATCGGCAGCTGCAGCAACAAGGTGTGGCGCGGCGCGTGCGCTATATGACGCCAAATTTCTCCGCGTTGCCGATGCTGCTTAAGCGTTTGCCGCTGTTCGCTACGGTGCCGCAGGGTTTGGTGCCATCCTGGTGCGATTTGTATGACCTGAGCGCCGCGCCAGTACCGGTCAATATGCCGGATTATGAAGTGTCGCTGCTGTGGCATAACGCGCGCAGCGAAGATGCCGCCAGCCGCTGGCTGCGGGAGAGGCTGCGCGGGCTGATAAAGAGTAAGCCGCTTTGATGAGGTCGCCATAAATGGCGACCTGCACGTTTACCACGGCACCACACGCCCTAAATAATCCAGATAATGAATTCCGCGTCGCCCAGCGTAGCTTTCCATAGTGTTCAGCAAGTTCGGAATGCTCTCCTCAATGGTCAGGCGCGCTTCCGGGCCGCCCATATCGGTGCGCACCCAGCCGGGTGCCATCAACAATAACGTGCGCTCGCCGCCGCTACGTGCGGCGAAGCTGCGCATAAACATATTTAGCGCCGCTTTGCTGCCGCGATACACCTCGTAATTACCGTTGGTGTTGTTGGTCAAACTGCCCTGGCCAGATGACATCACCGCAATAGTGCCGCTGGGCGTAACGCGATCTTTAAAGGTTTCAATCACCCGCAACGGGCTTAGCGCGTTAGTCACCATCACGCGGGTGAACTCTTCGGTGGAAACATCGGCGATGGTTTCGCGGTCATCATTTTTCACCCCTGCGTTGACGAACAGCATATCGAACTGCCAATCCGCCAGCCGCGTATGCAGCGCCTGGACCTGTTCCGGTTCATTGATATCCACGCTCTCCACCGTCAACTGTGCGGGGAAGCGATCGGCCAGTTGTTGTAAATTTCCTGTCGAGTTTTCACGTCCGGTGGCGACCACCTGATAACCGCGCTGCAGCATGGTTTCCGCCAGTGCCAAACCCAGGCCACGCGATGCGCCAATCAGTAATATCTTCATGTTGTTCTCCTTGGTGTTTGCGATAAGAAGAGTGTAGCGCCGGGTTAGGGCAGGCGGAACGCGCAGCACTCGCAGTATTAACCTGCGCCAAACGCCTTGTCTCAAAGTGCGCAATAGGCGAGGATAAAGCGTATGAATGATGCCGATTTGAATCTGTTAATTGCTTTGGATGCGCTGCTGATTGAAGGCAGCGTGATTGGCGCTGCGCGTCGCTTGGGCTTAAGCGAATCGGCGATGAGCCGCACGCTGGGACGCTTACGTGCCACCACCGGCGATGCGCTGTTAGTGCGCGCCGGACGCAACATGGTGCTGACACCTTATGCCGAAGCGATCCGCGAGCGCACGCATCACACGGTACGCGAGGCGCGTGCGGTGTTAAGCCCAACGGCGCAGTCGCTGGATCTGCATCAGCTAGACCGCTGCTTCACCCTGCGCACCAATGAAGGGTTCGTCGAAGCCTTTGGCAGCGCGCTCATCGCTGCCGTGGCGCACCAGGCGCCGCACGCGTGGCTCAGTTTTGTGCCCAAGCCGGAGAAAAGCGCGCGCGATTTGCGCGAAGGCAACATCGATCTGGAGATTGGCGTGCTGGGCAATATGGGCCCGGAGATTCGCCTGCAGGCGCTGTTCCGCGATAGCTTCGTTGGCGTGGTGCGCGCCGGGCATCCGCTCACGCAGCAGCGGGATATCACCCAGTTCGCCGCTTTTGGTCATATCGTGGCGTCACGGCGCGGTGAGCTTGGCGGGCCGATTCACGATGCGCTAAAGCAGGCAGGATTAACCCGCAAGGTGGCGGCGGTGGTAGCGGCATTCTCCAGCGCGGTGGCGCTGGCGCAGGAATCGGATCACATCGCTTTGGTGCCGCGTTCGCTGTTTCTGCATCATCCGTTGATCAAAAACAGCACCCGCTTAGCGATGTTTGAACTGCCGTTCGCCACGCCAGAAATGACAGTGTCACAACTGTGGCATCCGAGACTGGAAAATGACGCGGCGCATCGTTGGTTACGCGGCGTGGTAAAAAAGGTTTGTCAACCGCCGCGCACCGAACCACGCCACACTACATCGGCCTGATACAGCAGGCTGTCGTGCTGCTGTTCAACTTGCGGCGTGAAGCCGGTTTCCTCCTGCTCGGTTTGTATCAACCACTTCACCGCATCCTGTGCAAACTGCTCAACCGGTTGGGAAAACGTGGTGAGATTGTAGGATGACCAGCCGGCCTGCGCGATGTTGTCGTAACCGATCAAACAGAGATCTTCCGGCACGCGCAGCGCAAAGCGGTGGCGCGCTTCATCCATAAAGCCGCAGGCCACCAAATCGGTGACGCAAAACACGCCGTCCGGTCGCTGATGACGCGTTAGCAAGCGGTGCGCCAGAATCTGCCCACTCTCGTACGAGGTGGTACCAAAACGTTCGATGGTCACGGTTAATCCCGCCCGTTCGGCCGCCAGCACAAAGGCGTCTTCGCGCTTTTTCAGGCTCGGCGTGCCCGCCAGCGAATTGGCAAATGCCAGATGCTGACAACCGGCGCGCTGAAACGCCATTACCGCCGTTTGCGCGGCGCTTTCGGCATCGAGATTGATGCTAAGCGAGCCCGGCAACGCTTCATCGCGGTTGATCAAAATGATGCGCTGGCCGTGTTTATAGCATTGGCGCGTGATGGTGCGATCCGGCATGCCGGAGAGAATGATTGAGGCATCGGCGCGGAAATTAATCGCCTGCTGCAATGCCGCCGAAACGCTGTTATCCGAGCGATCGGTGTTGATCAGCATCGCCACTTTGCCCGCTTCCTGCAAAAACTGCGTCAGCCAGCGTACCAGACTGGCGCGATAGGGCGTGGCGATTTCCGAGACGATCAGGCAGACAATGCTGCTGCGATTACGCACCAGACCGCGTGCCAGATGATTGACGTGATACCCCAACTCTTCCGCCGCCTTCATCACGCGTTCTCGCGTTGCCGGTGACACGCTGGCGCCCGGCGTAAACGCGCGCGACACCGCTGAGCGCGATACGCCCGCGCGTTCAGCGACATCCTGCGCGCTCACCACCGCTTTCTCATGCTGCATGTTCAACACCTCTTCACAATCTGGCTGAAACTGAGTCTGCCTCAGATTGCAAAGCTGTGCAAACCGCTTTAGATCTCATTTGTTGCATTTTTGTGACATCGCCTAACAATTGCGCAGCGTGGTGTTTGACAGGACATTTCTTGTTCATTACTACTTTGCACACACGTGCAAGAAAAGGTGCCAATGAAGCACCAACCCTACAATCCAGGAGAACACTATGCGAGTCACCTCAATGGCCATCGCGCTATCCCTCTGTTGCACTGCCATACCTTTTGCCGCTTCGGCGGCGGGCAATCTGAACATGGTCTGCTCCGCCGATGTGGTGGTGTGCGAGCACATGACCAACATCTTCAGCAAGGCACATCCGGATATCAAAGTCAGCATGGTGCGCCTCTCGGCGGGCGAAGCTTATGCACGCCTGCGCAGCGAAGCACGCAATCCGCGCACTGATATCTGGTGGGCGGGCACCGGCGATCCGCATATGCAGGCGGCGGAAGAGGGGCTGACGCAGCCGTACAAATCGCCGCTGCTCGATCAGCAGCAGGATTGGGCGCAGAAGCAGGCGGAAAACTCCCATTACCGCACGGTGGGCATCTACGCCGGCGCGCTCGGTTGGGGTTACAACACCAAATTACTGGCGTCGAAAAAGCTGAAAGAGCCGAAATGCTGGGCCGATTTGCTGGACCCAAGCTTCAAAGGAGAAATTCAGATCGCCAACCCGAACTCGTCGGGCACGGCGTACAACACGCTGGCGACGCTGGTGCAGATCATGGGTGAAGATCAGGCCTTTGATTACCTGAAAAAACTCAACGCCAATATTTCGCAGTACACCAAATCCGGCTCGGCGCCGGTGAAATCGGCGGCGCGTGGCGAAACCACCGTGGGCATTGTGTTTATGCATGATGCGGTGGCGATGGAAGTCGACGGTTTCCCAATTAAGACCGTGGCGCCCTGCGAAGGCACCGGCTATGAGATTGGCTCAATGTCGATTGTTAAAGGAGCGCGCAATCTCGCTAACGCCAAAGTCTGGTACGACTGGGCGCTGAGCGCCGAAGCGCAATCGCATATGAAAGAGGCCAAATCCTTCCAGCTGCCGTCGAACCGCAACGCGGAGATTTCAGAGTACGCGCCGCGCTTTGAGAACATCAAATTGATCGATTACGACTTCAAGACCTACGGCGATTCGGCCAAACGTAAAGCGTTACTGGGACGTTGGGATAAAGAGATCGGTGCCAGCGCGCAGTAAGAATTTGCGCACACCGTAGCGGCGCAATTTATTGCGCGTTGTTCGTCGGTGCATGCGGTTCGAATGTTGAAAAGCAAAAACGCGCGAGAAATCGCGCCGCTACGCATACGTGCACGCAATGACGTTTTGGGGGATTGGATGAATGCAAATAATCGTCGTCTGACAGGCGCGCTGCTCATCGGCGCAGTGGCGTTACTGCTGCTGCCGTGGTTCAGCCTGGAAGCCGGTTTCTTCAGCCGCGGCTGGTTAACCAGCCTGTGGAGCGATAGCGCCAACGCGCCTGCGTTGTGGCAAGTGGGCGAACATCCGTGGCTCATCATCGCCATCGCGCTGTTTGTGCTGTGCGCTGGCTGCGGCCTCCTGCCGGGCGCGGCGCGCAGCCGTTTGCTGCTGCTGTTCAGCGCACTTGGCGTGCTGTTCCTCATCATCGAAGGTCACGCAATTGGCTACAGCGGCTGGAGCTGGCTGTGGCTGGAAAACCGCTTCGGCACGCTCGCATCGGGCCAGCCGGCGATGGGCGCAGGTGCGCTGCTGTTGCTGACCACTTTCCTGCTGCTGTTCTCCTTCGCGCTGGCTGAACGCGGCGTGATGAAAGGCGACGCCTTTGTGATGGCGTCGCTGGTGCTGCTCACCGCGCTGGTGAGCATCTTTGTGCTCTATCCGGTGCTGAGCATGTTTGTGGTGTCGGTGCAGGACGTAGACGGCAGCTTCAAACCGGATGGCTTGATCAGCAACATTCAGGATCCGTCGATCTGGAGCTTGTCCTGTTTGTCGGGCGGCACCTGCGGCACCGCATGGCGCACGTTGTGGCTGGCGCTGATGACTGCCGCCGGATCAACGCTGCTCGGTTTGGCGTTTGCCTTAGCCGCCACGCGCACGCCGCTGCCGTGTAAGAAAGCGCTGCGCATGCTGACCATTCTGCCGATCATCACGCCACCGTTTGTCATTGGTCTGGCGCTGATCCTGCTGTTTGGTCGCTCCGGTGTGGTGACGGAACATCTGGCGGCGCTGTTTGGCATCGAGCCGGGCCGCTGGTTATATGGCTTAACCGGCATCTGGATTGCGCAGGTGCTGTCGTTTACGCCGATCGCGTTTCTGGTGCTGATTGGCGTGGTGGAAGGTGTTAGTCCGTCGCTGGAAGAGGCATCACAGACGCTGCGTGCCAATCGCTGGCGCACCTTCACACGCGTTTCGCTGCCGCTGATGGCGCCGGGTTTAGCCAACGCTTTCCTGATTAGCTTTATCGAAAGCATGGCCGATTTCGGTAATCCGATGGTGCTGGGCGGCAGTCACGGCGTGCTCTCCACGGAGATCTTCTTCTCGGTAGTTGGCGCGCAGAACGATCCAAGTCGTGCGGCGGTGCTGGCGATGATTCTGCTGTGCTTCACGCTGACGGCCTTTGTGCTGCAGCGCTGGTGGCTCGGCGGTAAAAACTTCGCCACCGTCACCGGCAAAGGCGACGGCGGCAAACATGTGCAGCTGCCGCGCGTGCTGCGCTTTGGCGTATACGGCATGGTGATTCCGTGGGGCCTGTTCACGCTGGTGATCTACGGCATGATTGTGGTCGGCGGCTTTGTGCAGTCGTGGGGATTGAATGATGCGCTGACCATCGAGCATTACGTGCGCGCCTTCGGCGTCAGCTTCAGCGACGGGCATCTGTTGTGGAGCGGCGTGGCGTGGAACTCGTTCTGGACCACGCTAGAGATCGCGCTGATTGCCGCGCCGCTGACGGCGATTGTCGGCCTGCTCACCGCATGGCTAATTGTGCGGCAGAAGTTTGCCGGTCGTCAGACCTTCGAGTTCCTGCTGATGCTGAGCTTCGCCATTCCCGGCACGGTGATCGGCGTGAGTTATGTGATGGCCTATAACCTGCCGCCGCTGGAGATCACCGGTACCGCGATGATCCTGGTAGCCTGTTTTGTGTTCCGCAACATGCCGGTCGGCGTGCGCGGCGGCATCGCGGCGATGAGCCAGCTGGATAAAAGTCTGGATGAAGCGTCATTAACGCTCGGGGCTAACAGCTTCCGCACGCTGCGCAAAGTGGTACTGCCGCTGCTTAAACCCGCCATCAGCGCCGCGCTGGTCTACGCCTTCGTGCGTGCCATTACCTCAATCAGTGCGGTGATCTTCCTCGTGAGCGCGCAATACAACATGGCAACCTCGTACATCGTTGGGCTGGTGGAAAACGGCGAATACGGTGTGGCGATTGCTTATTCAACCGTCTTGATTGTGGTGATGCTGCTGATCATCGGCATATTCCAGTGGCTGGTGGGCGAACGGCGTCTGCGCCGCGTGGCCCGTCCGGTCGATATTGCGGTGCCGTCCGCAACAACCTCATTAACGCAGGAGAGAGCCGTATGACACGCGTAACCGCTGGATCTGTGGTGTTTGAACACGTCTCGAAACGCTTTGCCGGATTTGATGCCATTCCCGATCTCTCGCTGACGGTGGAGCCCGGCACGCTGGTAACGCTGCTGGGTCCGTCCGGCTGCGGCAAAACCACCACGCTGCGCCTGCTGGCCGGGCTCGAGCATCCCAGCGCCGGGCGCATTTTGATTGGCGGCAAAGATGTCACCAACTTGCCCGCCAATGAGCGCGACGTGGCGATGGTGTTTCAGTCTTACGCGCTGTTCCCGCACATGAGCGCGCTCGACAACATCATGTATGGCTTGCAGTCGTCGGGCATGAATAAGCGTGAAGCGCAGGACCGCGCGCGCGAAGGGTTGAAGCTGGTGGGCCTCGAACATCAGGGCCAGCGATTGCCATCTGAGCTCTCCGGCGGGCAGCAACAGCGCATTGCCGTGGCGCGCGCGCTGGTGCTGGAGCCGCAGGTGCTGCTGCTGGATGAACCGCTCTCGAATCTCGATGAGCGTTTGCGTCGCCGGGTGCGCACCGATATCCGCGATCTTCAACAGCGACTCGGCTTCACCGCGGTGTACGTCACGCACGATCAGGAAGAGGCGCTGGCGGTCTCCGATAAGATTATTGTCATGAAAGAGGGGGATATTGCCCAGCAGGGCGCGCCGGAAAGTCTTTATCACGCGCCGAACTCGGTGTTTATCGCCGACTTTATGGGCGAGGCCAATATCCTGCCGTGCGAAGTGGAGCAGCTTGATGGCAGCG
Organism: Pantoea sp. SS70; assembly: GCF_029866845.1. Classification (NCBI taxonomy): domain Bacteria; kingdom Pseudomonadati; phylum Pseudomonadota; class Gammaproteobacteria; order Enterobacterales; family Erwiniaceae; genus Pantoea; species Pantoea sp. SS70. Next base: position 190,757 of record NZ_CP117200.1, on the reverse strand, counting down.
AAGCGCTGGTGCGACTCGGCAGCCAGCGCTATCGCGTGCGCGGCAACGGCCTGAAAACCGGCGCAGCACAGCTGTCGGTGCGACCGCAATTCATCACCCTGCGCGGAGAAGGCGCAGGTGCACTGCGCGGCGAAGTGACGCACAGCACGTGGCTCGGCGACCATATCGAATATGAAGTCGCCACCGAATTGGGTTCACTGTTTATTGTCGATGCCGAGATGGAGCAGCAGTTGCCGCTGGCCTCGAACGTCGCGATTGATTTTAAACCTCAGGGTTTGGCCCTGATTGCCGGTTAATGTAAGGATGGATGATGAGTGAATTAGACAATGACCCGCTGTTATCGCGCCTGATTCTGGCGGAGAAGGTGGCACGCGCCGGCGGCGCGAAGGCGCTGGAGTATTTCCATCAGCGTGAAACTTTGGTGGTGGAGACCAAATACGATTTGCAGGATGTGGTGTCGCGCGCTGACCGCGAAGTGGAGCAGATGCTCGACCAGCAAATTCGCGCGCAGTTTGCCGACGACGGTTTCCTCGGCGAAGAGTACGGATTGCAGGAAGGTTCATCGGGTTATACGTGGGTGGTCGATCCGATCGACGGCACCAGCCCGTTCCTTAACGGCATGCCGAACTGGTGCGTGTCCGTGGCGGTGCTGCATGACGGCGTGCCGGTGATTGGCGTGATTTTCGCGCCCACTTATCAGGAGTGTTACGTGGCGGCGATGGGTCAGGGTGCCACGCTCAACGGCAAGCGCTTGCAGGTGGATGCGTCGCGCACGCTGCAAAACCACGTCACCGGTTTTGGTGCCAACAGCCACGTCAGCCCGGATGAAGTAGGGAAAATCCTCGCCTCGCTGCTGGCGGCAGGGGGGAATTTTATCCGCATTGGGTCCGGCGCATTGATGCTGGCGTGGGTCGCGGCTGGGCGCGTGGTCGGTTATTACGAACCGTACATGCATGCGTGGGATTGCCTGGCCGGTTATTGCCTGGTGAAGGAAGCGGGCGGCTGGTATCACCCGTTCAATACCGAAGGTGAACGATTGTTGAAAGGCGCACAGGTATTGGCGGTTGCGCCAGGCGCGGAAGCCGATTTGAAGCGGATTGCCGGGTTGTGATGTTGGTTGCGGTCGCCATTGAATGGCGACCTTCTATCAAACCAGAATAAATTCCCGGTAACCCGACCAAATCACATAGATGGCGAAATAAACAAAAATCAACGCCGAAGCAAGATAGGAATACTTCAACAAACGCTGCCCCAGCAGCTTGCCGCCCATGCTCCCTACCAGGCACAGCACGCAGGTCCACACTACGCCCGCAATAAAGAAGCCGCCAAGAAACGATGAGGTTGCCGCCGCGCTGCCGTGTCCCATGCGGGAAATCAACGCACCGCCGACGCTGGCAAACCACAAAATCGCGGTCGGCGATGACATCGCCAGCATCACGCCACGACTGAACTCGCGCAGCAGCGATCGATAGGGCTGTTGTTCGGTTTCCGGCAGTGCAGCCTGCTTTTGCAACGCCGCATACAGCATTTTCCCGGCAAACCACAGCAGCATCACACCGCCGCCAATCCACAATATCCAGCGCACGGCGGTGAACTGCAGCACTATCGCCATGCCCGCCAGCGCCAGCACCGCATAGACTAAGTCACCAATGCAGGTGCCAATCCCCAACCAAAAACCGTGAAAATAGCCGCGCTGCATCGCCAGCGTGATCATGGCGATATTGGCGAGACCAATATCAAGGCATAACGACAAACTCAGCAGAAAACCATTTGAAAACTGCAGCATAGCAACGTCAGCATCCCTGGCATGTTAATAGGGCTGTATTAAAGCATGCAGGAAAACGCAGTAATAATAAGAATTACGCATTTGTGCTATTCCGGCTGCCACGTTTGGAGGTAATCGTGCTCTGCCGGCGGATAAATCCACGATAATGTGAACACGATCACGCCTGTTCGCCGCGAATCAAAGCAATCCCACTATAGTCGTTATGCGGCCTGCAGCATTGGCCGCAATCACAATAAAAAATCCAACTCTGCGAACGATTTTTATAAAGAACATTCCGATTATGGTGGGTACCACAATGAAAAATCACAATAAAACGGTGTCTGGCGGTATGGCGTCACGTTTAAGCGTGGCATTATCGCTAGCTGTTTTCACATTAGCGGGAAGTGCAATGGCAACTGCAGCGGAACATCACAACCAAACGGCTTTAGTGGGCACATGGACCAGCATCCCGGATGCGCCGTTAGTGCAAAATCCAGGTCATCCCAGCGAAGGTTTATACCGTTTGAAGGTCAATAGCGACGGCACGCTGACGCCGCTCGATTTCATCAAAATGAAAAGCCCATCGTGGATTGTGAAATCGCACGATGGACGTTTTGCCTATACCACTAACGAAGAAAACGCCGGTGCCGTCACTGCGCTGGCGATTGATCACGGCGGCGAAGTGCGCGTGATTAACGCGGTGGATAGCCACGGCCAGCAGCCGACGCATGCCACCATTAGCCCGGACGGGAAATTCCTGTTTGTCGCCAACTACTCGGTGGCTAAAGGCGGTGCCAGCGTGGCGGTATTCCCGATTCATCACGACGGTTCGCTCGGCGAGCAGGTACAGAATTTCCCGTTCGCCAGCGGCAGCGGGGCAGTGAAAGATCGTCAGGATAGCGGGCATGCGCACTCCACCACCTTCACTCATTATGGCAAATACCTTTACGCTGCAGATCTCGGCGGCGATAAACTGCACGCTTATGCCTATCACGCCGGCAATGCTCAGCCGCTGCAAGCGGATACCTCGCGCGATGTCGCCTTCCCGGCCGGTTCTGGCCCGCGCCACATGGTGTTTTCACCAGATGGTAAACACGCCTATGTCATAACCGAAATGGCCGGTGAAGTGGTGGTGTTTGCGGTTAAGGACGATCGTCTGCAGCAGCAATCTAGCGTCAAACTGAATACGGAAAACAGCAGCGCCGAGTATCGCAGCGGCGGCGGCATTATCCTCAGCCCGAACGGCAAATTTGTGATAGCCGCTAATCGTGGATCGGATAACAGCTTAGTGGTGTTCCGCATTGAGCAGGATGGTTCACTGGGATCGCCGGTGCGCTATAAAGCGGATGGCATTGAACCGCGCGCTTTCGCCTTTGATGCCAGCGGCAAATACCTTTATGTGGCGAACGTGTTTACCAATAACATCACCCTGTTCCATTTCGATGAACAGAGCGGTGTGCTGAAAGCCGCGGGTGAAGTGGCGAAGATTGCCACGCCGACGGATATTAAGTTTTTTAATTAAGTGTTATTGAGGTCGCCATGAAGGGCGACCTCGCACCTAATTGGTGCCCATTGCCATTTAACAGTGCGCACGTTGTCGTAGCGGCGCGATTTATCGCGCAATGAATCGCGCCGCTATGTGAATGTGCAGAGTCTAATTAATTTGGCCCACTTCTTGCTTTATTAAAAACAACGCCCCAACGATGTGGCAACCCTCTTTTCAATGCAGACAGCGCCGTCTGTAGATCGCTTTTATTCTCTCCGGCCTCCCGGAAACACTCCTGTTTGATCCTTCTCTTTTCAAGAGGTTGCTATGGCTATTAGTCGTCGTTCATTTATCCAGGGTTCAGCCGTTTCGGCATTAGGCTTGGCTGCAGGCGTTGCGCCTCAATTCTCTTTCGCCGCCGACAGCAAAGATGCCATCAAAATCGCCAGTATTCTCGACTTATCCGGCGGGCTCGATATTTACGGTAAGCCGATGTCGAACGCCATTAATCTGGCGGCAGAAGAGATCAACGCGGCGGGTGGTTTATTAGGTCGACCGTTGCAAGTGATTAATTACGATGCGCAATCCAATATGCAGCTTTATGCGCAATATGCGCAGCAGGCGGCGCTGAAAGATAAAGTGGCGGTGGTGCATGGCGGTATTACCTCGGCCTCGCGTGAGGTTATTCGTCCGGTATTGGATCGTTTCCGTTCACTCTATTTTTATCCGGCGCAATATGAAGGCGGCGTGTGCGATCGCAATTACTTCTCATCCGGTTCTACGCCGGCACAAACCGTGGAAAAGCTGGTGCCTTATGCGGTGAAGAAGTGGGGCAAAAAAGTCTACGTGCTGGCGGCGGATTATAACTACGGCCAAATCGTCTCGGCGTGGGTGAAAAAGTCGGTGCACGATAATGGCGGTGAAGTGGTAACGGTTGAATTCTTCCCGCTGGATGTTACCGATTTTGGTGCGGCGATCTCTAAAATCCAGAGCGCCAAACCCGACATGGTGTGGTCAGCGCTGGTCGGTGGCGCGCACATCTCCTTCTATCGCCAGTGGCATGCGGCTGGTATGAGCGGCAAGATCCCGATTGCCTCCACGGTGTTTGGCGGCGGCAACGAACATATCATTCTGTCGCCGGAAGAGAGCAACGGCATTCTGGTTGCCGCCAACTATATGCAGGAAATCCCCTCACCGGAAAACAAAGCTTTCGTTGAGCGATTCCATGCGCGCTACGGCGCCAATACGCCGTACATCAGCGACCTGGCGATGGGCGCTTATCAGGGCATGTTGATCTGGGCGGAAGGGGTGCGCAAAGCGGGCGATATCGATCGCATGAAGGTGATCGAGGCACTGGAGTCCGGCGTCACGCTGACCTCGCCGAGCGGCAAGCTGAGCGTGGATCCTGCGACGCATCACTGTTCGCTGGATGTGCATATCGCCGAAGTGGAAAACCATCAGATGAAAATTCTGCAAACCTTCACCGATCAAGCGCCGGTGGATACCGCGATGGTGTGCGATCTGAAGAAAAACCCGCGCGATACCAAACAGTATCAAATTGAGCTGTGACAGGAGCCGCTATGGATCTGTTCATTATCTTCGCCATTGAAGTGCTTAATGCCATCGCCGTGCTGGTGATCATGAGCGTCGGGCTGGCGGTGGTGTTCGGCATGATGAAAATCGTCAATATGGCGCACGGCGAATTCATGATGCTGGGCGGCTACAGCGCCATTCTCGCCACCAATCAGTGGGGCGTGCCGATCTGGATCTCGATGCTGGTGATTGCGCCGCTCACTGTGGGGGTGTTTGGCGCGGTGATTGAGCGCGTGATTATCCGTCATCTGTATGGACGGATGATCGACACCATGCTGGCGACATGGGGGCTGAGTCTGGCGCTGATTGGTGCCGCCACCATGCTGTTCGGCAACACCACGCTGGGCATCAGTTCACCGCTGCCCAGCGTCAATATCGGCAACTACAGCACCAGCGGTTATTCGCTGTTCATGATTGTGTTTGCGATCGGCTTGCTCGGCGCGCTGTGGTTGTTGCTGCGCTTCACCACTTTAGGTTTGTGCGCGCGCGCCACCATGCAGAATGCGCGCATGGCGGCGGCGCTCGGCAGCAATCCGGGCAAAATCTACAGCCTGACGTTTGGCCTGGGCGCAGCGCTGTCGGGTTTAGGCGGCGCGCTGTTAGCGCCGATTACCGGCGTGATCCCGACCATTGGCGTCAGCTTTATCGCCAAAGCCTTTATCACGGTGATTGGCGGTGGTAGCGCCATCATCGCCGGAACGCTCTCCGCCTCGACGTTATTCGGCACCATTTCGCAGCTGGTGACCTACTTCTCCACGCCGGTGTTTGGTGCCGTCGCGCTATTGCTGAGCGCCATTGTGCTGCTGCGCTTGCTGCCGCAGGGCATCACCGGACGCTTCTTCAGGAGATCGCTGTAATGAAACTGTTCTCGGAAAAGATCCAGATTATCGTCATCTCACTGGCGATGGTGCTGGTGGCGCTGTGGCTGTCAGGCGCGATTGAGCTCTACACCTTGCTGTCGCTGACGGTGTTTCTGGTGATGGGTTTGTTGTCGCTCAGCCTGGCGTTCATCTGGGGTTACGGCGGCATCCTGTGCTTTGGTCAGGCGGCATTTTTCGGTTTAGGGGCCTACACCTATGCGATTTGCGCTATCAACTGGGGCGATTCGACCTGGGCGGTGGTGATGGCGGTGCTGCTGCCAACGTTGTTCTCGCTGTTGCTCGGCTATGTGATTTTTTATGGCGGCGTCAGCGATGTCTATCTCGGCGCCATCACGCTGGCGGTGAGTCTGGTGCTGTTTAACTGGGTCAACTCCACCTCCGGCAGCGAATACCACATCGGCGAGGCGTTGCTGGGCGGCTTTAACGGCATTCCTTCGGTGCCGACGCTTAACCTGCCGTTCCAGCCGGAGGCGATTTTATCGCCCGAGGCGATCTTTATGGTCACCGCCGGATGTCTGGCGCTGTGCTACGCCTTGCTGAAGTTCGTGCTGCTGAGCCGTTTTGGCAAAACCGTGGTGGCAATTCGTGAGAACGAGCAGCGCGCCGGATTGCTCGGCTACAACGTGCCGGCGCATAAATTGGCAACCTTCGCCATCGGCGCGGCCATTGCCGGACTGGCGGGCTGTTTGTACGTCAACTGGGGTGCCTTTGTCAGTCCCGGCGTGTTTAGCATCAGCCAGTCGGCGCAGATCATCATCTGGGTGATTGTCGGTGGCCGCGGCACGCTGCTGGGTCCGGTGATCAGCTGCGTGTTGTTGCAGTGGATGGTGACGCGGCTGGGCGCGCAGCAAACCGTGGATGTCAATTTAGTGCTCGGCGTGATTCTGGCGGTGTTTGTGTTGCTGATTCCGGGCGGCATTCTGCCAACGTTGCAGCGTCTGTGGCGGCGCAAGCGTCCCGCCGCGCCTGCCAGCCGCGCGCAGGTCAGTGAGGTGAAACCATGACGGCCAACGTGTTACTGGAAACCCGCAAAATGGGCGTCAGTTTTGGCGGCGTGCATGCGGTGAAAGAGGTGGATTTCACCCTACGTGAAGGTGAGTTGCGCTGCCTGATCGGCCCTAACGGCGCAGGCAAAAGCACTTTCTTCAAGATGCTGAGCGGCCAGGTCACGCCGACGCGCGGCGAGTGCCGCTATCGCGAACAGGTGATCTCCGGCAAACGGCCATGGGAAATCGCGCGTTTGGGGATTGGCATTAAAACTCAGGTGCCGAGCGTGTTCGAAGGCTTAAGCGTGCGGGAAAACCTGTGGCAGGCGGCAGCAAATAAGCTGGCGAAAGCGGCGCTGCCGGCGGCGATAGAACAGGTGCTGGAGGATATCGGTCTGGTCGATCTGCAACATGCGGTGCTCTCGGAACTGGCGCACGGTCAGCGGCAGTGGGTGGAGCTGGGGATGATCCTGATCTCCAAACCGCAGCTGGTGCTGCTGGATGAACCGGCGGCGGGCATGACGCATCAGGAAGTGCGTAAAACCGCGCAGCTGATCAAGGCGATTAATCAGCAGAGCACGGTGGTGGTGGTGGAACATGACATGGAGTTCATCAGCATGATTGCGCAGCAGGTGACGGTGTTTAACCAGGGCGCGGTGCTGGCGGAAGGCAGCTTCCGCGAGGTGACGCAAAATCCGCGGGTGAAAGAGGCGTATCTCGGCAATCTGGAGATTAAACATGCTTGAAATTAAAGAGATGGTCTCGGGTTACAACAAGATTCCGGTGCTGAACTTATCCGAGCTGTTTGTCGGCGCGAAGTCGTTTACCGGCGTGCTGGGCCGCAACGGCATGGGCAAAACCACGCTGCTGCGCACCATTATGGGCGAACTGCCGGCCTGGCAAGGCCAGATCGCGTTGAACGGCATCGATATTACCCGTTATCAGGCGCACCAGCGGGCGGTGGCGGGCATCGGTTTTGTGCCGCAAGGCCGACAGATTTTCCCGCAGCTGACGGTTGAGGAAAATCTGCGCATGGGCTGCGTGAAACATTTTTCCCGCGCCGGAGAGATTATCGAGCAGATGCTGGCGTATTTTCCGCGCCTGAAACGCCTGCTGGCGCAGCCCGGCGGTGCGCTATCAGGCGGCGAGCAGCAGCTATTGGCGCTGGCGCGCTGCCTGTGCGGCCAGCCGCAGCTGGTGCTGCTGGATGAGCCAACGGAAGGGATTCAACCGAATATCTGCGAGGAGATTATCGAGACATTGCGGCGGCTGCGCCATGAGATGGATATTTCAATCATTCTGGTGGAGCAGGATATTGAGTTTCTTTACGCTCTTTCTGACCAGATTCATGTGATTGAAAAGGGGCAGATTGTGCAGAAGATCGATCCGAAAACCCAGTCGAGCGCCAGCGTGGCGGAGCCGTTTTTGGGGTTTCATGTTTGAGCATCATTTAAAAGGTGCGCATGAATGCGCACCCTACAAAACCGTTCCTCATCCTTGTCCGCCCTGACACAGCACCCGGCAGCATCAGCACAGCGTTAACGCATCCGCTCGCTTACTGTGAGGCTTCCTCATTCGGGATGCGCATAGGGTGAACCATGACTGAACAATCATTACTGGCAACGCTTTCTGGTGTCCGGCTGCATATTTTCCATCCTGATTCACAGAGTGTGCGCGCGTTTTGCGCCTCGCTGACGCAGCTGGGCTGTCACGCGCAGCACAGCTGGCCGCCTGCCGCGTCACTCTCCACGGATACGCAGCTGCTGCTGGTGGCGATCGATATGCATCAGCAGCCACTGTTAACCCCGCTGTTTATCAGTGCGCGCGAAAGGGATATTCCCATCATCGCGCTGGCGGATAGCCACAACGCACGGCTGTTTCCGCTACTGCTGCAACTCCAGCCGAATGCCATCGCTGCGCGTGAGCTCAATCCGTTTGCCTTAATTGTGCAAATGATTGGCACGCTAAAAACCGTGCGTCATCAGCAGCGGTTGCGTGCGGTGCAGCAGGCGCGTAAAGCGCGCGGAGAAAGGTTGGCGCAGGCCAAAGGCGTGCTGATGCAAACCTTCGGGCTGGATGAATCGGGGGCGTACCGCTTGATGCGCAGTGAAGCGATGAACACGCGCAGCAGCATGGAATACACCGCCGAGCGCGTAATCACCACGCTACAAAAGTAGCGGCGCGTCCGGCTGCCGTAACAGGCTGCTGGGCGTATAACCAAAGGTTTTGCGGAACGCAAGGCTGAAGTGCGACATATCGCTAAAGCCGTGATCCAACGCCACCTGGGTGATATTGCGCGCTTTGCCTTCGGCGAGAATGCGATGACACGCCTGTAAACGCTCCTGCCAGAGAAAGTTCATCGGCGTGGTGCCGTGCGCGGCAAACACCCGGCTGATGGTGCGCGGCGAGACGTGATGCGCATTGGCGATCTGCGCCACCGACAACTCTGGCTCCTGCAGGTTGTGACGCAGAAAACTCACTACGCGTGAGTAAAGATCCGGCTTCAGCGCCTCTTCGCTGTGCTGCAAATTGACGCTCACCGAAATCATATTCAGCAGCGTGTTGGCAAACTGCTCTGCCAGAAACGGGTTCTCGCGGTCGGGATTAAACACGAACGCTTCCTGCAGCAGCAGCTTGAGCGATGCCATGCCGGGGCGCGTGAGATCCAGCGTTTTGCCTGCCAGTTTGGCGGTGGCAGGCGCTTCCTTCTCCATGATGTGACGTGGCAGATGCACGATATTGATCGCCACCTTTTCCATCGCAAAATCAAACGGCGTGGCAGCATCGTAAATCACCACATCGCCGGCGCTGACGCGTGATTGATGGCCATTCTGCCGCAGCGTGCCGCTGCCGGCGCAGACGTAGCCCAGATAGAAATCGTGATTAGGATGGCGGCGGATGCATTCTGCTGTGCGTTGCCACATCAGCGCGGTATGCGATACGTGATTGGCAATATCCATGTGACCGAGCGTCGAATAGGCAAAGCTGCCGGAAAAAGTGCCTGAATGCATCTGTCGCGCTTGGGCGTTGATCAGACGCGAGCACACCGCATCACGCCAGGCATCGAAGCGATGACGGTTATCGAGATCGTCGGTGGTGAAAAGCTCTTTCATATCAGCATCCCCTAAACATGGCGAAATAGGGCGGAAGTCAGGAAGTTGAAGCAAGTTTCAGGCCATGAGCGGGTGAAATGACCGCCCCGAAGCTATCGGGGCGGCAAACAACGCAGATTTATAACGCAGGATGCTGATTATGCCAGTCGGTGACCTGCTGGAAGGCCCACGCGCCCTGAATCATGGTGGTTTCGGCGAAATGTGCTGCCACCAATTGGAAGCCAATCGGCGCGCCGCCTGCGGTTTTGCCGCACGGCAGGGTGATGGTGGGATGACCGCTGGCATCGAATGCACTGGTATAGCGCAGCACGCCGTTAAACAGTGCCTGATCGGTACCAAAACGGGTCATGGTGTCCCAGGTTAATCCGGCATACGCGGTAGCCGGTGCCAGAATCAGATCAACCTGGGTAAAGAGCGCGGAGATATCGCCGCGCAGCGCCGCACGGCTAAGTAGCAAACGTTGATACTCCAGCGCGGTGATGCTAAGACCGAGATCCAGCAGACCAGCGAGGCCCGGACCGTAGTGATCTTTCTGCGCCGGATAGGTCTCTTCATGCGCCAGCGCGGTTTCCACGGCGCAAAGTGCGCTCCACTCGGCGGCGGCTTTTTCGGTATCGGGCAAGGTGACATCTACCAGCGTCGCGCCGAGCGAACTCAAGGTGGCGATCGCCGATTGCAGCGCAGCACGCGTCTCCTCGTCGACTTTCTCCAGCGCCCAGCTTTTATCAACACCGATACGCATCTTGCTGATGCCGCGCGTCATCAGCGCCAGATAATCGGGCACCGGCTCGCTGCTGGAGGTGGAATCTTTATCATCGCGACCGGCAATCGCCTGCAACATGGCGGCGGCATCGGCGACGTTACGTGCCATCGGGCCGATATGATCCAGTGATGCCGCCAGTTCACAGGCACCGTGACGCGTGACGCGGCCCCACGTCGGTTTAATGCCGGTCAGGCCGTTGGCGTTGGAGGGAAAACGAATCGATCCGCCGGTATCGGTGCCAATTGAGCCGAAGCATAACCCTGCGGCGGTGGCGACGCCGGATCCGCTGGAGGAGACGCCGGTCCACAGCGCGCTGCCCCACGGATTATTGGGCCGGGTGATATCAGGATGGTGATCGGCGAAGGCGCTTTCGGTTTGCGTCAGTTTGCCGAGAATCACCGCACCCGCCGCGCGGAAGCGCTCCACCACGGTGGAGTCTTCTGTAGGGTAACGATCTTTGTGGATGATCATGCCGTGGCTGGTGGGCGCGTCTTTGGTCCAGATCAGATCTTTCAGCGCGATCGGCACGCCGTGCAGCGGACCGCGCATTTTGCCCTGGGCTATTTCGGCATCGGCTTCGGCCGCCTGTTGCAGTGCACTATCGCGCATCACGTAGAAGTAGCTGTGTAAGTCGCGATCGAGCGTATCAATGCGCGTCAGCAGGGTTTGCGTGACGTCTACCGAAGAGATTTCGCCCGACTGAATCAAGCGGCCAATTTCCAGCAAGCTTTTGTAATGCAGGTTATTCATCGTGACCTTACCTCGTGAGTGAGAGATGTGTTGATGAATAACCTAAGTCACTGCGCAAAGTACGGCTGTGTTTAGGCGGACAGATGTTATGTCAGAACTGCCAATACATTTCCCTCACCCCAGCCCTCTCCCGCAGGCGGGAGAGGAAGCAGACGGTGCACAATTGGTTCCCTCTCCCGTTTATGGGAGAGGGTTAGGGTGAGGGCAAAAACCATTAAAGCCGCTGAACATTTCGCCGATAACTCTCAGGAATAGTACACAACGAGGATTATTTTCATGCTAAATGGGATTGGCAGCAGCGTACTGAGAAATTTAATCGCATCGAATGCGGTGGTGACGCCGGCGGTGAACAACAAATCCGCGCAAAACGCCCTGACGGCGGAAGCGTCGACCAAAGTCACCTTCAGCGAGGCGAGTGATGCCATCGCCGCGATCTACAAAATCGAGCCCGCGCAGGTCAAGAGTTCCGTCAATGTCACCAGCAGCTTGCAGGCGCAGCTCAACGGTGCCGCGCATGCCAGCGGCGTCGGCATGAACGGTCTCGGCAGCACCTTATTGAGTAATCTGGCCAGCCATCGCGGCGATGTAACCTTAAGCGTGCCAGCGACGGAAGCGGTAAACGGTGCGCGGAGCAGCAGCCAAAGTGCGCTGGCGCTGACCATCACTACCCAATCTGGTGTGCAGGTGAGTTTGCAGATGACGCGTCAACAGGGCGGGATGGTGGTGGAGCTGAAAACCAGCGGCGGCCAGCTCAGCAACGTTGAAGCGGCGGCGATGGGTCAGCTATCCGCCGGTTTGCAGAAGGCGCTGGATGGCCTGGATGGCAGCACCACCAAACTTGATATCAGCGATCTGATGAAGTTCGACACTTCAGTGTTGAAAAGCGTCGATTTGAAGACCGATCTGCGTAATGGCAATAACGTCACGCAGTCGCTGAACTTGCATGTCGACGATCAGGCGCGCTGGCTCGGCTTCCACAACGGCGATGTCAGCATCAAACTCGATACCGATGTTTCGAAACTGACGCAGGCGGGCAGCGCGGCACAGCAGGCAGCGGCGCTGGATCAGTGGAGCAGCAAATTTGATCAGGCCGCTTCGCGCGGTCACGGCGATAGCGACATGCTGACGCTGTTTAAAGATAGCTTCCGCGCGCTCAATACCACCGAAGGCAAAGCGGCTGAAAGCATCAATACGCAGCGTGTGAAGTCGATTGATGCCAATGCGGCGAAGAACGGCGCAATCAGCGGACTGGCGGACTTCTCGGCGAGCTATCAGCAGACGCCGGTTTCCGGTAATCCTTATAAGCCGGAAGAGCAAGACACCTTCTCCCTGAACGTGGCGCAGAAAACGGCTACGCAAACGCATGGTGATACCCAGGATTTGACCCAGCAAACGTTGTTTAAACTCAATGCCAGCTTCCACACCGCACTGGATTCTGTCTCAGCGGCGAAGTTGACCGAACAGAAGTCGTCGCAAAACTATAAGTATCATTTGATCGATGATGAAGAGCGCAGCCAGACCTCGGTGACGCAGAATAAGAAAGGGGATTTGACCGCGCATTATGCGCAGCAGCTAACGCAAAATGAGACGGTGAAAACCTATCAGCTGGCGAAGTTGATCGATAGCGTGCAGATTCCGCATAGTGTGAAAAGCGAATCCACCCGCAGTTTCGCTGCCGCGCAGTTTGATGCGCAATTAAATAATTAATATTTCGCGCCGCTTTTAAATTCCGCACCATCCGTAGCGGCGCGATTTATCGCGCGTTTTTGAAAGTTAAACATCAACGCGCGATAAATCGCGCCGCTACATTATTTGCGGAATTAAACTTTTCTTAGCGTTATTTGATCTTAAGAATTACTCGCCGCTTTTTTATACTTGCTAATTGCCCGCAGCGCCGCCGCTAGCCTGTTGTTGTGCTTCAATAAATCCATAGCTTAATAATGGCAACGCATTGTCGGATATAGCATAACCGCGCTATTTACTTGCTTTAACCCCGATGATTATCATCGCTTTCAATCCATTATTCATTCCACGGCCTGCTGATTTTTTCAGTGCAGGCTTACACTTCGCTGTGCAGTAAAAGTGAAATCAGCTATGACGCAAAACAGTGACGAGATTATTAACCGCGCAGCGGTATTAAACAGCGATGAAGAAGCCATCGCCGCCGCACGCCATCTGGCCGGGCAGGCGAAAAGTGGCGCAGTCGAGCGCGACCAGCAGCGCATTTACCCCATCGCGCTGCTCAACCAGTTCACCGCGTTGGGACTTGGCAGCATCAGCGTGCCGCGCGAATTGGGTGGCGCGGGTTTGTCGTACCAAACCATGGCCGAAGTGTTTCGTCTGATCTCCGCCAGCGATCCGTCGCTGGGGCAAATCCCGCAAAACCACTTTGGTCTGATCCAGTTCATCCTTGGCGAAGGTTCTGCCGCGCAACAGCAGCGGCTGCTGAGCGCGGTGGTGCAGGGCAAACGTCTGGGTAACGGCGGACCGGAGAAAAACACCAAACATACGCGAGACGTACAGGCGCAGCTAGTGACAACGTCACACGGTGTGCAGCTCACCGGTGAGAAGTTCTACTCTACCGGCGCACTGTTCGCCGACATTCTGGTCACCACGGCGATGCACGATCAGCAGCCGAAAATGGCCTTTATTCCGCTGCCGACGCCGGGCGTGGAAATTGTGGATGACTGGTCCGGTATTGGCCAGCGCACTACCGCCAGCGGCACGGTGAAGTTGCATCAGGTTGTGGTTGATCCCACGTTATTGATGTCGTTGCCTCCCGCTGAAAAACCGACGCTGCGCGGCGCAGTTTCTCAGCTGATTCAGGCGGCGATTGATGCGGGCATTGCGCAAGGCGCGCTGGATGAGGCGCTGGAGTTTGTGCGCAGCAGCTCGCGACCTTGGGTGGATGCCAATGTCAGCCGCAATGCCGACGATCCCTACATCCTCGCCGACGTGGGCCGCATCAGCACCGAACTGAGCGCCGCCAACGCGCTGCTGGCTCGTGCTGCCCGGGTACTCGATAGCATCGATCAACAGGCGCTGACCGCCGAAAACTGCGCACGCGCATCGATTGCGGTAGCGGAAGCCAAAGTGCTGACCACCGAAGTGGCGCTGCGTGCCAGTGAGAAGCTGCTGGAATGGGGCGGCAGTCGCGGCACCTTGCTGCGCCACGGTCTCGATCGTCACTGGCGCAATGCGCGCACCCACACGTTGCACGATCCGGTGCGCTGGAAAACTCATGCCATCGGCAACTATTACCTCAATGATGCGCTGCCTGCGCGTCATGCGTGGATTTAAGGAGCAACCATGACGCAGGTATTGCCTAAACAGCGCGCGACGCGCATTGAGAATGCCCAGCAGGCGTTGCAGGTCGCGCAGGAGCTGGCGGAGCGTTTTCGTGCCGGTTCTGCCCAGCGCGACCGCGAACGTGAACTGCCGCACACCGAATTACAGCAGCTGTTTCAATCCGGGCTCGGTGCCATCACCGTACCGCGTGACTTTGGCGGCATTGAGATTTCAACTGCCGAACTGGCCGGGATTTTTGTGACGTTGAGCGCCGCCGACGGTTCGATTGGTCAGGTGCCGCAGAACCATTTTTACGCGCTGGAAGTGCTGCGCATCAACGGCAGCGAGGCGCAGAAACAGCGGCTCTACGCCGAAGTGCTGGCAGGCGTGCATCACGGCAACGCGCTGGCGGAATTCAGTTCGCCCGCCGCGCATCAGCGTTCTACGGCGGTTTCGCAGCAGGCGGAAGGATTGCGCCTCAACGGCAACAAGTTTTACTGCACCGGCGCGCTGTATGCCGACCGCATTCCGACGCTGGCGATTGCCGATGATGGCAAAGAGCAGCTGGTGTTTGTGCCGCGTCATCAGCACGGCGTCAACGTGATTGATGACTGGAGCGGCTTCGGTCAGCGCACCACCGGCAGCGGCAGCGTGCAGTTCCGCGACGTAGCGATTGCGCCGGAAGATGTGGTGCCGTTCCAGACGGCGTTTGAGCGTCCGAGCACCGTTGGGCCCTTTGCGCAGATTATGCATGCGGCTATCGATCAGGGCATTGCACGGGCGGCGTTTGACGACATGCTCGATTTCCTGCGTCAGCGCGCGCGGCCGTGGCCGGACAGCGGCGTCGACCGTGCGAGCGACGATCCGCTGACGCTTGATCGCACCGGTCGTCTGGCCGCACGTTTGAGCGCCAGCGATGCGCTGCTGGCGATTGCGGGTGATGCGGTTGACGTGGCGCAGCGCGATCCCAGCGCTGAAAACGTCGCGCTGGCGTCGGTGGAAGTTGCCAAAGCGCGCGCCTGGACCACGGACGTGTCGCTGGAGGCCAGCAATCTGCTGTTTGAACTCGGCGGATCGCGTTCCAGCCTGCGTGAGCACAACTTTGACCGCCACTGGCGCAATGCGCGTACGCACACCTTGCACGATCCGGTGCGCTGGAAATATCCGGCCATCGGCAACTACCAGCTGAATGGCGTGTTGCCGCCGCGTCGGGGGACGATATGAGCCAAAAACAGATTCTGCTTAACGCCTTCAATATGAACTGCGTTGGGCACATTCATCACGGTATGTGGACGCATCCGCAGGATCGTTCGGTGGATTTCAACGCGCTGGATTACTGGCTGGATCTGGCGCGTTTGCTGGAGCGCGGGCTGTTTGATGGGCTGTTTATCGCCGATATTCTCGGCGTGTATGACGTCTATCAGCAAGGCATTGGCCTGACCGCTAAAGAGTCGATTCAGCTACCGGTGAACGATCCGCTGATGCTGATTTCCGGCATGGCCAGCGTTACGCAGCATCTGGGTTTTGGCGTCACCGCCAACCTGAGTTATGAAGCGCCGTACCCGTTCGCGCGCCGCCTTTCCACGCTCGATCACCTGACCAAAGGGCGCATCGGCTGGAACATCGTCACCGGTTATCTCGATAGCGCCGCGCGTGCCATGGGCCAGCAACAGCTGCTGGCGCACGATCGCCGCTACGATCAGGCCGATGAGTTTCTCGATGTCACCTACAAGCTGTGGGAAGGCAGCTGGCAGGATGATGCGCTGGTGCAGGATAAAGCCAATCGCCAATACGCCGATGCCAATAAAATCCGCCAAATCAATCATCAGGGCGAGTTCTATCAGGTGCAGGGTTGTCATCTGAGCAGCCCGTCTCCGCAGCGCACGCCGCTGCTGTTCCAGGCCGGTTCCTCGGCGCGCGGCGTGCAGTTCGCCGGACGTCACGCCGAGTGCAGCTTTGTGAATGCTGCGTCACCGGCAGCGATGCGCGAGCAATCGACGCGCTTGCGCCAGGCGGCGGTGGAGGCCGGACGCCATCCTGACGATCTGCGCATTTTTATGGGCGTTAGCGTGATTGTCGCGCCTAACGAACGTGAAGCACAGGAGAAGCATCAAAGCTACCTCGCCTACGCCAGCCCGGAAGCCGGCATCGCGCACTTCTCCAGCTCGATTGGCCTGGATTTGGCGGCGTTCGAACTCGATGAGCCGATTCAGACCGGCGACACGCGCGCCATAGAATCGGTGAGCAAAGCCTTTAGCGGCTGGACGCGCCGTCGTTTGCTGGAGCAGCACGCGATGGGCAGCCGCTATCCGCTGATCGTTGGCAATCCGAGCCAGGTCGCGGATGCGCTGATTAAGTGGATCGACGAAGGCGATATCGACGGCTTTAACCTGACGCGCATCCTTAATCCGCAGAGCTACCGCGATTTTATCGATCTGGTGGTGCCGGAATTACAGCAGCGCGGCCGCTTCAAGACCGCGTATCAGCCCGGTTCGTTACGGCAGAAAATTTTTCAACAGCAGGACCGCTTGCCCGATCGCCATCCGGCGGCGCGCTGGCGCGACGGCGTTAACCTTCGTTAATTTAACCTCAGGGATCTGATATGAACATTGCACGTCATTTTGCGCTGGCTGCCAGCGTCGCACTGCTGGCGTTTAGCGCCGTCGCCGCCGAAAACTACAGCGGGCCGCTGAAAGTCGGTACTACAGCAGCCTTTGCGCCGCCGCTGGAAACCGCGGTGGCCGAAGCGAAAAAACAGGGTCTGAACGTTGAGCTGGTGGAGTTCACCGACTGGACCGCGCCGAACGTCAGTGTGGAAAACAGCGATATTGATGTGAACCTTTTCCAGCACAAACCGTTCCTGGAAAACGCCAACCAGCAGGGCGGATTCCATCTGGTGCCGTACGCGCCGGCGATCATCAACAACATCGGGCTCTATTCGAAAAAACATACCGCGATTGACCAGATTCCCGATGGCGGCACGGTGGCGATTGCCAACGATCCGATCAACGGCGCGCGCGGCCTGCTGCTGCTGCAAAAAGCCAGGCTGATTACCTTAAAACCGGGCGCGGGCCTCAAATCTACCGTGGATGACATTGTCAGTAATCCAAAGCATCTGAAGATTATCGAAGTGGAAGCGGTGCAGCTGTCGCGTTCGCTGGATGAAGTCGATTTAGCGCAGGGTTATCCGCACTATCTGCGCCTGTCGAAGACCATCGATCCGAACAACGCGCTGCTGTTCGATGGCCTGGAACATCCGGAATACGTAATTCAGTTCGTGATCCGCGACGGTCATCAGAACGATCCGCGCCTGGCGAAGTTCGTTGATATCTACCAGCATTCGCCGGTGGTGCGCGCCAAGCTGGATGACTTTTACGGCAAGCTGTATCAGCCGGGCTGGAGCCAGTAAGCATGGTGAGCCTGACGCTACCCGGCGAGCGCGATGCGTTGCTGTCACCGACGGCCGAGACGGCAGGGAAAATCCACGTGCAGATTCGTGGCTTGAGTAAACGCTATCCCGGCCAAACTCAGGATGCGCTGAAAGAGGTCGATCTGCAGGTTAAGCGCGGCGAGATTTTCGGCATCATTGGCCGTAGCGGGGCCGGTAAATCGACGCTGATCCGCTGCCTTAATCGGCTGGAAAAGCCTACTCGCGGTCAGGTGGTGATTGACGGGATTGACCTAAGCACGCTGAGCGATCGTCAGCTGGTGGATTGGCGACGCGGTACCGGCATGATTTTCCAGCACTTCAATTTGCTGTCGGCGAAAACGGTGCGCGAAAACATCGAGTTGCCGATGAAAGTGGCGGGCGTGCCTGCGGCGCAGCGGCGGCGCAAAGTGGATGAACTGCTGGCGCTGGTGGGCCTTGAGCAGCGCCAGCACGCGTGGCCAGCGCAATTGTCCGGCGGGCAGAAGCAGCGCGTTGGCATTGCGCGCGCGCTGGTGCACGATCCGGAATTGCTGCTGTGTGATGAAGCCACCTCGGCACTCGATCCGGAAACCACGCGCTCGATACTGGCGCTGCTGAAGAAGATCAATCAACAGCGTCACATCACCATTGTGCTGATTACCCATGAAATGGACGTGGTGCACGATCTCTGTCATCAGGTGGCGGTGATCGATCAGGGCGAAATCATTGAGAGCGGGCCGGTGTGGCAGGTGTACAGCGATCCGCAGCAAGAGACTACGCGACAGCTGCTCAATCCGCAGTTCAGCGCGCTGCCGGAAGTGATTCAACCGCTGCTGACGCCGACGCGCGAGCGTGGCGATTCGCGTCTGCTGGTGCGGTTGCGCTACACCGGACAGGGCGCACAGCCGGATTTGGCGGCGCTAAGCGCACGGGTTGGCGGGGAACTGACGTTAATGTATAGCGCGGTGGAGTGGGTGGACAGCAAACCCACCGGGCAAATGTTGCTACTGCTTGATGCGCAGCATGACGCTGACACCGCGCGGACGCGTTTAACCCCGATTGCGGATCAACTGGAGATACCGGGCTATGTCACTGGCTATTGATCGTTTATGGATTGGGCTGCTGGATACGCTGCTGATGGTGGGCGTGTCGTCGCTGCTGGCGCTGGCGCTGGGTTTGCCGATGGCGGTGATTCTGGTGGTAACCGGACGCGGCGATCTGTTTCCCAGCCCGCTGCTGAATCGCGTGCTGGGCTGGGTGGTGAACCTGTTCCGCTCGATCCCGTTTTTGATTCTGATGGTGGCGCTGATTCCCTTTACCCGCTGGATCGTCGGCACCACCTACGGCGTGTGGGCGGCGGTGGTGCCGCTGACGCTGGCGACGACGCCGTTCTTTGCGCGTATCGCCGAAGTGAGCCTGCGCGAAGTGGATAAAGGGCTGACCGAAGCGGCGCAGGCGATGGGTTTTCATCGCTGGCATATTATCTGGCATGTCTTATTGCCCGAAGCGCGGCCCGGCATTGTGAGCGGGTTTACCATTACGCTGGTGACGATGATTAACGCCTCGGCGATGGCCGGCGCGATTGGTGCGGGCGGCTTGGGCGATTTGGCGTATCGTTATGGTTATCAGCGTTTTGATATGCAGGTGATGCTGACGGTGATTGTGGTGCTGGTGGCATTGGTGACGGTGCTGCAGTTCTTTGGCGACAGGTTGTCGCGCCGGTTGAATCACCGTTGATATCAAGAAAAGCGCAATAAATTGCGCCGCTACGCCAGGTGTGCAGAGGGATAGCGGCGCGATTCATCGCGCGCTTTTGATCTTATGTTTCTATCTGATCTGCAATCCCTCTAACGCCGCCAGCAACGCATCCACTTTGGGTAGCAGCTGCTTGCGGCGCGGCCAAATCAGCGTCAAGGCCAGGCCGTCCGGCTGCTGCTCGGGCAGAATAATCTCCAGCTCACCGCGCGCCAGCGGTTCACGCACCAGCCACGATGGCATCTGCGCTACGCCTAATCCGGCACACAGCGCCTGCATCTGCGCATCCACATCACCCAGCGCCATGCGGTGCGGCAGGTTACGCCAGTGCGGATAGCCATCTTCCGTGGTGAACAGCCACGGCTTGGTGCTGCCATCGACACGTTCATACATGATCGCCTGATGCTGCAACAATTCGGCTTCGCTGGTGGGCCGACCCACGCGCGCCAGATAATCGGGGGATGCGCAAAATACCATGCGTTCGCGGCCCATCTGGCGACAGCCCAGCGAGGCGGGCACATCCGGCGATCCACCAATGCGCACCGCAACATCAATCCCCTCATCAAACAGATCGATAAAGCGTTCGGAAAAAGTCAGATTGAGCTCCACATCCGGATGCTGGTGGCAAAACGGAATCAGCAGCGGCATCACGCCGAGGCGTCCATAGGTGTTCGGCACCGCCAGGCGTAAGCGGCCGGAAGGAATGGTGCGCTGCGCCGCCAGCACCGCTTCGGCTTCGGCCAGCTCCTCCATGATGCGTAAACAGGTTTGGTAATAGGCGTTTCCGGCGTCGGTGAGTTTCAGGCTGCGGGTGGTGCGCTCCAGCAGGCGCGAACCCAGGCGGGTTTCCAGCCGCGTCACGCTTTTGCTCACCGCCGAACCCGTGAGATGCAGGCGCTCAGCGGCGGCGGCAAAGCTGCCGCCCTCGACGCTGGCAACAAAAGGAACGATGTCTTTCAGGCGCTGATCGTGCATGGATTCGTGAACTCAGGTTGTGAATGCCGTGAATTAATGCCAATGATAGGAATTAAATTCTCTATTAAACTTATCATTACTGAAACCAAGGAGAATTGAAATGCAAAAGCAGGCATTGATTGTAGGCATTAGCGGTGTGATTGGACGTGCGCTGGCGGAAAAATTGCAGCGCGAAGGTTGGCAGGTCAGCGGTCTATCGCGCGGACGTGGCGCAGTGCCGGAAGGTTGCCGCAGCCTGACCGCCGATCTGACGGATGCAGACGCAGTGCGTGCTGCGTTGGCAGAAGAGCAGCCGGATGCGCTGTTCTTTAGCGTCTGGTCGCGCCAGGAAAATGAGAAAGAGAACATCCGCGTCAATGGCGGCATGGTGCGTAACGTCATTGAAGCACTGGGCGAGCGTCTGAAGGGATCGCATGTGGCGCTGGTGACCGGCCTGAAGCATTACCTCGGCCCGTTCGAAGCCTACGGTAAAGGCGCAGTGCCGGTGACGCCATTCCGCGAAGAGCAGGGCCGCCAGCCGGTCGATAACTTCTATTACGCGCAGGAAGACGAAGTGTTTGCCGGTGCGGAGAAATATGGCTATCGCTGGAGCGTACATCGTCCGCACTCGATTGTGGGCTTTGCGCTGGGTAACGCGATGAATATGGGCCAGACGCTGGCGGTGTATGCCACGCTGTGCCGCGAGCAGGGTTTGCCGTTTATCTTCCCGGGTTCGCCAGAGCAGTGGAACGGTGTGTCCGACGTGACCGACGCGGGTTTGCTGGCAGAACAGCTGCTGTGGGCCGCGACGGCGGCAGAAGCGGCCAATCAGGATTTCAACGCGGTGAACGGCGATGTGTTCCGCTGGAACTGGTTGTGGCCACGTTTGGCGGCTTACTTTGGCGTGGAAGCGGCGGAGTATCCGGCGCAGATGATGCCACTGGAAGGACGCATGCAGGATGCGGCTGATACGTGGCGCGAGGTGGCGGCACGTTATCAATTGCGTGAAGCGGACATCACTAAACTGGCATCCTGGTGGCATACCGACGCGGATTTGGGACGCCCGATGGAAGCGTTCACCGATATGAGCAAGAGCCGCAAAGCGGGCTTCACCGGTTATCGTTCAACGCTGGATTCATTTACGCAGTTATTTGATCGACTGAAAGCGGAGAAAGTGATTCCGCAGTAAATTTTGATTGAAAAGGGCGGCTCATAGGTGCCGCTTTTGCATAATTAAAATATAGCGACTCACTATCCGCTTTATTGTCAGGCAACCGGATCGGCAATTTAATTTATTGAAAATAATGCCCCAGTATAAGCCAGGTTTTTAAGCTTATAC
Source organism: Pantoea sp. SS70 (assembly GCF_029866845.1). Classification (NCBI taxonomy): domain Bacteria; kingdom Pseudomonadati; phylum Pseudomonadota; class Gammaproteobacteria; order Enterobacterales; family Erwiniaceae; genus Pantoea; species Pantoea sp. SS70. The sequence goes on along the minus strand of NZ_CP117200.1, from coordinate 168,675 downwards.
TGAGGCAAAATGGAAACTTACTTTTTCTTATAAACGATGGCGGTACCATGTATTTTGTTATTGGTATTCGCGGAGGTTACGACAAAGATATCGCCGCCTTTTTCTTCAGCCAATTTAGACAGTTCCTCTCTGGCGCTGGCGGGATCCGTTTCACCTGAGGTGGAAATGTTCCCTACCTCTACATATTGATCTTTTACCTTTTCAAACTCAACTTTGCTCATCAGGTCTGCGGCGAGTGAGCTGAAAGATACCGAGCTTGCTAATAATACGAAAATTAACTTTTTCATACGTATCCTTGGATGAGGTAATTGATGGGAATGTAATTATTGCTATTATTCTATAGTTTAGAAATAACGTATTTACAATATGGGTGAGCCGATTTTTAATCTTTTGCATGGAAATATCACACCAAAGAATTAACTTAACCATTGCACTCTTTCACTCGACTCACTTCAACGTCACCCAACGTTTCCCCACCAGCACCGTCATCGCCACAATCGTCGCTATCGCCGCCAGATGCATGACAAAATCCAGCGGATGCAGATGCACCGGATGGCAAAATGCCAGCAGCGTGACCGCCATGCAGGAGACGCCCAAACCGGCCATCGCCAGGCTGCGCACCGGATGCAATGCGCGGGTGCGGCGTAGGCTGGCGATCATCAGCACCATCATCGGTGTGCTGACCACCAGCAGAAAGGTGAAGCAGCGCGCGCTGTCATTGTCATGTTCGATTGGCACTTCACCGGGAATCTGGCTGATGCTCATGCCGAGCCACAGCAGGCCAATTGGCAGTAGCGCTTTCCAGCTGATACTGCGGCGTCCGGCGATGCTCATGTTGAAGGCGCTGCGGATTGCCAGCGTGCCGAGCACAAAGGCCAGCACCAGCTGCAAGATCGCCTGCAGCGCGCCCGGCTGCGCCCAGTCGGTGACACTGCGCTGCACCATGAAGCTGGCGGCAATGCCGCAGGGCAATGCCAGCAGTAGCCAGGTGATAACGCGCCAGCTAGTGGATCGCAGCGGTTTAACCGGTCGCATCTCGCGCCCGAGTTTTTCAATTAACAGGTCATGATCGGTCATGATTGGCTCCAAAGCGGCGCAGATTGGTCAGCGCGCGGTGCAGCAGCGATTTCACCGCGGCCACACTCAGATTGTTATGCGCGGCTGCTTCCGTCAGGCTCATTTCGCGCAGATGCACATGTTCGACAATTTCGCGCTGACGCGAAGGGAGCTGACGCAGATATCCGGCCAGCTCTTCCTGCGAGTCCTGCTGCGGTGCGTCTGGCGCACTGGCGGCTTCCGGCACGATAGCGTTGTTAACTTCCCACTGCTGATGGCGGCCACGTCGCCGCAGCGCATCAATCGCGCGCGCCGAGATAATCGCCATCAGCCAGGGTAAAAAAGGGTAGGCAGGATCATAGGTGTGACGCACCCGATGCACCGTTAGCAGCACATCCTGAATCACATCTTCTACCAGTGCATCATCGGCGATCTGTTTGCGTGTTTGCGAACGAATCACCGGCACCAGCGCTTTCAGCAGTCGGGTATAGGCGAGCTGATCGCCCGCCTGCGCCTGTTCCATTAGCGCGGGCCAACCTTCGCGCGCGCTATCGCTTGTTTGCATAATCCGCCTTGTTGTTCTTACGCCTTTTTGCTCGCCTGGTTCAGTGCGTTCACCACAATACTCGGTGTCAGCACCTGCGGCAGCACTTTCGGCGGTCCGCCGTCGGCAGGGTAAACCAGATACATCGGTAATCCGCCCTGACCAAATTCACTCATGGTGTCATCCACGTCCGGGTTAAATTTAGTGGAATCTGCCACCATGTACAGCGTGCCGGTTTTAGCGATGGCCTCTTTCACCGCCTGGGTTGAGAGCGAGGTTTTTTCATTCACCTGACAGGTGATGCACCAGGATGCGGTGAAATCGACAAAGATCGCTTTCCCGTGACCGCGCTGCGCTTCAACCGCCTGCGGCGTCCATTTGGCTTTGGTCACTTCCGCCGTCAACTGATCGCCCGCCAGGCCTGCACCGGGTTTGATCAGCGTTGGCAGCGGGGCGATCACCGCGATAATCAGCAGCGCCGTAACGGCAAACAGCACCTTGTGACTTTTACCGGCAAAGTGGCGATGTTGCGCCATGCCGTACAACCAGCCGGCGAAGGCGACCACCACGGAAGCGGCCAGCAAGGTGGCCAGCGCCGCGCTTCCCGCTTGCTGCGCCAGCACCCACACCAGCCAGGCATACGCGCCAAACATCGGGAACGCCAGACCGCGTTTCAATACATCCATCCATGCGCCGGGACGCGGCAGGAATTTCGCCAGCGCCGGGAACAGTGAAACTAGCGTGAACGGTGCGGCGAAGCCGATGGCCAGCGCAAAGAAGATCACTAACGCGACGGCAGGCGGCTGCACCAACGCATAACCAATGGCGCTCGCCATAAAGGGTGCGGCGCACGGCGTGGCGACGACGATTGCCAGCGCACCGGTTAATGCCGAACGCGTAAAGGCACCGCGATCAACATCAACCGAGCCGACGCGCTGCACGGATAAGCCCACTTCAAACACGCCGAGCAAGTTGAGCGCGGCGGCGAGGATCACCAGCGACAGCAAGGCGATCACCAGCGGCGATTGCAGCTGGAAACCCCAGCCGACCGCCGCACCACCGGCGCGTGCCGCCAGCAGGATGCCCGCCAGCGCCATCATGGTCACCACAACGCCGAGTAAAAAGCCCAAGCCTTCGCGACGCGCGCTGGCGGCGTTATCGGTATGGCGCAACAGGCCGAGCGCTTTCAGCGAGATCACCGGAAACACGCAGGGCATTAAGTTCAGAATGATGCCGCCGATGAAGGCGGCCAGCATGGCGGTTAACATCGCTGGCCTCTTTACTTAATGAGTTTGCGGGTGAGAAGCGTCGTACTGCTTAACGGCGGCAAGCGCCTTCTCGATATGTGTGTCCGGATTTCTGTCAGTGTAACTCAGCAGAATATCGCCATCGGGCGCGATCACGTAAGAGGTGCGATCGGAAAGGGTTTTGCCTTTCATCTGCATGGTGGTTTGATACTGCGCCGCCACTTTTGCACCCGGATCGGCGGCGACGGTGAATTTATCGCGGCACTCGAGTTTAGAGAAATCGCTGACCTGATCGGTATTGCCCGCGGTCACGCCAATTACCGTGGCACCCATTTTGCTGAAGCTGTCTGTGGCTTCAGCAAAATCGTGCGCTTCAATGGTACAGCCCGCGCTAAACGCCGCCGGGAAGAAATAGAGCACCACCGGACCTTTTTGCAGCGCCTTTTCCAGCGAGAAGGTCAACGGCTTACCGGCCAACGCGCCCTGCAGTTCGAAGTTAGGCGCTTTCGCGCCCACCGGCAATGCGGCACCGGCGTTGAAGGCGGAAAGACCCAGTGCTGCGGTCATGGTCAGGGTACAAACGAGGGATTTGATGCGTTTCATTTTCTGCTCCTGCGATGTATGGGAGTTCCGGTTTGGATGTCTCAGTAGTTCAGTTCGCTGGGGCAGGGAGGAAAGTTTCGGTGCTGGGAAAAATAATTTAAAAAGGTGCAGTAATGCATTTGCATTGCACAATGAAAATGCATTACTGTGGGGCATCTTGGCGGATAGGCGGCTTTAAAAGCGATGTTGCTTTGTGAGCGGCTGAGGAGAAAGAAGTGTTCAAATTTGATCTAGTGGATGTATCACTCCGTGCAGAGTCGAGGCTGACAGAACGGAGTCAAACAACTATTCCAGCGGCAATTCGCGATGCTCTACAGCTTAAACCGGGTGAAATTATCGAATATTCCCTGTTGTCTGGCGGCAAGGTCATCATGTCTAAGCAAAATGATGAGCAGGATGATCCCGCCGTACAGCATTTTCTGACTTTTCTCGAACGAGATATGGTGAGTAATCCCCAGCATATTCACTCAGTTCCTGTCGAATTTTGGTCAGGTATGGAAAATTTGGTCGCTGGAATTGATGTTGATTTAGATGCTCCGCTCACGGATGACTAAACTGCGGGAGAAAGGGTGTGGATTACATGGAAATCAACGGATGGAAATTTTATTTCCACGCTTGTTTTAGTGCTCAGGTAACGTCTTTAGCGCAGGAAGTGTTGCAGCTTAGAGTTGAAAAACCGCATGAATACCATAAAAAGAAACAGACGAAATTGCTGGCAGCAATTTATAAGGTCGTTACAGAAGTTATTGCGCGAGATCCGCTGAATCCTCAGTTTCGACAAGGGGGAACTTTAGGGGATGAAAATCGATATTGGTTTCGCGCGAAATTTTTGCAGCAGTTTCGATTGTTTTTCCGCTGTAGCGAACAGAGTAAAACCATCATTCTTGGCTGGGTGAATGATTTTGGCACATTACGCGCTTACGAAAGTAAGACTGATGCGTACAAAACATTTAAGAGGATGTTGGATGCCGGACATCCACCGAGTGATTGGGAACAGCTACTGCGTGAATCGACAGGCGAATCGGGTTTTCTTTTCCAGGCACCATTCTCATAATTTATCCCTTTAAGGAAATAAATTTGCTTAACTCCAGGTCGCCATGAATGGCGACTCTACACTGTAGGTTGGATCCCCTGACAAAACAAACTCAACGTGTGCTGGACAATGATTTCACGCGAGTACGCGGGATCGCTGGCAAAGCGGGTGAAAGGCACCAGCACTAAACTCAGAATCGAAGTCATCAGCAGTTGCGGTTCCAGATGTGGGTTGAGTAATCCTTGCTGCTGCCAGCCTTCAATCAGTTTTTTCACTTCATCACGTTCACCGTGACCAAAGCGCTTTTTGATGTGCTGACCTAAACCGCCTTCACCTTGCATTACTTCCTGCATCCACAGCGGCGCGAACCAGTTGTGTGTGGTGACGATGTCCGCGACTTCACGGATAAAGGCGCTGAACGTGGTGACAGGATCGCGCGGGTCATCCATAAAGTGCGCCACCAGGCGCTGGCGTAACGGCAAAAAACGCTCCTCAACCACAATATCCAGCAGCGATTCGCGCGACTGAAAATAGTAATTCAGCATCGCTGGACTCACGCCCGCTTTGCGCGCAATCGCGTTGAGCGAGGTTTCGCCGATGCCGTTTTCGGCATACAGCGCTAAGGTGATGTCGAGCAGATGTTCGCGCTGCTGCACGTTGATCGCGCCGCCGCGCGGACGGCCGGGACGGCGGGGTTTGACTGCGTTGGCCATATCGTCAGCAGGGACTTTTCGTGCGGTCATCTTTATTCGCTCACTTGATTCATGCCAGACTGCAGGCAATATTAATTGTGTATTTAATTAATTTCAATTGGTGTCTGTTATGAAACCCCAAACACTCGCGCCGCAGTCGGGCAGCGGGCAGGAGAATCCTCCTTCTGTCCGCTTACTGATGAGCGCTTTATTACTGGTGATGCTGCTGGCGGCGCTGGATCAAACCATCGTCTCCACCGCGTTGCCGACTATCGTCGGCGAACTGGGTGGGCTCGATCGCCTGTCGTGGATCGTCACCGCTTATATGCTGGCTTCGACGATTGTGGTGCCGCTGTACGGCAAATTCGGCGACCTGTTTGGTCGCAAATCGGTGCTGCAGATCTCGGTGATTCTATTCCTGATCGGCTCGGCGCTGTGCGGTCTGGCGCAAAATATGGAGCAGCTGATTTTCACTCGTGCGCTGCAAGGCTTAGGCGGCGGTGGTTTGATGGTGGTGAGCATGGCGGCGGTCGCCGATGTGATTCCACCGCAAGAGCGCGGTAAATATCAGGGCCTGTTTGGCGGCGTTTTCGGTCTGGCAACGGTGATTGGGCCGCTATTGGGCGGTTTTATCGTGCAGCACGCTTCATGGCGCTGGATTTTCTACATCAATTTGCCGCTTGGTTTATTTGCGCTGGTGATCATCAACGCGGTGTTTAAGACCGACAACAAACGCAAGCCGCATGAGATTGACTATCCTGGCGCGGTGTTTCTCAGCCTGGCGTTGGTGGGTATTACGCTGTTTACCAGCGAAGGTGGCGCGTTACGTGAATGGTCCGACCCGCTGCTGTGGTGCATTCTGGCGTTTGGTGTAATTGGTGTGCTCGGTTTTATTTATGAGGAGCGCCGCGCCTGGGAACCGATTATTCCGCTGTCGCTGTTTCGCAATCGCAGCTTCTCGCTCGCCAGTTTGATGGCGTTTATCGTTGGCATGTCGCTGTTTGGCAGCGTGACGTTTTTACCGCTCTATCTGCAGGTGGTGAAGGGCTCGAAGCCGACCGAAGCCGGTTTACAGCTGCTGCCGCTGATGGGCGGATTGCTGATCACTTCCATCGTCAGCGGACGCATTATTAGCCGTACCGGCAAATATCGCCTGTTCCCGATTGGCGGTACCTTGCTGGCGACTATCGGCATGGCGCTGCTGACCACGCTGACCATTGATGCGCCGCTGTGGCATATCTACCTGTTTGCCTGCGTGTTGGGGATGGGAATGGGCATGGTGATGCAGGTGCTGGTGCTGGCGGTACAGAACACCGTAACGCCCGATCGCATCGGTGTCGCTACCTCGTCGGTCACGTTGTTCCGCTCGGTTGGCGGTTCGATTGGCGTGGCGCTGTTTGGCGCGGTGTTTCGTCAGGTGCTGAAATCGGGTTTGACCACGCTGGTGGAGCAGGGCAAAGCATTGCCGCGTACGCTCGATCCTGATGCGGTGCACCGTTTGCCGCATGATGTCCAGCAAGCCTATTTGCAGGTGTTTGGCGATGCGGTGCATTCAGCCTTTCAAATGGCGGCGGGTGTGATGCTGCTGGCCTTTGTGCTGTCGCTGTTTCTGCCAGAATCACCGCTGCGCAAGAAAGACGCAGCGGCGTAACGCGGTTAAACCGCCGCGCGTTGCTGCAAGGTTTTTACCGCTTGTGCAGCGTCGCGGCCCAGTTCCGCTAAATCCACTCCGGCCATCACATCATCCTGCACCAGCAGTTTTCCGGCACAAATCAGCGCCTTTAAACTGGCGCGTCCGCCGCTGGCCACCGGGCCAATGGCGGGATCGTGCAAGCCAAAATAGCGCGGGTCGTCGAGCCGATAGATGGCGATATCGGCGGCCATGCCAGGTGCAAGGCGGCCGGTGTTTAAGCCCAAAACCTGCGCGCCACCGGATGTGCCCCAGCGCACCACATCTTCAATGCGGGCGGCGTCGCCACCGCCTTCAAAGGTTCCACCGGCATAACGCGGCTGCGCCAGCATGCCTTTGCGTGCGCGCTGGAGCTGCCAGGCGGCGTGGGCTTCGCTTTGCATATCCGCCGCTTCATTTGAGGCCGCGCCATCAACGCCAATTGAGATCTTCACGCCTGCGTGTTCCATTGCCACCAAATCGGCAATGCCGCTGCCGAGGCGCGCGTTACTTTGCGGGCAGTGCGCGATACCGCTGCCCGCCGCGCCCAGCATGGCGATCTCTTCCGGCAGCAGTTTCACCAGATGCGCAAACCACACGTCATCGCCAATCCAGTCGTGTTCGGCGCAAAACTGCAGCGGCGTCATACCGAACTTCGCGCGTGCGGCATCGAGATAATCAACGGTTTCCGACAGATGGCTGTGCAGGCGAATACCGAGCTGACGCGCCAGGCGCGCGCTCTCGCGCAGTTCCTGCGGCGTGGTGGAGTGCAGCGTGGTGGTCGGCGCCATCACGATGCGGCGCATCGCGCTATTCTGCGGTTGGTGATAGCGCGCCACCAGACGATCAACATCGGCCATCATGCTGTCAAAGCTTTCCGGGCGCAGTGCGGTGGGCAAGTCACTCTCTAAGCCACGGCTTTGCGTCGCACCGCCGCGACACAGCACGAAGCGCACGCCTAGCTTGTCGGCTTCATCGAACAGGATTTCTGCGCCATCAAAAGGCATATCAGGCCAGTAAAGATAGTGATGGTCTGCGATGGTGGTGCAGCCGGAACGCACCAGCTCGACCAGACCCACCCGCGCGGCGATGCGAAATGTCTGTTCGTCGAAGGCACCACGAAAGCGATACGGCGTCGCCGCCAGCCAGCCGCCCAGACTCTGATTCAGACCTTGGGGTTCGCCTTTCAGCAGCGATTGAAAAAGATGATGATGCGTATTAACCCAGCCGGGATAAACCACGCAATCGCGGGCGTCGATCACGGTTTCATCGGCGACAGCATCGAGTTCGCCCATCTCCACAATCAGGCCATCGCGCAGTCGAATATCGCGCGCGCTGCTACGCGGTTGCTGTTTATCGCCGGTCAGGATCGCGGCGCAGTGTTGAATTAGCAGTTGGCTCATGAGCACCTCACTCCACTTTCGCCGCGACAAACTGCGTGCTAAACGCGCTCTGCCAGTCGGTGGACGCTTTGAGTAAACCGGCGTTGACCATAAAGTCACGCGTTGCCTGCCAGCGCTTATCCGTCATCACGCCTAGACCTTGCTGCGCGGCATCGCCGCCGTCAATCAGGTGCAGGGCTTTCATCTGTGATACGCCAAAGGCGAGAACCGCGTCGGTCATCTGCGGGTTCTCCTTTTTGATCAGCGCATTACCGGCAGTCGGATTGGCAAGGTAGGATTTCCAGCCTTCCATCGATGCCGCCACAAAACGCTTCAGGACATCCGGCTCTTTTTGCAGCAAATCGTCGCGCGTCACCAGAATGCCGCCGTATGCCGGATAGCCATAATCGGCAAACAGATAGAATTTGCTGTCCGGCTGCACCTCTTTAATTTGCTGCACTTCGGAGGTGGCATAAGCCTGCTGCGCGGTGTTTTTGTCGGCGAGAAACGGTTGCATGTTGAAGGTGTAAGGGCGCGCCTGACCATCCTGCAGCTGATATTTGCCTTTCAGCCACGGCCACCAGCTGGCTTGCCCGCTGGCAGAAACCAGCACGGTTTTACCTTTCAGCTGATCCAGCGACTTCACATCGCCGTGGGTAACAATGCCTTGCGGATCAAACTGAAACGGCGCGGCGATGGCTTTCAGTGGGAAGTTGCGCTCAACGCCCCGCAGCACTTGCAGGTCATAGCTGACGATGACATCAGCACGATTCGCCAGCAGCAGCGTCATGTTATTCAGCTGTGGCCCGCCGGAACGCACCTCAACATCCAGCCCATATTTTTTATAAATGCCGGTGGCGAGCGCCTGGTAATAACCGCCTTGTTCAGCCTGCGCGACCCAAGTGGTTTGCAATACCAGTTTGTCGGCGGCGTGCGACAGTGCAGAGCTGCTCAGCAGAGCAGCGAATAAGGAGAAACGGAAACGCGACATTGTCATATAACCCCCAATAAACGTTGAGTTTGTTGTCGTCATCAGGGGCGTAGCGGCGCATGGCGTGCTCACGATGCGTATGCGCATCGTCCCCTGACGAGGTACAGCTAATGCTGTAGAGCAATGTCCTGCGTGCATCTGTTGTCACGCTGACCGCTTATACTCAGTGGGGATTTAGCAAAGCGCATGCCATTCGTGCAACCCACTGAAAGTAATATAGTTGATATTGATGGTGCCGGGCTTTTGCTTCATCGATCGCTCATTAATGAGGCAAATCAGCGTGTTTTGCACCGCCATTGTGCAGACCGGATGTGGGATATTCCCTAACGTATTGATTTTAAGCGGCGCAGCGTGCTGGCACAGCCTTTGCTTGGCTGAAACTGAGTAGAAGCTGTCAACCGTGGTTTCACCCGGTGGGTCATTGCTCGATCGCCTGCGGCATTCAGCAGGCGCGGGGATGACTGCCACGCTGCGGGTAAGTCATCCGTTATCGCTCAATAACGAGGTGCACCAATGGAAAAGACCACTTATGACATGCATGAACTGGCGAAAGAATCGCGTATGGGCGCGCGCGGCGTAGAAGCTGCACGTGATGTGCGCATCATCGATCTCTCCGATTTCGACCAACGTAAAGCGGAAATAGCCGATCAGCTGTGGCAAGCCGCCACCGAGATTGGGTTTTTCCAGGTTTCCGGCCACGGTATTCCGCTCGACGACATCAATGCGGCTTTTGCTAACGCAGAGCGCTTTTTCTCGCTGCCGCAAAGTGACAAAGCGCGTCATCCACTCAGCCGCAATGCCGGCTGGGAATACCGCGCGCAAATCCGTCCATCTACCGGTAAACCGGACCAAAAAGAGTCGTACCAGGTGACGCGTCCGCGCATGGCAGGCTTGTGGCCGGATGAGGCCACCTTGTCGGGTTTTCAGCATGATGTACTGAAGTTCGAGCGTCAGTGCTGGGAAGTTGGCATGCGCTTGCTCTCCTGTTTTGCCCTGAAGCTGGGATTCCCCGACGATTTCTTTGCCAAAGCGCATGAGCCTTCGCACGAAACCTACCAAAGCACGCTGCGGATGCTGCACTACTTTGCCATCAGCGGCGAGCCAGATGGTCCGTGGCGCGCCGGGGCGCACACCGATTTCGATTGTCTGACCTTGCTGTTCCAGCGTGATGGGCAGGGCGGTTTGCAGGTGTGTCCGGGCAAAGAGATGGAAGAGCAAATCTGGACGCCGATCCCGCCGCTGGAAGGCTTAATTACCTGTAATATCGGCGATATGTTGATGCGCTGGAGTGATGACAAGTTACCGTCGAACTTCCATCGCGTCAGCAATCCGCTGCCTGGTGAATCGGTGCCGGCACGCTACAGCCTGGCGTTTTTCTGCCAGGCGAATGAAGATGTGATTATTGAAGGACCGGAGAAAAAATACCCGCCTATTTCCGCGAAGGATTATCTGGCGCAGCGTATTAGCGCCAATTTCTCCGGCAAGTATTAAACTTACAGCTGTAAGCCGAAATTGATGTCGTTCTGTGCAGGAGCGCAAATATTCTCCTGCACAGAAAAAGCCCAGCGTGGAAAATAGATTTTTAACTCAAATACAAGATGTTACCGTTGCGTAAACTTAGGTAAAATCAACCGACAAATAAAAGATTTCACTGCACGCCTATTTATTTCTGCAACTTTTTTACGGTATAAATCTCTGACCACTGTCTCCCTCAGCGAAATCACCAACACATGATCAATTCTGCCGCCAGCAAAGTTATCGCCTGCCTGTTTGTTTTCACTCTGGCAGGTTGTTCTTCGAAGTCTTCGCATGCGCCTGCTGAGGAAAGCGTTGATACCTCGGCAGACAACGGCAAACAGCCCGATTTAATCCCGGTGATTGCCGCGCTGCACGATCAAATGCATTCGTGGGAAGGGACCAAATATCAGTGGGGCGGCACACAATTAACCGGCGTCGATTGCTCGGGATTTGTCTGGCGCACGCTGAAAGATCGTTTCAATATTCCGATGGATCGCGTCACCACCAAAGAGTTAATTGCCATGGGCAAACCGGTGGATCAGGCGCATTTGCAACCCGGTGATTTAGTGTTCTTCCGCATTAAACGTGAGCTGCACGTCGGCTTTTATGACACCGATCATCAGTTCCTGCACGCATCGGTGAGTCAGGGCGTGATGCGCTCTTCGCTAAATAATCCATACTGGAAATCGGTTTATTTAGAGGCGCGGCGCTTGCCGAAAGAACAGAATTCTCAGATCAGTTTCAATTATAAAAACAAGGTTTGATGAGAGGTGCGCATAAATGCGCACCTTGAGACTTTAATTAAAACTGATACGAAACGCTCATCGAAACACTGCGCGGTGCGCCATAAACGTAGCTGTTCATGTAGCTGTAATATTCGCGATCAAACAGGTTATCGACGTTCGCCTGCACCGCCACCTGTTTAGTCACCTGATAGCGCGCAAACAGCGAAGCCAGCGGAATGCTGCCCTGATAAACACGCACGCTATCGCCGCTGGCATTGGTGGCATCTTCAAACACGCGGTTCTGCCAGTTGATGCCGCCGCCAACCGTGAGATCCGGCAACATCGGCAGCTGATAACGGGTAAACAGCTTAAAGGAAGTCTGCGGCTGATAGCTGTTGAAACGTCCCTCTTTATCCCGCGCCACGTAGCGTGTGGCACCGAACGTCAGCTGCAGATTATCCGTTAGCGCGCCATTCAGCTCAAACTCCGCACCTTTGCTGACCGCACCTTTGGCGGGCGCATAAGCCTGTTCGTTGCCGCTCAGGTAGACGCCATTAATCGCCTGACCGACGTTGTCCTGCTCAATACGGAATACCGCCACCGTCGCCGTTAATCGACCATCATACCAGGCGGACTTCAGACCGGTTTCATAGCTTTTGCCGGTTACCGGCGACAGGTATTTACCGTTGATGTCACGATCGGTTTGCGGCAGGAAGATCGAGGTATAGCTGCCGTACGCCGACCAGGTATCGTTGATGTCGTACACCAAACCAGCGTACGGCGTGGTGTTATTGTTCGTCATATCACCGCTGCTGCCGTTGGTGCTCCACTGCGTGTAACGCGCACCAATAATCAGCGACAGCGGATCGGCCAACGAGAAGCGTGCGGCGGTATAAGCCGATTTCTGGCGAATGGTATCGTCGGCATTCTGATACCAACCTTGCCACTGCGGCTCGGCAATGTTGCCGTTCCAGCTGTTATTGAAAATGCCCATATCGTTTGAGGCGATGTTGTAGTTTTCCAGATCGGTAACGCCATCCTGGCTGTAAGTGGCGTTGTGCTGGCGGCTGTAGCTCACGCCCGCCATTAACTGATGCTGACGACCTAACAGCTCAAACGGACCGCTGGCGTAGCCGTCGAACGAATCCATCTGACGTTTACCGCGATCCATGCTGCCGAAGCCGGTGGTGCCTTCGCCGCTGTCCTGATCGGCGCTGCCCATCACATACAGCAGCTTATCGTTAAAGGTGTTCTCGGCGTGCGTGCCGTTGACGTGGATGTTCCAGCCGTTATCGAAGTTATGATCGATGTCGGCGAATATTTTGCGCGAATTGGTGTTGTAGCGCGCCCAGTTGGCGGCGGAGTTGAGGCTGCGATCGTAATGCGTGGTGGCGTTGTTGCTGTAGAACATCGGCAAGCCGCCCCACGTTGGATTGCCGGTATTAGCATCTTCGTAGTCGTAGCCCAGCGACAGCGTGGTGTGCTCAGTGATGTCGGCATCAATCACGCCGTAGAGGAATTTTTTGGTTTTGTGGTAGCGATCGAGCCAGCTGTCTTCATCGCTGTAACCGGTTACCACGCGTCCGCGCAGGCTGCCATCCTGGTTTAGCGGTGCTGAGAGATCCGCAACATAACGCTGTTTGTTCCAGCTACCGTAGCTGGCGCTGACCGTACCGGTAAAGGTTTTACTGTCGGCGTGTTTACGTACCATGTTGATCGAGGCTGACGGGCTGCCCGCGCCGGTCATCAATCCGGTGGCGCCGCGTACGATCTCAATACGCTCGTAAATGGCGGTATCAGAAGCGGCATCGCCGTAGTTCCAGGCGTCATTAACCGAGGTCGGGATGCCATCGAACGAGAAGTTGGTGACTTTAAAGCCGCGCGAATAATATTCCGAGCGCTCACTGTCGATCAGATTGGTCGAGATGCCGGTGGCGTTGGTCAGCACATCGTTCACCGATTGCAGGTTCTGATCCTGCATGCGCTGTTGCGTTACCACGCTCATCGATTGCGGTACATCGCGTGGCGTCAGCAACAGCTTAGTGCCCGCTCGCGTGGTTTTTACCGCGTAATCCTGCTTTTCATTGTTATCGCTGTCGCCGGTTGCGGATGCCTCGACCACCAAATCCTGCGGCGAATCGCTAGCTGCCTGCGCCGGGCTTGGCGTAAACAGGGCATGAATCGTCACCGCCAGCAGTGAGACGTTAAAGGTTTTCCTAATGCCAGACATAAAATTTCCTGTTGAAACGCGTGTTATAGGAAGCTGTTTTGCTTCGTTTTTTATCGTTTACGTCGTGACTCATTCGCCCAAAAGGGCAGAAGATAAGGCACGCAAACCGCCACTGCGTATTTATTGAGAAAGCCAATGATAATCATTTGCTTTAAAGAATCTGCGGAAGGTTGCAACTGTAATTGTAATAATGTGTAAGTAAGTTATGAATCAATGGCTTACGGGTGAAAATAACCTGTTAATTGCTCACGTTTTCCTATTTTTTCAGGCGATATTTGGACGTTTTTAGTAAAGAAAGGTGTGCGGCATGCTGGAATCGATCTACGGCAACGTAAGGAAGATCGTCGAGAAAGTTGCTAAGTTTATGCTAATGCGTATGATTCTCATTCTTCTTGTATTTTCCGTACGCGTACGCGCGTAACGGAGCCGTTCATCCATTGATGGAGTTGAGCATGAAATCGTTATTTAGCCCGCGCAAAGCCGCCGTAGCGGCAGCGATCGTCGCTGCATTCAGCCTGACCGCTTGTCAGGCTCCGGCGAAAAAAGCCGAAGCGCCAGCCGCCGCTGCCAAGCCAGTTGATACTTCTTTGACCCAGCGCACGCTGGGCGATGGCCTGTATGAAATGGCGTATTCGCCTGCTGCGAAAGCGTTATACGTTGCCAGCGCGCAGAGCTTTAAAGACGTTAACGGTGGTGTAATTTATCGTCTCGACCCAACCACACTGGAAACCAAAGGCGTTACGCATACCGATTTGAAAAACTTTGGTACGGCGATCGATGAAGCCGGCAACGTGTTCTACACCACAAACTCGCTGGATGGCGCTATCTCTAAAGTGGATGCGCAGAGCGGCAAAGTGCTGGAACGTTTAGTCTTCCCAGGTAAGAAAGATAAAGAAGGTTATCCGGCGGGCGCGCGTGAAGTGCTGTGGCACGGCAACGAGCTGTATGTCGGTCGCGTAGCCGATCCGGGTTATATCTCGGTGGTTGATGAGGAAACCTTCAAGCTGAAAGCCACCATCAAGAATGCAGGCAAATGGGTAACCGGCATCATCTATTCCCCGCTGACTGAGCGCATTTACGCGACCAACGGCGCGGGCGAAATTCTGGTGATCAATCCACGCACCCACAAAATTGAGAAGCGCTGGACCGCCGGCGACGGTAGAGAGTATCTGTTCCTGAACATGGCGGAAGATCCGGCGACCGGCCGCCTGTTCGTAACCGATGACTCAAAAGGCAAAGCCACGCTGGTATTTGATGAGCGCACTGGGAAAGTGATCAAGCGTATTGAAGGTGATGCGCTAGCGATTAAATTCAACGCTAAGCGTAATGAGATCTACATCAGCCAGCGCGAATCGAAGAAAGTGCTGCAGCTGGATGCCACCACTTACGCGGTGAAAAACAGCTGGTCGTTTGATAACAATCCAAACAGCCTGCTGATTGGCCCGGACAACAACACGCTGTATGTCACGTTGAAAGCGGAGTTCAACAAAGACTCCTCAACCAAAGGCCAGGATCAGATTGCGCGCATCGTGCTGAAATAATCCCCGACTTGTAGCGATAATCCATGCCCTCGTAAGAGGGCATTTTTGTTTCTGATGTCTTTGCCGCAGCAGGCCTAACCGCCGGTTGTGAAGTGTGGTATTCCGTGTGCGGCGGACTGTTTCCGCGCACCGCTAAAGCGCTTATGGATGTGGCAAAAGTCAAAAAGGTCATCACCGAGCTCGAGCTGGCATAGTGATAGTGAGTTGATTAACTGTGATCGCACTAATAGTTAATCTGATAATAGTTTCAATGGTTATCATTGTTTCTATCGAAGGCGCACAGCTTTCAAATCAAACAACCAAAGGAATACGACCATGAAAACTATCAAAACTCTGACTATCGCCGCTGCCGCCGCTCTTTCACTGATGTCTGCTGCCAGCTTCGCACAGACCGTTTCAGCAACCTCGCTGACTCTGGATGGTGCTGAAGCGAAAATCGCTGCGCAGGCAAAACAGAATGGTGAGCAGTACAAAATTTTAGAAGCGAGCAACGGCAACGTCGTACATATGACCGCAGAACTTTACAAATAACGGATGGTTGCATACGGATGTGCCAGAACAGGTCGCCTACGGGCGGCCTTTTTTGTCGATATAACGCAGTAACTGTACAGTTACGTAAGTTATCGTGATCGCACTAATGGTTAATATTGAAACGATAACCTAGGTTATTATTATTCTCATCGAAGGCACACAGCCTTCTCGTTAAACCACTAAGGATTATGACCATGAAAACTATCAAAACACTGTCTATCGCCGCTGTTGCTGCTCTTTCAATGATGTCTGCTGCTAGCTTTGCACAGAGTATATCTGTTGAGTCTTCTACTCTGGATGGTGCAGAAGCGAAAATCGCAGCGCAGGCGCAAGAGCAGGGCGCTCAGTATAAAATTACTGAAGCCAACACTAACAACCGCGTACACATGACTGCCGAGTTATACAAATAAGTTAATTGCACAAGCAGTTGTGTTAAGGCCGCCTTCGGGCGGCTTTGTTGTATCTGAATGTCCGTAAATGGCCTGCGCATGTCCCGCCGCACGCCCGGGCTGTGTGTATCATCAACGCAGTTCTCCCCTACACGGATATCGCATGAAAATCTACGTCAGCAAAAACTTCTCTCCCGCAAAAGCCTGGGATGCGTTAGACATCGCCAACTTCTTCGGCACCAGCGTGCGTCTGCACTGGACCAATCAACCTTACAAGTGGCACATCAATGATGGCGAGGAAGTGTTTGCGGTGCTGGATGGTGTGGTAGAGATGCATTACCGCGAAGCAGGTGAGGTGAAGAAAGTGCTGCTGAATAGCGGCGACATTTTTTACGCCAGCATCGGCACCGAGCATGTTGCGCACCCGCAAGGCGAAGCGCGCGTATTAGTGATCGAAAAAGAAGATTCGGTTTAACGCCGGATACTGACTCACCCAAACACGCTAACGCATCAAGTGTGTTAGCGTGTTTGAGATTCACAATCGTGCGAAAAATAACCGCCTGCGCGCATCGGGCGCGGTGTGGTGCGAGGCGAGTTTTATCCACAGGTTAACGGCGACTCTACGCACGGGGATTGTGGATAACCTTAGGCGAGGTGCCTAATGGGCACCTCAAAAATTAATTGATGGCATTCACAAAGCGGCGCGTTATCTGCTGTGGACGCGTAATCGCGCCGCCGACCACCACCGCATGCGCGCCCAGCGCCAGACAATGCGCCGCCATTTCCGGCGTTTCAACATTCCCCTCGGCAATCACCGGCACCTTTACCGCAGCCAATACGTCACGCAGGAAGCGGCAATCATCGGCGGCCAAATAGCAGCCTTGCGTTTCTGCGGTGTAGCCGTGCAGCGTGGTGCCGACACAATCGAAAGCTAATTGCGCCGCCTGACGCGCTTCTTCCACCGTGGCGATGTCCGCCATCAGCAACAGTTGCGGATAGCGTTGGCGAATCGCTGCCACCAACGCCGGCAACTGCAAATCGCCGGGACGTGTGTGTAACGTGGCATCCAGCGCAATCATCGCCGGATTCGCCACCATCAACTCATCCACTTCCCGCAGCGTCGCGGTGATATACACATCGCTGCCGGGATAGTCGCGCTTAATAATGGCGATAATCGGCAAATCCACGGTTTGCATAATCTGCTGTACGTCGATCAGGCTGTTGGCGCGAATCGCCGCCGCTCCGCCTTCCATCGCCGCTAACGCCATGCGCGACATAATAAACGGGCTGTGTAACGGCTCATCTTCCAGAGCCTGACACGAGACCACCAGTTTCCCCTGAATCTGGGCCAGCATCGGTGCTTTCATAGCGCGAGTAACTCCTCTACTTCATTTTTGATAATGGTGACGTGCGGGCCATAAATCACCTGCACGCCTTTGCCACGTTGGATCACGGCGCGTGCGCCGGTAGCTTTCAATGCGTTTTCATCGAGTTTGCTGCTGTCGATGAGCGTGATGCGCAGACGGGTGGCGCAGCAATCCAGTTCGGCGATGTTCTGCTTGCCGCCTAAAGCCGCGATCACCTGCAGTGGACGTTCTCCGGCGACCATCGGCACAGTTTCAACGCTGACGTCTTCGCGACCCGGCGTTTTGAAATTGAAGCGGGTGATCAGCAAGCGGAAAGTAAAGTAATAGAGCAGGAACCACGGCGCGCCTATCAGCGGGACATACCACCAATGGGTTTTCGCTTCGCCCTGCAATACGCCGAACAGAATGAAATCAATCAGGCCGCCCGAGAAGGTTTGGCCGATGGTGATGTGCAGGATGTGGGCGATCATAAACGCCAGCCCATCAAACAGCGCGTGGATGACATACAGCACCGGCGCGACAAACAGGAACGAGAACTCAATCGGTTCGGTGATGCCGGTAAGGAAAGAAGTCAGCGCCGCCGACAGCAGCAATCCGGCCACGCGTTGACGGTTTTCCGGCTTAGCGGTGTGGTACATCGCCAGACACGCGCCGATCAGGCCAAACATCATGGTGATGAAGCGCCCGGACATAAAGCGCGCGGTGCCAATGTAGAATTGTTGCGTGTGGGGATCGGCAAGCTGGGCGAAGAAGATGCGCTGCGTGCCTTCCACCAGATGTCCGTTGATTACTTCGCTGCCGCCGAGTGCGGTGGTCCAGAACGGCAGATAGAAGATGTGATGCAGGCCGAACGGGCCGAGCATGCGCAGTACAAAGCCGTAAATAAAGGTGCCGAAATAACCGGTGGCATCCACCAATCCGCCCATACCAAAAATCAGCTTCTGGAAATGCGGCCAGACGATGGTCATCGCCGCACCCACCAGAATGGCGACGAAGGAGCTGATAATCGGCACGAAGCGCGAGCCACCAAAGAAGCCAAGGAATTGCGGCAGGGCGATTTTGTTGTAGCGATTATGCAGCATGGCCGTCACCAGCCCGATCACCACGCCACCAAATACGCCGGTTTCCAGCGTCTGAATGCCGAGCGCCATGCCTTGTCCCACCGCGCTAAGGTTGCCCTGCGCCAGCACGCCGGTCAGCGTCAGCAGCGCATTGATGGTGGCGTTCATTACAAGATAAGCCAGCAGCGAGGCCAATCCTGCGGTGCCCTTGTCGCTTTTGGCCAATCCTACCGCTACGCCAACCGCAAATAGCACCGCGAGGTTGGCGAACACCACCGATCCGGCGCTCGCCATGATGGTGAACATGCCTTGCAGCCAGGCGACATCGAGGAATGGATAGGCTTTGACGGTGTTGGGATTGGAAAGTGCGCCGCCAATGCCCAGCAGCAAACCGGCCGCCGGTAGCACGGCGATCGGTAACATGAACGACTTACCAAACCGCTGGGCTTTTTCAAACCAACCCCCTGAAGAGGCACCGCTGAACAGTGATGACATAAATTTTTATCCCTGAAGTGATTTTGTGGTGAAAATTATTATCACAATCTCATTCATAAGATGAAAATTTCCATCATTATTGTGATAGCTTTCACTTATGCCCTAATCTGCTGCACACTGTGCGCCATAATGTCGTGAAGAAGAGGCCGCCATGACGGACAACGAAAACATCTTGCTGCACCTGCGCCAGGGCTTGCCGGGCTACAGTCCGACGCTGCAAAAGCTGGGCGATTTCATCCTCACCGACCCGCAGAAAGTGCTGTATCTCACCATCACTGAATTAGCGCGCGAGACCGACACCAGCGAAGCAAGCGTGACGCGGCTGTGTCGTCATCTCGGCTGCAAAGGCTATACCGAATTCAAAATGGCGCTGGCGCTGGATGTGCAACACAATCAGCCCGCCGCCGTCGCTAGCGGTGACAGCATCGACATGCTGGTGGAGGAAACGGTGCAGGCGCTGCGCGATACCGGGAAATTCATTAACCGCGAGGTGCTTCAGAGCGCGGTGGAAGCGCTGCATCAGGCTAAAACTATCCAGATCTACGGCGTGGCGGCCAGCGCGATTACCGGTGAGTATTTGCACTATCGCCTGTTGCGCTTAGGTAAATCGGCGCAGCTGTTTGGTGATATGCATCGCGCGGCGATGAATGCCTCGACGCTCAGAGAGGGCGATTTGGTGATCGCCATCTCCGCTTCCGGCTCGACTAAAGATGTAATGCATGTGGTTAAGGTGGCGAAGAAGCAAAACGCGCGCGTGCTGATGCTGAGCAACACGCTGCGCAGCCCGATGGGCAGCTTAGCCGATATGCTGTTAGTGGCTGCGCGGCCGGAAGGCCCGTTCAACGCTGGTGCGCTGAGCGGTAAAGTGGGTGCAATGATGTTGGTGGAAGTATTGATTAACGAGTTGATGACGCATGATGCCCGGTATCAGGCGGCCAGCCAGCAGACAGCAACGGCGACCTTGCCGATGTTGATGTAAAACGGCAAATCCATAGCGGCGCGATTTATTGCGCGTTTTTACACAAGTAAAAAGGTCAAAAGAGCGCGATAAATCGCGCCGCTACGGAACAGTGCTAATAGATTAAAGCGATATTTCAGTTATTCGCTTGCCAATGCCGCCACCGGATCCATGCGTGCGGCTTTGCGCGCCGGCAGGTAACCAAAAATCATGCCGATAATGGTGGAGCAGGCAAAGGCCGCGCCTGCTGATTGCCATGAGAAGATCGCGGTAATCATGCCGCCCGCCAGCAGGCTGATAATCGGTCCAATCACCAGCGCCAGCGCGACGCCGAGCGATCCGCCCACCAGACAGACTAAAACTGCTTCGATCATAAACTGTTGCATGATGTCGCCGCGCCGTGCGCCCACCGCCATGCGCACGCCGATTTCATGGGTACGTTCCGTTACCGACACCAGCATGATATTCATCACGCCGATGCTGCCAATCATCAGCGCAATAGAGGCGACCAGCAGAATCAACAGCGTTAACGTCGCGGCGGCATCTTCAATCGCTTTGCGGTATTTGTCGCGGTTGAACACCAGGAAATCTTTGCTGCCGTGACGCGCGGTTAGCAGTTGCGTCAGCGATTCCACCGCCGGGCCGCTCACCACATCGTCCTTCAGCTTAATGCTGATGCTGGTTAGCGCGGTTTGCCCGCTGATGCGATACATCACAGTGCTCCACGGCAGCCACACGCTGAGGCGATTGGGCGACATGCCATCGTTATTATCCGCCACGCCAATCACGCGCACCGGCACCGAACCCAGCACGATCATCTTGCCAATTGGGCTTTCCCCGTGTTCGCCAAACAGTTTGTTGCGCGTGTTGGTATCGATAATGATCTCCTGACGCGCGTGGCGTTCATCGCTGAAGTTGCTGCCTTCCAGCAATTTAATGCCCTGAATCTGGAAATACGCTTTGCCGACGCCGTACACCGAGGTTTTGGACGCGTTGGAAAGATAGCGAATCGGCTGATTGGCGATCATTTCCGGGCTGACCGCTGCGACAAACTGCTGACGCCCAATCACGTCGACATCGGCCATCACCAGCGTCAGCACCGGATGCGCTTCATCCTCGACAAAATCACCACCGGCATAGATCGACACCACATTGGTGCCGAGCCCGGAAATACTCTCCAGCGTTTTTTGCCGCGCGCCCTGGCCGAGCGCCACCACCGTGACCACCGCCGCGATGCCAAAAATAATCCCGGTCATGGTCAGCGCGGTGCGCAGCCGATGCGCGTTCATGGCATTCAGCGCCATGCGCAATGATTCGCGAAAGCGATCGAGCAAGCCGCGCAGCTTGCTCTGGCTTTTAGGCGCGGCGGGGACATATTGCGCGCGGGTTGCATCCTGTTTGCGGCCGCTGTCGGCAAAAATCTCGCCGTCCTGAATCTCAATAATGCGATCGGCGTGCTGCGCCACTTTCATGTCGTGCGTGACGATGATCACCGTGTGACCTTCGCGATTGAGATCGTGTAGGATGCGCAGCACCTCTTCGCCGGAATGCGAATCCAGCGCGCCGGTCGGTTCATCGGCAAGAATAATTTCGGCACCGTTAATCAGCGCGCGCGCGATACTGACGCGCTGCTGCTGGCCGCCGGATAGCTCGCCCGGTTTGTGATGTTCGCGGCCCTGTAAACCTAAACGTGCCAGCAGATCCGCCGCGCGCTGCAGCCGTGCTTTGCCCTGCAGATTGGCGTAGATCGATGGAATCTCGACGTTGCTCAAGGCGCTGAGATCCGGCATCAGATGATAACGTTGGAAGATAAAGCCGATATGCTCGCGACGGACTTTCGCCAGCGCATCCGGCGACAGCGTGGCGGTGTTCTGGCCACTGATGAAATAGTCGCCGCTATCCGGCGCATCCAGGCAGCCAAGAATATTCAGCAGTGTCGACTTACCCGAACCGGACGGCCCGATAATCGCCACCAGCTCGCCGCTAGCAATGCTCAGGTTAATGTCTTTCAGCACATGCAGAGATTGCGAACCGTTAACATAGCTGCGCTGGATGTTTTTCAGTTCGATGATATTCACATCAACACCTCGTCAGCGCCCGCCGTCTGCGTAGCAAGGATCACTTTCTCGCCGACTTTTAAACCGCTCAGCACCTGAATATCAACGCTGTCAGTGATGCCAGTGGTGATGATGCGTTTGACCGGCTGGTTATCCTGATCGGGGATTTCCACGTAGGTTTTGCCATCCGCGTCTTTCTTCGTCGCCTGCACCGGCACCAGCAAAGCGTCTTTGGCGGAATCACGCAGCAGGTTGACCTGCGCCGTCATGGAGATGCGCAGCGCGTTGTCGGGGTTTGGCACATCCAGCAGCGCGTTGTAATAGACTGCGGCGTTGGTGCTGCTGGCTGGCGTGCTTTCGCTGTTGCCCATCAGCGCGTCATCTTTCATCACCGATTCCGGCGCCAGTTCGAGGCTGCGCAGCGTGGCGTTGTAGCGCTTGTCTGGATTGGAGAAGGTGGTGAACCACGCTTGCTGGCCTGGCTGCACGTTGTTGATGTCGGCTTCGGAGATCTGCACTTTAATCGTCATGGTGCCGAGCTGCGCCAGCTTGGCGATGGTTGGCGCGGTTTGTACCGCGTTCACCGTTTGACCTTGCTTAGTGACGATGGCGATGACCGTGCCGTCCATTGGCGCCATGATGCGGGTATAACCGAGATCGAGCTGCTTCTTATCCACCTCAATCTGCGCCTGAATCACGCGCGCTTTTTGCGCGGTTAGCTCGGCGCGTGCACTGCGCCACTCTTGTTCGGCGGTATCAAAATCCTGACGCGAGATCGCATTGGTTTTAATCATCTGCTGCAAGCGCTGATATTGCGCTTGCTGTCGCACCAGCGCGGCTTCGCGGGTTTCCAAATCGGCCTGCGCCACGCTCAGCGCCGCCTGCGCGTTACGCAAATCGCTGCGCTGCGGTTGATCGTCAATTTCGGCGATTAGCTGGCCTTTGCTGACGCTATCGCCAGATTTGATATAGAGCTTTTTCACCTGACCAGAAACCTGCGCACCGACGTTGACGCGTTCAACCGCATCCATTTTGCCGGTGGCAGCAATCACGTTTTCGATATTTCCCTGACGCACTTCGGCGGTGACCACCGCGTTAGGTTTATGGCGTGAACCGGCGAAATGCCAGATCAACAGCAGGAGAATGACGGCAGCGAGCGTAGCGAATAGCCACTTTTTTGAGATATTGAGCATAAGCGTCCCTTATATGAAGCGAGAATCATAATCACTTAAGGGAACAAACTGGAGAAAATTCGCCGGATTTATCTGGGTAATGCGCGCTGGTTGAAAAATGATTAAAGTTTTCCGAATAGAAAGGGCGGCTGGGTTGTTTACAGCGTATCTGAGTCACTGATTGGGCGTAGGGTCGCCATTTATGACGTAATGTTTGTCAGTTAAGCCACGAAACCTCTCATCACCCAGAGCACATATTGTAGCGGCGCAATTTATTGCGCGATAAATCGCGCCGCTACGGAAGGTGCGGTGATTTGATACGACGCTTAACTGAGCGGCATTACGTCATTTATGGCGACCGGTTCACTACCGATTTACAGATCGAGCTGGGTTTTCAGCTTCGCGATCTCCTCACGCCACTGCGCTTGCAACGCGGGTTTCTGATGCTTCGGCTTACGCGCCAGATCCTCATCCAGTTTGCTTTCCACCTCTAATAACGCCAGCAGCAAAGCATCTTCATCCAACGCGTTTTCCGTCGCCGCAGGTGCAACAACCTCAGACATGGATATCACCTGTTCAGCACGCAGGCGCTCGGTCACCGCGTCAAAATCGTGCCACTGGCTGAGTTGCTGGTCCTCTATCAGCCAGAAACGATTGCAGCTGTTGGCGATTAACTGACGATCGTGCGACACCAGCAACACCGCGCCCTCGAACTGATTCAGCGCCTCCGCCAGCTCCTCTTTCCCTACCATATCCAGATGGTTAGTGGGTTCATCGAGCAGCAGCAGTGAATAGCGCGCCAGCGTCAGCCCCACAAAGAGTAAACGCGAGCGCTCGCCGCCGCTCAGTGATCCAATCAGCTGCTGGTGACGCAGATACGGAAAACCCGCACCGATCAACGCCATCTTGCGCTGCTCATCGCTGAGCGGCGCAAAATGCGCCAGCGCATCACTTAACGTTTCCGCATCGTGCAACTGATGCAGACTTTGATCGTAATAACCGAGGCGCGCGCGGGGATGAAAAAGCGCGCTATCTGCTTGTTGAAATTCACGCCACAAATGGCGCAGCAGCGACGATTTACCGCAACCGTTGCGGCCAACGATCGCTACGCGATCGCCACTTTTCACCTGCAGCGTTGGTAGTGAAAACAGTGCAGGTGCGTCATCGGCCGGCCGAATCGACATCTGCGGCAATGCCAGCACGCGATCGGCATCCAGCGCTTCACCTTGCAGCTGCAGCCGCCATAGCGATCCTTCGCTCAGCGTGGTTTGTGCTTCTTTCAACCAATTGGCGCGTTTCTCCATCTGCTGCGCTTTGCGCGACAAACCTTCGTTATCGTAAGTGCGGCCCCAGATCGCCAGACGTTTGGCACTTTTCTCTACGCGTTCGATCTCTTTCTGCTCGGCCTGATAACGCTGCGTGTCAGCGTCATCCTGCTCGATCAGCGCCTGACGCGCCGCGCTGCAGGGCAGACGGAAGAATTGCAGACCGCGATCGCGCAGAATCCAGCTGCAGTTAGTCACCCGATCGAGCAGGGTGCTGTCATGGGAAACCAGCACGAAGCTGCCGCTCCAGCCGTTGAGGAAATTCTCCAGCCACAATAGCGTTGGCAAATCGAGGTGGTTGCTGGGTTCATCGAGCAGCAGCAGATCCGGTTGCAGGATCAGCGCGCGCGCCAGCAGCAGGCGCATATGCTGACCGCCACTTAACGTTGCGGCAGTTTGCGTTTGATGCTCAGCGGTAAAACCCAGGCTGCCCAGCAGCGCTTCGGCGCGCCAGCGATCGGCTTGTTCCGGCAAGCGCGCCATCACGCCATCCAGCAGCGACGCGTTGTGCAGTTCTGCTGGCAGATGCTGCTCGATGCGCGCCAGTAAACAGTGATTAGCCGGCGTAACGCTGCCGTGGCTGGCTTCAAGTTCACCACTGAGAATTTTCAATAAGGTGCTTTTACCGGTGCCGTTATCACCCAGCAAACCGATGCGATCGCCTTTTTTCAGGCTGAAATGGATATCGTGAAATAGCGTACCGAAGGCGTTATCGAAACCGACAGCGTGGGCGGACAGTAAAGTGCTCATGTGCTTACTCATAAGTTGCAGGCGCAAAAAGGCCCGACGTCAGAAATCGCTGACGACAACCCGGTAAGCCGGAGGAAGGGATTAGATTTTCAGTTAACTTCGCTCAGGACGGATTATCGCAGCACGAGTGCGGAAATGCCTGAACGCGGCCAATTACTGTAGAAGTGTGAGTAAATAAACAATTCACACAGTGGCATAGTAATCCTCCTTAGTTATCAGTGGGTGAATAAGTGAGCTGATGATAGTGGCGGAAAGGTCTGTTTTCCAGTTAAGAATGCCCGAAATGTTGGGAGGGCAGGTTATCCGTATGAGCAATGTGAACAATACCCATACAGAAAACGGTTAATTTCTTTATTTGTCTGGCTCAAAACCCCCTGTATATCGCACTCAGGTAATTTCTGAACTCCACAGGATCGTGTTCATTACGTATGCGAGCGACTGACTGTATAGCGCGCACTTTGACAATTTTTCTGTCGCTTAAGATATGTAAAATATGGGCTTTTAACTGAGAAACGATGGTGCTTCTCAGTGCGGCTTTATCGTTGAGCGATCCAACCGTCAGCTCCGACATGCTATTCAGTGGACAGCGAATCAGCCAGCCGGCATTTTCCGGATTGATTTCCGGCAAGGCTCTGACATTCGTCGTTATTACCGGGCAGCCGCAGGCCTGCATTTCCAGAACGGAAAAGCCGTATGTCTCCTGCCATGTGGGCAGCAGCCCGACATCAGAGGTCTTAATCAACGCCAGTACCGCGTCGTTGGTCAGCGACGTATAGTGCTGGAATAGAGGGCATTCACGAAGTGTATCCTCCACGCTTCTTCTAAATGCGTCATCATCCTGGAACGCCTGGTGAGCCACGTTATGCGTTTTGCCAGGATCACCAACCAGATTTACGCGTACGTCGTTCACACTTATCAGGTTTTCCCTTAATAACTGGCTAAAGGCTAGCACAACTTCTGCCCCTCCTTTGCGATAGAACTCCTTGCCCACGAAGGTAAAATTCAGCGGACCTCTTTCAACCAGAGCATTTTTTTCCTGCAGTACCGGCTGCGGGGGATGCAGTACGTGCAGTTTGGGCCCGATGATAGCCTGCTCCCTGGGGAAATGTTCCAGCAGCCGCAGTTGGATCTGACGTGTGGCTTCTGAGATAGCGATGATACCTTTGCAGCGCGGAGAGCAGACGTACCGGAGTTCCCGCGCCAGCTCGGGGTTGGCAAATTTGGGTATTCCCTCAACGGGAAGAACACGGGGCAGTTCGGTTTCAAAGGTCGCTACCCAGTCGCCTGGCCCCGAAGAAACTTCGTTAAAAAGGTGGATAATGTCCGCATCACCTGAAGACATCAGAGGCAGCGGACGAAAAATAAAGAGTTTATTTTTATGCAATAAGCGCCGCCTTATAACGTTGATCCAGGTCCAGATATTTCTGGGACGGTAATCCAGATAGCGATTTGCAGGGTCTGTAATGATGTTTCTCTTTTCCGGGTAGCCGTTTCCACCGACGATAATCTTCATTCTTCCCCCTGCTGGCGAGTGCAAAAAATTAACAGAATTAATTTAAATGTCCTCGTTATTAAGAGGATGAAAAAGTATTTAGTTTATGTAAGGCTATGGTTTTTCAGATAAGATCTGAATTCAACATGGTTATTCAGGCTGTTGATACCAGAGCAAAATCTGCTTTTTGCGCCGCTTCCCAACATGTCAAATTATGCACGGCCAAACAGCAAAAATACGTGTATTTGCTGGTGTTTAATCGATTTCCAGAAAACGTCGGGAGGGAGAGTGCCAATGCTGATTAAAGTTTCAGGTTGCTAAGAAGCCTTTATTTACTTCAGGATTAATTAACAGTGGGCGAATGAGAGAGATGATGATATTGACAGGTATACATATTTTCCATTGAAAATCATTTAAATTCTCAATGTATCAATAGCCGCGCGCAAAGTGGGTGACACATTGCGGTGCGGATAATAGAGAAATGACGCTTCCAGAGTAACCGTTGCCGTTTTGCTGAGCCTGTGGGGAATGCTTGCGACAGCCGCGCCAACCGGATGGTGGACATGGCTCGCGCGGACGCTACCCGAAGATGCAGAGGCAGGTGGTGGTCTGATGGTTGCTGTCATCCAACTCTCCATTGCGCTTGGATCAACCGTTGGGGGTTTGATTTTCGACAGTCTGGGTTGGCAAAGTGCTTTCGGCTTGAGTGGTTTATTACTTCTTGGTGCGGTAGTCATGACTTTTCACACATCACGTCTAACATGAATCGCAGGCGCTTTAATCATAGAATAAGGCGCAGAGGCCGCTGATTAAAGCACCGTCTTTAATGCCGAACTGATTCTGCTCTGAGGATTGATACATGACCACCTTTCATCAACTTAATGCCATCAGCTTGCGAGGCCAGCCCATCTCTATGGCCGATTACGCCGGGAAGCTGGTTCTGGTGGTGAATACCGCCAGCCATTGTGGATTTACTCCTCAATATGCAGGCCTTGAAGCGCTCTACAAGAAGTACGCGGACAATGGGCTGATGATATTGGGTTTCCCCTGCAATCAGTTTGGCAAGCAGGAACCTGGCGGAGCCGATGATATCGCGCAGACCTGCCTCATCAACTACGGTGTGAGCTTCCCGATGTTCGATAAAGTCGAAGTTAACGGCGCCGCAACGCACCCCGTATTTCGCTACCTGAAAGCCGAATTACCCGGTGTGTTGGGCGGGCGGATCAAATGGAACTTTACTAAGTTTCTGATCGGACGCGACGGCAAACCGATCAAGCGATTTGCACCGATCACCAAACCAGAAAAAATGGAAGCGACGATCCTTACTGCGCTGGAAAACTAATATGCATTCCGCCATGCTTGATCCAAATTGTGCGAGCTATCACAATTAATACAATTTCTTTTGGTTTGCCGCGCGGGTTTACTCGTTAAACATCCCTCAGATGTCACGGTTTGTGACATGATAAGCGTCATAATTGAATCGTCAGGATGTTTGAATAGATGTTTAACGCCAGAAAACTATCAACCTTAAATGCCCTCGAAAGCAGCGTGCATAATTACATTATTAAAAACATCAATGCCGTTATTTATATGACGATAAGAGAGCTAGCTGATAATTCTGGCGTATCTACCGCGACTGTTCTGAGATTCTGTAAAAAAATGGACTTCAAAGGTTACTCAGAACTCAAAGCCAGTATGAAGTTGCACCTGAACAAAAATAGCACATTACTGATTCCTCATGGAGCTGAGGAAATATTGACCTTTTTTAAAAGCATCAGAAACGATGAATTTGATGAGATGATCAACCAGGCGGCTCAATACATTCGTGATGCCGAACGGGTATTCTTTGCTGGCGCAGGCAGCTCTGGCACGCTTGGCAGGTATGGTGCGCGTTTCTTCTCTAATGTGGGTAAGTTCAGTAATCACATTGATGATCCCTATTATCCGGTGAGTACCGATATGGTGCAGAGTTCAGTAGCTATCGTGCTTTCAGTCTCTGGCGAAACTCCCGAAATATTGAAGCTTGCCAGGCAGTTTGTTATTCACAAGTGCAAAGTGATTTCTATTACCTGCAACCCGGATTCAACACTGGCAAAACTTTCTGACTTTATTGTTCCTTACCATGTTTCTCGCATTTTGATTGAAAGCGAATACGATATTACCACTCAGGTTCCGGTCATTTTTATTCTTGAATCGATAGGCAGAAAGCTGGTGGTGAATAATCTCAGCGATATGTCACGCGGTGTGACATTTTTGTAATTAGCGACCCGTTATAACATATTGTGACCTCGTGACATTGCCGGGATGATTTTCTAACATTGCCTGAATTAGTCCGCTCCTGATGGACTGAATTCCCTCTGGCAATGGAAGAAAACCATGGCAATAGATTATGCGGATTCTGCGAAAGAGATCGTTAGACTGATAGGTAGCGATAATAATGTGATAAGTGTGACACATTGCGCTACACGTCTGAGGTTTGTGCTGAAAGATTATTCTCTGGTCGAGGTTGAATCACTAAAGCGGGTAAAAGGCGTTATCACCGCGATGCAGGCCAGCGGCCAGATGCAGGTGGTGATTGGTAATCACGTTGGTGATGCTTACCGCGAAGTGCAGAATCTACTCACTTTCGACGAAAGTACAGCGGTACCACCGCCTAGTGTCGGTATGGTTAGCCGCATTATGGATATCATCTCCAGCATATTTGCGCCTTTTCTCTATCCGCTGGCAGCCTGCGGTGTGCTTCAGGGCATCATCTCGCTGCTGACCGCCATCGACCTGATGGATCCGGCAAGCGGCACTTATCGCATCCTTAACTTCGTTTCGTGGACCGGCTTTACCTTCCTGCCCGTGATGGTGGCGTTTACCGCCGCCAAAAAATTCAATGTCAATCCGTTCACAGCGGTTATCTCCGCCTGCGCGCTGGTGTCGCCGGATTATCTGAATATGTTGACGGCCAACAAAATCCTTAACGCTAACTCAGCCGATCCCGCAGTGCAGGCTTTGATGAAGGGCGCGGTCGAAAATCCCGAGATTTCAAAGGTAATGGTGCAGATCGCTGGCATTCCGCTTGATGCCGCGCCGCTAACCTTTATGGGGCTGCCGGTAGAGTATTTAAGTTACACCTCGTCGGTAATCCCCATTATTTTGATGGTGTGGGGCATGTCGTATGTACAGCGTTTCTTCGAGCGCCTGCTTCCGATGGTGATACGCAACCTGTTCACGCCCATGTTCTGCCTCGCCATCATGGTTCCGTTCACGCTTCTGGCATTCGGTCCGATCGGTAATATGATCGGCGGCGCCATCGGTGGCGTCTATAACACCCTTTATCATCTCAGCCCTGCCATTGCCGGATTTGTGGTTGGTGCCTTGTGGATGCCACTGGTTACCTTGGGCGTGCATTGGGGCATCACGCCAGTGACCGTCGGTAACTATGCCACCCTGGGCTACGACACCTTTACCGGACTGCAAGCCTCCGCGGTATTCGGTATGGCGGGCGCGGTGCTGGGCGTATACCTGAAGGCGAAAGACGCTGAGCTTAAGCGCATGGCGCTCTCTGCGGGTGTAACGGCGCTGTTCGGCATCACTGAACCCGCCATTTACGGTGTGGCTCTGCGTCTTAAACGACCGATGATTTGTGGCTGCCTGGCGGGCGCTGCCGGCGGCATGATCGCCGGGGCTTTCAACGCGGTTTCAAGGAGTTACTGCATTCCCGGCATTGCCGTCCTGCCGGTGTTCTTTAAAGAGGGGCACATGACGCAGTTCCTCGGCTTCCTGGTATCCATATTCGTCGCCTTCATATTGGGCATGGTTTTCTCCTGGGTCGCGGGATTCAAAGAAAACAGCCAACCTGACGTTCGCTCTGTGCCGCAGCCTGGCACCCTCTGATAAATAGAGATACAGATTATGAATAAGCCATTTCCAGAAAATTTCATGTGGGGCGGCGCTGTTGCCGCTCATCAGGTCGAGGGAGCCTGGGATAAAGGCGGTAAAGGCCCGAGCATAGTCGATGTCCTGACCAGCGGGGCGCACGGTGTTGATCGCGTCATCACCGCCGGCATTCAGGATGACTGCTTTTATGCCAATCACGAGGCATCAGACTTTTACCATCGCTATCCTGAGGATATCGCGCTGTTGGCAGAAATGGGCTTCCGCTGCTTCCGCACCTCAATTGCTTGGTCGCGTATTTTTCCACGCGGCGATGAAGCCGAGCCGAACGAAGAGGGGTTGCGTTTTTACGATGCGCTATTCGATGAGCTGCTGAAATACGGGATTGAACCGGTAATTACGCTGTCCCATTTTGAGATGCCAAACCTCCTGGTCACCGAATATGGCGGCTGGAAAAGCAGAAAGGTTTTGGACTTCTTTGTCCGCTTCAGCGCGGTAGTTATTGAACGCTTCCAGCACAAAGTAAAATACTGGATGACCTTCAACGAAATTAATAATCAGCGCAACTGGAAAACCCCGCTGTTTGGTTATTGCTGCTCGGGCGTTATTTTCACCCACGAGCCTAATCCTGAAGAGTGCATGTATCAGGTTCTGCACCATCAATTTGTGGCGAGTGCTCAAGTGGTGAAGTTGGGACATGAAATTAATCCTGCACTACAAATTGGATGCATGATCGCCATGGTGCCGCTCTATCCGTTTTCCTGTCATCCGGATGACGTGATGTATGCTCAGGAAGCGATGAGGGAGCGATTCCTATTCAGTGACGTGCACATGCGCGGTCATTATCCGGCTTATATTCTCAATGAATGGCAACGCAAGGGATACCACATTGCAATGGAAGCCGATGATGCGCAGATCCTACGGGAAGGCTGTGCCGATTATATCGGGCTGAGCTATTACATGAGTAATGCGGTCAGTAAAGAAAATGCCGGCAGCGGGACGGCGCTTTCAGGCTTCGAGGGCAGCGTACCGAACCCGCACGTTAAAGCCTCAGATTGGGGCTGGCAGATCGATCCGGTCGGGCTGCGTTATGTGCTGAATATTCTTTATGAGCGTTACGAAAAGCCGCTATTCGTGGTGGAAAACGGTTTTGGTGCCATCGACAAAATGGATGAAAAAGGCGAGATCAATGATGACTACCGCATCGATTATCTGCGGGCGCATATTGAACAGATGAAGAAAGCCGTGACCGAAGATGGCGTCGATCTTATGGGATATACCCCTTGGGGATGTATTGACTGCGTATCTTTCACCACCGGCCAATACAGTAAGCGCTATGGTTTTATTCACGTAAATAAAAACGATGATGGTAGCGGAGATTTTTCCCGCTCAAAGAAGAAGAGTTTTGACTGGTATCGCCGGGTCATCGCCAGCAACGGCGAAGAACTCTAGCGAAATATGTGCGACAGGGATGTCGCACATTGAGATCCTTATGGCTTCTCTTTTTCGTCTTCAACTGGAATCAGCGGTTCATCAATAGCGATGGATGAATTAGATTTCAGCAGCTGAATATCCAGAATCACGTAGGTCATGGTGGTGATGAACAGTGAAATCACGCTGCCAATCACGCCGCTGGTGGTGAAAGTGAAATAGTTATACATCACCACCCAGGTCACACAAATAAACAGCGCCAGCGCAACGTTAATTGCCGATTGCGAATAATTCGTGGTGCGTGATCCCATTTCATTAATTTGCCGACTGAAATTCACGCCGCTGTATTTCTCCAGCACAAAAATTCCCTGTTCCCAGTTACGCAAGCGTCGAGCGCCGCTGCGAGTCAGAAATACGTACAGCAGCGAGATGAATAAACCAGAAAAAGCAATCAGTACCGGCACCGCTTCCAGCGCGTAAGCGAGGCTTTTATGGCTCGATGCCTGCGGCGTGAGATCCAGCGTTAACGACGCACCGAGTGCGGCATATAAAAATACAAACAGTAGCAGAAACAGCGCGTTGCGGCGCCAGTCGAGGTCGGCTTCGTGATTCTTCTGCTGTCGTGCGCTGTGTAGCGCCTGCTGTAATAACGTGGCATCGGTGGATGCGGTGTCAATACTCTCAATCTCTTCACCCAACAAACGGTGAATAAACGGCTGATCGGCCGGTTCAATGGTGATGCGCATAGATTTCTCGGTGACGTAACGATCAAAGGCGTCAGTGTAACGTAAATCGTCTGGCGCGCGCAGAATCTGCGAGTAAGCGCGCAAATTTTCATCTCTGTTTCGGCTCGGGTTGCACATCATTTATACAATTAATGCGCGGTTATTACTGACCGCGCAAATGACGACGGAGTAACGAGCTATGTCGTATGTAGATGGTTTTGTCGTAGCGGTGCCGGAAGCTAATAAGGAGGATTATCGTGCCATGGCGGCTAAAGCCGCGCCGCTGTTTAAAGAGTTTGGCGCCACGCGTGTTGTCGAGTGCTGGGCAGACGATGTTCCCGAAGGCACGCAGACCGATTTTTATCGCGCGGTAAAAGCCGAAGAGGGCGAAACGGTGGTGTTCAGCTGGATCGAATACCCATCGCAGGAAGTACGTGACGCCGCCAATGCCAAAATGATGTCCGATCCGCGTATGAAAGAGATGGGCGAGAATATGCCGTTCGATGGTAAGCGTATGATCTATGGTGGATTCGCGATTTTGCTGGAGGCGTAGTGGAGAGCAAACGTGATTTTGCACGCTCTTGGGATGGTCGCCATTCATGAATGGCGACCCTGCAGCCGAGATTTTCGTAGGGTGCACATTTATACGCACCTGGAAAAGAGGATTATGATTGAGCCCATTGTTGACATTGAATCACCGTCTGGTATCCATCATGGTCCTGAAACGTCTGGCCTTGCTGCTCCCAATAAGGATTATATGATGTGACGCGGGCAAAGCCAGCCGCAATCATCTTATGGCAGGTTTGCTGCCATTCATCGTGGTCTGGTAGATAAATCACCATCAAATCCTCTTCAGATGGACGCGGTTTAATCGGATGCTCACTGCAATGGGTGAATTCCAGATGCCACGGCAAGCCGGGATATCCCAGCATAACGCCGTTAAATCCAGCATGATCTTCAAACGTTCCAATCTCATTTAAACCTAAGCCGCGGCAATACATATCGCGACTTTCAGTCAGGTTAGTTGCAGGCCTAGCAATACGCATAGTCAATGCTTTCATATTTATCCTTCTGTTTCTCACTTAGGTCTAATAACTTTAGCGAATGAGAATTTATCATGGCGCATTGCGTGCTCAGCGCTACCAGCGATTGGCGCTCGCGGATTATTCGGGTAACGTGGAATGCTTAACTTTGTTACCTACAAATAATTACCGCACGCTAAGTTGCAGGAGAGTCATTTCATGGCCGTTAATTCTAATATCGTCGGCATTGTCAGCGATGAGTTCATCAATCCCAACACCGTAAAGCTGCTTAATGAAGTCACGCGCCAGTTGAATGAGCGTGGTTTTATTACGCTGCTGCTGAATGCGAATTCCCGCGAAAGTTTTCAAAGCGCGCTGCGTAATGCGGCTCAACTTCCTGTTGGCGGCTTGGTTTTTCTGACTTCGCTGTTTAGCGATGAACTGAGTGTGGCGGCCGATATTCTGCCGCAGACGACAACGGTTCATCTCAGCCACAGCGCCAGCGCGGATGCTAACGTTGTGATTGCGGATGGTTATGACGCAGGCGAAGAGATGGGATTGCTGTTGCTGTCGCAAGGTCATCAACGTTTCGGCTTTATGCACAGTCAGGAAAATAGCGCGCCCGCGCGCCAGATGGACGGTTTTGTCGCTAGCCTGCAAGCTGAACAGAAAGAACTGAATATCGAGCTCTCTGCCGGTGGCAACGATCGCGAACTGGCTTATCAGGCAATGATGGCGTATTTGAAGAAAACGCGCGCTGCCGAGCGCATCAATGCGCTGTTTTGCGAAAGCGATGTGTTGGCGTTCGGCGCGTTACAAGCGGTGCGCGACTTCGCGCAAGGCGCACATGTTGCGGTGGTGGGTTTTGATGATGTCGATGAGGCGCGCGCGTCAACCTGGCATCTCACCAGTTGGGCGCAGCGACGGGATTTGCTGGTGGCCGAAGCGCTGAATCGTTTACTGGAAAACCGTGCCGATACCAGTAACGCCTGGCAGCAGGGCGAAATGCAGGTGCGCCATTCGCATCACGGCAAACATGTGCCGGGCGAAATGTCGCAGTGCGGATGTGCGATTCGGCATTAATCGCCTGAAGCAGGAAGGAGAGTCGGATGCTCTGGCTCATCGCCAAATACGCCATAACCGCTGGCATGGTAGTGCTGATATCTGAAGTGGCTAAGCGTAGCGATCGCCTTGGCGGGCTGATTGCCGCACTGCCTTTGGTGACGGTGCTGGTGCTGATCTGGATGAAGCTGGAAGGCCAAAGTCAGGCCAAAATTGCCAGTCACGCGTGGTACACCTTCTGGTATGTGGTGCCGACCTTGCCGATGTTTGTCGCCTTTCCATTTCTCTATCAACGCCTCGGATTCTGGCCGACGTTGATCGCGAGTTGCGTACTCACAATCTTGCTATTTCTGCTTTGGGCCACGCTGCTCAAGCGTTTTGGTATTGAGTTGATGTAAGTTTATTAGGATAACGCTTCACCAATATCCGATCTTGCAATGCATCCATCTGCATTTCAGGAATAAGCTAAGTCAGGAGGCTGCTCTCGGCGAAAGGCGATCCTTCCGGTCCAGTGTGGCGCGCGAAGAAAACAAGCGTGATGTGTTTACATTGAAAAACAAAAGGGCGAACGAGGATCAACCAGCATTCGCCCAACGTTTAGTGCTTGGTTCCATTACCTGAACCGTCACGATTGCGGAAAATATGCGTCACGTTATCGGTGTTTTTGATCGCTATTCCGCTCTGCTGCGGGGTTTCGATATGATTCATCACTTCCGACATCGCACGGCTCAGCGCTTGCTGGCGCGGCGGATCGCGTTCAATCGAAGCCATCACGCGCAATTTATCAAGCAGTGCGCGAGTAGAAACCGGGCCGGATTTTTTCAGCAACTGTAAAATCGCATCGCCCATGATGATGTCGGTGAGCCGTTCTTCATCACTTCTGTACATATATTCTCTCTGATTACCGCGGCAGACCTGCGGCAAATAACGAAGTGGATTCAGTCTAACCAGTAGCTGAATGAGGCGGAAACCACTTGGTTAATTCTCAGGCCAGCGGCGCCTGATTTAGGCTTCTCGTTCTACGGAAAACATCAGGCCAATTAATTGCTGATAGTGAATTTCCGCTTCAGTACCGCGTGCTTGCTCCATACGGCACAGCAGCTTGGTGCATAGTGTTTTACGGCTTAACGTCCGTCCTGAACGTAAGATTTCAACCACAATCTGCCCCAGCGTTTCCTGCTGCGAAGGCAAAGAGGCTTCTTTGAAGTAGCGTGCAATAGCTTCCGACGCTGTGGAAAAGTTACGATCCTGACGCATGGTTCCATCCTCAAGGTTGACGTATAACTTTAGCCATCAAACTTATACAAGTTTAATTAATATGTACAGGAATATGGCGAATCAGTAGCGTAGTCATTTGGCCAAAAGTGCTAATTTATTGTTAACAATCACTTAAGGAACAGGTCAGGGAGGTTGAGTGTATTTCATACAATGCTCAGTGATGAAGGCTATTCTTGAGTATATGTATTGCACTTAGTACAATAGGTTTTCATGCCAGGACAAGGAGAGTCCTCATTAAGAACGGAGGGAACACATGGCAATTTATGTCTTAAAGCCATTCGATAGAAACACCAAAGGTGACGCTATCAATAGTGCAAAATTATGCAAAGCGGCGCTGGAAGTCATGGCAGGGATTTATGAAGCCAGTTTCGGCAGGGGAGTTTACAAGAAGCGCATTCCTTTAGTTGCTGGAAAAAGTGGCGGGGCCCGGGCGGTTGTAGCCTTTAAAACTGAAAAACATCTTTTTTTCGTCAACGGCTATGCTAAATCTGCATTCAAAAGTAGTGGTCGAGAGATATCTGAATCTGATCTCGCTCTCTACAAGGAAGTGGCCAAACAACTGTTTGAAATGACATCAGAAAAAGCAAAAGTAGCCATCAATACTGGCAAGATGCGTGAGGTAAAATGTGATGGTTAATCATCTGAAAGATTTACAAGAGATCGCCAAGGATTTTAATGAAATTGGCGTGGTCACCGATGAGCTAAAAGAAAAAATTGATTCTCGTGTGAGATTGCGTGAATTGCGCGCTTCGCTACCTGTCCTGCATATGATGTCGGGAGATGAAATAAATCAGTTACGTCAACGTTATAATCTGAGCCAGGCGATGCTGGCCGCCTACGTCGGCATGTCAGTGGGGACGGTAGTGAAGTGGGAACGAGAAGAGAAAAAACCTAACGGAGCAGCACTGCGATTGCTCAATCTTATCGAGCGAAAGGGGTTGGAAGTGCTGCAATAATGCCTGTCAGTTGAGGGTAAACCGGTCGCCATGAATGTCAGCGTGGCGAGATTTTATAGGGTGCGCATTCATGCGCACCTGAATATCACCGCAATTATTCCATCAGCCATCCGTCGATCGCGTCAGTGCTTCCCAGCGATCAATCTCCGCGCTGAATGATTCCATCTTCTGCCGCACCAATGCCAAAGCATCGCTGCCCAGCAATAGATGCGCGGGTGGATTGCTGCTTTCGATCACATCGAGCATCGCGCTGGCGGCTTTAAACGGATCGCCCAACTGTTTGCCACTCTTCTCTTCACGCGCCTGTCGAATCGGATCGAACAGCGCATCATAATCGGCGATGCTGCGTGCGCTGCGCACCATCGAACGCCCGGCCCAATCGGTGCGAAACGATCCGGGTGCGACGGCGGTCACATGAATATTGAACGGCGCCAGCTCTTTGCTCAGGGTTTCCGAAATCCCTTCCAGCGCAAACTTGCTGCCGCAGTAATAGCTGATGCCGGGCAGGGTGATAAAACCGCCCATCGAGGTGATGTTGAGAATGTGGCCCTGACGGCGCTGGCGCATAAAGGGCAGCAGCGCTTTAATCATCGCCACCGCGCCAAACACGTTGACGTCAAACTGGCGGCGCATCTCGTCCAGTGATGATTCCTCCATCACGCCTTCGTGACCGTAACCGGCGTTGTTCACCAGCACATCAATTGGGCCAACGTGAGTTTCAACATCGGCAATTACCGCCTCAATGGCGGCGAAATGGGTGACATCCAATTCATAGGCGAAGGCATTTTCCGCATGCAAATTTTCAAACTCGGCTTTTGCCGTAGCATTGCGCACCGTACCGACTACGCGATAGCCACGATTTAACGCAACCTGTGCCAGCGCGCGGCCAAATCCGCTGCTGACACCAGTGATGAATAATGTTTTAACGTTGGACATTTGCAGTTTCTCCTCAAAAAAGTAGAGGATGCATAATATTCTGGCGCTGAAACGGCCATAAGGCCTTATCTTGTGTAATGCTTGCCTAATATTATGAATGTGATGTTATTCGATGAAAGAAACGCTCCAGCAGCAAACCGTAAAACTGCTTAAAACGTTAGCGCCGCAGGAAGGTTACAACCTCACCGCGCTGCCGGACGTACGCATCCTGCGTTCCGATCGGCCGCTGGCGCGTACGCCGGTGCTGTACGACCCGGGCATCGTGATTGTTTGTCAGGGATCGAAACGCGGCTTCTTTGGCGATCAGGTTTATCTCTACGATGAGCAGCACTATCTGGCGGTTGCGGTGCCGGTACCTTTTACCATGGAAACCGCGGCATCGGCGGAACATCCGCTGCTGGCGATTTACCTGCATCTCGATTTCAGCGTGGCGACAGAATTGCTGTTGCAGCTGGAGCAGCAAGATGTGGCGTTTGAGAGCCAGGCGGCGCAGAGCATGATGTCGAGCCCCATGGATCAGACGTTGCGCGAGACGGTGTTGCGCTTTCTCACAACGCTAAATCATCCGCTGGATGCGAAGATGCTGGGTCCAGCGCTGGTGCGTGAACTCTATTATCGCGTGCTGACCGGTGCGCAGGGCAGCGCGCTGCGAGCGGCGTTAACCTTGCAAGGCCAATTTGGCAAAGTGGGCAAAGCGCTGAGCCACATTCACGCGCACTATGCGCAGCCGCTAACGCTGGGACAACTCGCGTCGCTGGCGGGCATGAGCGTGCCCACTTTTCACACCCATTTTAAAAGCATCACCAATCAGCCGCCGATGCAGTATGTGAAGTCGGTGCGATTGCATCAGGCGCGCATGTTGATGGTGCGTCAGGAGATGACGGCGGCTGCGGCCTGTCATGCGGTGGGCTATGAAAGCGCCTCGCAGTTTAATCGTGAGTTCAAACGCCTGTTCGGTTTACCGCCGGCCGAGGAGATCAAACGCATGCAGCGTAACTTTGCCGTGCCGCCGGCGCATCAGGCCTCGACGTTCGTTTCATCACATTAGCGCAAGGTTATGCTATAAATGATAACGATTATCATTTTTGGCGTGAGGCAGAGGATGCAGGTAGCACAGGAAAACGCGATAAGCGCGGATTGTTGTATCGTTGGCGGCGGCCCGGCGGGATTAATGCTGGGCTATTTACTGGCGCGCGCGGGCTTACGCGCCGTGGTTATTGAAAAACACCCCGACTTCCTGCGCGATTTTCGTGGCGACACCATTCATCCCTCAACGCTGGAGATCATGCGCCAGCTGGGATTGCTCGATGAGCTGCTAACCTTGCCGCACCAGCGCGCGGAGAAGCTGCAGGCGGAAGTGGCGGGTGAAGAGATCACCATGGCCGATTTCTCACGTCTACCGGTTGAGTGCCGCTTTATCGCCTTTATGCCGCAGTGGGATTTCCTCAATTTTCTCGCTAAAAAAGCCGCCGAATTTCCGGGGTTTACCCTGCTGCAATCCACCGAATTTAATGACTTTATTTATGAAAATGGCGTAATCAGTGGCGTAAAAACGTTACAGGGTAACGAGTGTCACATCATACGCACCGCTTTAGTGGTAGGTGCGGATGGCCGCAATTCGCAGGTCAAAGCCAAAGCCGGATTAACCGGAAAAAGCTTTGGTGCGCCACGCGATGTATTGTGGTTTCGGCTTGAGAAACATCCCGACGATCCGCAACTCGGCATGGGTCATAAAGGTCCGAAGCAAAACTTTATCGTTATCGATCGTGGTGATTACTGGCAGTGCGGCTACACCATTCAGAAAAATCAGTTCGACGAGTTAAAGCTGGCGGGATTGGACGCGCTAAAAAGCACCATGGCGCAGGTGGCTCCGTTCAGTGCAGAGCGCATGGCGGAAGTTGATGAGTGGGACAAACTTAAGCTGTTGTCGATTCGCATTGACCGCCTCGATCGCTGGATGAAACCTGGCGTGCTCTGTATCGGTGATGCTGCGCATGCCATGTCGCCGATTGGCGGCGTGGGGGTTAATCTGGCGATTCAGGATGCGGTGGCCGCAGCCAATATGCTGACCAAACCGCTGCAGCAGGGCAATGTAGCCTTGCACGATCTGCAAAAAGTGCAGCAGCGCCGCCAGTTCCCAACCGTCGCCACCCAATTCCTGCAAATCAAAATGAGCAGCAACAAGCGCAAACGCAGCACACCAAGCAAAGTGCCGCAGATCATCAGCCGTTTTCCGTTCCTGCGCCATCTGTTCGGCCGCTTGATTGGCCTCGGCTTCCGCACCGAAAAGCCGCGTTATTTATAACCGGCAAAAAAAAAGCCCGCTAAGCGCGGGCGAGGTAAAGGTTACCAATCTGAAATTCTCGTAGCAACGCATTGCTGTGTGTTGCGTCGCTATAATAGCAACAGATCGCCATCTGTGCAGGAAAGGATTAACGAGTTAATTTTGTTCTAAGGATAAGCATTATGCTTGCTGCACGCGCGTTGACCACCAGCACATCAGCGATCCCAGGCTGACCATCGCGGTACCTTGCCAGAAGGAGACGGTCAAATGCGAGCGCAGAATAAAGGCGGCGAGAATCGAAGAGATGATCGGAATGAAGTAGGACGCAGCGGCCAAAAGGGTCACGTTGCCATGCAGTATGCCGACATTCCATGCGGCATAGCCAAAGCCCATCGCCATCGCAGCAAGCGCCAGACTGATGCAAACCTCAGCGGATAACA
This sequence comes from Pantoea sp. SS70, assembly GCF_029866845.1. Lineage (NCBI taxonomy): Bacteria > Pseudomonadati > Pseudomonadota > Gammaproteobacteria > Enterobacterales > Erwiniaceae > Pantoea > Pantoea sp. SS70. The sequence continues at coordinate 127,828 of NZ_CP117200.1, read as the reverse complement.
CAAACGGCGGCTGCGGTGAGAGCAAAAACTTCAGCCACAGCGTCAGCGCAGTCAGGATAAAGAACAGCGTTATCCCATTGTTGCCGTCAGCAATTTTTTTGGTTACCACACAGTACACCGCCCAGATAATCGCGCCGCTCAGCGCCAGGCCGTAACTCCACGGATTATCCATCACGTTATGGGTGATTTCGCTGAATGAAAAACCTTGGTCGCCGCCCAACACGCGACAAATGCCGGCAACCGCCAGCAACACACCCGGAATAATCAGCGGATGGGTTTTTTGTCGATTGACTATCACCGCGAAAACAATGGTCAAACTTGGCCACAGATAATTGACCATGCCAACTTCAATCGCCTGGCGGCCGCTGTGGGTAAAGCCTAATGAGAGTGACAGGCAGAGTTCATAACAGACGAACAGCACGCTGCCGATAATCAAATAGCTGCGCGGAAAAGTGCGCAACTTTGGCAAGCCTACGGTGAAAATCAGCATAATAGCGCTGGCGCTGTAGATAAGCGCCGCGCCGCCTACCGCGCCGAATCCTTCGCTGACATTTTTAATCAGTCCTACAATCGCGCTCCACAGCAGAATGGCCAGCATGCCAATCAGCGTCGCCTTTTTTTGGGGCATGACCCGCCACCTTATTTCGCAAATTCGGGCCAAAATCCTATCAAATCAAACGCGCTTTGTATTTGCTCGATTTACTGCTGCGATGCTGGTCGCCATTTATGGCGACCACACTCACTGAAACATTATTTACCACTTCATCTCGCCGGTATTCACTTTGGCGCTCAAATCCAATGAACTCTCCTCCGGCAGATGCGGATAAGCGGCTTTCATGGTCTCGATCACCTGCGCGGAACCTTTGTGCTGCTGCAGCGTTTTCTCAAAGGTTTGCAGATAGTTCAGGGTAAAGCTAACAGCCGCATCGCCCGCCGGGCGCTCGCCGAGATAATGGCCCGGAATCACTTGCTTAGGTTGCAGCTTTTGCATCTCGCTCAGCACATTGCGCCACCGCTGACGAATGGCAGGCGTTTGCGTATCGGCGGTCCAGACGTGAATGCCGGAAGCCACGCCGGTGCCGCCGAGAATCGCTTTGTTCGCCGGGATCCACACGTAAGCCGCGTAATCATTGGCGTGACGCAGTTCCAGCGTTTCACCATCAATTTTAAACGTCGTGGCATGCGTAACCTGCGGAACATACAGCTGCTTTGGTGCGCCGTCCTTCATCTGCGGCCCCCAATATGCCAGCTTGGCGGCTTTACTGGCTTCGATGTGTTGTACCACCTCCGGCGTTGCCACGATCTTCACCTGCGGGAACGCTTTTACAATCGGTTCCAGACCAAAATAGAAATCAGGATCGCCGGAGGTAATAACAATCTGCGTCAGCTTCTTGCCGCTGGCATTGATCATCTGCACCAGCTTCTCGCCGTCTTTGGTGCTGAACTGCGCATCAAACAGTATCGCTTCATGCGGACCAGAAACCAGCGTCGAAGAGACCGGGAAAATGCCGTTCTCCTGCGGGTTATACACGTCTAAATTCAGCGGCGCAGCGAAGGCCGGCAGGGCGGTAAAGGTCAATGCCAGCGTCAACGTTTTCATTTTCATCGAATTTTCCTTTATCCGGCACCTCGCCGTCTTTGAGGGCTTTATTGTAGAGAAATTGCTGGCTGGTAGAATTCCCGAAACTGGATATGATCAGTTTCATAAAACGATCAGATGGAGCTCACATGGACAGAGTCACGGCGGCAACGGTGTTTAACCGCATTTGCGAGCTGGGCAGCTTAAGTGCTGCGGCGCGTGCATTGGATATTTCGCGGCCGATGGTCAGCCGCTATCTGGATGAAATGGAGAAGTGGGCCGGTGCACGTTTGCTGCACCGATCATCGCGCAAACTGACCATTACGCCCGCTGGCGAGAAGATCCTCGAAAAATCGCGCGCGCTGGCGAGATTGGCTGAAGAGATTGCCGATCAGGGCGCGGATAGCGAACCGCACGGCACCTTGCGCGTCGCCTGCGCACATTCCACCGCCACGCATATTCTGGGCCCGATAATTCCGGCATTTCTCGCGCGTTTTCCGGCGGTGCGTATCGAACTGGAGATCAACAATCAACCGGTGAGTTTAATCGGCGAACGCATTGATGTGGCGGTGCGGATTACCGACGATCCCGAACCTGGCGCCATTGCCCGACGTTTAGGCGAATGTGTTTCGGTGGTGTGCGCCTCGCCTGGCTATCTGCAGGCGCGTGGTGCGCCGCAAACGCCTGCCGATCTCGCACAGCATAATTGCCTGCATTACAGCCGTTTCGCCGGGCAGAGCTGGCAGTTTTCCGATGCGCAGGGCGAAACCCTCTCAGCGGCAGTGCACGGGAATTTCAGCGCCGGTATCTCGTCGGTGTTGTGTGATGCGGCGATTGCCGGTTGCGGTTTAGCGATGGTGCCGGAAATGGAGGCACGTCACGCCCTCGACAATGGAAAGCTACAAACCGTGCTGCCGGCTTATCAGCCAAAAACGCTGGCGATCTATGGCCTCTACATGTCACGCGAACGGCAACCGGCGGCGCTGCGGGCGTTTTTAGATGCGGTGCAGCAGCAGTTAACCGCCTGAATTTCGACACGTATCTGTTTCAAAAGAAATTAGATTATTTTCAGTGTGTTATGCATGAGATCGTATCCTCAGAAAGCCGATTTCAGCCTGAAATCGCCAAATGAGTGGTGAAACTTTGCTCAGTTATGGTCGATGTAAAATGATGGCGCCTGACCGGTGACGCGACGGAACATGGTGGAGAAAGCGGAGCTGCTGTCATAGCCGAGCGAGAGCGCCACGTCGTTAACGGATTTGCCCGCCACCAGCCACGCCAGCGCCGTCACCACGCAGGCGCGCTGTCGCCAGGCGGAAAAAGACAAACCGGTCTGCTGCAGGAAATGGCGGCGGAAGGTGCTGGGACTCATAAACAGTGTGCTGGCCCAACGTTCGGCCGGGTCGTGAATGGTTGGTGCTTGTAAGAAGTTCTGGCATTGCGCCAACAGCGCCGGATGTTGCGGCAGCGGAATATCAAATTCCCTTACAGGCATCGCCGCTAACTCAAGCAGCAGCAACTGCACCAGCGCTCTATCGCGATCGGATGCGTATAACAGCGGTAATTCAACGGCTTCAATCAATAGCTGTCGCAGCAGCGGCGAGACGCTGATGACGCGACAGCGATCGCTTTCACGCAGAGCTGCCGCACAAACCGGCTCGATATACAGACTGCGCGTAGAAACACCCACAAACTTAACGCTGTGCGCGGTGTCAGGCGGAATCCACACCGCATGCTGCGGCGGTACCACCCATTCGCCCGCCTGCGTTGCGACGTGCATCAAACCCGTTGCGCCATACAGCAGCTGCGCGCGACGATGGCGATGCTCTGGCAGCACAAATCTCTGCGCGTAGTCATTGCCCAGCGCCACCACGTCACGATCAATATGGTCGTATTCATCAATGTGGCTATTTCGCATCCCCGACATCCACCGCAAATTGACTGATTTGCAAGGGTAAATGAGCGCTGCACAAATGGGAAGTGGGCAGCTTGCTGCGTAAGCTACATCACTCTTTTCATGACGCAGAGAAAGACGATGAACGAGCTGTTAATCATTGGGCTGGCGGGTTTTGCTACCGGCATCACCACGGTGCTGTTTGGTTTTGGCGGCGGTTTTGTCGTGGTGCCGTTTGTCTATCAATTGTTGTTGCAGCAGCCGTTACTGGCGGCTCAGGCGATGCATATCGCGGTGGCGACCTCGACCGCCGTGATGATTTTCAACGCCGGCTGGGCCAGTTATCAAAACTGGCGGGCTGGCAAATTAAATACAGATATTTTACTGCCGCTAATCGGGTTTATCGCGCTCGGAGCGGTGATGGGATCGTGGCTGGCGGGCATGATGAGCGACATTTGGGTGCGCAGGCTGTTTATGCTTTACATGGTGGTGACTATCGCTGATTGCCTGCTGCGGAAAGGCTTCTTTAGCCGCACTGCACCGCGAAGGTTGTCGCGGTTGACCGTCAGCGCGGGCGGCACAATGATTGGTGTGATCGCCGCCATGCTCGGCGTTGGCGGCAGCGTAATGACCGTGCCGCTGCTGCGGCGTCATGGTTATGCCATGCGCGACTGCGTCAGCGCGGCCAATCCGCTGTCGCTGCCGGTCGCCGTTTTTGGCGCGATAACTTACGCCATCAGCGGCTGGCAGCAGATTCCCGTCAGCGGTTATCTCGGCTTTATCAGCCTGAAGATATTGTTGCTGCTGGTGGTCGCCGGTTTTATCGGGATCGTGTTCGCCCGACGCTGTATTCCGGCGGTGCCTGATGTCTGGCATGCGCGTGTCTATGTTCTGCTGTTGTGCATGGTGTTGTTGGCTATCGCGGTTTAAACCGTAGATTGGAAACCATGCTGATGCAAAACCATGCTGGTGCAAGATGAGCTGCGCTGTGGCTGAAGAGATAAATGCCGCCACCAGATCCGGCCACGCCGCGCAAACTACCGGCCGCCAGAATCTACAGCGTGGTCATGATAGTGCGTCCGGTAGAAGCGCTGATACCAGCGATCGGCTTGTTGTTGCATATTGATGTCGCGGAATTTTTCCGGGTAGAGCTTTTTCGCCATCCACAGTTCGCCGAGGCCAATCGCTTCTGGCATCGGATAGCCCCACGCTTTGGCGTATTCTGGCATTAGCCATACCTGATGGTTTTTCACCGCATCAATGGTTTGCCAGCGCGCATCCTGCTGGATCTCCTGCACCACGTTGGGATAGCGATCCTGCACGAAAATCACTTGCGGGTTCCACGCCACTACTTGTTCCATGCTGACCTGTTTGAAACCCTGCACGGTCGCGGCAGCGACATTCAATGCGCCCGCATGCGCCATCATCAAGCCAGTATATTTGCCCGAGCCGTAGGTGGTGAGGTCGGGATTCGCCATATAGGCGCGCACGCGCTGCTGCTCAGGCAGATTTTTCAGACGGTCGCTGACCATTTTGCGCCCGGCAAAGGCGGCATTAATCAGCGCCTGCGCCTGTTTTGGCTTGTTAACCACATTGCCAATCAGCGTAATGCCTTCCTTAATGCCGAGATCATAAGCCTGATCTTCATTCTGCATGCTGGGATTGATTTTGCCTTGCTGACCTGCATCATCGTGACGCAGTGAAATCGCCAGTACCGGAATGCCCAGGGCAGAAATCTGGTCGATCATCTCTTTAGGCGCATAGTTGGTGACAAACACCACCTGCGGATGCAGCGCCACCAGCTTTTCGAGATCGACATGCGTCAAATCACCGAGCATCGCTTTGTGCGTCAGTTCCGGCACTAATTGCGCATAACCCTCACCTAGCTGCTGTTTCCAGTTTGCCAAAATCCCGACGATTTTATCGGTGGCGTTGAGCTGCACTAGCAGGTTCAGAGTTTGGTGCTGCAGCACCACCACGCGATCAATCTTGTCCGGAATCTCCACCTTACGGCCAATTTGATCGGTGACGATGCGGCCGGCATAGCTATGCAACGAGGTAGAAGTCAGTAATCCCGCCAGAATAATCCGCTTAAAAGAGGTATGCATAAAAGCTCCTGAATTCGATATACACCGGAGTATATAGCGATTAAGTAAGCGGAGATATGACTGTTTTTAACATCACAATACATGGCCTCATGTTTGTCAGTTAAGCCAGCGACGAGTGCGCAGGCCGAAGTCACTTTTGGTCCGGCGGTCCTCGCGCCGCTTGCGCGGTACCTTCACTTCGCTCGTCTGCCTGACGGACCGGCGGCGCGAGGACGGCCCGTGACGCAGCAGATGTGTCAGCGCCCGCTACCTATTACGACAGCGTTGAGATGTAATCGAGATCATGAACCATGACTTTATGCCAGCTCATTTCTTATTGAGCTGGCTGCATAAATCACTGAAGAGTTTATTTTGACAACAGCTAATCAAGTCTGAATTTCACGAGTGGTCTATTTCCACGCGAGCAAAGAACTGATGGTATTGCGATTATCGGTGATTATTATTTCCTGGTTTTAGTATGGCGAAGTGGTTTGAATTCGAAGTTCAGGCTCTGGAACCCATCTTTACCAAAACATGGCTGAGTATTTTTCCCTACTTCCCTGGCCTGCATGGCAGCAGCTATTTTCTTGGTGTGGTTGAACTCATCACGGTTATTCTGCTTATTGCGGGTTTTAAACGTCCGGATTTAGGCATGATAGGCGCTGGATTGTTGATTCTCACCGGGTTAGTCACGCTGAGCCTGTTACCGCAGTTAGGCGGACTCGATTCGTTTATTTTTAAAGATATCATGGTGGTGGCGATTGGTCTGACGTTACTGAAGCGCGATTTAATCCGTTGGAAAAACAACCTCTAACCGCTACGCTATAACGCGTGTTTACTCTCGGGCATTTAAGAGGGCTTTATGAATAATGTTTACGTGATACTGGCGATATCCATCGTCGCTGAGACGATTGCCACAACCATGATGAAGGCCTCGCAAGGATTCTCACGCCTTATTCCCAGCGTGGTTGTGGTAATAGGTTATGCCATTTCATTTTATGGATTATCTCAAGTGGTTAAACAGATGAATGTCGGCATTGCTTATTCTATCTGGGCCGGAATGGGTATATTTTTGGTGTCGGTCATGTCTTATTTTTTCTACAACCAGAAACTGGATTTCGCTGCAATGGCGGGCTTGATGTTAATCGGGTTAGGCATTGTGGTGATTCAGGTTTTCTCCAAAACCATTCTGCATTAATGAAGTAATAACAGGGGAGCACAGGCTTCCCTGTTAGCGTTAAGGGATAATGCGTGCTGCGCGTAATTGCGCAAACAGAGCAAAGAACATCTCATCCGTCGCCTGATAGCCGTTAAAACCTGCGCGCCGTAATTTGCTGCCATCACCAAACATGTCGTAATCCCAGCCAAAAACAAAATCGGCAAACTGCCCATCATTCAGCTGCAAGATATCTGGCTCTATCAGCTGATGTTCTATAGCGATGGTTTGCCATAGCGCGCGGTAATCCTGAAACAGCTGAGAAAACGACAGATTCACCGCCGGCGCGCTTTCCAGTTCAAACCAGCGGGCAATCGCAGGCCACAGCTCACTCCAGCGCCATAAATCGCCGTTGTTAACGTTGAAAGCCTGATTGCGCGCGCCGGGCGCATTGGCCGCCCACAGCGTGGCCTGCGCGAGTAATCCCGCATCGGTATGATCGACCATGCTGTGCCAGGCGTGCGATGAACCGGGAAAACGTAGCGGTAATCCCTGAGATTTACACAGAGATGCGTAGAGCGCGATGCTCAGCGCCAGGTTCATGGCATTACCGGGTACCGCGCTGCCGACCACACCGGGTCGCAAGGCGTGCCAGTGCCAGCTTTTACCGCGCTGAAAGTCACTTAGCCAACGCAGCTGTTGCGCATTGAATTCGGCTCCCGCGACGCCGGGATCGCTTTCACGCGCGGGCGTTTTGAACGCTCCCAGATGCGCGCCATACACTTTGTATCCCTGCATCAAACTAACGCTGCGCAACGGCGCGCTTTTATCGATGTTAACCACCAGATTGCGCAGCATGGTCACGTTGGGTTCGACCATTTCACGCCAGTTGGCTGCATTCAGCCAGGCGCTGTAGAAAATATGCGTGACCTGATTGAGCGGGGCCAGCGCCTGTGCACTGTGCTGCGCATCCAGCAGATCGACATGGATGAAAGGGATATTCTGCGTTGAGATTGCAGGCTGGCGCGTCAGGCCGATCACCTGCCAATCCTGCTGACGCAGTGTTTTTACCAACTCACTACCGACAATGCCGGTTGCGCCCGCGACCAGCGCGACGTGATGTGTTTTCGACATGATGATTCTCCTGTGAACAAGACAGGCACAGTGTTATCTATTATTTTTATTGCTGATATCCCACTATCCAGATGCCACTTATCAGAAAAATCATTAAATGAATAATAAACTCAACGCCATCAATACCTTCCTTCGCGTGGCGGAAGCCGGATCGTTTTCGGCAGCAGCGCGCCTGAGCGGGATGAAGCAATCCGCCGTGAGCCAGCAAATCGCGGCGCTGGAGGAGGAACTCGGCATCGTGTTGTTGCACCGCACCACACGCGCGATGAAATTGACCGAGCAGGGCAAGCGATACTTACAGCAGATGCAGCCGCTGCTGGCCGCGATGCAGGACGTTGAAAGCCAGTTGCGCCCGGCGCAGCAAGCGCTGCAAGGCAGCGTGCATATCCAATTACCCAGCGGATTAGGCCAGCGCTTGCTGCCGCCTTTGCTGGCGCTGCAACGCGCGTATCCTGAACTGCATCTGACCATCGCGCTCGACGATCGTGTGGCTGAACTGGTGAGTGAAGGCGTGGATATCGCGTTGCGCCTGAGTGAAACACCGCCGGAGATGTTTCCGGCGCGATTACTGGCGCGTATTGAAACGCCGCTGTTTGCTGCGCCTGAGCGGGTACGCGCAACACCGATTACCTCGCTGGCAGAGCTGGCCGCGCATCCGCATGTTCGCTTTAGCGGTATCGATAAACAGGCACCGCTGCGCCTGATATCCAACCAGGAAACCGTAGCGCTAACCGTGAATACCGTGTTTCGCGCCAACAGCAGCGAAGGGTTGTTGCAGGCGCTGCAGGCGGACATCGGCGTCGGCGGCATGCAGTTACCGCTGGTGCAGGAGGCATTAAAATCAGCTTCGCTGGTACGCATCTTGCCGCAATATCGTCTGCCAGACCGTTTTCTCTACGCGGTATTCCCCGATGCGCGCTTTATCCCGCTGCGCGTCAAACGTGTGGTGGAAGTGATCGAACAGGTTGTCGATGCGTTAATTCCTGCGGCCGATTAAGCCGCTCTCCATCGTGGCGCAAGACTGCGCCATTTTCGTGCTTCCTATCGCAACCGCTGCATTGTAAAGAAACATAAGTATTCGATCTTGTATCCAAGAGCGTATCCCATCTGGCCTGGCCGCTAGCGCCCTCGTTTATGGAATTTTCTGGCACGCAAACTGCAACGTTTCCGATAAGTGATAAATCGGGAGTATTCGCATGTTTGATGCACTGTTGGATGAAGATGCCACTACGCTGGCGGCGTTAATCCGCGGCGGAGACGTTTCGGCGCAGGAAGTGACGCAAGCCGCCATCAATCGCATGGAGCAGCGCGAGCCGCAGATTCAGGCGTTTTGTACCGCTACGCCAAAGCTGGCGCTGCAACAGGCGGCCGCTGTTGATGCAAAACGCGCGCGCGGCGAAACGCTGGGGGCGCTGGCGGGCGTTCCACTGGTGGTGAAAGACTTGATTTGTACCGCAGGCGTGAAAACCACTTCTGGATCGCATGCCTACGCTGATTTTGTCCCGGAAGAAGATGACATCACCGTTGAGCGCCTGCTGGCGGCCGATGCGGTGCTGCTGGGGAAAACCACCGCACCGGAGTTTGGCTATAGCGGCGTTGGGCACAATCCACTGTTTCCATCACCGCGTAATCCGTGGGATCTCTCTAAAACGCCGGGCGGATCGAGCGCCGGTTCCGGTGCGGCATTGGCGGCGCGCCTGTGTCCGATTGCGCTGGGCAGCGACGGCGGCGGTTCGGTAAGAATTCCCGCCGCGCACTGCGGCGTGTTTGGTCTGAAAGCGTCAATGGGGCGCGTACCCTTATGGCCGGGCTGTCGCGACGAGCGCTATCCCGGCGTTTCCAGCTGGGAGTCGCTGGAGCATATCGGCCCGATGACGCGTTCGGTGCGCGACAGCGCGCTGATGATGTCGGTGATGGCGGGGCCAGATATGCGCGATCGCCACTCGATTCCCTGCAACGACGTGGATTGGCTGGCCTCGCTGGAAAAACCGCTGAGCGGTCTGCGCATCGCTTTCAGCGCGGATTTCGGCTACATCGCCGTTGATCCTGAAGTGCGTGACATTGTCACGCAAGCCGCGCGTCGTTTTGCCCGTGAGCTCGGCGCTGAACTGGATGAAGTCGATCCCGGTATCGCCGATGAAGGTGCCACCTTTGCCGCGCTGGTGGCTTTTGAGAGCGATCTCACCGGCATGCGTCACATGCACGCCGAACTAGGGGCACGCATGTCACCGCATCTCAGCGCCATGCTGCAACGCGACTGGCGCGCTGAAACCTTTACCGACGCCAATACCACACGCAAAAAGCTGTGTAACCAGATGTGGCGCTTTATGCAGCATTACGATCTGCTGCTGTCGCCGACGCTGGCGGTGCCGCCGTTCCCGCTCAATATGCAGGGACCGGAGATCATCGATGGCCGCATGGTGCGCAGCGATCACTGGCTCTCATTCTGCTTCCCGTTCAATTTCACCGGCCAACCGGCGGCGTCTGTTCCTGCGGGCTTTACCGCCAGCGGATTGCCGATTGGCATGCAAATCGTGGGTCGTCATCTGGACGATGGCCTGGTGCTGGCGGCGAGTGCCGCGTTCGAGCGCATACAACCCTGGAATCACATCACACCTGTTTCAATCGGAGTTGCCCATGACTAACAAAAATTCACCAGCTTTAGAGCAGGAGTTCGAGCATGAACCGGTTCCGCTCAGCCATCGCCACTCGACGGGTTCGGTGTCGGCGGTGTGGTTTGGTTTCCCGATGATCCTCACCAATGCGCTATTTGGCGGCATCATTACCTGGCATCTCGGCTTCTGGCCGGCGCTTATCGCCATTCTGCTGGGAAATCTTGTGCTGTTTGCCTATGTGGGTGCGCTGAGCTGGTTCGCCGGTAATACTGGCATGAACTTCGCGCTGCAGGCGAAACGCACCTTTGGCACCAAAGGCTACATTTTGGTTTCGGGCTTCCTTTCAACTGTGGTGATCGGCTGGTACGCCTTCCAGACCGGGTTAACCGGCACGGTGATTAATCAAACCTTTGGCTGGAATGCGCTGGCGGTGACGGCGTTTGCCATGGTGCTGTATACCGCCATCACCTTCCTCGGCGTGCGCGCATTGTCCGTGCTCGGCATGATCGCTGCGCCGCTGTTTGTGGTGTTGGGATTGGTGGCGCTGTGGCTGATCAGTAAGGATCACGATTTCAGCACCATCACGCAGTTTACCGGCAGCAGCAGCGCAGTCGGCGCGATGAGCATGGGCACCGCCGTCACCATGGTGGTGGCCGGTTTTGCCGATTCCGGCACCATGACGGCAGATTTCACCCGCTGGTCAAAAGACGGTAAATCGGCGGTGATCGCCGCGTTCTCAGCGTTCCCGGTGGCGAACGTCATCTCTTATCTGTTTGGCGTGGTGATTGTGGCGGTGGGCGCGGCGGTTGATCCGGCGAGTAACGGCGGCAACTTCCTGCCTATGCTAATGGGTCATGGCATGCTGCTGTCGGTGATTGCTTTCCTGTTTGTGTTTATCAATCTCGGTTCGGTGTGTACGCACTGCCTGTATAACGGCGCAGTCGGCTTTAGTCATCTGTTCAGCAGCAAAATGCGTCTGTGGACGGTGATCCTCGGCGTGATCGGCGGGGCGCTGGCGCTGGCTGGCGTGTGGTCCTATTTCCTCGAATGGCTGAGTTTGCTCGGCATCGTGGTGCCGCCGTTTGGCGCAGTGATGATTGTTGATTTGATCTTCATGGCCAAAATCAGCGAACAGCGCCAATTGCGCCGTATGCGCGGAAGCGCCTTTGCCGCCTGGGCGATTGGTAGCTTGTGTGCAGTGATTGCGCACATCGCCTTCCCACAGTTCGGTGAAGCGGTGATTGGCCTGGTGACTGCTGCCGCCAGCTATACGCTGATTGTGAAACTAAAAGGTGAAAGCACCGTAACTGTGATGGAGGAAAAAAATGCCTGATTACGCCATTGATTCAACCCCTTACTCGTGGCCGTATGACGGTCGCTGCAGCCCGCAGGATACCGCACTGATCGTTATCGATATGCAAACCGATTTCTGCGGTAAGGGCGGTTACGTCGATAGCATGGGCTACGATATTGCCTTAACGCGCGCGCCTATCAAGCCGCTGCAGCAGGTGCTGGCAACGATGCGCGAGTTGGGCTTCCCGATCATCCATACGCGCGAAGGGCATCGGCCGGATTTAAGTGATCTGCCTGCGAATAAGCGTTGGCGATCCAGACGCATGCAGGCGGAAATCGGCGCGCCCGGTCCGTGCGGGCGCATTCTGGTGCGCGGTGAACCGGGCTGGGAAATTATCCCGGAACTGGCGCCATTGCCGGGAGAAATCATCATCGATAAACCGGGCAAAGGCTCGTTTTACGCTACCGATCTCGAACTGATTCTGCGCAGCCGCGGTATTCGCAATCTGATCATCAGCGGCATCACCACTGATGTCTGCGTCCACACCACGCTGCGCGAGGCTAACGATCGCGGCTTTGAGTGTTTGGTGTTGTCAGACTGCTGCGCGGCGACGGAGCTGAAACACCACGAAGCGGCGCTTAGCATGATCCATATGCAGGGCGGGATTTTTGGTGCAGTGGCCAGTTCGCAGACCTTGCTGGCGGGATTAATTAGCAAGCAAACGGTTGAGGTGGATTAGCTCTTTAACCACTTTTCGTAGTGCTCTGGCCACGCCATGGTCGGCGTGCCGGGCCTGCCCATACCAAATCCATGTCCGCCGCTGTTGTAGCGATGCATCTCAACCGGCACATGCTCACGCTTACAGGCGTCAGCCATAATCAGCGTGTTATGCGGATCGGAGATCGGATCGTCCTCTGCCTGCACCAGAAAGAAGGGCGGCGATTGCGGATTGACAAACTCCTGCACTGACCATGCTGCGTTTTCACTGGCGGGCGCGTGGTTGCCAACCAGCATTTTATGGGTTGAAGTGTGGGTGTAAGGCGCTTCCAGCGTGATGACGGGATAGATCAGCGCCGCGCGATCGGCCGTGGCGGGCAGGTTATCCAGGGTATCGGTTGCCCTGTAAGATCGAAAATCTGCTCGCGTGACCGTCATACCGAGCAGATGACCGCCAGCGGAAAAGCCCAACACGCTGACATATTTTTCCCGTTGCCGCACCAGGCGCAGCGCGCGCTGTGCATCCTGCAGTGAAACCATCGCACCATCTTTCCAGCCTTCATGCGGTAAACGATAACTCAGCACATAAGCGGTATATCCGCGCGCCGTCAGCCAGGCTGCAGCGGGCCAAGCTTCTTTACCCATTTCAATGCGCGTATAGCCGCCGCCTGCGGCAATCAATACCGCGCGACCATTAGGCGAGGGCGGGGTTAATACGGTGAGTGTGGGCTGTACGATATTACGCTGCGCGCCTTTGGTAGAAATCACCAGATCGCCAGCAGGACCGCCACCGCCCGGCGGTAAATCTGGCCATAGCGGCAAGATTTGAGTTGTTACGCGTTTCGAAGCAGCCCAGATTAGCCCGCTGCGCACTGTCAGCGCGGAAAGAGTGAGATACGACAAAAAATGGCGGCGCTCCATGGCAGCTCCTCATGAAATTGGCGATTTATTGAAGCAGAAAAATCAGCAGAAAAGATGAAGAGGGCGTTGCTATGTATGAACAAATGCGACGGGAAAAGCATTAAGGTTTGTAGTTACAACATACTTTTACTTGTTTCCTTAATCGTGAGCCTGGCAGCAGTGCGGTTGTCGTTGTGACAGTGAAACGCGGCTAAAGATGCTACGACGAAAGTGACAATGTCCTTGGATGTGTCTGGTACTCCGATTGGTGCTAATGATGCGGCGATCGCCGGACATGCCATTGCGGCAGGCACAATTTTAGTCCCTAACAATATTCGGAAATTCGCTCGGGTAGTTGATTTGGATCTCCAGGATTGGGCTAGCTAGCCACCAAAGAAAAGGGCGACCAACGTCGCCCCCAAATCAACCTCAACCACGCATCGGTTCAGCGCGGACCGGTTTATCACCGGCAACAAAGTAATCCGCTTCGCTGCGCGGCAGCGGCTGTCGACCACGAATGTTATCTGCGATTTTCTCGCCGATCATGATGGTCGTCGCGTTCAGGTTACCGGTGATGATCAGCGGCATGATTGAAGCATCTACCACGCGCAGGGCTTCAACGCCGTGAACGCGGCCTTCACCATCGACGACAGACATCTCGTCGTTACCCATTTTACAGGTGCCACACGGGTGATAAGCCGTTTCGCCGTGATTTCGCACAAACTCATCCAGCTGTTCATCGGTCTGGCAATCCAGGCCTGGGCTGATCTCTTTACCGCGATATTTATCCAGCGCCGGCTGGTTGATGATCTGGCGCGTGATACGAATCGCATCGCGGAACTCCTGCCAATCCTGCTCATGTGACATGTAGTTGAACAGAATCGCTGGATGACGACGCGGATCGCGTGATTTCAGGCGTACATGACCGCGGCTCGGTGAGCGCATCGAACCAACGTGGCACTGGAAGCCGTGCGCTTCCACCGCGTTCGAGCCGTTGTAGTTAATCGCCACCGGCAGGAAGTGATACTGAATATTCGGCCAGCTGAACTCTTCACGGCTGCGGATAAAGCCGCCGCCTTCAAAGTGGTTGCTGGCACCGACGCCGGTGCCATTAAACAGCCACTCCGCACCGATTTTCGGCTGGTTCCACCACTTCAAGGCCGGGTAGAGCGAAACTGGCTCTTTGCACTCATATTGCAGGTACATTTCGAGGTGATCCTGCAAGTTCTCACCCACGCCCGGCAAATCATGCACCAGCGGGATATCGAACTGTTTCAGCAATTCAGCGGATCCGACTCCGGAACGCTGCAGAATCTGCGGCGAGGCGATGGCTCCGGCGCACAGCAGCACTTCACGACGTGCATGCGCCTGGTGCGAGGTATTGCTGGAACCCAGCAGATACTGCACGCCAACTGCGCGTTTACCTTCAAACAGAATGCGGTCGGTGGTCGCATGGGTGACGATTTTCAGGTTCGGACGGGTTTTCGCGGTATCGAGATAACCGCGCGCGGTGCTGGAGCGGCGACCTTTCGGCGTCACAAAGCGATCCATTGGCCCGAAACCTTCCTGCTGATAGCCATTCAGGTCATCAGTGCGCGGATAACCTGCCTGCACGCCGGCTTCAATCATCGCCGCAAACAGCGGATTGTTATCAGGTTTACAGGTGGTGATGCTCACCGGACCTTCGCCGCCGTGATAATCATTGGCACCGATATCGCGCGTTTCTGATTTGCGATAGTAGGGCAGGCAGTTCAGGTAGCTCCAGTTTTCCAGACCAGGCTCCCTGGCCCAGTTATCGAGGTCCATCGCGTTACCACGGATGTAGCACATGCCGTTGATCAGCGACGAACCGCCCAAACCTTTACCGCGGCCGCACTCCATTCGGCGGTTGTTCATGTACGGCTCAGGTTCAGTTTCATACGCCCAGTTGTAGCGTTTTCCCTGCAGCGGGAACGCCAGCGCCGCAGGCATCTGCGTGCGGAAGTCGAAGCG
Source organism: Pantoea sp. SS70 (assembly GCF_029866845.1). Classification (NCBI taxonomy): domain Bacteria; kingdom Pseudomonadati; phylum Pseudomonadota; class Gammaproteobacteria; order Enterobacterales; family Erwiniaceae; genus Pantoea; species Pantoea sp. SS70. Next base: position 112,460 of record NZ_CP117200.1, on the reverse strand, counting down.
GTAATCTGGGCCGCCGGCTTCTAAAAGCAGCACATTGACGCTGCTATCTTCGGTCAGTCTTGTTGCCAAAACGTTCCCTGCGGATCCGGCTCCGATAATGATGTAATCAAATTCCATTAGTCGTTCCTCAGGTTAAAAGCCAAAATTAAAATACGGACTGAAAACGGGTCATTTCGAGCTGCACAGATTTCACCTGCGTGTAGTTTTGCAGCGTCATCAGGCCATTTTCACGGCCCACACCCGAATGTTTGTAACCGCCCACCGGCATTGCGGCGTCAGATTCGCCCCAGGTATTGATCCAGCAAATGCCCGCTTCAATCTGGTGAATTACGCGGTGCGCGCGGTTAAGATCCTGGGTTACCACACCGGCCGCCAGGCCAAATTCGGTGGCGTTGGCGCGGCGAACCACTTCTTCTTCGCTTTCATAAGTCAGAATCGACATCACTGGCCCGAAGATCTCTTCACGCACAATGGTCATCTCATCGCGGCAGTCGGTGAACACGGTCGGTTCCACCCATGCGCCGTTATCGAAAGCCGCACCGCTCAGACGTTTACCGCCGCACAGCAGGCGCGCACCTTCGCTGATGCCGGATTCAATAAAGCGCATCACGTTGTCGCGATGCGCGAAGCTCACCAGCGGACCGAAGTTGGTATCTGGATGGTTGAGATCGCCGGCCTTAATACGCGCCACGCGCTCAGCGATTTTGGCTTCAAACGCCGCTTGCAAATTAGCTGGGATAAACACGCGCGTGCCGTTGGTGCAAACCTGGCCCGAGCTGTAGAAGTTCGCCATCATCGCGATGTCAGCGGCGAGATCGAGGTCAGCGTCATCGAAAATGATCAGCGGAGATTTGCCGCCCAGCTCCATGGTGACATCTTTCAGCGTCGAACCGGCCGCATTGGCCATCACTTTCTTACCGCTGGCAACGCCGCCGGTGAAGGAGACTTTATCGATGCCCGGATGATCGGTAAGCAGCTGGCCGGTGACCGCGCCGCGACCGTTCAACACGTTGAACACGCCGTTCGGCACGCCCGCTTCAGTATAGATTTCCGCCAGTTTCAGCGCGGTCAGCGGCGTGACTTCGCTGGGTTTGAAGATCATCGCGTTACCGGCGGCCAATGCTGGCGCGGATTTCCACAGCGCGATCTGAATCGGATAGTTCCACGCGCCGATCCCGGCTACCACGCCCAGCGGTTCGCGGCGGGTGTAAACGAACGAGGTATCGCGCAGCGGGATCTGCTGGCCTTCCAGAGAAGGAATCAAGCCCGCGTAGTACTCGAGCACGTCGGCACCGGTGACGATGTCCACGTATTGGGTTTCGCTCAGCGGTTTGCCGGTGTCGAGGGTTTCCAGCGCGGCCAGTTCGTCATTGCGCTCACGCAGAATATCGACCGCACGACGCAAAATGCGCGAACGTTCCATCGCGGTCATCGCCGCCCAGATTTTCTGGCCTTTTTTCGCGGCGGCAACAGCGCGATCAACATCTGCGCGTTCCGCTTCATGCACGTCGGCCAGCACTTCGCCGTTCGCCGGGTTGATGGTCTGGAATGTCTTACCTGCCGCAGCGGGAACCAATGCGCCATCAATATAAAGGTGTTGCTCGGTGAATCGGGACATGATTTCTCCTTCCTCAGTGATTCTGGTCAGCCAATTGCTGACGAATGAATTGGGTGGTGAGCTGTCTGGCGATAGCCAAATCGAACGGTTTGCCGCTGAGCGCCGCGCGCAGCCACAGGCCATCAATCAATGACGCGAGGCCATGTGCCGCCAGACGCGCCTTTTCGCGCGGGATAACGCGACGAAACTCGGCTGCCAATGTGGAAAACAGGCGCCGGCTGCTCACGCGTTCTAAGCGGCCCAACTGTGGCTGATGCATGCTGCTGGCCCAGAAATCCAGCCAGGCTTTCATTGCGGCGCTGTGCACCTGAGAATCATCAAAGTTGCCTTCCACAATCGCCAGCAGGCGCGCTTCCGTTGTGGCGTCTGCCAGCGGTTTTAACCTTGCTGCTACCGCATCACGTAGCTGACGTGTTACGTCACGCATCGTGGCTTCCAGCAGACCGTTCTTGTCTTTGAAGTAGTGGCTAATGATGCCTGTCGATACGCCAGCACGTCGCGCAATCTGCGCAATGGTGGCATCGTTGATCCCGACTTCGTTGATGGTGCTCAGGGTCGCATCAATCAGTTGCCGACGACGTATCGGCTGCATTCCCACCTTTGGCATAACACTCCAGCTCCACTTCAATCTTAGAACACTATTAAAACTTTTTTTGATTGCACGTTCAATATAAAAAAGAAATTTGTTAGGATGCTGTGCTTGGATTGTTACAAAAACGAAGCGGGGAAGCGAAGGGACTCAGCGGATGCGTATGCACGCGCATCCCACGAAAACCGCATTTTGCCTCGTCGGGATGCCGTTAATGGCGATCTCCGCGAGCTTCTTTGGCACGTACTACAGGAAATTAACCAGAGGTAATCGATGATTAATCCACCTGCCAGTGAAAAAGACAGAATCAATCCTGTGGTGTTTTACACCTCCGCCGGACTGATTCTGACATTTTCACTTGTCACGATTTTTTACAGCGAACTAGCTGCCAGCTGGCTTCTGACCGCCGTTAACTGGGTCACCTCCACGTTTGGCTGGTACTACATGCTCGCTGCCACGCTGTACATCGTGTTTGTCATCTACATGGCGTGTTCACGCTACGGCGCTATCAAGCTGGGGCCGGAGCAATCTAAACCCGAGTTCAGTTTGCTGAGCTGGTCGGCGATGCTGTTTGCCGCCGGCATCGGTATTGACCTAATGTTCTTCTCGGTTGCCGAGCCGGTAACCCAATACATGCAGCCGCCAGAAGGTGCAGGGCAGACCATGGAAGCCGCGCGTCAGGCGATGGTGTGGACGCTGTTCCACTACGGCGTCACCGGCTGGTCGATGTACGCATTAATGGGCATAGCGCTCGGCTACTTCAGCTATCGCTACAATCTGCCGCTCACCATCCGTTCGGCGCTCTATCCGATTTTCGGCAAACGCATTAATGGCCCGATTGGTCACACGGTGGATATCGCCGCGGTGATCGGCACCATCTTTGGGATCGCCACCACGTTGGGAATTGGTGTGGTGCAGTTGAACTACGGCCTCAACGTGCTGTTCGATATTCCGGAAGGTTTCACGGCGCAGGCCGCGCTAATTGTGCTGTCGGTGATCATCGCCACCATCTCAGTAACATCCGGTGTGGATAAAGGCATCCGTATTCTTTCTGAGCTGAACGTCGCGCTGGCGCTGGGCTTAATTCTCTTCGTGCTGTTTATGGGCAAGACCGATTTCCTGCTCAACGCGCTGGTGCTGAACGTTGGTGATTACATCAATCGCTTTATGGGCATGACGTTGAATACCTTTGCCTTCGATCAGCCACGCGAGTGGATGAATAGCTGGACGCTGTTCTTCTGGGCGTGGTGGGTTGCCTGGTCGCCGTTTGTCGGTCTGTTCCTCGCACGTATCTCGCGCGGTCGTACCATTCGTGAGTTCGTGTTGGGTACGCTTATTATCCCGTTCACCTTTACGCTGCTGTGGCTGTCGGTGTTTGGTAACGCGGCGCTGTATGAAATCATTCACGGCGATGCCGGCTTTGCGCAGGAAGTGATGGCGCATGCCGAACGCGGCTTCTATAGCCTGCTGGCGCAGTATCCGGCGTTTAAATTCAGTGCTTCGGTGGCCACCATCACCGGCATGCTGTTCTACGTGACGTCGGCGGATTCCGGTTCGCTGGTGCTGGGTAACTTCACCTCGAAGCTGAAAGACATCAACAGCGATGCACCGAACTGGCTGCGTATCTTCTGGTCGATTGCGATTGGTGTGCTGACGATGGGCATGCTAATGACCAACGGAATTTCTGCCCTGCAAAACGCCACGGTGATCATGGGCTTACCGTTTAGCTTTGTGATCTTCTTTGTGATGGCCGGGCTGTATAAATCCCTGAAGGTGGAAGATCACCGCCGCGCCAGCGCCAGCCGCGACACTGCGCCGTACATTCCGGCCAGTAACGATCGCCTGAGCTGGAAGAAGCGCCTGTCGCGTCTAATGAACTATCCGGGCACGCGCTATACGCAGAAGATGATGGAAGAGGTGCTGTTCCCGGCGATGCAGGATGTGGCGAAAGAGCTGGAGCTGCGCGGTGGACGTGTATCGCTGGAGCGTGCCGAGCCAGAAGAGGGGCAGCCGCTGGGCCACCTTGATCTGCGCGTGTTGCTGGGCGAGGAGCAGGATTTCGTTTATCAAATCTGGCCACAGCAGTATTCGGTACCGGGCTTTACCTATCGCGCACGTAGCGGTAAATCGACCTATTACCGCCTGGAAACCTTCTTGCTGGAAGGCAGCCAGGGCAATGATTTGATGGACTACAACAAAGAGCAGGTGATCATCGATATTCTCGATCAGTACGAACGTCACCTGAACTTTATCCACCTGCATCGTGAAGCGCCGGGCAGCAATATGACCTTCCCAGACGTATGATGTCAGCCAGGTGCGCCGCGATGCGCACCTGGCACTTTCTCCGATCGCAGCTACACTTTCACGCTGATTAAACGGGGGATGAAATGAAATTAGGCTTTGCTTGTAAGTATCTGGATCAACAGGCTAAACAGCCGTATCCCTTCAAAAGCACCACCCGCACGCGCTTTCTTAGTCTCGATGATGAATCACGCATCACGCTGTTAAACCAACTGGCGCAAAACAATCTGCAAAATCTCACTCTCACGCTTGAAAAGCTGGCCACGCAGCCCGACGCGCTGCGCATGATGCGCATCGGCAGCGATCTATTGCCGCTTTACACGGTGCCGCAAGCGGCTCAGCTGTACGGTGAATTATTGCCCGATCTTACGCCGTTACTACGCCGCTGCGGCGAGCTGGCGCGCGCTAATAATATTCGGCTTTCATTCCACCCCGGCCAATATACGGTGCTGGCCTCCGATAATGACGGCGTGGTCGATCGCGCGATTGAGGATGTGGAGTATCACGCCACCTGTGCGGTATTAATGGGTTATGGCCGACAGTTTCAGGATTTCAAAATCAACATCCATATGAACGGCAAAAAGGGCTTTGAGGGATTCCGCGCCGCGTTTCTGCGGCTCACCCCTGAAGCGCGCAATATGCTGACGGTGGAAAATGATGAAATATCATGTTCGCTGGACGATGTGTTGCAGGCGCGTGAGTTGTGTCCGGTAGTACTGGATATTCACCATCATTGGGTGAAAGAGAATCACTATATTCAGGCTGATGATGCGCGCATCGCGCTGATAAAAGCGTCGTGGCGCGGTGTGCGGCCAGTTTTGCACTATTCGATTGCGCAGGAAGGTTTGATTCCCGATCACGGTTTCCCGGATCAGCAGGATTTAGCGGTGTCGAAAACCAAACTTCGCGCCCATGCCGATTATTACTTCAATCAAAGCTTAAATGATTGGGCGCTGTCGTTTGATGCCTTCGATATTATGTGCGAAGTGAAGATGAAGAATTTAGCGCGCGACCGTTTGTACGATTATGCAGTCGAGCGCCAGATCATCACGGCGCCGTAATCACAATCGCCACGCGGCGGTTTTGCGCCCGGCCCTGCGGGTTATTGTTGCTGGCAATCGGCGCGCTCATTCCTAAGCCGCGCGTAACGATATTTTCGCGCGGAATTCCCGCGCCTTGCGCCCATTGTGTCGCAACGGCGTTGGCTCTTTTCAACGACAGCTGCTGGTTGTAAGCCGCTTTGCCGTAATTATCGGTATGACCATCAATACGCACATGCTTAATGCCGGTCGTCGCCAGATTTTTCGCCATTGTCTGAATGGTGTTTTTACTGGCGGGAGTGAGTTCAGATTCGTTGACGCCAAACAGAATTTTGTCCGACAAACCTAATCCCCAACCTTCGCTATTTTGGCTGAAACCGGCATTACGCATCGCTGCGATCTGTTCATCGCTGAAACGTCCCTTTGCCTGGCAACCGACCAGCGCCAGCACACACACCATCAGGAAAATTTTCATCTTCATCTCCGCACCTTACTCTTTCCCTTATTTTTGTACATGTTCGTATCTGCGCGTTCCAGAATCGACTCAACCGTATCGCCGTGCTGCGACCAGGCGTAGCCAATGGTCACCGAGGTGGAAATCGGAGTGCCTTCAGCAATAACTATTTTCTGGCTGATGGCTTCATTAATATCCTGCATCAGCAACTGCAATTGCGCCTCGCTGGCGCGGCTGCTCACCAGCATGGCAAACTCATCGCCGCCTAAACGCGCGACTAAATCCTGTTTATACGCCAATGCGGAAAGGCGCGAACCAATCGCTTTCAGTACTTCATCACCGGCGGCATGGCCCCAGTTATCATTGATGCTTTTAAAGCGATCGCCATCGAGAAACAGCAAAGCAAAGCGCTCTTTCGCCAGTTGCTGATCGAGCAGTTGGGTTAAACGCGCCACAAAGGCGGCGCGATTGGCGAGGCCGGTTAGCGGGTCTTCCAGCGCTTTGGCGGCCAGCGTGCGATTATCGCGGATCAGAGAAGCCTGCAGCGTCTGCATCTCTGTCAGCAACGAGTTGAGGTCATTGGAAAACAGCTGAAATTCGCGCGTCGGGCTTTCCGGGATACGTAAGGAAAAATCACCAGAATGGATCACGTAGTGGATCGAGCTGGTGATATTACGCAACGAGGCAAGTATGCCGCGATGGAGAAATTCACTCAGCAGGAAGGAGATGATTAACACGCACAGCATGCCGCTGGTCAGAATCATCAGCGAATAACGGATGAAATCGGCCGCACCGGTAACGGTGCCTTCCAGCGTCAGCGTACCGACATTGGCTTCCGAGTGGTTAATATTAACGCTGAGCGGTTTAAGATAAATCCACTCACGTAATAATCGCGGATACCAGCCGGTCTGTTCTTGTCGATCATGCCAGTCAACTAAAACAGTGTGATCGTCAGTCACCAGTTTTGCGGAATCGAACATGCCTTCATTGCCGAGGCGCGCGATTTTATTATGCGCGTCGTAGCTGTCTTCAAATACCGTGGCGGCCGTCAGCGTGGTGCTGAGCGTGGCGGCAATTAATTCCAGATTTCTTTTCTCGTAGCTTTTAATAAACAGCAGGGAAGTCGACGAGAGTAGCAGCCAGCACAGCAATAAAATCACCGCAGAGTTGATGGTGCTAATCTTGCGCAGCTTGTTACGAATCGATGATTTGTCATTTAGTGAATTTTCTATTTTCATCTTATTTGCTTCCATTGCGGGACAGCAACAGTACGTCCGGACTCACCTTGACGCCGCTCCTGGCAAGCGAATCAAGGTTGACTGAGAACAGCGTGTGGTCGGGTTTAAAAATCAGGCAGAAGGCGGCGCCAATGGTACATTCCGCATTGTTTTCAGCGAGGGTTAATACCGCCTTACCTTTGAGGTGATTAAAAAGTTCAACCTGTTGTTGCGGCGTCTGATCGCCAAAATAGATCGCATCGCAATGCTGCGTTGCCAGTTCACTTTCGCTGGAGAGATAAACCACGCTAAACGGAACGGCTGAAGGCACACTACTTTGTGGCAATGAGAGATGTTGCGCGGAGGAAAATACGCAGAGTTGTGGCGCGCCGGTTAAACCCGGCCAATGGGTAAAACTAATAATACCGCTGACAATGCGATTGGCTTTATCGTCTTTTATTTCAGCAATTGCTGAGCGAGAAATAAACAGCAGCAGAAATAGGGCAGTTACGACGATTTTACAGATGTGGAGCAGGGAAAGCAGTACGTCGGCTTCCCGATGAAGTTGATGTTTACGTAACATACTGCGTTCCCGAGAGTTCTTCGCATTATTCAGCGCGCAAATATTAGCACCGCTACGGTTAAAAATGTACCTACAGTTCGTAGGGTCGCTATTCATGGCGATTTTCTCGCAAAATACTCACCCGAGCATTCCACAAATTTCTGCGATATTTGTAGACGGCATTGCGCGAAATTATTTTATGGATAAACGACCAAAAAGGGCGCATTTCACTAAAATGTGATCCAGCACACATTTATCGGCCTGATAACTGCTACGTGTAAAAACGGCTGAAATCGCGGATGCCGGGTAAATTAGCGACAAAACCGCATCTTTAACGTGGATTTTCATTAGCCGTGCTTACGCATCTGCGCCACGTGCAAACCGCGCGATGAACATGGTTTTCGATTACGAAATAATTCGACATATTTATCGAGGTGAGGCTTTTTCACATTCTGGCAGGATACGCAACATTCAGTACATCCTGGTCACCGTGTCATGCAGTGGTTTTCAAAAAACGCCGTTTTTTTTGCTGTAAAAACCTGTCTGGCCGCCTTTCTGGCACTCTATTTCGCACTCGAACTGAATCTGGATAAACCGGCGTGGGCGGTGACCACGGTATTGCTCGCATCACAGCTCTATTCCGCCTCAACCATTTCCAAATCGGTGTTCCGTCTGCTGGGGACACTATTGGGCGGCGTATTCGTCTTCTTTATCTTTCCGCCGACCGTTCAGCATCCGCTGCTGTTCTGTTTCTGCATTTCGTTATGGGTCAGCGTTTGCCTCTATCTGTCACTGCACGACCGCACGCCGAAGAGTTACGTGTTTATGCTGGCCGGTTACAGCGCGGCGATCATGGGTTTTCCGGAAGTCACCACGCCGCTGTCGATCACCAGCACGGTGATTTCGCGTATAGAAGAGATCACGCTCGGCATCGTCTGCAGCAGCCTTGTGCATGCGCTATTGTTTCCGGTATCGATGCGCAGTCTGTTGGAGCAGAGTGTCAGCCACTGGTATCTTAACGCGCGCAAACTGTGCAGCGATTTGCTTTCCGGCATTCCCAGCGATAGTTCGCCTGAGCGTGACGATATTCTGATCCGCATGGCAACGCATCCGCAGCAGGTGGAAGTGCTGATCACCCACTGCGTTTATGAAGGTGACGCCGCGCGGAGACTGATTCGCCTGGTTAGCGTGCAGTATCAACATCTCTCCTATTTGATCCCGACTCTCACGGCTATCGAGATGCGCCTGCAGCGGCTCTCGATACTGCAGATCGCCTTTCCGGAAAACGTGGCGCAAACCTTTCAGCTGTTTCTACAGTGGCTCAATGATGGTGAAGCGGTAGGGGAAACCGGCGGCATCCAGCAGACGTTAAGCGCTTGTCAGGCTGAACTTAACCTCGCCTGGCAAAACGGCGACTTGCCTACTGAAAACTGGCTGCTTTTTACCGGATTAATGGAACGGCTGGCGGATTTTGTCCGTATTGCCGGGGCCTATCAAAGCGTTGGTGGATTGGTAAGCGACCTGTCGGGCGACACCACACTGGCGCGCGGCAAACGCACGCACCGCTTTTTCGATAAAGGGTTAATTCGGCTTTCGGCGCTAACCGCGTTCTGTGCCACCTTCGGTTCCTGCTTGCTGTGGATGGGATCAGGCTGGCGTGATGGCGCATCGGCACCGGTGATGGCGGCGATTCTCTGCTCATTGCTCGCCAGCCAGGATACGCCGCTGACTTCAATGAAGCTGTTTGTGCGTGGCGTAATCGTGGCGATCATTATCAGCGTAATTTATGTGGCGCTGCTGCTGCCGCAAGCCACTTCGTTTGAGGCGCTGATGATTTGTCTCGCGCCCGGACTGATGATTCTGGCGCTGATGATCGCGCGGCCCTCGACCAACATGATAGGCCTGAGCGTAGCGATTCAGCTCCCCGGCTTTATCGGCCTCGGCCACCATTTAAAACCTGATTTGGTGCTGCTAATCAATAACGCGATTGCCACCATGGCGGGCGTGATGTTTGCGGTAATCATCACCGCCATCATGCGTAACAAACGCCCATCATGGACCGCGCGCCGCGCCGTGCGACATGGTCTGCGCGAGCTATTGCGCTTTATTAAAGAGACCGAACGAAACGGTTCGTCACTGCTGGGACGGCAACGTTTTATCAGCCTGATGCTGGATAAAGTGAATGTGGTGTTGCCGCGCTTACGGCTCGATCCGCATCCCGATATGCGTTCAGCCGGCATGTTGCTCAAGGAAGTGTGGCTGGGCGTGAACAGTTTTGATTATTACGCGCGCCACAAAGAGCTGCTGCAGCAATATCATCTGGATAGTGGACAGATGTTTCATGAGCTGGCGCTGTTTCTCAAACGCCGCCTGAAGTCACTGCAAACCCCACCGCATGCGGATTTGCAGGAGGAGCTGGATTTACTGTTGCTGAAGCTGGAACAACTGGCGAAGCGCGACGAAAGGGTGCTGACGCCGCTGTTCCATCTGTTCAGTATTCGGCTCTATCTGTTCCCGCAACAAGCGTGGCCAATCATTAAGTAGGGTCGCCATCCATGGAGTAATGCTCGTCAGTTAAGACATGAAAACCCCTCATTACTGAGAGCACACATTGTAGCGGCGCAATTCATTGCGCGATAAATCGCGCCGCTACGGAAGGTGCGGTGATTTGAAACGGCGCTTAACTGATCGGCATTACGCCATTCATGGCGACCACTTATTTACAGCGCCTCCAGATTCCGCCCGTTGCTGGCGATCACTTGCTTGTACCACCAGAATGATTTTTTGCGGATGCGTTCCAGGCTGCCGTTGCCTTTGTCATCACGATCGACATAAACAAACCCATAACGCTTACTCATTTCGCCGGTCGAGGCCGCCACCAAATCGATGCAGCCCCACGTGGTATAACCGATCAGCGGGATACCATCGGCAATCGCTTCGCCCATCGCCTGAATATGCTCCTTCAGATAGCTGATGCGGTAATCGTCGTTGATCTCGCCGTCGGCATTGATTTCATCGTGCGCGCCGAGGCCGTTTTCCACCAGAAACAGCGGCTTCTGGTAGCGGTCATGCATCATGTTCATGGTGATACGCAGACCGAGTGGATCGATGCCCCAGCCCCAATCGCTGCGTTTAACATGCGGATTGGTCAGCGATTTAACCACGTTGGCGGCGCTGCTATTTTGCTCGTTCATCTCTGCCGAGGCGCAGCGTGAGGCGTAATAGCTGAAGGAGACGAAATCAACGGTGTGACGCAGCGTAGCGGCATCTTCCGCTTCCATCGCAATCTCCACGCCTTTCTCGCGGAATACCCGCGCGGCATACGAAGGATAAGCGCCGCGCGCCTGCACATCGATAAAGAACAGGTTTTCGCGATCCTTCTCCAGCGCGGCCCATACATCCTCAGGCTTACATGACCACGGATAGAAGTTGCCACCCGCCAGCATGCAGCCGACCTGGTTTTCCGGGTTAATTTCATGGGCGATTTTGGTCACCAGCGCGCTTGCCACCAGCTCGTGATGCGCCGCCTGATACTTCACCTGCTCCGGGTTTTCGCCCGGTTCAAACACCAAACCTGCGCCGGAAAACGGGCTGTGCAGCAGGATATTGATCTCGTTAAAGGTCAGCCAATACTTCACCAGACCGTTAAATTCTTCAAAGCAGGTGCGCGCATAGCGGCTGAAAAATTCGATCATTTTGCGATTGCGCCACGAACCGTATTCGGTCACCAAATGCATCGGTACATCGAAGTGGCACAGCGTCACCAGCGGCGTGATGCCATATTTCTGGCACTCTTCAAACAGGCTGCGATAGAACGCGATGCCTTCCGCGTTTGGCGTCAATTCATCGCCTTGCGGATAAATACGGCTCCAGGCAATCGAGGTACGGAACACGGTAAAACCCATTTCTGCCATCAGCGCGATATCGTCTTTATAGCGACGGTAAAAATCGATGGCGTCATGGCTTGGGTAATACTCATCGCTGCGCAGTTCGAAACGCTTTTCCTGGCCCAACTTTACCGGCATGCGATGCGCGCCGTGGGGGATCATATCCACCGTGGTTAAACCTTTACCACCCGCCAGATAGCTCCCCTCTGACTGATTAGCGGCTAATGCGCCGCCCCACAAAAATCCCTCTGGAAATGTCACTTCAGACATAAAAACCTCATTTACACCTTGGATAAATTAACGTTGGCGGGTTTGGCATCATCCGTCACCGGCTTTGGCTGTGCGGGCTCGGTGACCGGGATATCTTCAAAGCCGAGAATCAACGTCAGAATGAAGGAGAGCACCACCGACAGCACCATCACGCCAGCGACCCACACGATGCTCATCGGATTGGTAGGATCGAAAAACTGTACGCTGGTGAACAAGCCTGGCGAGGCCATTGAATGGCTGGCAAGTCCCCCAATCCCTGCCACTGCGCCGCAGATAAAGCCGCTGATCAGGCTGGCGATCAGCGGACGTTTCAACCTGACCGCCACGCCATACAGCGCCGGTTCAGAAATGCCCGCGACAATCGCCGATGCCGCCGCCGCAAACGCGGTTTGACGCAGTTCAGGGTTCTTGGTTTTGAATGCCACCGCCAGCGAAGAACCGCCCAGCGACAGGTTGGCCCCGATCTCCGACGGCATCACCATGCCTTCTTTGCCGGTTTCGGCGATGGTTTGAATGATGGTTGGGGTAAACACGCGATGCATCCCGGTCATCACCAGCAGCGGCCACAGTGCGCCCATAATCGCCACCGACAACCAGCCAAGATAGCCGTGAATGGTGTAGACCAGCGCGGAAATGCCGCTACCAATCCAGATGCCGAGCGGTCCAATCAGTACAATGGCAATCGGCGCGGCCACCAGCACAATCAGCATCGGCTTGAGGAAGTTCTTGGTAACCGCAGGCGTGATGCGATCAACCCAGTATTCGATATGCGACAGAATCCACGTCATCACTAACGCCGGAATAACCGTGTAGGTGTACTTCACCGCCGTCACCGGAATGTAAGCAAATTCCACCGCCTGGCCTTGTGCGGCTTTCGCCATTAAATCGACAAAGTTGGGATGCACCAGCACACCCGCGATGGCAATCGCCAGCGACATGTTGGTTTTGAATTTCAGCGCGGCGGAGGCGGCCACCATAATCGGCAGGAAGAAGAACGCGCCGTCACCTATCACGTTGAGGATGATCACTGTGGAAGAGCCTTTCTCCAGCACGCCGCTCATCTCCAGTACCATCGCCAACAGCTTTACCATCGAGCCACCAATAATCGCCGGGATCAACGGTGACATGGTGCCCACCAGCGCATCAAGAATACCGGCACCGATGCTGCGTAGGGTGATTTTGCGTTTCACTGGCGCGGCGCCTTCGCTGTTCGGCGTGCCGAGCTTCAACACTTCCTGATAAGCGAGGTTCACATTGTTACCAATGATCACCTGACACTGCGTGTCGGTGTGCACCACGCCCATCACGCCGGGAATGGCTTTCAGTGTGGCGTTATCAATGCTGGCGCTGTCTTTCACCACGAAACGCAGGCGCGTCATGCAGTGCGTCACCGCTTCGATATTGTTCAGGCCGCCGAGCGCAGCCACGATGGCGCGCGAGACATCCGCATAATTTTTAGCCATGGATTTTTAATCTCTGATTATTTGGTAGGGGTACAACAGTTTCTGCGTGATTTTTCATCATGAGAAACCGGTTTCACAAAATCATGAAGATGCAATGTAATCCAGGCAAGAAATTTAAAATTCGATAGTTGAAAGTGTGAAGTTGATCGCTTTGAGTAACTGGACGGCTATGCGGTAATGGCAGAAAAATTGCCGCCTATTTCGTGGCTTAGGTACACTGCTGCAATGAGCATGGAAAAAGAGTGAATCATGGCGACGATAATCGAGGTGGCAAAAGTAGCAGGCGTTTCCAAAGCGACTGTGTCGCGTGTGCTGTCTGGCAACGGCTATGTCAGCCAGGAAAAACGCGAGAAGGTGTATCAGGCGATTGCCGCTACTGATTTCCGCCCTAACTTGCTGGCGCGCAATCTGGCGACCAAATCCAGCCAGACGATTGGGCTAGTGATCACCAATACCCTTTACACCGGCAGCTACTTCAGCGAGTTGATGCAGCACTCTGCGCGCCTGATGGAACAGCAGGGACGTCAGTTGTTGCTGGTGGATGGTAAACACAGCGCCGAAGAGGAGCGTGCGGCCATTCAGTTCCTGCTCGATTTGCGCTGCGATGGCGTGATCATCTATCCGCGTTTTCTCACCACCGATGAAATGGACAGCATCATTGCGCAGCATAAACACCCGATATTGGTGATCAACCGCCGTCTGCGTCAGCACGACAGTTACTGCATTTACTCGGATCAACAGCGCAGCAGCAGCGCAGCGGTGGAGCAGCTGATTGCGCTGGGCCATCGCGACATCGCCTTTATCACCGGTTCGCTGGATTCGCCGACCGGCCGCGAACGTCTGGCGGGCTACCACGCCGCGCTGACCAAACATGGCATTGCCGTTGAAGATGCGCTGGTGGTCGAAGGAAAATGGCAGGCGCAAAACGGCATGACAGCGGTACAACAGTTACTGAACCAGGGCAGAAATTTCACGGCGCTGGTGGCCAGTAACGATGATATGGCGGTGGGCGCGCTCAAAGCGCTGGCGGCCGCGCAGATTGCGGTGCCTGCACAAGTGGCAGTGATCGGTTTCGATGATATCCCGCTGGCGCCGTTTACCATTCCGGCGTTATCCAGCGTGAAAATGCCGGTAACCGAGATGATTCAGGAAACCATTGAACGCCTGATTTCCATGCTGGATGGCGGCGAAATGCGCAACGACAAAACCTTTGCCGGGGAATTAATTATGCGTGAATCAGTTGGGCCGGGACCGCATCACCCTCAGTGATGAAAAATTGGGGGTTCTGATTCCACTCATTTAGTCACTGATGTTACGTGGAAATTTATTTCTCTATTAACAGGCTGAGGGGAAAACGGGTTCCCCCCGCACCGCCATCCGGTGCGGGAGCGTAATTTTGCCCTGTTTAAACTCTTCTTCAATATCGATACCTAAAGCTTCACGCATATAAGCGTGACGCGTCCACTCCATATAAAACGGATAATAAAGGCCATCGACCACGCCCTGAAAATCGATATGCTTTTCATCCACCTCATACTGCTTTGCAAACATTTTTATATCCTTATCTGAGAGTTAGGGGAATAAGCAGGGTGGTATACCTCAGAACGCACGTCCGGTAAACGCCGGTTAGTCGGCAGGTGATGATGTTCACAATTTAATGCTAAAAATCATCACCGTTAGCTCCTTCGGATTTTTCAAAGCAACACCTCGGTTAATGCTGTTTTCGCTGCCAGGCGTAGGAGGGTATACCTTGCGAAACCCTTTTTTCGCAGAGCAGGCCAGCATGACCACACATACTCGCATCCGTAAATTCAACACCAAAGAAACCTATCCCAATCAGGCACTGGATAACGATCTCTGTCAGGCGGTGCGCGCAGGCAATACCGTGTATGTCCGTGGGCAGATTGGCACCGACTTCGCGGGCAACCTGGTAGGATTAGGCGATCCCGCCGCGCAAGCCGAACAGGCGATGAAAAACGTTAAACAGCTACTGGAAGAAGCGGGCAGCGATTTATCGCACATCGTCAAAACCACCACTTACATCATTGATCCCCGCTATCGCGAGCCGGTGTATCAGGTGGTCGGCAAGTGGCTGAAAGGTGTGTTCCCGATCTCCACCGGTTTGGTGATTTCCGGTTTAGGTCAACCGCAATGGTTGATGGAAATCGATGTGATCGCGGTTATTCCTGACGACTGGCAAGCGGAATAAGAGGCGCGAAACGATGACGTTATCCATTGTGGGACGCTGCGACGCAACCGGTCAAATCGGCATTGCCATTAGCTCATCCAGCATTGCGGTAGGCGCACGTTGCCCATGGCTACGCGCGGCAGTGGGCGCAGTATCAACCCAGAACATTACCTTACCCGCGCTAGGCCCGCGCATTCTTGATCGCCTGCAACAAGGCGACAGCGCAGAAGCCGCGCTCAGAGCCGGACTCGCCAGCGACGACTATTCCTTTTATCGCCAGGTGACGGTGTTAGCCGCCGATGGCCAAGCGGCCTGCTTTAGCGGCGACAAAACGCTGGGCATTCATAACGCGCAAACCGGTCATCACTGTGTTGCGGCGGGCAATCTGCTGGCTAATCCTGAGGTGATTCCGGCGATGGTAAGCGCCTTCGAACAGCATTCCGGTCATTTAGCCGAGCGCTTAATGGCGGCGCTGCAAGCGGGCATGCAGGCGGGCGGGGAAGCGGGGCCGGTGCACTCTTCTGCCTTGTCGATCGTTGATGATCAGGTGTGGCCGATTGTCGATCTGCGTGTTGACTGGACGGATGGCGATCCAATTAGCGAACTCGTCCAGTTGTGGCTGGCTTATCAACCGCAAATGAACGATTACGTGACGCGCGCCATTGATCCAACGCAGGCACCCCGTTATGGCGTGCCGGGCGACGAGTAGGAGTTTCCATGTTTACCAGCCGACAACTGCTTGAAAAGCTGGTGGCGTTTGACACCACCAGCCGTGAATCCAACCTGGCATTGATCGATTTCGTCTGGCGTTACCTGAATGATTTGGGTGTAAGCGGTGAGCTAATTCACAACGCGGAACGCAGTAAAGCCAATTTGTATGCACGTCTTGGACCCGCTGGCGATGGCGGCGTGATGCTCTCCGGCCACAGCGATGTGGTGCCGGTGGAGGGACAAAACTGGAGCGTGCCACCGTTCACGCTCACCGAACGTGATGGCAAGTTATACGGGCGCGGCACCGCCGATATGAAAGGTTACATCGCCTGCATGCTGGCGGCAGTGCCTCATTTTCTGGCACAGCCGCTAAAGCAGCCGCTGCATCTGGCAATCTCCTATGACGAAGAGGTCGGCTGCCTGGGCGTGCGCACCTTGCTGGAGGCGCTGTCGCAGCGCCCGGAAAAGCCGTCAATCTGCCTGATTGGTGAACCCACCGAACTGCAACCGGTGCTCGGTCATAAGGGAAAACTGGGTGTGCGCTGCGAAGTGAAGGGCGCGGCTTGCCATTCTGCCTATGCGCCGCAGGGTGTCAATGCCATCGAATATGCTGCGCAGCTTGTTCATCAATTAACGGCGATCGGCGAGCGCCTGGCGCAGACTGAACAACATGACACACGTTTTGATCCCCCTTTTACGACGGTGCAAACCGGCATTATTCGTGGCGGCACCGTATTGAACATTGTGCCCGCTGAATGCGTCTTTGACTTTGAAGTGCGCACCCTGCCCCAGCATGACGCGCAAGCCGTTGCCGCTGAGATCGACACCTTCGCGCAATCAGAGCTGGTGCCGCGTATGCAGGCAGTCGCAGTGGACAGCGCGATCCGTTTTTATCCTATCAGTGGCTACCCCGGGTTATTAACCGATGCGCAAAGTGACGCTGCGCGATTGATCGCCTATCTCACTCAATCCAGCGACTTCAGCACGGTAGCCTTTGGCACCGAAGGCGGCTTGTTCCACCAGGCCGGTATTCCCAGCGTGATTTGTGGGCCTGGCAGCATGGCGCAAGGTCATAAACCCGACGAATTCATCAGCATCGCTCAGTTGGATGCCTGTGACGCCATGTTGCAGCGCTTAGCCGCATGGATGCGTCAATAATTACTGTGACAACGTCACACCAATTGCTTTGGAGAGTTCATGGTTAGTGCAGAAATCACCCGATTCCCACAGCCGGATATGCCGCGCGCCGCAGTGAAAAGCAGCAACATCGCCGTACAGTTAGATGGCGTGCTGAAGAAGTTTGGCGACGCTATCGCACTGCACAAAATTTCCCTGACTATTGAGGAAGGGGAATTTATTACCCTGCTCGGCCCCTCGGGCTGCGGCAAAACCACGTTGCTCAATTTGATGGCCGGTTTTGCTGAAGCTGATGGCGGCGAGATTTTTATTGATGGCGAATTGGTCACGGAAATCCCCCCTTACCAGCGTGAAATCGGCATTGTGTTCCAGAACTACGCGCTGTTTCCGCATATGACGGTGGAGAAAAATGTGGGTTATGGCCTGCGAATGCGCGGGGTGCCAAAGGCCGAAATCGCGGAGCGCGTTGAGCAAGCATTAGCGTTGGTCAAATTGGCGGGTTACAGCCATCGCAAACCGCGTGAACTCTCCGGCGGACAACAGCAGCGTGTGGCACTGGCGCGTGCGCTGGTGATCCGTCCAAAAGTCTTGTTGCTGGATGAGCCATTTTCCGCGCTGGACAAGAATCTGCGTTTATCGATGCAGGTCGAACTGAAAGCCATCCAGCGCAAGTTAGGCGTCACCACGGTGTTTGTCACCCACGATCAGGGCGAAGCGCTTAGCATGAGCGATCGCGTGGTGGTGATGTCGGCGGGGCATGTGCGCCAAATCGGTACACCGGATGAAATCTATCGCCAGCCGCGCGATCCGTTTGTGGCGGGCTTTGTCGGTGACGTCAACATCTTGCCTGGACGTTATGCCGGGCGCGATCACGCTGCGGTGCTTGAGCTGGGCGGCAACGCGCTGCGTCTGCCGGCAGAACGCGTGCAGGCGAGCGTTGGCGAGCGACTCGATGTGTACGTGCGTCCGGAAAACATTCAATTGGGGCCGCTCTCTTCGCACTGTTTCCTGAGCGCCACGGTGATCACCCATGTGTTTCAGGGCGATCACGTTGATGTGCATCTTGATGTGCCAGCCCTCGGCAGCGCCTCGCTGTTTGCGCGCCAGTCGGGTCTGGAATCCCTAACCCGCTGGCCAGTGGGTAGCGTAGTGGGCATCACCTTTGATGATGAAGGCGTGTGCGCCTTTACCGCCGCTAAGCAAGGATAAAATCCGATGGTGCCTGAAATGATGAACGCGGTAATTGCCCGCCAGCCGGGCGGCGCAGAGGTGTTAACGGTGGTAGAACGTGCCGTGCCACAACCTGCGACGGGTGAAGTATTGATTCGCGTCGCCAGCGCGGGCGTTAATCGTCCTGACATTATGCAGCGTAACGGCATGCCAATCCCACCGGGCAGCTCAGATGTATTCGGTCTGGAAGTAGCAGGTAACGTGGTGGCGTTAGGTGCAGGGGTTAGTGGTTTCGCCATCGGCGACGCAGTAATGGCGCTGCTGAACGGTGGCGGTTATGCCGACTATTGCGTGGCGCGCGCTGAGTTGTGTTTGCCGGTGCCCGATAATCTGCCTTTGGCGCATGTAGCGGGCATCCCCGAAGCGGCGTTTACTGTGTGGCACAACCTGTTTGAGCTGGGCCGTTTAGCCCCCGGTGAAACCGTACTGATTCACGGTGCCGCCAGCGGCGTTGGCACCTTTGCCATCCAATGTGCGCACGCCTGTGGTGCACGTGTGGTGGCCACCGCAGGCGGTGCCGACAAAATTGCGGCGCTGCAACAGCTTGGCGTCTGGCGCGCCATTGATCGTCATAAAGAGGATTTTGTCGCGGTGATTGCAGCGGAAACCGCAGGGCAAGGCGTGGATGTGGTGCTGGATAACGTGGGTGGTGATTACGTGGCGCGCAATCTTAGCGTATTAGCGCAAGGCGGACGTCATGTGAGCTTGTCATTTATGCAGGGCGCGAAGATCGAGCTCGATCTGCAATTGGTGATGCGTAAAGGATTGAGTTTGACCTCTTCCACGCTGCGCCCCAAAAGCGCTGCTGAAAAGGCGCGCCTGGCGGTGTGCATCCGCAAACATCTGCTGCCGCTGATCGTAGCAGGCAAAATCAAACCCACGCTGCATCAAATTTTGCCGCTGGCGCAGGCGGCGGATGCACATCGAATCCTTGAGGCCAACTCCAACATTGGCAAAGTGTTGCTGAGCGTGGATCAGCAAGGAGGGTTGGCATGATGCAACTGTTTTACGCCACCACCTCTGCCTATGTGCGCAAAGTGATGGTGACTGCGCATTGTCTTGGGCTCATGAATGAGATTGAGCTTCTGGATTCGGCGGCGCATCCGGTTGAACGCGATGAGCGCATCGCCATCGTTAATCCGTTAGCCAAAGTGCCCGCACTGCGAACCGAACAAGGGGCATGTCTGTACGACAGCCGCGTGATTTGCGAATACCTCAATGCCCGCGCGCAAGGCGATTTAATCCCGTCACAGGATGATGCGCGCTGGTTGAGTTTGTCGCGCCAGGCATTGGGCGACGGTTTGATCGATGCTGCCTTGCTGGCGCGTTACGAGTTCAGTGCCCGCCCATTGGAAAAGCAGTGGCAAGGCTGGGCCGATGCTCAGCTGAAAAAAGTCCATGCGGCGCTACGGGAAATTGAATGTCAGGTTGCGGGTTTTAGTACGCAGCCTGATGACGTGGGTTTGATTGCCATCGGCTGCGCGCTCGGTTATCTCGATTTCCGCTTCGATGCTCTTGTCTGGCGGGCAAACCATCCGCTGACTGCCGCGTGGTTCGTCCTGTTCGACGCCCATCCCGCGATGGCCGCCACGCGCCCGCATTGATCGCCATTAATCGTCATTCGGTCACCCTTTCGGGCGACAACTGCACAGTGACTCAGGAGCTCAGATGACACAGCAGATTTTTTTCCTTAACGGCCCGAACGCTAATCTGTACGGCATGGACAAGAACGGCACTTACGGCAGCGAAAGCTTTGCCAGCATTGATGAACGCTGCCAGCGCCGGGCAGCATCACACAACATCGCACTGCAATTTCGCCAAAGCAATCACGAAGGCGTGCTGGTTGACTGGATTCAGGAAGCGCGTCAGCAGGCTGCCGGATTGATCATTAACGCCGCCGGTTTAACCTACAGTTCGGTGCCGATTCTCGATGCATTGCTGATGTTTGATGGCCCGATCATCGAAGCGCACATGAGTAACATCTGGAAACGCGAGCCGTTCCGCCATCATTCACTGGTATCAAAAGCCGCCACTGGCGTGATTGCTGGCTTGGGCGTGGTTGGTTACGAACTGGCAATCGATGCGGTAGTTGAGTTGATCAAGGCGAATGCGGCATGAGTATTTTGGTCTTTTACAGCGAGTTCGACAGTTTTGAACAGTGGTCAGCGTTGCTCGCACCGCATCTGCCGGGCGTAACGCTTTGTCGGGCGGAAGAGGTGCAAAACGATGATGAGGTGCATTTCGCGTTGGTGTGGAAGCCGCCGCAAGGTTTTTTCGCCCCTTATCGCAACCTGAAACTGCTTATAAATCTGGGCGCGGGCGTTGATTCGCTGGTCGGGCGCGATGATTTGCCGGATATTCCCATTGTTCGTTTGTCTGATCCGCATATGGCGCGGATGATGGCCAGCTTCGTGCTGTTTGCCGTGCTGCGTTATGTGCGTGACATTCCGGCTTTTGAGCGGGCACAACGTGAACGACGCTGGCATTACCTGCATCCGCGTTCGCCGGAAACCGTGCGCGTTGGCGTGCTGGGATTGGGTGAATTGGGCGCGCACGCCGCGCAGGAGCTGGCGCGCCAGGGATTGAATGTGCGCGGCTGGTCACGATCGCAGAAAACCATCGATGGCATTACCTGTAGCAGCGGAATAGACGCGTTGGATGCTTTCCTCGCCAGCAGCGATATTTTGGTAGTGATGCTGCCGCTCACGCCGCAAACCCAGGGCTTACTAAGTGCTGAACGACTGGCACGGTTACCGCACGGCTGCGCGTTTATCAATGTGTCGCGCGGAGCGATTGTTGATCAGGCGGCGTTAACGCAGGCGTTGCAGCGTGGACAGATCGCCGAGGCGACGCTGGATGTGTTTGACCGCGAACCGTTGCCGCCCGAAGATGCGCTGTGGGGTATGGATAATGTATTGATCACGCCGCATCTGGCTTCGGTTGCCATTCCGGCCAGCGCGGCACCGCAGGTCGCCGCGAATATCCAGCGCGCCGCACGCGGCGAAGCGGTATTGCATCAGGTCTTCCCGCAGCAGGGGTATTAACCTCTGGTCGCCATTCATGGCGACCAAACATCTCACGCCACTCGCACCACTTGCGGATCGAAATAACTCGGTGCCGCCATGCCGGGAATATATTGGTCGGAAATAAACATGCGGCAACGCTCGGCAAAAGCGCTCACCACCCTGGATTGCTGTACCTGCGCCATGGTGGCATAACCCAACTGCATCGCCTTGTTAACCCCCGCCAACCGCACGCGAATCAAGCGTTTACCATCCTGCGACAAATGCGCTTTAGGTCGTACGTTAGCGATACCGAAGCCGACACCGTTGGCCACCATCGCGCGCACCGTTTCCATACTACTGGATCGCATCACCACATTTGGCGTCACCCCGGCTTCGCTGAACAAGCCAAGAAAATATTCACGACTCCACGGCATATCCAGCAGCACCATCGGCGCTGCAGCCAGATCCTGCATCGAAACCGCGGACTGTGTGGCGAACGGATGATGCTCACCCACCATCACGTAGGGCGGCAGTTGCGCCAGCGACTGGAAAGTCACATCGCTGGCGGGCACCAAATCATAGGTGAGGGCGATATCGATATCCGCTGAGCGCAGCTGTTTTAGCAGCAACTCATGATTGCCTTCCACCAGCGAGATACGCACGCCGGGAAAGGCGCGGCCAAAGCCTAACACCAATTCCGGCGTCAACATTGGCGCTAACGTATCGAGGCAACCGACACGCAGCGGGCCGCGCACGTTGTTCATTGATTCCGATGCGATGGTGTAAAGGTTCGACATCTGTTCGAGGATCAGTTTGGCCTCTTTTAATACCTGGTGGCCGATTGCGGTGAGTGAAACGCCCTGGGCATGGTGACGCACGAACAGCTGCACGCCAAGCTCAGACTCAATGTGGGTGATGGCGGCGGAAATTGACGGAGAGGAGACGTGAATACGCTCCGAGGCGCCAATAATGCTGCCCGCTTCACCGGAAGCGACAAAATATTCCAGCTGACGCTGGGTGATGCGACTGAGCATGCAGGTTCTCCTGAGATCGCTGACACGCTCATGTCGCGTCAGTCATTCTAATAAGGTCGATTCAACTCAAGCATTTCTCATGCCAAATTCCGACTCACAGCATAATCACCTGTCCTTGCGCCAGCGACCATTCGCGTATGCCTCACTCCTGCTTCAGAAAATCCTTGTTTAGCAGGCCGCTTTTTTAGCCTCAGAAATCCTGATGCAACAGCGAGGGAAATGCTGTTTTACCCAATCTCACCGCAACGGCATTATCGCTTCAACACCCGAGAGCCGCCTTCGCACTGTTTTAGAGCAATGCGACGCGATGGACCAGACGGTGGTGCAAAGCAGCGACAACAGCCATTTCATTCATTGGGGACAAGAATATGTTGCGTAAGATAGGTGCCTTAACGTTATTGACCACGTGTGTATTAAGCGCAGGGAATGCAGTGGCCGCAGATAAGCTGATTGTCAGCACCTGGGGTGGCAGCTTTAAGGATCTGATCGATCAAACTATCGCCAAAGAGTTCACCAAAGAAACCGGCGTAGAAGTGCAGTTCGTCACCGGCGGCACCATCGACCGT
Source organism: Pantoea sp. SS70 (assembly GCF_029866845.1). NCBI lineage: Bacteria > Pseudomonadati > Pseudomonadota > Gammaproteobacteria > Enterobacterales > Erwiniaceae > Pantoea > Pantoea sp. SS70. Next base: position 89,188 of record NZ_CP117200.1, on the reverse strand, counting down.
TTGAACAAAGCCAAGCTGGCCGGAAGTTCGCCGGAAACTGATGTCACCTTTACCACCGCGCATGTCGGTTATCTGTATGCCAACAGCGGTTTGTTTGAAAAGCTCGACATGAGCAAAATCCCTAACGCGGTGAATCTGGTACAGCAGGCCAAAGTCAGCCCGTATCACCTTGGCGTGTGGGGCTACGTTTACACCATCGGCTACCGTCCAGATTTAGTGCCGAAGGGCGAAGAATTTACCAGCTGGAACGATCTGTGGCGTCCGGAACTGAAGAGCTCGATTGCGCTGCCAGATTGGGATCCGAGCCATATCATCGCGGTGTCCGCCAAACTTTCTGGCTCGGATGCAGCGCATTGGGAACAAGGCCAGTCCAGGCTGAAAGCGCTGATCCCGAACATCAAATCCTTCTATACCGATGATGCCAACAGCCAGCAGCTGATCTCCACGGGCGAAACGCCGGTACAGGTGATGCTGTCGATGAACGCCTACAGCATGATTGCAGAAGGCGTCAACATTAAGCTGGCAGTGCCAAAAGAGGGCGCGATTTTGGGCGTCGATACCGTCGGTATCAATAAAGGCAGCAAACATGCGGAACTGGCCTACAAGTTCATAAATATCGCGCTGAAACCGGAAATCCAGCAGGAAGTGGCGAAAATTTATCGCGGCAGCCCAACGGTGACCAATGCGCATATCGATCCAGAACTGGCGAAGCTGCCTGGCATGCTGACCACACCTGAGCAGTGGAATGCCACCATCAACACCGATCCGCAACTGCGCGCGGAGAAAACCGCCGAGTGGCGTCAGTGGTTCTCTGAAAACATCATGTCACATTGATAAATAGCGGCGGCCGATTGGCCGCCCGATGAGTCGCAACACTTTATTCAGGCAGCAACGTCTATGACGAAAAAACCGACATTCTTACCCTGGTTCATTATCCCCGCTACGTTCACGGCGCTTGGGCTGGTGGTGGCCATGTTTGCCGTGATGCAGTTTAGCGTGCGGGCCTATATTCCAGGATCGCTAGATGTAGGCGGATTCACGCTGGCGAACTTTAACGGTCTATTCAAGAAAATCTATGCCGATGCGTTTATCAACACGGTGATGCTCAGTGCGAAAACGGCGATTTTTGGGCTGCTGATGAGTTATCCGCTGGCGTATGCGCTGGTGAGAACGCGCACCACCTGGATCAAATCCACCATCTTGATTATCGCCATTACGCCGCTGTTTCTCGGCGAAGTGGTACGGACATATTCGTGGATCATCGTGCTGGGCAACAGTGGCTTCCTCAACAGCCTGATGTTGGCAATGGGTCTGATCAATAAGCCGATCCAGTTTATGTTTACCCAAACCGGCGTGGTAGTCGCGCTGGTGCATGTGACCATGCCAATCATGGTGATGATGCTGGCGACTGCGCTGTCTCACATCAATCCTGATTATGAGAAAGCCGCGACCAGTCTGGGGGCGGGGCCGATTCGCACCTTGCTGACGGTGACCATTCCGCTATCGATTCCCGGCATCGTTTCCAGCCTGACCACCGCGTTTGCCTGGACGTTCAGCGCCTTCGCTACGCCGCAGCTCATTGGTGGTGGACGCGTCAGCACCGTGGCTACCATGGTGTATCAGCTGGGTTTCTCATCGATGAATTTTCCGTTTGCCGCTGCGCTCAGCATAGCGGGTTTGATTCTGACCATTCTGCTGCTGATGGCGCTGAAACGTATGAGCCGCTTCCTCCATGCGATGGGAGACCACTGAAATGACCCGATCCCTCAACGACAAACTGATTACCCTTGCGGGACGCTCGCTGGTGATTGCGATTTTGTTGTTCGTGTTGCTGCCAACCATTGTGGTGTTGATCTCTTCCTTCAGCAGCACCTCGGTGCTGTTCTTCCCACCGAAAGGCTGGTCGCTGCGTTGGTTTGAGCGTGCAGTGAACTACGATGACTTCCGCCACGGCTTTTATTCGGGATTGATTGTGACGGCGTGGGCCTCAACGCTGGCGGTAATTATTGGCGCCACGCTGGCGATTGCCATTGAACGTTACACTTTCCCCTGTAAACAGGTGCTGGAAGGCGTGCTGTTGTCACCGCTTTTTATTCCGCACTTCACCATTGGCCTCGGCTTACTGATGCTGGTCTCGCAGTTGGGCATTGGACGCGGTTATTCACTGGTGATCTTCTGCCATGTCGTGCTGGTGCTGCCGTTTGTGCTGCGCAGCGTGTATGTGTCGCTGAAAAACCTTGAGCAACGTATTGAAATGGCGGCTGCAAGCCTCGGCGCTTCGCCGTTGCGCGTGGTCTGGACCATAACCGTGCCGTTGATTTTGCCGGGCTTGTTTGGCGGTTGGTTATTTGCCGCAATTCTCTCCTTCAACGAATTTACCGCTTCGCTGTTTATTACCACGCAAGCGACGCAGACCTTACCGGTGGCAATGTACAACTATGTGCGTGAATTTGCCGACCCAACGCTGGCTGCACTGTCGGTTATTTATATTGCCGTAACGGCGACGATGTTAATTATCGCGAATAAGTTTTTAGGCTTGGGGAGAATATTGAACGTCGAAGCAGGGCATTAATGTATTCGCACGGAATGCTGTGCTTATTGAATAGCACAGCATTTATTAATCTGAATAGTAGTCATCCGGCACCTGATTACTCTTTTCCATGAAAAGATCGGGGTCGATCATCTTTAGGGATCTCACATGTCAGTAGAAAAAATTAATACCGTGGTGGTCGGAGCGGGTCAGGCAGGTATTGCGATGAGTGAACATCTGTCGTTAATGGGCGTGCCACATGTGGTGTTAGAGCGTAGCCGTATTGCTGAACGCTGGCGTTCAGAACGTTGGGATTCATTGGTTGCCAATGGCCCAGCCTGGCACGATCGTTTTCCTTCAATGAAATTCGATAATATTTCCCAGGAAGCGTTCCCACCGAAAGAGCGAATGGCGCAATATTTCGAAGACTACGTAAAAATGCTCGATGCGCCGGTGCGTACCGGCGTGGAAGTCCATTCGGTTGAGCGTCTACCAGAACGTAGCGGTTTTAAGATACTGACGTCGGCCGGTGAATTTGAAGCTGACAATGTGGTGGCGGCTACCGGTCCTTTCCAGAAACCCGCTTTTCCACAGATCGTGCCGGAAAGCGCTGCGCTGCATCAGATCCATTCATCGGCGTATAAAAATCCGCAGCAGCTGCCGCAGGGCGGCGTGCTGGTGGTGGGCGCAGGTGCTTCAGGCTCACAAATTGCGGAAGAGTTGCGTAAATCTGGCCGTGAAGTGACGCTCTCCATCGGCGAACATTACCGTCCGCCACGTTCCTATCGTGACCGCGATTATTGCTGGTGGCTGGGCGCGCTGGGCTTATGGGATGAAGTCAAAATCAAGCCGAAGAAACAGCACGTTGCTTTTGCCGTGAGTGGTTATGAAGGTGGCAAAACGGTCGATTTTCGCCGACTGGCGCACATGGGCATTACGTTGGTGGGGATCACCAAAACCTGGGATAACGGCGTGCTGAGCTTTGCTGAGGGTATAATGGACAATATTGCTGAAGGCGACAAAGCGTATTTCGACGTACTGCGTGATGCCGATGCTTATATTGAGCGTAATGGCCTGGACTTACCGCCCGAGCCGCAAGCATGGGAATTATTGCCAGATCCAGAATGTTTAATTAATCCATTATCAGAACTGGATCTACAGGCCGCAGGCATTACCAGCATTATCTGGGCCACCGGTTTTAAATTTGATTTTAGTTGGCTGAAAGTGGATGCCTTTGATGCCAATGGTGCGCCGTTCCATAAACGCGGTATTTCCGCCGAACGGGGTATTTACTTCCTTGGCTTGCCCAATCTGGTGAATCGCGCATCATCGTTTATTTATGGCGTATGGCACGATGCCAAATATATTGCCGACCATGTGGTTTTACAAAACGCCTACACCGATTATAAAAAGTCGTAAAAATCTCCGTGAGATCGTCGTTAATGGCGCCCCTACAAAAGACAATAAAAAAGCCGGACAGTGTCCGGCTTGATTCACTTCTGGCGGGAATTACAGCGCCATATCCTGTTTGCCTGATTCGGTACGCGGCTTAGCCTGCGTTGGCGCAACCGTCTGATCACCCATGTTGATGACCGGCGGCTTGGTCAACAGCAGCGTCGCTGCGGTGTTGTCCCAAACTTGCTGCGTCAGCGCGGTGTTGCCGTTCAGCTTCTGACCGAAGCTTGGCACGATAGCGCGGATCTTCTGCTGCCACTCTGGCGAAGCGAACTGCTCTGGGAACAGCTTTTTCATCACGTCGAGCGTAATGGGTGCAGCAGTCGATGCGCCCGGTGACGCGCCCAACAGTGCCGCCAGGGTTTTCTGCTGATCGGTCACGATTTCGGTACCCAGTTTCAGCAAGCCACCTTTTTCGGCATCTTTCTTGATGATCTGCACACGTTGACCCGCCTGAATCAGTTTCCAGTCCTCTTTACGCGCGTTCGGATAGTACTCTTTCAGCGCAGCAAAACGGTCGTCGTCATTCAGCATCACCTGACCAATCAGGTATTTCACCAGATCGAAGTTGTCGATGCCCACATGCGTCATCGGCATGATGTTGCTGGTGGTGGTCGCGCTCAGCAGATCGAACAGCGAACCGTTTTTCAGGTACTTGGTGGAGAAGGTGGCGAAAGGTCCAAACAGCACCACTTTCTTACCGTCGAGGGTACGTGAATCGATGTGTGGAACCGACATCGGTGGCGCACCCACAGAAGCCTGACCGTATACTTTTTCCAGGTGACGATTAGCGATCTCTGGGTTCTCGGTCATCAGGAACGAACCGCCGACCGGGAAGCCGCCGTAATTATCTGCTTCCGGAATGCCGGTTTTCTGCAGCAGCTTAATCGCGCCGCCGCCTGCACCGATGAACACGTATTTCGCATCAACTGAACGCTTATCGCCGCTCTTCACATCTTTGATGGTGACGTGCCACGAGTTATCACTGTTACGCTTGAAATCAGTGACTTCTGACAAGGTTTCCAGCTTGAAGTTCTGATCTTTCTTCAGACTACCGATCAGCTGACGGGTGATTTCACCGTAGTTAACATCGGTGCCGACTGGCGTCCAGGTTGCCGCAACTTTCTGGTTCGGGTCACGACCTTCCATCACCAGCGGTGCCCATTGCTGGATCTGCTGATGATCGGTAGAGAATTTCATGCCCTGGAACAGGGTGGTTTTCTGCAGCGCATCGTAACGCTTCGTCAGGTACTCGACGTTTTTGTCGCCCCAGACGAAGCTCATGTGCGGCGTCGAGTTAATGAAGGAGTGCGGATCGTGCAACACACCGCGCTGCACCTGCGACGTCCAGAACTGGCGCGAAATCATGAAGGATTCGTTAATTTCCAGCGCTTTGCTAACGTCGATTGAACCGTCTGCACGCTCAGGCGTGTAGTTCAGCTCCATGTTAGCAGAGTGACCCGTACCGGCATTGTTCCAGCCGTTGGACGATTCCAGCGCGACGCCGTCCAGCTTCTCAACCATCAGCTGTTTCCAGCCCGGTTGCAGCTCTTGCAGCCAGGTGCCGAGCGAGGCGCTCATGATGCCGCCGCCAATCAGCAGAACGTCAGTTTTTTCTGGTGCGTCTTCAGCGCGAACCGCTGAAGAGACAAGCAGCGCTGCCAGTGATAGGGCAGACACGATCTTTTTGGTGTGAGTCATTCCAGTCCTACTTATTATGCAATGCAGGTGAACGTTAAAAATTCGGTTTGCACATTAAGAGATTGTTACGGAATGATTAACTTGTTTTTAGTTAATAAAGTATTGGTGTTAATTAATTAACTTACAAAAAAGAAAATAGCGTGAAATATAAGCAGAAGGGGGAATTAATCGGAGATAAACCGCTTAAGCTGCGCGGTTATTCTTTATATCGGTAGATGCGACTTAGGTCAAATAAAACTCCTGCTATTTTACGCACATTGCGTAGCGGCGCGATTCATCGCGCAATAAATTGCGCCGCTACAATGCGTGCGCGATGTTTTGCCATTCATGGCGACCAACTTACCTACTGCACATTTCATAAAACATCACTTCACGAAGCGTGTTCGTTCCCCGCGCACAAACTGATTTACCCTAACATCTCTAATGACTTGTTTTACTTTTCGCGTGGGCAACGGCATGGCTAACAAAACACTGTATGAAAAACTGATCGATCAGCATGTGGTTCGTAAGTTAGATGATGAAGGGCATGTGCTGCTCTATATCGATCGTTCGATTCTCAATGAATACACCAGCCCGCAGGCGTTTAGCGGCCTGCGCGATCACCAGCGTCTTGTGCGCAATCCGGGCACCATTTTGCTGAATGTCGATCACGTTAACCCAACGCGCCCCGAGCGTGATGAGGCGATGACCGACGCGGGCGGACAGTTACAAGTCGATTACTTTCGCCAGAACGCCGCGCATTTTGGCATCGAACTGTTCGATGTGCTTGACCCGCGTCAAGGCATCGAACACGTCGTCGCACACGAGCAAGGCCTGGTAATGCCCGGTATGGTGATTGCCGCAGGCGACAGCCATACCACCACTTACGGCGCGTTTGGCGCGCTCGGTTTCGGCATCGGCACCTCGGAAATCGAGCACCTGCTGGCGACGCAAACCCTGATTTATCGCACCCTAAAAACCATGCTGGTGACGGTGAGCGGTGAGCTGCCGTTTGGGTGTTCGGCGAAGGACATCATCATGGCGCTGATCGAGCAGATTGGCGCATCAGGCGCGACCGGATTTGCCATTGAATTTGCCGGTGTTGCCATCGAAGCGCTGAGCATGGAAGGGCGCATGACACTGTGCAACATGGCAGTGGAAGCCGGTGCGCGCGGTGCGATTATCGCGCCGGATGAAAAAGTGTTTGCCTATATCGCCGGCAAACCGCAAATGCCGACCGGCGAGTTGTGGCAGCAGGCCGTTGCGGAGTGGCGCGATTTACGCAGCGATGCGGACGCGCGGTTCGATAGCCGCATCGCCATAAACTGCAGCGATCTTGAACCCAAAGTGACATGGGGAATCAGCCCGGATCAAGCCAGTGCCATTACCGGCCACGTGCCCGACCCGGCGCAGGAAACAGATGCGGTGAAACAGCGGACGCTGCGGAGCGCGCTGCTATATATGGGGCTGGAACCCGGCACGCCGTTGGCGGAGATCGCCATCACGCATGCCTTTATTGGTTCCTGCACCAACGGGCGCATTGAAGATCTGCGCGCTGCCGCCGCGATTATCGACGGACACAAAATCGCCCCGCACGTGCGTGGCATTATCGTGCCGGGATCGACGCAGGTGCGTCAGCAAGCAGAAGCGGAAGGGTTAGCCGCGATTTTCGTCAACGCCGGTTTTGAATGGCGTCAATCGGGCTGCTCAATGTGCCTGGCGATGAACGAAGATGTGTTAGCGCCCGGCGATCGCTGTGCGTCCGGCACCAATCGCAATTTCCCTGGCCGCCAGGGCGCGGGTGCGCGCACGCACTTAATGAGCCCGGCGATGGTCGCCGCCGCCGCGATTGCCGGCCATCTGGTTGATGTCCGCAAATTCATGACTGCAGAGGTTTGAGATGGAAGCATTTAACAACATGACGGGCACGCTGGCGCCACTACCGGCGGCCAATATTGATACCGATGTGATCATGCCAAAGCAGTTTCTCAAAGGCATCGATCGTAAGAATTTGGATCGCGGTGTGTTCTTCGACCTGCGCTTCCTGCCCGACGGCCGTACAAATCCCGCTTTCATTCTTAATCAAGCCGGTTGGGAAAACGCCACCTTCTTACTGGTGGGCGCCAATTTCGGCTGTGGATCCAGCCGCGAACATGCGGTTTGGGGACTTAATCAGCTCGGCATCCGCGCCATTATCGGCACCAGTTTTGCCGGCATCTTCGACGATAACTGCCAGCGCAATGGCGTTTTGACGCTGACGTTAAGCGAAGAGGATTATCAGCGCCTGAGCGAGGTTGCGAACAATGCCGCCAGTAATCGCATTACCGTGTCGCTGGAACAACAGGCGATCCTCTTCGATAATCAACGCATTGCCTTTTCGGTCAGTGCGTTGAAACGCGAGATGTTATTGGGCGGCGGCAGCGCGGTGGACTGGACGTTACAGTACGAATCTGACATCACCCAGTTTGAAGCGCAGCATTTTTCCCAGCGTCCGTGGCTGAAGCGCGATCAAATCCAACAGGATGCACCAGCATGAGTGAGATTACGCCACGCGGTGATTCACCCTTTATTGACGGCTTTACGCTGAGCGATGTGCGTCTGGCGAACGGCGTGACGCTGCGCGTTGCGATGGGTGGCGAAGGTCCGCCACTGCTGATGCTGCACGGACATCCGCAAAATCATCTGGCGTGGCGCAAAATTGCGCCGCAGCTGGCGCAGCATTATCGCGTAATCCTGCCAGATCTGCGCGGTTACGGCGACAGCGACAAGCCGCCGAGTGATGAGACGCATCGCGCTTACTCGAAACGGGTGATGGCGCAGGATATCAGCCTGTTAATCGAGGCGTTGGATTTAGAGCGCGTGGCGTTTGTCGGGCACGATCGCGGTGCACGCGTGGGCCATCGGCTGGCGCTCGATCATCCAGAAAAACTCTCCTGCTGCGTGTTTGTTGATATTGCGCCGACCGCGACCATGTACGCCTTAACCAACAAAGCGTTTGCCACGCGCTATTTCTGGTGGTTCTTCCTGATTCAACCTTATCCATTACCTGAAATCCTGATCGGCCACGATCCGGCGTTATTCCTGCGTAAACACATTGATGGGCAATTAAAAACGCCGGGCGCCACCGAGGAGGTCATCTTCAACGATTACCTGCGCTGTTATCAAAATAAAGAGATGATTCACGCGGTGTGCGAAGATTATCGCGCCGCGGCGACGATTGATTTAGACGATGATGCGCAGGACAGCGCTAAACGCATTGAAGCGCCGCTTCTGTTGTTATGGGGAGAAAAGGGCACGGTTGGCCAGTTATATAACGTGGTGGAAACCTGGCGGGATAAAGCGCGCAATATTCAGGGCAACGCATTACCTTGCGGTCATTCACCGCATGAGGAAGTGCCTGAACTGTTTTTAAGTCAGCTTCAGCGCTTTCTGGATTCTGTGTTATAACCGGCTAAATTTCGCTAACGCCGTGATGGTGATGAAAATACAGCTTGCCGGAAAAAGTTATCAGAAGCCGCTTCAGGGTTGGCCGTCAGTCGAAGATCTGTATGTCTTTATCAGCGTAGCGCGCTATGAAGGTTTTGGCCGCGCTGCGATTGAGCTTGGCCAGTCGCCATCCTACATCAGCAAGCGGATTGCCATCCTCGAAAAGCAGCTGGAAACCCGGCTATTTTTCCGCACCAACCGCGTGATGCGCCTGACGCCAGAAGGTGAAAAGGTGCTGGAAGGTGCGTTGCACGTGGTGCAAGAAATGGATTCCTTTCTGAATAACTTCCAGCAGTGGCGCGGCGAATTGACCGGCGATCTTACTGTGGCCTGCTCATTTGGTTTTGGTCAGGATTATTTGTCCGATGCGATTGCCGAATTTATGACGCGCCACCCGTCACTGAATATCAAACTGATGCTCAGCGATCGCGATATTGATTTATTGCAGTCAGGCACTGACGTGGATATTCGGGTGGGCGATGATGTGAATCACGCCTACATTGCGCGAAAATTAGCCGCCAATCGGCGTATTCTTTGTGCCTCTGCAGATTATTTAGCCCGGTCGCGTCCGCTGGAGACGCTGGATGATTTAATCGATCACAGCTGCCTTATTATTAATGAAAATAACAACACGTTTGGCCATTGGACGTTAACCGATGGCGAAAATAAAATAGTTTGTCGCCTGAATAGCCATTACTCATCGAATAGCGGAAAAGTGATTCTGAATTGGGCATTAAAATCGCACGGCATTGCGTTGCGTTCTGCCTGGGATGTGGCGCCGTATTTAAGCGAAAACCAATTGGTGCATGTATTACCGCAATGGTATCAGGAAGCGAATGTCTGGGCGGTTTACACGCAGCGCGCGTCTGAATCGCCGCGCATTAAAGTGTTTATTGATTTTCTTGTCGACTATTTTGCAAAAAAAAGCCTGCCGATGATGAAGGGCAGGCTGTGATTTAATCAGATCGAAGATAAACATTAGCCATAAGCCACTTTGCTATTGATGTGATAAAGGGTGGCAGTGGCGGCCATGACGTGCTGACCATCGTGCGCCGGTTCGTGGGATTCCACTTCGGTGATGTGATAACCCACCGCACCGGCAGCAACGGCTTTCTGCACAAAGGCGTCATTCAGCTCTTCCATTGAAGTCGCCCAGCTCACCGAAGTAAAGCCTACCGGATGAATCGATGAAAGTTCGCGATGGGTTAAATCGCCGCGAATTAAAACCGGTTTAACAGATTGCGGTGTGAAAATAGATATTACGTCATTAATTAATTGTTTCATGGCGATACTCCTCGCAAATAATAACTGAGCCAATGGGCGCAGCTACGAATCTTTCAATTGTTGGTAATGTGCTGACACCCTAAATGTTTACGGCGAGTGATGATTGCCGGTGAAGTTAATAAACACCTTTTCAAGTTAAGCGTTTTAGCTTTAATTGCTAATTAGATGTTAAGAAAGATTCAGCCACAACTCACTCAACCTTACGCGACTATTTTTGCATCTGGTTACATTTGGTGTGTTAACCCTAACAGTCGACAGGAGGTTGAATATAACGCCTGAACAGTAGCAGCGCGATTTATCGCGCAATGAACTGCGCCGCTACAATCCCTGCGTTTTATGTCATCGGCAGATTAAAATTCGCGCTGCCCGCCCAATTCAATGACCCGATTCGGTGGGATATTAAATTGCTCATGTGCGCGCTGTGCATTGCGCTGGCAGAAGTGGAAAATACCGCCTTTAATGCGCATCAAACCTTTTCTCTTCTTCATCACCAGCGTGTCGTGCGAGGTGAAGAACGAGGCTTCATTGACGGTACAACCCAATCCTTCCAACCCGCACAAATGCAGGATCTCGGCCATCGATGGCGTCTCGCGCCAGCCGTAAGCGGCGGTCACCTGCCAGAAGGTTGGCGACAATTGAGTGATGCTCAGACGCTTCTGGTTGTAGACGCGCGGGATATCGGTGGTGCGAATATGCAGCAGCACCACACGTTTATGCAGCACGCGGTTGTGTTTAAGGTTATGTAGCAGCGCCTGCGGAATCTCATGCTCTTTACGTGAGAGGAAGATTGCGGTGCCCGGCACACGACTGGGCGGATGGGTTTCCAGCGATCGCACCAGCGCCTGCAGGCTCTCAGGATCGTTATTCAACCTGCGGATTAGGCGATTACGCTCGCTGCTCCAAATGAGCATCAATCCCATCATGCTCAGCGCCAGCAGCACCGGCACCCAACCGCCGGACAGCAGTTTCATCAGGTTAGCGCTGAACAGCGGCACATCAATGCTTAACATACACAGCAGGAAAACCAGCGCCACCGGCGGCGGCCACTTCCAGTTACGCAGCGCTACCACGCCCGCCAGACAAGCGGTGATCACCATGGTGCCGGTCACCACAATGCCGTACGCCGAAGAGAGCGCTGATGATTGTCGGAACGCCAGCACAATCACCGTCACCGCGACAAACAGCAGCCAGTTCACCACCGGAATATAGATCTGACCGGATTCCGTGTGCGAGGTGAAGATGATGCGCATCGGCGGCAGAAATCCCTGACGGATCGCCTGATGCGTCAGCGTATACACGCCGGTAATCACCGACTGCGCGGCGATCACCGTAGCCAGCGTTGATAGCACAATCAGCGGGATCTGTCCCCAACCCGGCGCGAGATTAAAGAACGGGTTATTGAGAGCCTGCGCATCGGCAATGACCAGCGCGCCCTGCCCAAAGTAGTTGAGCACCAGCGCGGGCATGGCGATCACCAGCCAGGCCATGCGAATCGGCGCTTTGCCCAGATGTCCCATATCAGCGTAGAGCGCCTCCGCGCCGGTCACCGCCAGCACCACCATGCCCAGCGCGGCAAACGACAGCGCTTTGTGGCTAAGCAGGAACGTCAGCGCATAGGAGGGATTCAGCGCGTAAAGCACTTCAGGATTAAGCAGGATGCCGCGAATGCCTAACAGGGCAATCGACACAAACCAGACAAACATCACCGGGCCGAACACTTTACTGACCTTTTCGGTGCCGTGTTTTTGAATCATAAACAGCAGCGTGAGAATCGCCACTGCCAGCGGCACCACATATTTATCCAGCTCAGGTGACACCACTTCGATACCTTCGATCGCCGACAGTACCGAAATCGCCGGCGTGATCACGCCATCGCCGTAGAAGAACGCGCCGCCAATCAAGCCTGCTAACACAATGATGTGCGAGGCTTTCGGCCCAACATGCTGGCGTGCCAGCGACATCAGCGTTAATACGCCGCCTTCGCCATCATGATCGGCGCGCATCACAAAGCAGACGTATTTCAGCGTCACGATCAGCGTCAGCGCCCAGAAAATCAGCGACAAAAATCCCATCACTGCGGTGGTGGAGACGGCGCCATTAGGCAAAATGGAGAGGCACTCTTTAAGGGTATAAAGCGGGCTGGTGCCGATATCCCCAAACACGATCCCCGCGGCCGCCAGCATGCCAGCAGGCAAGGACTGTTTTTCACTTTGACTCATAGATTTCCTGTGGTTTATCAGGGTTGAGGCTAATGAGGGCGAACATACCTGTTTGCGACCGAAGCGAACAGTGGCAGGCGAATTTACGTACAGCATTTTTACGCGTAACGCCGATATTTTTACACCATTTTTATATCGCGCTCATTTTTCACGCTGAGGGTAATGGAATATTTGACTGCGCACTGAGGCCCAAATATCACATTTAAACATATATAAACCAATGCTCACTGGAGCGGTTTTGCCCGCAGGAAAGCACAGGGCATTTATTCATCATTTACCCACGCGAGCATAGATTCGAGCCAGCTAAATGCACAGTTTTTCCTGTAACGAACCGGTGGGTTAAAAAATATGAATACAGTACTCATAACGGGTGCAACTGGATTTTTGGGCGGTGCGGTCGCGGTTAATCTGCTCAAGAAAAGTGATCATTACCGACTACTTTTATTAGTGCGGGCTAATAGTCAAGCTGCAGGATTAGACCGAATTAAGGAAAACCTGATTAAATTTGGCGTTGAAGCCGGTCAATTAAACAGGCTCACCCACGAGAACATCTTAATAGGCGATCTTGCTGAGCCGGAACGGTTTATTGACGATGCGCGCTTGACCAAGGTTACGCATGTGCTTAACTGCGCCGCTGTCGCCTCGTTTGGCGCGAATCCCCTGATCTGGAAAGTCAATGTAGAAGGCACCTTCGCATTCGCCAGTCGCATGGCACGGGTGAAAGGACTCAAGCGTTTTGTGCATGTCGGCACCGCTATGTCGTGTGCGCCCGAAGCCAATTCGCTGGTGGTGGAAAGTGAGTTGAATACGCTGCGCGAACAACACGTTGTGGAATATACGTGGAGTAAAGCAACGGTTGAAAGAATGATGAGCGAGATGTTACCTAATCTGCCCTTAGTCATCGCGCGACCATCCATTGTGGTGGGGCATTCGGACTGTGGCTGTGCGCCGTCGCCGAGCATTTTTTGGGTATTTCGCATGGTGCTCACGTTAGGCAAATTTATGTGTGAGCTGAATGACCGTATCGATGTGGTGCCGGTCGATTACTGTGCCGATGCGCTGGAGTTGTTATTGACGGCTCCCAACGTGGAGAAAACGATTATTCATATTTCAGCGGGCGAAAATAGCAGCGTCACGTTTGCCGAGATTGATCAGGCGATGGCACAAGCCTCGGGACACGTTGCGGTGGCCGAAACGTATCAGAAAGTGAATTATCGTGAACTGGCAGCGAGCAGGAGCTCATTTTCTTCGCTGTTTGGTCCCTGTAATGAACGCATCTTATTACGCGCCATGAATCTGTATGGACATTTTTCAAAACTGAATGTGGTGTTCAGCAATGAAAAATTGCTGGAGCTGGGTATGCCGCCATCGTCAAAGTTTACTGACTATTTGCATCATTGTGTCGCTTCAACGCGTAATGCAACTATTGCGGAGTTGATGGAGGTCGATTTTAAATAAGCTGAAACTGCGCAGTTAATATCTGCGCAGTTATCGCCGAATTACCAGCCTTTAATAATATCGCCTTTGTAGATTTCGTTGGCTTTATCCAGCACTTCCTGTGACTGGAAGGCTTGTTTCAGCTTCTGCACGTTGGCGCTGTCTTTATTATCTTCACGCGCCACAATCGCATTCACATAAGGCGAGGCTTTGCCTTCCATAAACATGCCGTCACGCGAGGCAGAGAGATTAACCAGCGCGGCGAAGTTGTTGTTGATGATCGAAAGATAAACCTGCGGATCGTCCAGCGTACGCGCCAGCTGCGGTGTATCCACCTCAACAATTTTCAGCTTCTTCGGATTATCGGTGATATCCAGCGTGGTTGGCAGCAAGCCCGCTTCGGGTTTCACTTTGATCAAGCCCTGCGCCTGCAACAGCAGCAGGCTGCGGCCGAGCGTGGTGGCTTCGTTGGAGAGGGTCACGGTGGCGCCGTCAGGCAACGCTTTCAGCGATTTAATCTTGCGCGAGTAGCCTGCAATCGGGAACACGAAGGTGTTGGTGACCACGGCGAAGTGGTAGCCGCGCTCTTTGGATTGCATCTCCAGATAAGGCAGGCTCTGGAAGGCGTTGGCATCGACATCTTTGTTGAACAGCGCTTCATTCGGCTGCACATAATCATTGAAGGCCACCACATCGACATCCAGCTGATATTTGTCGTGCGCCACTTGCTTCACGGTATCCCACAGCGCCTGGTCTGGTCCGGTATTAATGGCCACTTTGATTTGATTTTCATCGTCTTTGTTGCAGCCACTAAGCAGCGCCACGGATGCAGCCAGCAGCGTCGTGAGTAAAATTTTCTTCATTGCGCGGATTCCCTTTAAACGTAGGGAACGGACTATAATGGATGTTTAGACGTCTGTACATCCATCCACGGCGCGTTTGCTTACAATTCGTTCAGGAGAGAGACTTCTGCAAGCAGGCAATATATTTCTCGCCCGACTGCATCACGATCCGCTGCGCGTCAGTGAGAATTTGGCGATGCTCGAACGCGCCGTATAAGCGCGAAAATTTTAGCGCCGCCAGCCGACGCATAATATCGCTGACTGCCGCCGCCGGTAACGGCAGCATATTTGGATAGCTCCACATAAATGACACCGCATCCGCGCCGGGCGTAACTTGCACGATATCGCCACTCAACAGCACGCCGTCATCGTGCGTCCAATGCAATACGCATCCGCCAGCAAAATGTCCGCCAAGACGAATCAGTTTCACTTCCGGCACAATTTCCAGCTCGTCATTTTGCCAAAGATGAATATGCGGGCTGTCGCGCATAATCCATTGACTATCGTTAGCATGCAGATAGATCGGCGCGTCGAATGCCGCTGCCCAATCCTGCATGGTGCTGTAATAGTGCGGATGCGATATAGCGATGGCGTGAATACCACCGAGCGCGGTAACAATCGCTTTGGTGGCATTATCGAAATTAGCGATGCAATCCCACAAAATATTGCCGTGCGGCGTTTGCAGCAGAAACGCGCGTTGATTAATAGCAAAGCTGGGCACGGTTTGCAGACTGAACAGGTTGGCAGCGTGCTGCTGCCATTTATTGCAGTGTATGGCTTGCAGGCTATGCAGTGGAGTCCATTTTTGCCCGCTGGCCGGCACAAACTGTCGTTCATCTTCACATATTTTACAGTGTTCGATTTGACTCTGTTGCTCATCGTAAGATGTGCCGCAGGCGGTGCAGACTTTGATCATCATGAATTCCTCTCGTCTATTTGAGATTCATTCTAGAAGCCGAAATCATGACGTGCGCAGATCATTACAGGTTGTATTGAGGACGTTGCACCGCATTGGGGGTGTAATACGAAATCGGGCGTAAATACTGGCATTGTGAAGTTAAAGTTGCGGCTGTAACTGATAAATCCACGCCGTGATCAGCTCGCCATTGCTGGTGGTGACATCAACTTCCACGCGATCGTAGCCATCTTCAAACTCATCCAGCATCGGCCAATGTGGCTCGAGCTTGTCAGACATAAACAGATAACCCGGCACGCGCGGGCCGTTTTCCTGCAACACAATGCCGGGGAAATCTGCTGCTGCGCCCCAGCCGCGCTCATAAAAGGTGCCAGAAACCGTTCCCGCCAGCCATTCGCCACCGATGTTTTCCAGAATATGCGCATTTGAATGGCCGGGCTGGAGCGTACCGTAAACAAATAAACGTTTCATTTTCCCTCATAAAATCAAGCAAAAGCGTTACTTTAACTCTCGGCGTTAGCGAAGTCATCAACCGCCCAATATGCGATGTGCGTTGCCGTAAAAGTGACTATTCTGAAGGACCCGGGATGAGAGGTAAAAGATCAATGTTGAATAGTTCGAGCATTTGTCGCTGCAATATAAAACGCTATCCGCAATCCGCTCAGTTTGATGGCAAAAGGTTTAACAATAAGATCCCACGCCAGCAGTTAGGATTAACTGAGTTCGCCAAACTATTCTGGGATTTTGCCTTTAACAAACCGAAAAATACCGCACCTGAATCTGCGCTGCCGCTCATCAAACTCGACGCGCAGCAACTTGCGGCTGCGGCGGATAACAGCGTATTTCGCCTTGGCCACTCATCATTGCTATTTAAAATGCAGGGCAAATACTGGCTGACCGATCCGGTATTTACGCAGCGCGCCTCACCCTTTAAGTGGTTTGGCCCGAAACGCTTCCAGCCTGCGCCGATTGCGCTTGAAGATTTGCCGCCCATCGAAGGGGTTATTCTTTCGCATGATCATTACGATCATCTGGATTATCACACCATTTTGCAGCTCAAAGATCGCGTGCGCTATTTCCTGACGCCGCTGGGTGTCGGTGATTTACTGATATCCTGGGGCGTTGCGCCGGAAAAAATCACTCAGCTGGATTGGTGGGAATCAAAGAATATCGGCGGTATTCAATTTGTCGCCACGCCATCGCAGCATTTTTCTGGCCGTGGCATGTTCGACAGTAATAAGCGGCTGTGGTGCTCATGGAGCATTATCAGCGATGATTTCCGCCTGTTCTATGGCGGGGATTCCGGTTATTTCGATGGTTTCAAACAGATCGGTAATAAATTCGGCCCGTTCGATATGGCCTTCCTGGAAAACGGTGCGTATGACCGCCGCTGGGCCGATATTCATATGCTGCCACAAGACACCATCAAAGCCTTTATTGACCTTAACGCGAAATGGCTGTTCCCGATTCACAATGCCGCTTTCGATTTAGCGTTTCATGCATGGAATGATCCGCTTAATCAAATCGTGACGCTGGCGCAGGAACAGCAGATTAATGTGTCGATGCCACAACTCGGGCAGGGCGTGCAATTTTTGCAGCCGCAGCAAGAGAAAAAGTGGTGGTAAATGATGCCCGATTGCCAGGCAATCGGGTTATCCGGTTATTTCGTCAGTTCGCCCGCGAATGAACGCATTCAGCTTTGTGCGGCAGGCGGTGATTGCCGACATCAGCAGTGAATCCTGCGCCATCACGCTTACCCGGCGTCGCTGGATTTGGGCGGATTATTCTCTGGCTGCGGACGCGTTTCACCTCGCTCATCACGACGACCATGCCAGTCGCAACGATCATGATGACCAAAGCGATTGCGGCGATGCTGCATAAACTCTTCGCGCTGTTCTGGCGTCATCTGCATCCAGCGTTCGTGCATGCGGCGACGCGCCATACCGAACATGCCCGGACGGAATCCCAAACCGCCAAACAAGATGCGGCACAACGCCAGCAAGCCCAGCGCCTGCCAGAAACCGATGCTTTTCACGCCGATGATGCCCGGCAGCAACGCATTCCACAGCGACATCACCAACAAGCCCAGCGCGGCGATAATCACCGCGCCCATCAGCAGCGGTTTCGCCAGGCGATGACCGCCAAAATGATCCCGATGACCGCGTCTGTGCATATCAAAATCTCTCACTGTTTTGTCCTCATGACATTAACGGATAACTGCTGGTGATGAGGTAGACGAATGAGCAGTGAGAATATTGCTAAAAAAACGTAAAAAAGAAAAAGGCCGCCGTAAGGCAGCCTCGCGTTATGGATTTTTCACTGCTGAATCAGCGCCTGGCTTTATCGTGGCGTGGACGAATCACAATATCTGCAATCTGCGTATCTTCCGGGCTATCCACAATAAACCGCACGGCGCGCGCCACCGAACTCGCATCGAGATACTCCTGCGGATTGATCGGTGCATGGTTACCCGCGCGGGCACGCGAGGCTTGATTCATCGGCGTATCGGTTGGGCCGGGCGCGACTGTCGCAACCCGCACGCCATGTTCGCTCTCTTCGCTACGCAGCGCATGCGCCAGCGCGGTAAGGGCAAATTTGGAGGCGGAGTAAATGACGTGTCCCGCTAACGCCAGCGTCCCGGAGCCGGAGTTGATAAACACCACTTTGCCCTGTGAGGCGCGCAGGGCGGGCAAGGTTAAGCGCGTGAGTTCTGCAGGCGCAATGACATTAATATTCAGGTGCTGTTGCCACAGTTCTGGCGTGGCGGAGAAGGTAGTGCTGAGAATCGAGATCGCCGCCGAATGCACCAGTACATCAACCCGATTTAATGTGGCGGTGAACGCGGCCACGGCGGCAAAATCTGTGATATCCAGTGCAACCGGAATTACATTGGTGACCTGTTCTAAAGCCTGCAACGTTTGCTGATTGCGCCCAATCGCGTAAACCTGATGGTCGGCCGCCAATAACTTCACGGTTTCCAGGCCAATGCCGCTGTTGCCGCCGGTGACAATCGCGACCGGTAGTGCTGATGCTGTCATAGGTTCCTCTCCTGTTGATGATTTCAAGCTATGGAAAAGGACGGCCGCAGGCAAATGCCTAAATTGACTATGTTTACCTGGTGCGCATGAATGCGCACTCGTTGTAGCGGCGCCATTCATGGCGGCCAATATCAAAAACTCATACCATCAACTCACGCATAAACCCCAAATCATGCTGTTGTTCGAGCTGCATCAGTTGCTGATAGATATTCCCAGCGTTGGGCAAATCCGCACAGCAGTCATGAAATTTCGCCTCGCGCTCCGCTGCGCTAAAAGGTTCATCGTGCGCGCCGCGCGCATGGCGACGTGAATGCACCATTTCGCGGCCATCTTTAAAGCGCAATGTGAGAATGTGGGGTAAATCGCGGCTTTCCGCTTCCTGTTCTGCTGTCCACGGCGACATGCTGATATTTGCCATCAGCGCGTTATCCGTCTGCGCCCGCACGCTTTGCGCGGTAAAGTCCGTGACGCTCAGCGCCCCTTTTTCCAGCATCATCGCCACACAATATTGCATCGAGAAGCGCGCCTGCATTTCATCCTGCGGCTGTGCATAGGCGAGGTTGCGCCAGTTGGCGATGCCCACCTGACAATGCACGCTTTCGATATCGTCCAGCGATAGCGTCTGGCGCTGCTGCAAATCGGCAATGGCGTCGAGAATGCGATGCGTTGAACCGCAGCACGGATGCTTTTTCGGCATCACGCCGATGCGCTCGATAACATGTTCATTTTCACCAGGCAATGCGGAAACACTGAGTTTCCCCGCGTACAACTCAGCAAAACCCTGCGCGCATTCAATGATATCAGCGCGGCCTTGCATGCCAGTTTGCGCCAGCAGCGCGGCATCGACGGCGCTACGTGCGGCCATTCCGGCATGAAAGGGTTTGAGCGGCGTGCCGAACTGTCCTTTCACACCGCTGGCGAGACTCACCGCGATGCTGAGTGCACGCGCAATGCCCGCCGCATCCATGCCCAGCAGCGCCGCAACGCCCGCCGCGCTGCCGATGCAGCCGACGGTGGATGTGCCGTGCCAGCCGGCGGTGTAGTGCTGATAGCCAATCGACTCACCCACAAAGGCCTGTGCCTGCAGGCCAATCAGGTAAGCGCGGATAAGCTGCGCACCATCGCATTGTTGCGCCACCGCTAGCAGTGCGGGCACCAGCACCGCCGAGGCGTGACTCATGCCAGGCGCAAAGTTGTCGTCATAATCGATGGCGTGCGCGGCGGTGGCGTTAAATAGCGCATCCAGTGAGCGGGTGCGTGGGTGTTCGGGCCAGGTTTGCAGCACCGCTCGGGTTGAGAAATCATTGCGCCCCGCGACCATGCAGCCGAGCGTATCGGCAATGGCATCGCAGGCTAACTGGCGTGCATGAGGCGAGAAGGCGGGCGGCGTGAAGCACCACTGCGCCAGCTTTTCAATAAGTGTCATGAACGAATCCTCATAGTCAGGCCTCGCTGGCCGCGAGAAACTCACGCGTGTAGTTTTCCTGCGTCAGCCCTTGCCGCACGTTGTCGGCGCTCAGCTCTTCCAGCAGTTTGCCGTGATGCATGATGCCAACACGGCTGCACAGATGCGTAACTACGGCTAAATCGTGCGTCACCATCAGATAGGTCAGCCCTCGCTGGCGGCGCATGTTGCTGAGTAAGTTGAGAATCTCCGCTTGCACCGACACATCCAGCGCCGACGTCGGTTCATCCAGCAGCAGCACCGAGGGTTCAAGAATCAACGCGCGCGCAATCGCCACGCGTTGTCGCTGTCCGCCAGAGAGCTGATGCGGATAGCGATAACGGAAGGCATCGGAAAGTCCCACCGCGTGCAATACCTCGCTGATGCGCGCCTCATGGCGATCCAATCCGTGCAGCTTGAGCGGTTCACGCAGGCTGGCCCATACCATTTTGCGCGGATGCAGTGAGGCATACGGATCCTGAAACACCATCTGCACCTGGCGATAAAAAGCTTTATCGCGCTGTGGCTGCTGTTCGCGGTTATTGAACAGAATATGGCCGTGATAATCGTGATTAAGGCCAGCCAGAGCGCGCAAAATTGTCGATTTGCCGCAGCCAGATTCACCAATCAGGCCGTAACTTTCGCCGTACGCCAGCGTAAAACTCACGCTATCCACCACCTGACGACGACGCGTTCCGCTGCCGAAAGCGATGGTGAGATCGACCAGTTCGATGCTGCGTTCTGACGTTGGGATCATATTCATAGCGCCACTCCATCGCGGTAGCAGGGACCGTGAAGCCAGTTGGCTTCACGCAGCGGCACGCGCAGCATCTCAACCGGCTGATGCAGACGCGGCTGGCTGGCTAATAGCGCTTGCGTATAGGGATGTTGCGCCTGTTCAAGGCGGTCGGCGCGGATCTCTTCGACGATGCGCCCGGCGTACATCACCAACACGCGGTCACAGAAGCGCGACACAAGATTGAGGTCGTGGCTGATAAACAGCAGCCCGGTTTGGCGGCGCGCCAGTTGCTCGTTGAGAATGCTCAACACCTGCTGGCGCACCGTCACATCCAGCGCCGACGTCGGTTCATCGGCAATGATCAAATCCGGTTCCGGGATTAGCATCATAGCAATCATCACGCGCTGTCCCATGCCGCCGGAGATTTCATGCGGATAGCGCTGCGCGACGCTTTCGACATCGCGAATATGCACCGATTCCAGCATCGCCAGCGCCCGCAGTCGTGCTTCGCCTTTGCTGACACGACGATGCAGCCGCCAGGCTTCCGCCACCTGATCGCCGATGCGCATCAGCGGGTTCAGTGAGAAGCGGGGATCCTGCAGGATCATTGAGATGCGATTGCCGCGAATAGCGCGCATCTGTTTTTCGCTACAGCTGAGCAGGTCAATATCGCCAAACTGCATCTGATCGGCGCTGACGTGGCCGATTTTCGGCGTCAGCTTCAGCAACGCACGGCAGGTTTGTGACTTGCCCGAGCCTGATTCGCCGACGATCGCCACTTTTTCACGACCGACCTGAAAACTAACGTCGCGCACCGCATGCTGCTCGCCATGCGCGCTGCGGAATACGATATTCAGGTTCTTGACCTGAAGCAGGGAATTAGTCATGGCGGATATCCATTACGTCGCGCAGGCCATCACCCAACAGGTTGAAGGCGAGGCTGGTGAACAGGATGGCTAAACCGGGAATGGCGGCAACCCAGCCGTTGTTAAGCATGAATTCACGCCCGGAAGCCAGCATCGCGCCCCATTCCGGGCTCGGCGCTTGTGCGCCGAGGCCAAGAAAGCCGAGTCCGGCGGCAGTGAGGATAATCGCCGCCATATTGAGCGTGACGCGCACCACCACGGAAGGCAGACACATCGGCACAATGTGGCGCACGATGATGTGCCACGACGATGCGCCTTGTAAGCGCACGGCAGCGATGTAATCCATTTTGCGGATGGCCAGCGTTTCGGCGCGCGCCAGACGCGCAATCGGCGGCCACGATGAGAGTGAAATCGCGATGATGGCATTCTCGATGCCGGGACCAAGCGCGGCGACGAACGCCAGCGCCAGAATCAGGCTGGGAAAGGCGAGAAAAATATCCACCAGCCGCATCAGAACGGTATCGACCCAACCGCCGAGATAACCGGCGGTGGTGCCGACCAGCAGCCCGAGCGGCGTAATAATCAAGGCGGTCAACCCGGCGATATACAGCGTGATGCGTGCGCCATACAGCAGGCGACTGTAGATATCGCGGCCCAGCTCATCCGTGCCGAGCCAATGCTCAGCGTTGGCGGGTTGCAGGCGCAGCGCCAGATTTTGTGCGTAGATATCGTGGCTGACGATCCACGGTGCCAGCAGCGCGGCAGCGATAATCACCAGCAACACCAGCAGACCAAACAGCGCGGAGTGATTGGCGCAAAAGCGGCGCCATTGAATCCACATCAGCTGCACTTGCGCCTGCAACGGCGATTGCGGTGCCGGATCGCGCAGCCAGGCGCGTAAGCTCCGCGAGGCGGGCAGCGTCGGGGATTTGTTCACGGAATCGGTCATGGTTCCTCCTGACGCGTGCGGGGATCAAACAGGCGATAGAGCAGATCGCACAGCAGGTTGAGGGCAACGAAGATGGCACCAATCAGCAAGGTGCAGCCAACCACCGCATTCATGTCGCCGGCCAGCAGCGCATTGGTGAGGTAGCGGCCAAAACCGGGCCAGGCGAACACCGTTTCAGTTAGCACCGCGCCTTCCAGCAGCCAAGCCCACGACAGCGCAACCACGGTCAAGGTCGGCACCGCGATGTTGCGCAGCGCATGCACCCAAACGCAGCGCGCCCACGACAAACCTTTCACCCGCGCGGTAATGATGTACTCCTGCGAAAGCTGCTCCAGCATGAAGCTGCGCACCATGCGGCTGATATAGGCGAGTGCGCTGAGACCCAAAATCGAGGCGGGCAGAATGATGTGACCCAACACGTTGCGGAACACCTCCCATTTGCCGCTCAGCGCGCTATCAATCAACCAAAAGCCGGTCACCGGTTGCAGATCGAACTCGTAGATGAAATCAATGCGTCCTGGACCGCCAATCCAGCCCAGCGTGGCGTAAAACAGTAGCAATCCCATTAGTCCCAGCCAGAAGTGCGGCGTGGAGTAGCTGAGCAAACCGACAAAGCGCATCAGATGATCGAACCAGGTGTTGCGATACATGGCGGAGAGCACGCCCGCCGGTACGCCCAATCCCACGCCGATAATCGCCGCCACCGTTGCCAGCTCCAGCGTGGCGGGAAACACACGGGCGATGTCCTGTGCCACCGGATGGCTGGTGGTGAGCGCGATACCAAAATCAAGATGCAGCAGTTGCCAGACGTAAGCGACAAACTGCTGCCACAGCGGCTGATCGAGGCCGAGCTGCTGGAACATCTTGTCGTACGCTTCCTGGCTGGCGTTATCCCCAATGATCGCCACCACCGGATCGATCGGCAGCAAACGGCCAATAAAGAAGGTGAGTGCGGCCAGCCCCAACAGCGTGCAACCGATCGAAATAACGCCCTTAGAAAGGCGTCGCAACAGACGCCAGCCAGCGGAAGGTGTGTTCTGTGCTAGCGGTGAGATCACCTGAGACATCAGCCACCTCCATTATTTACTTGCGTCACCGTACCAAACGCGGAAACCGTTCCATGTCCAGTTCTTCACCACGGCGTTAATGCCCGCGCTGTTGTACATCTGGAACATGATCGCCATCGGGCCTTTCTGCATCTGCTCTTGCTGCAAATCGGCGTACAGCGCGCTGCGTTTGCTGTCATCCGGCTCCAGCAGCGCGGTCTCCACTTTCTGGTTCATCTGCGGGTCGAAATACGCGGCTCGCCAGCTCGGATACTGCGTGGCGCGCGCCTCTTTGCTGTTATCCGGGTTATAAACCAGACGCGAAGCGTTGCCGTAGGCATCCGGCACCGAGGTTTGCCACGCCATCATCGCGCTCTGGAACTCGCGGCCGCGCACGCGGCTAAACAGCTGCGCATTCGCCATGCGTTCGAGATTGAGTTTCACGCCAATTTTAGCGGCGTTTTGCTGGATGCTTTGCGCGATCGGCGCTGAGTGTGGCAGCGTGCCAAACAGCACCGAGGCGCTAAAGCCGTTGGGATAGCCCGCTTCGGTCAGCAGCTGTTTGGCTTTGTCTAAATCGAGATGGAAGGGCTGTCCTTGTTTGGCATCCAACGCGCCAAAGGCACCTTGCTGTACAAAGCTGGCGCGCGGCACGCCGAGATAAGGCATCACGCTGTTGCCGAGGCCGTCGTAATCGATCAGATAACGCATCGCCAGACGCACTTTTTCATTTTTGAAAATCGGGTCTTCGTTGTTGTAGGTCCAGAAGAACAGCTGCGGCTTCAGCACCTTCTCCACTTTGACCTTGCCGCCTTCATCCAGCGTTTTCAGATCATCTGCCGACAGATCGCGTGCGATATCCACATCACCTTGCGTCACCAGCAAACGCTGTGTGCCGGTTTCGGCGACGTGACGGATCAGAATGCGCTTCAGCAGCGGCGCTTTGCCCCAGTAGTTGGGTGAGGCTTGTAGCACCACGCCTTCACCGGCGTTCCAGCGCACCAATTGATACGGACCGACGCACGCCGTGTGGGTGGAGAGATATTTGTGGCCGAGATCGCTGTCCACCGCTTGCTTCTCAAGCAGTTTGCGATCCAGCAGCGATGAGACGTTATTGGCGGCGATTGCCTGCAGTACCAGATTGGTGGGATAGGCTTTGTCGAAACTCATCACCAGCGTTTTATCATCCGGCGCGGTGATGCGGTTATCAACATTCTCTTTGCTGAAGCCATACTCCTTGATGGCGGCAGCGTTGCCGTATCCGAGTTTCACCACGCGCTGCATCGACCAGGCTAAATCGCCTGCCGTCGCCGGTGAGCCGTCGGCAAACTTCAGGTTGTCCTGCAGATGAAAGGTGATGGTTTTACGATCGGCTGAAACGTCCCAGCTTTTCGCCATGCCGGGATCGAGCTGGGTTTCATCGCTGACGCGAAAATCCACCAGCGTGTCACAGGTATTGGAGTAGATCTCGCTAGTAACCACTTCACCAATTTGTGCCGGATCCCAGGTGCTGATGGCGTCAATATTCCATGCCATCACCAGCGAGTCGGGCGGCGTGGCGGCCTGCGAAGCGGCGCAGCAACCTGCTGCCAGCGCGATGGCGGCAGTGAGTGTTTTCATCGTCATGCTTCTCTCCTGAGTGGTTACAGATTGTCCGGACTTGGCTGAATCGGCGGCTTAACCTCCGCAGGGATCGGGCAGTGGTACGGTTTCTCGCTCACCTGTTCGAAGTGTGCTTTTTTCACCTGCGCCAGTAGCACTTTGTCGGTCAGCACATCCACCGCCGTCGCTGCCATCACTTTGGCGACATGCGACAGCGCTTTGTGCGCCGCGGGCATTTTGCCCTGCGCGGTAAGCTGCCATGAGTGGCCGGGCGTACCTATCGCCATGGTCGGCACGTGTGCCTGCACGGTGGGGATCACCCAGCTGACATCGCCGACATCGGTGGAGCCGATCATCACTTCGCCGTGAGTATCCAGCGGGATGATGTAGTCGCTGAGTGGTTTAGGATTGGCGGGCTTTACGCCGGTTTTGCGGTAACAGTTTTCGATCTCTTCGGGGGTTAAAGTAGCCTGAATTTCAGCGGCAAAGGCGAGGTCTGCCTGGTCAAACGGCACTGGACCCAGCGCTTCGAGATTGAACTGCATCGCCTGTTCCAGCGGGCGATTGCCGAGCAGATTGGAGACGGCGCTCATGATGCTGATATCGACCTGAGTATCGGTCATCATTGCCGCACCAGCGGCCACGCGCTTGACGCGCTCATTGAGATCAAACATGGCGTGCACATCGCGCGAACGAATCGCGTAGCGCACGGTGGATTTGGCCTGCACCACATTGGGCGCGACGCCGCCGGCATCAAGAAAAGCGTAGTGAATGCGCGAATCCTGCGGCACGTGTTCACGTAAAAACTGCACGCCGACATTCATCAGTTCAGCGGCATCCAGTGCGCTGCGCCCGAGATGTGGCGAGGCGGCAGCATGTGACGACCGGCCACTGAAGGCAAAATCCATCCGCGTGTTGGCTAATGACAGCGGTTTGGCGACTTCATGGTGCGCGCTTGGATGCCAGGTAATAGCAACATCGACGCCATCAAAGGCACCGGCGCGGGCCATAAAGGATTTTGCTGCACCGCCTTCTTCTGCCGGACAGCCGTAATAGCGTACGCGACCCGGCATGCCAGTTTCTTCGAGCCAGGCTTTCAACGCCGTTGCTGCCAGCATAGCGGCTGAACCCAGTAGGTTATGCCCGCAACCGTGGCCATGACCGTTGCCCGGCAGCGGCGAATAGTGCGCAACACCGGCTGCCTGGCTCAGGCCCGGCAGCGCATCGTATTCGCCAAGAAACGCGATGATCGGCCCACCTTCACCGGCTTCGCCCATCACGGCGGTGGGAATCTCCGCCACGTTCTCCGTGACGCGAAAGCCTTGCTGTTTCAGCATCGCGGTATGCTCCGCCACCGAGCGATATTCCGTATAACAGATTTCCGGCATGCCCCACACGCGATCGCTCAGATCACAAAAGTCCGCTTGATGCGTTTCCACCCATTTCCACACTAACGCTTTGTTTTCCATCATGGTCCTCAGCTTGGTTGGTCAGGTATCGCCAGAGGCGGCAGCCTCTCTGAACTCGCAGCATGGAGGAAAACAACAGCGTTAGGCCAATGAGCAATTCACACTCCCCATTCCAAAATTGCATAGTTTGCCGTCAGGCGGCGTCTGCCGTATCGCTGGCGCAAGCGCGCAACCACAGCTGTTCTGCCTGCGGGTTTTGCAGCACCGGCTGACGATAAAGCCGAATTGCCAGCGAGATATCCCAACTGCTTTCATCGGCACGTACCAGGTTGCCGCTGGTCAGCTCTTCGTGGATCAAACTCAGCGGCAGCCAGGCCACACCCGCGCCGGCCAACACCATCGCTTTGAGGTTCACCGACATGCCGTTTTCATACACGGCTTCCAGCGGCAGCGGCCGTTTACTCAGCATCTGCGCCAGCGCGTGGGCGAAGAAGGTGTGCTGGCCGTAACTCAGCCACGGAATTGGGCCGCCGTCAGCGCGTACCGGATAGAGCGGTCTGCCGCTGCTGTCGGGGCGACACACGGCGATAGCGCGCTCGCGGCCCAGTTGAATCATCGGGTAAGCCGCCAGCTGGTGAATTAAGGAAACAGCATCGTTGGCGTAGGTCAGCAGGAAATCGGTTTCACCGCTGTGCAGAGTAGAAATGTGTTCGACGAAGCTCGGCTTCTGATTGCATAAGCGGATATAGCTGAGGTGCGGCTGCAAATTTAGCCGCTGGATCCAGTCGGGAAAGAAGGTCAGCGAAAGGGTATTCAGCATCGCAAAGCGCAGCACGGCGGTGCGTGAACTATAACGCTGATGCAGATCGTTTCGCAGATGCGTCATGGAGAATACCGTTTCGCTGGCGGTGGCGAGAAAGGTTTGGCCTTCCGGCGTTAGGGTGACGGGATAGGTTTTGCGGTCAAACAGCGGCACGCCCAGCCACTCTTCTAGCTGGCGGATGCGCCGACTAAGCGCCGATTGCGTGATATGCCGCTCATTGGCGGCGCGGGTAAAACTGTAACAGCGGGCGACACTGAGAAAATCTTCAAACCATTTCAATTCCATAGCGCAGACCTCTTTGGACGAAAGGGAACGATAAGTCACAATTTGTTACACGCAAGAAACGCGCCAGTCTGCGGATGGCCTGATAGCTCGCGTATCAGCTTGATGAGATGAATAAACTGCCGCTGTTGGAGCAGCAACTGCACCCCGCAGGTGCAAGTGAGGATTTTCCCCGTAGGGTGCGCATTGATGCGCACCAGGTCGATATTTAAACCTTTTTCAGGCTGCCAAACGTCTGTTTGCCGTTAAAGAACGTCGCCATCACCGGCGCGATGTGCGCAACAGCTTCCGCAGAGCAACTGGCGTTAACCAGCATCATGGTGGCGTGGTCCTGCGCTTTCGGCCATTGCTGTTCGCCGTGGCTATTCAGCGGCAACACCTCGTTGGTGGCGATACCTAACGCGCGACTCAGTGAATACTCATCCGGCCCACGATAGAGCTGCGAATAGACGTTGGCTTTCTCCAGCATGCTGCCGCTGCCAAAGGGCTGCCAGTGATCGGCGATGGTGTCGGTGCCCGACCACACCGGCACGCCAGCGGCGCGCAACTGCGGCAGCGGCATGATTACGCGACCAATCGGTACGGTGGTGGCGATACTAAACTGCTGCTCTTTCAGTTCCTCAATCATCGCCGTCAGTTCGTTACCCTGTAACGTCCCCAGGGCAAAGGCGTGGCTGAGGGTGACTTTGCCTTTCAGCTGCGGATTGCCGCGCACCGTTTTCAGCATGTAGCGGATCGCCGCCACACCGTGCGGTTCGGTTTCGTGCAGATGAATGTCGATCGGTGCGGCGAAGTCGAGCGCGATGCTGAACAGGGTATCCAGTGACTTCTCCATCGCGCCGTCAACGTTGGTTGGGTCCAGTCCGCCGACGTAGTGCGCGCCCATCTTCATCGCTTCGCGCATCATGCTTTCAACGTGCGAACGCAATAATCCGTGCTGTGGGAAGGCGACAATGTCGGCATGAAAATCATCGCGATGGCTGGCAATCGCCTGCTGCAGATGCTCCAGACCGTGTAATTTGCTGACCGGATCGATGTTGCAATGGCTGCGTGCAGAACTGCTGCCTTTGGATTGCAGCAGGCCAATCAGTTTCCCGGCACGGATTTCAGAAGTCGGCAGCAGTTCGGGCAGGATCTGATCTTCCTGATGGATCATATCGATCACGCTGTGGCGCGGCAGCGGGGCGCGCCAGCTTTCGCCGTAGAAAGTTTTATCGAGATGGATATGCATGTCGCGCGTGGCGGGCAGCAGCAGATAACCTGCGGCGTCCCACGTTGGCAGATTAAGGCTGACGCCCGAAGGATGAACGGCGGCAATCTTGCCAGCATTCACCTCAACATCATACAAACCGGTTTGCGTGGCGGTGATGACATCCTGTTTGCGGATAAAGGCTTCTTCCAGGCGCACATTGCGCAGCAAAAAATGCGTGGCATCAACGCGGCTGGCATTGGCTGGTTGGCAGGTTTCAGCCGCATTAAGGCTGCGGCTCATGCCCACGCTGAGCAAGGTGCCTGCGGCGGTGAGTTTCATGCCGGCGGAGAGAAAATCCCGGCGATTGCCGGGTGATAAGAGGCTCATGAATTATTCTCCTTGTAGGGAAGAATAACCCTAAAATAGCCGCTGGCAGGGCGCTGCGATATTTTCCACTGCTGGCTATGGTGAAAACTAATGACCGCAGTGATTGCTACTCAGCGAGATGAATTCGTACCTGATGATTCCCGACGTCGCAGCTGAGTGTGATGGCATCATCGGCACTCAGCACATCATCCAGCCACAGCTGATAAGCGCCAGGCGTGCGCAGCATCTCAATTTCATAGCGCGCGGCCCCTTCGTGATAAATCACCTTCGCGCCCGGCCATGCTTTGGGCAGACGCGGACGCAGCCGCAATGTATCGCCGTGGCGCGTGATGCCGAGCAGGCTTTCGATGATCAGCTGATAAGTCCAACCCGCCGATCCGGTGTACCACGTCCAGCCGCCGCGACCTTCATGGTTCTCGGCGCTGTAGACATCCGCCGCCATCACATAAGGTTCGACTTTGTAAGTTGCAACAGCGGCAGCATCAAGGCTGTGATTGATCGGATTGATCAGCGCCAGCAACGCCCATGCGCGCTCGACCTGGCCCATCTCGGCGAACGCCATAATTGCCCACAGCGCGCCGTGCGTGTATTGCCCACCGTTTTCACGGATGCCAGGCAGATAACCGCGAATGTATCCCGGATTGGGGCCTGCGCCATTGAACGGCGGCGTCAGCAGTTTAATCAGGCCGTTATCGCTATCCACCAATTGCTGATCGAGCGCCTGCATTGCCGAGGCGCATTTTTCGTGATCGCCAGCCGCAGACAGCACCGACCAACTCTGCGCGATTGCATCAATGCGACATTCGGCGTTGCGCTGTGAACCCAGGGTTTCACCGTTATCGAAGTAGCCACGCAGGAACCATTCACCATCCCAGGCGAGCTGATTGAGCGCCGTTTTCAGCTTCTCCGCCTGTTGTTCGCACAAGCTGGCGGCTTCCGGCTGATCGATACGTGTGGAGAGCGCGGCAAAGCGCGTGAGCACGCTGTAGAGGAAAAAGCCGAGCCAGACGCTTTCACCTTTACCGGCAATACCCACTTCGCTCATGCCGTCATTCCAGTCGCCGGAACCCATCAGCGGCAAACCATGCTCACCAAACCTCAGACCATGCTGAATGGCACGCAAGCCATGCTGCCACAGGTTTTCCTGCAGCTGACTGACGTTCGGCAGGCTGTAAACTGACTCTTCTTCGGCGGTGAGCAGTGGCGCTTCAAGATAGCTAATCGGCTGTTCTAACAGCGCAAGATCCTCCGTAGCGGTGATGTAGTGGCAGAGTGCAAAGGGCAGCCAGAGATAATCATCTGAGCAGCGGGTGCGCACGCCGCGTCCGGCAGGCGGATGCCACCAATGCTGCACATCGCCCTCGAGGAACTGGCGGGAAGCGCACAGCACCAGCTGATCGCGCAGTAAGTTGGGCGCGGCGTGGGTGAGCGACAACGTATCCTGCAGTTGATCGCGGAAGCCAAACGCGCCACCGGACTGATAATAACCGCTGCGCGCCAGCAAACGACTGGCCAGCGTTTGGTACAGCAGCCAGTTATTCGCCAGAAGATTCACCGCTGTATCGGGCGTTTGCACCTCGACTTTGTTTAACAGATTGCGCCATTGCTGCTGCACTTTCGCCAGTTCGGCTTCCGCCTGTTCGCTGGGAAGAAATTGCTGCATCAGCGTCAATGCCGCTGCGGTATCTTCCGCCGCGCCTAACACGAACACCAGCGTGCGCGTATCGCCGTCAATCAAGGTGGTCAGCGTTTGCAGAGTGGCGCAGGGATCGAGTCCCGCGCCGGTGTTACCCGACAAGCCTCGCGCTTGCATCATCGCTGGCTTACGCGTCGAGCCATTGCGGCCCAGGCACTCAAGGCGATTACCGCTGAAAGCAATCTGATTGCCGGATGCGGCGAAGAAGGCGGTGCGCATCGATCCGCTGCTGGTATAGGGATTTACCGCCAGAATGGCGCTGCCATCCGCCACTATCGCCGAAGAAGTTTGTACATGGCGGGCAGATTGGCTCACCAGCTCACCCAGCACCCATTCGACGTAGCCGGTGATCGACAAATGACGGGTTTTGCCAGACAGATTACTGAGCTGAATCAGGGTGATTTTCACCGCCTGCTCGCCAGCCACGAAAGTGGTGAGCGTGCTGCTAATGCCTTGCTCCTGATGCATAAAGCGGCTGTAACCCATGCCGTGCTGCGTCAGATAATCTCCGGCGCCGCGCATCGGCAGCGGCATAGGTGACCAGACATCGCCGCTCTCCTCATCGCGCAGATAAAAGGCTTCGCCCGATGTATCGCTCACCGGATCGTTGTGCCACGGCGTCAGGCGATATTCATGCGCATTTTCATACCATGTGTAGGCCTGACCACTTTCTGAGATCACGCTACCAAACTGTTTATTTGCCAGCACATTGCACCAGGGCGCGGGCGTCTGCTGATGTGGGGACAACAAAATGTGATATTCACTGCCATCGGCGCAGTAGCCGCCGGTGCCATTGAACAACTGCACGCTTTCCGGCGCAGCGAGGCGGGCGGGCGCAGCAAAGGCCTGTTTATGCGCCAGGAAGCGGCAAGGCGGCGCCACCGGCTGCGGTTTTACCAGCACCGTCAGCTGGTCGGCCAAACTGCCGTTGCGGCCTTCCAGCACCACGGCAGCTACGCTGAGTAGCAGCGTGACATCTTCGGGCGCAAAGTGCTCGCTTTGGCGCAGGAAGATGCCGCCAGGCTTATCGGTCAGCATCTGCATCTCGCCTGATGAAATCATTTTGATTAGCTGATTTTGCAACAGCTGCTGATAGCCGATTTGCTCGCCGTTGAGGATCACCAAATCTGCCGTCAATCCTTTCTGGCGCCAATATTGATGCGCTTTAATCAGATTGCTCACCAGGCTGAGCTGGGTACCGTTTTCGATGCGCACCAGCACAATCGGTAAGTCGCCAGACAGCGAATGTCGCCACAGCGACGATTGTCCCAGGCGATTCTGCTGCAGACGCTGGCTGTCGCCGCGCATTTCAGGGCTGGCAAAAATTACCGCGCTGGCGAGCTGGTTATACAAACTGGCATCTTCAGCGAGGATGTTCAGCTGACGCAGCGCCACCTGACTGTGCGAGGCCGCCATTTCAAATACCCGATTGGCGTAGACATTGTTGCGATACTTCTCAATCAAGCCAAGGCAGACATCACGCTGCGTGGTGACGCCATACACCAGATCGAGGGTGACGGATTTACCCGCTTTGATGGCGATTTTCTGGCGAATCGACAGCAGCGGATCGAGCACCGCACCGGCGCTGCCGCTGAGTACGCCATCGGCTGCCATCGCCTGCGGATCGGCGGCAGTTCTGCCGCGACCAATAAACTGCGCGCGGTCGGTTTCATAATGCGTATCGCGCTCGCTGGTGCCGTGAATCAGCAGGGCGTGGAACATCCACAGCGGCTCGGTTTTCTCATCGCGCGGGCGGCGATGCGCCAAAATCGCTTCCAGTTCAGTGACGATTTCGGTTTGCACAAACAGGTTGCTGAACGCCGGATGCGCCATATCGCTGGCGGCAGAAGCCAGCACCACTTCCGCATAGCTGGTGATGTCTATTTCACGCAGCTGGCGTGAATGGTTGGTCAGGACGATGCGGCGGATTTCCACATCATCTTCTGGCGACACCACCACCTGGGTGCGGGTGCTGAGCGTTTCCATGCGCGATTCAAACTCCGCGCCGGCGTCGGTAAAGCGCGCAATGTGCTGCGGGCGCACATCACCGCTGGGCTGGAACGTCGGGCTAATCAGCTCGCCGGATTGGCGATCGCGGATGTAGCAGAAGATACCGTGCTGATTGCTGGTGCCATCGGCGCACCAGCGGGTTAACGCCAATCCTTTCCACTGGCTATACCCGGTGCCGGATTGCGTCACCATCACATGATAATTGGCATTCGACAGCAGCTGGATTTGCGGCAGATGCGCCGCCGAGCCGCTGAACTCGCGCAGTTCGGGCGTATCTGAACGCGGTTTGATCTCGCTGGTGTCAACGAACTGCCGACGCGGGGTATACAGCTCAATGTCATCCGGCACGCGCTCCTGCAGCAGCAAGTAGGAAGACTGGAAGCGCGCACTCGACATAAACCGCGCCACCATCGGCGCTTCATGCAGCAGGTGCGAAATCGCCAGAAAACCCATGCCCTGGTGATGCGCCATGTAAGTTTTCACCGCGACAAATTGCTGGCCGCGCGCCAGGCGCTGCGCGGTGAAATCGAGCGCCTCGTAAAAACCGTATTTGCCGCAGGCACCCATTTTCTTCAGTCGCATCAGGTTGTCAGTGGCCTGATGCGGCAGCACCATCAGCGCCAACAGCGAGGCGTAGGGCGCAACCACATGATCATCGTTGAGGCCACGCTTCAGCCCTAACTCTGGCGTACCAAAGGCTTTGTATTGATAGTTTTGGCTGTCATCGAACGCGGCGTAAGCCGACTCGGAGACGCCCCACGGAATCTGCGCGGCATCACCGGACGCGATCTGCTGCTTCACCGCCGACAGTGCCATTTTTTCCAGCAGCGTATCCGGGTAAACCGGCATCACCAGATGCGGCATCAGGTACTCAAACATCGAGCCGCTCCACGACATCACCGCCGGTTTGTTATCCAGTTGGGTGAACAAACGGCCCAGCACGAACCAGCTTTTTACCGGCAGCTGATTAGCAGAGATGGCGTAGTAGTGCGTCAGGCGCACTTCGGACGGGAAGAGATCGTAATGGCCTTTATCGAGCGCGCCGCTGTCAAGATTGTAACCCACGCTGAGCAGCGCGGTTTTTTCGACATAGAGAAAGCGGAAATCCATTTTTGCATGATCTTCCAGCCGTCCTTCCAGCTCCAGCAAGGTCGCCATGCGTTCACGCGCGGCCCACATCACAGACGCCGCGAGCTGAGAGTTGAGGCCGGGGCGATGAAGTTCCAACTCACTCAGCCACAGCAGAGAAGGTAAGGCGGCAGGCAGATCATCATCCGATGTGATCCAGCTGAAAAACAGCGTCCACTCCTGCTGCAAATCGCTGAGCTGGTGGATAAACCGTTCGAACCATTTCACCTGCAACGGCGGCAGCTGCATCTGCGCCAGCAGAATTTCACTCTGCGCGATCAGCGACGAGAGATGACTGGCAATCGCAACGGGCGCGGCCTGTTGCAGCGCATCAAACTGCGCGGTTAACTCATCCCAGCGATCGTTACGCTCTGTGCCCATCTGCGCTTTCGCCAGCAGCAAGGTGTCATGCAGACCGGCCATGATCACTGGCAAGGCGAGCACCGGCAGATGCTTCCACTGCGCAAGCCCGGCCTGCAGGGTGGCGAGGTGCGCGGCGAGATTGCCGCTATCGACGGTGGAGACGTAGCGCGGATTTAATGGCTTCAGCGTGTAAGTGTCATACCAGTTGTAGAGATGTCCACGAAAATGCTCCATGCGATCGAGGCTATCCAGCGCGGCGAGCGAACGGGCTATCACCGGTTTCTGCGTAATGTAGCCAAAATCCCATGCGGTTAAATTGGCCAGCAGCGACAGGCCGATATTGGTTGGCGAGGTGCGATGCGCCACCACCGGCTGCAACACTTCCTGAAAGTTATCCGGTGGCAAGTGGTTATGTTCGGCGGTGACGAAATCTTCAAACCAAGCCCAGGTGTGACGCGCGGTGTGGCGCAAAAACTGTTGCTGCTCAGCGGAGAGCTTTTTCTGGAGCGAATGGGCCGGTTTACTCAACTGCCACAACAGCCACGGCGTGATTAGCCACAGCAGCGAGATCGGCAACGCCAGCGCAATCAATTCAGGATTAACCAGCGCGGTTAAAAGTGACAGTGCAACGCCAGCTGCTGGGTTAAACCACATCGCCTGATAAAAATGGCGCAGTGACGGCGTGGGCGATGAACTGCCCGCCGAGGCGCTTTTCCATTCATGGAGAAACTGCCCGCTCACGTTGAGTCGCCACAGCGTGACGATAATCGCCTTCAGCGACCAGTAGCTTTCATGCGGTAGTGTCGCCAGCGTCAGTCCCGCGCGGCTCAGGCGCATTAACGCATCCAAAGACAGGATAGAGAGATGATGCTGCCAGGCGCGCGTCTTGCTTTTGCGCATGCCTTCCATGCTCAAAGCTAAGGCGCTGGGCAACAGCAGGAACAGCGCAATGCAGCCGAGCCAAAACGGCGGATTCGCCACCCAACTAAATGCCAGAAACATCAGCAGCAGCAAGGCGGGCGCAATCAGGCTGCGACGCAGGTTGTCGAACAATTTCCAGCGCGACAGTGCACTGAGCGGATTGGCCTGATAGCCGCCATCCTCCAGACGCACGCGCAGTTTTAGCCAGTTCAGCAGCTGCCAGTCACCGCGTACCCAGCGAAAACGCCGCGCGACATCGCTGAGATAGTTATCCGGGTAGTGTTCGTACAGCACCACATTGCTGACCACGCCAGAACGCGCATAACAGCCTTCCAGCAGATCGTGGCTGAGCACCAGATTTTCCGGGCAGGTATTACGCGTCGCGCGGGTAAAGGCCGCCACATCGTAAATGCCTTTGCCGACAAACGAACCTTCGCCAAACAGATCCTGATAGATATCGGAAGACATCGATGAATACGCATCGTTGCCCGGCACGCTGCTGGAGAGACGCGCGTAGCGGCCCTGGCCAAAGGGCGGAATCTCCTCCGCCAGACGGGGCTGCAGAATGGCATAACCTTCCACCACGCGATTCAGGCTGTCATCAAACACCGGCGCATTGAGCGGATGCGCCATAATGCCAATCAGCTTGTGCGCGGTTTCTCGCGGCAGAATGGTGTCGCTATCGAGGGTAATGACGTATTTCACCGTGCGCATTTGCGCCTGGCTGGCGCCGACGATGACGTTAAACATCTCCGCTTCGCCCTGCAGCCAGCGATTGAGCGCATGCAGTTTGCCGCGCTTACGCTCATAACCCATCCACACGCCCTGCGAAGGGTTTAGCATACGGTTGCGATGCAGCAGAGAAAAAAGCCCATCATTGTGCGACTTGCTGCTGTAACGGCGGTTGAGCGCCTGAATTTTCAGCACCGCATAACCGATGATTTCAGCATCATCGTCATCGTGTTCGGCCGCGCTGTCGGTGAAATCGGCCAGCAGCATAAAGCTGATGTTGTCGAGCGCGTTACCGAGATAGCTGGTTTCCAGCGACCTCAGCAGCGCATCGGTGCCATGTTTGCTGCTGATTAAACAGGGGATCACCACCAGCGTGCGATCGCCATCCGGTACCGCCCGCTCGTAATCAAGTCGCGGAAGCGGTACCGGATGGCGGGTGCGGGTTGTCACTTCGCTGAGCAGCTGCAGGGCGAGCTGGCTGCTGATTAAAATTACCGCCGGCACCAGTAACAGCCACAGCACCACCGACATCGCGGATTGATGAGTGAAAAACAGCGCTTCGGCGCTGAAAGCGGTGGTCAATAACGTCAGGCTGCCCAGCCAGGAGAGCAGCGGCGTTTGGCTGAGATGATGGCGCGCCTGATTAAGCCAGGAACGGCGCGGCTTTAGCTGTTGCTCAAGCTGCGCACGCCCTTTATCCAGCAGGAAGTAACCAATATGCTGTTGGCGCGCTGGCAATGCGGCCTGACGGCTCAGCGCCAAAACCTGATTAGCAACGTTTAGCTCGTCGAATTCGCTCTGGCGAGCCAGCTCTTCAACCACATGCCGATATTGATCGCGGCTGTCAAAATGCATCTGCGGATAAATTCCGGCGGGATCCTGCGCCAACACCTGCTCGACCAGGCTCAGCGACTCCACCAAATCCTGCCAGTTGATTTCGCCAAGCTGGCGCAATCCGGCAATGCTGTTGCTGACTGAGAGCTGACTCAGTGCCAGCTGGCGGTTGAATTGTTCAATCACATCCGCAGTATTACGCCCGGTGTTCAGCAGGTGTTGCTCCACCCACGTTAGCGCCAGCGAGTGATTCTGCCCATTCAGTTTACGCGCCAGTTCGGCGACAAACGCGCCGGAAAGCTGATCGTTTTTGTGCGCCATATCGGCGATCACCTGAATCACGCGAGTGGCGTCCCTGGCGGAGTGATGAACGATCTCATTAATCCACGCTTCGGCCTGGCTGCGCTCCTGATGAATCTCAGCAACACCTTGCGCAATACGTGCGAGGTTATCGAGCAGCGCAAAGCGCAGCATAGCGGGAAGCGCCCAGAGTTCACCCATCAGCAGCGGCGTCACGCGTTGATAAGCATGAATAAAGGTCGCCAACACTGCTGACTCTAAGCGGCCATCACTGTGGCTGATCATCTCATCCGCGATCGCCTGAATGCGCAAAGAGTGCGCGGGGTCTTTCAGCGCAGGTAAACCCTGACCAAATTTGGTGGGCAACAGATGGCGCACCATCCGAATTTGCTCTTCGATAATATAAAAATTATCCAGCAACCATTCGCCAGCCGGTGTCAAATTACGCTTCTCACCGGTACTTAATATTTCAGCGCTTTTTATCAGCGCCTGTTCGTTTTCCGTCAGCCGCTGCAATAATTTATAGCTTTTTTTGGCGTCGGAAAGATGATGCGTTTTTGCCAGACGCTCGCCATATATTTCCATTTGCCGCTCGGAAAAAACATCTGGCCGGTTCGCCTGATAAACACCGCTGTGATGTAAAAACTCAAAACTACTGCGTGCCGTTGCTGGAAGCGCACTACTGCTAATGAATGGCCCGGTGGGAAATTTATTTTTCATAATGGCGTCGCAAAAAATCCAATGGATTATAAAAGTCAGCACTATCAACAGGAAAGTTGACGGTATAAGAGAGGGCGAGGGAAATATTTGTCTGTTTTGAGTATAGTGCCAAATCGATCTTACGGTTGGTTTATAAAATAAAAGTTAATTTAAAACATTTAACTGAACGTAATGATGGGGTTGAGGATCTTTAACGTTGTTGTCAAGTGTGAGTGGCAATGAAAATAATCAGGTGTGTTAGAATCAGTTAACGGAAAAAGGAAATAAATTATGAGCT
This sequence comes from Pantoea sp. SS70, assembly GCF_029866845.1. NCBI lineage: Bacteria > Pseudomonadati > Pseudomonadota > Gammaproteobacteria > Enterobacterales > Erwiniaceae > Pantoea > Pantoea sp. SS70. Next base: position 50,581 of record NZ_CP117200.1, on the reverse strand, counting down.
GGTTAAATCAATTTTTAGAAAGCTTATCACGCCGGGAAGTCAAAACTCAGTGTCCAGTCTGTAAAAAGTTTTGCCCACAATCTTCCTTAAAGCAAGCGCGCGGACAGGCTATGTTGTGCCCGCACTGTAAATCACTGTTTATTGCCAAGGAGTAAGCGAATGCGCCATATTCTTGAATGGATTGATGTAAACGAACAAGCGCCCGGCTACAAGCAGGAGTGCATCGTGCAATTTGAAAATGGTGAGGTGCAGGGCGGCTGGCTTTATGGCGGGCAATCGCGCAGCGGCGAGCATATTTTCCTTGAAGCGCATGCGGAATATGAAACCAGCATGGAGGTGAATTTCTGGATGTCATTGCCGCCAGCGCAACCGGACCAACTCGCTGCGTTTCATTCGCCGATATGAAAGAGCACAAGATAATATTATCGCTCATATTCGATAAATGACCGTTGCGCTTCAGCCTGATCGACAAACTGAAAAGCGTAAGGATGTATCAGTTGTTCATCACAATACCAGCAGTCATTAATGCGTTTAAAAACGTCACCCTGATGAAAGGGTTGAACTTTATCCAGACGCATAACGGCATATTTGCCATTGTTGAAGGTAACTTCATACAGAGAAATTAATCCGAGCGGCATTAATCTGCGTTCGTGAATAATTTCGCCGTTGAGCTCTGGCGGGCCTGGCTTTTTCATTATGTTCTCTCCGATTGACCTGGTTTAAGTCTGGCAATGATTTAAACAATGCGGTGAGTTTATTTTCAGGCTTCGCTTGTGAATTATTTATTGTCCGCCAGGATTAAGTCAGGCTTATGTGCCGGCGTAATTCCTTATTCACTCTCGCCCACGTTTTTACCTACCTGATATTCTATTCTACTAAAAGGCCATATTATGACGATTAAAACACTGCAAGATCTGTTTGTGCATGATCTTTCTGATATTTACAGCGCAGAAAAACAGATCACCAAAGCGTTACCAAAAATGATTCGCGCAGCCTCTGATCCTAATCTGGTTGCGGCTTTTAAACAGCATCTCGAAGAAACGCGCGGACAAATTGAACGTATTGATCAACTGGTTGAGCTCACGGATGGCGTGCAGATCAAACGAATGAAATGCCATGCGCTGGAAGGTCTGGCCGAAGAGGCGCAGGAAATTATCGATGAAGTAGAAAAAGGGCCGGTTTGCGATGCTGGACTGATCGGTGCCGCACAGAAAGTTGAGCACTATGAGATCGCCACCTACGGCACCTTGCGCGCCTTAGCCCTGAAGCTGGATTATCAGGATGCCGCCAGGTTACTGGGTGAAACGCTGGAAGAAGAAAAAGCCACTGATGAAAAACTGACGCTGATTGCTGAAGAGCAGGATTAATTCCCCGTAGAAGAGGTTGATGCATCGGCTAAAAATGCCCAACCTCTTCGATCCTGAAAAATCCGCTTGCGAATTCCTGGGTTAAAAATCACTTCATTCTCAGTATGCTAATCCCTCTTTTTTCAAACTAACGTTTGAACACTGTTCTGAATACAGAGGGATTTGCATGTCTGCTCATCATCACTCCGCAGAGCCCAAAACGATTTTACGTGCTGGGCGCTTCTTATTGATGCAGAAACTATTACGCCGCGACAAAACGCCCGTTGCACTATTACTGCTGGCTGCGCTGGTCGGTGTGCTAACCGGTTTGGTTGGCGTAGCCTTTGATAAAGCGGTGAATTTTGTGGTGCAGACGCGATTGAGCTGGCTCGCGGATGCCGGTGACAATCTGCTGGTGAAAATAATCGGTGCGTTTTTCCTTTCGGCATTACTAGGCGCTATTGGCTATTTCCTGGTGCGACGTTACGCGCCAGAAGCGGGCGGATCGGGTATTCCTGAAATCGAAGGCGCGCTGGAAGAGCTCCGACCGGTGCGCTGGTGGCGCGTACTACCAGTGAAATTCATTGGTGGTATGGGCGCATTAGGTTCAGGCATGGTGTTGGGTCGCGAAGGGCCAACCGTGCAGTTGGGTGGCAATATCGGCGGCATGTGTGTCGATCTGTTCCGCGTTAAATCTTCTGAATCTCGCCACACGCTGCTGGCAACCGGCGCTGCCGCGGGTTTATCGGCCGCCTTCAATGCGCCGCTGGCGGGCATCCTGTTTATTATTGAAGAGATGCGTCCGCAGTTTCGTTACAGCCTGATTTCCATCAAAGCGGTGTTTGTCGGCGTTATCGTCTCCAGCATTGTTTTCCGCGTATGTAATGGTAACGAGGCGATCATCAATATTGGTCAGTTGCAGGATGCGCCAACTAATACGCTGTGGCTTTATCTGGTATTAGGCGTGTTATTCGGTGGCTGCGGCGTGGCATTTAATCGCTTCATTTTCCTCGCGCAGGATCAGTTTCAGCGTTTGCACCAAGGTCGCGTGGCACCTTGGGTGATGTGGGGAAGCTTACTGGCTGGCGCGTGCGGCGTGATTGGCCTGGTGCTGCCACAAGCCATCAACGGCGGGATTGCCCTGATCCCCGATTTCTCCAGCGGTAGCTATAGCGCGCTAGCCTTGTTTCTGCTCTTCGCACTGCGCACGCTCATCACTGTCTGCTGTTTCTCCTCCGGCGCGCCAGGCGGTATTTTCGCCCCGATGCTGACGCTAGGCACGCTGCTCGGCACCTGCTTCGGCCAGCTCTGCATGCAATGGCTGCCGGGTTTACATCTGGAGCCGGCAACCTTTGCCGTGGCCGGAATGGGCGCGCTGTTTGCGGCGTCGGTGCGCGCGCCGCTGACCGGCATTGTGCTGGTGCTGGAGATGACCAACAATTATCAGCTGATTTTGCCGATGATCATTACCTGTCTCGGCGCAACGCTGGCCGCGCAATTCTTCGGCGGCAAACCGCTGTACTCCGCACTTCTTGCACGCACGCTGGCGAAGGCGAAACAGATAGCGTAAGGCCTGGCTTACGTGCGGGCGCTGACACATCTGCTGCGGCGCGAGGACCACCGGACCAAAAGTGACTCCGGCCTGCGCATTCGCGCTATAAATCACGTGTTCGTTTAATTAGTGCGCACCGGGCAAAAAGGTATTCATCAACCAGCCAGAAAACGCGGTCATCGCGGAGCTTTCGGGCCGCGATTGCAACCGCGTTAACCAATAGCCGCCGAGATCGATTTCAGCGGCGAAAGGGCGCACCAGCTTCTCACTTTGCAGCAGGTGATTGAAAATCCTCACCGGTGCCAGCGCAATCCCCGCACCTAACAACGCCGCTTCAATCATCGTCAGCGACGAATCAAAAATCATCACCGGATGCGCAGGCGATGGCGCATGTTCGTTTATGCTTTGCAGCCATTGGCTCCACTCATCACGGCGGAACGAGCGTAGCAGGGTAAATTTGTGCACGTCTGCAGGCTGTTGTAGCTGCCGGGCAATGGCCGGATTACACAGCGGTGATAACGGCGCAGGACAAATACACTGCGCCTCGGTGCCGTGCCAGGCGCCGCTACCAAAGCGAATGGTGTAATCGTGGCCTTCGGCAGCCGGATCGACGCGATTGTTGTGGGTGGAGAGTTGCAGCTCAATGTGCGGATAACGGCGGTTAAAATCCTCTAAGCGCGGCAACAGCAAGCCGGTGGCAAAGCTTCCCACCACACCAACTTTCAATTTTTCGCGCATTTGACCGGATGAGAAACGATCCAGCGTATCGGCAATCCGATCGAATGAGTCGTTGAGCACGGGCAACAGGCTTTCGCCTTCTGTGGTCAGCATCAAACCGCGCGAGACCCGCACAAACAGCTGGCAACCGAGCTGCTGTTCCAGCGATTTTACCTGCTGGCTCACGGCTGCATGGGTTACGTGCAGCTCAATCGCCGCATTAGTAAAACTTAGGTGACGAGCAGCGGCTTCAAAGGCTCTAAGCGCGTTCAGGGGAATATAGGGTCGTGTCATGCGCCAACCTGTAAGATTTTCTATTGTCTGACGCTAAAATTAACAGTTTGTTGCACCCTGTCAAATTGGTCAAACTGCCTGCGGAACAACAACCCGGAAGGTTAACTACAGTGAAATTGATTTCTCAAACATTGATAGCAACAGCGCTGACCTCGGCGTGCTCCATGGCGTTTGCCACCACGGCAGATGTGCAAGCAACCGTTGATCGGGCGATCAAACCGCTAATGCAGCAGCAATCGATTCCCGGCATGGCGGTAGCGGTGGTGATTAAAGGCCAGCCTCACTATTTCACCTGGGGCATGGCGGATGTCAAACAGCAGCGCCCGGTCACCCAAGACACGCTGTTTGAGCTGGGTTCGGTGAGTAAAACCTTCACCGGCGTGCTGAGTGGCGTTGCGGTGAATAAAGGAGAGATCGCGCTGAGCGATGCTGCCAGCAAATATTGGCCGGCACTGAACACGCCGCAGTGGCGCGACATCACGCTGCTGCAGCTGGCGACTTACACCGCTGGCGGCTTGCCGCTGCAGGTGCCCGATGCCGTGACCGAAGAAAAGGCGCTGGCGAACTTCTATCAACAGTGGCAACCGCAGTGGGCGCCGGGCAACACGCGTCAATATGCCAACAGCAGCATCGGCTTATTTGGCTGGCTGGCGACGAAACCCAGCGGGCTGACTTTTGAACAGGCAATGCAGCAGCGCGTATTCACGCCATTGCAGCTCAAGCACACCTTTATAACCGTGCCTGACGCCGCGAAAAATGCTTACGCATGGGGCTACCGCGAAGGCAAACCGGTGCGCGTGTCGCCGGGCATGCTGGATGCTGAAGCCTATGGCGTGAAGTCGTCGATTAAAGATATGGCGCGCTGGATGCAGGCCAATATGGATCCGCAGCAGGTTAACGATAAGCCGCTGCAGCAGGCGCTGGATTTCGCGCAAACGCGTTTCTATCGCACCGATGCGCTCTATCAAGGTTTGGGGTGGGAGATGCTGGATTGGCCCGCTCAGGCGGAGATGGCGGTGAAGGGCGCGGATAACAAGGTGGCGCTTGGGCCGCAGCCGGTGCGGGATGCCGAATCACATCCGCGTGTCAGCGCGTCGTGGGTGCATAAGACCGGCGCAACCGGTGGGTTCGGTGCTTATGTCGCCTTCATCCCGGAGAAGCAGGTCGGCATTGTGATATTGGCGAACAAAAATTATCCCAATACCGAGCGGGTTAAAGTCGCGATGCAGATTCTGAAAGCGTTGCAGTAAGCGTATGGGGCGAACGCCTCGCCCCATCAACTACACTTAATGGGTGATCAACAAAGGAGCTTCAGATGAGCAATCACCCTAAAGATAAACGCGACGTGAATGATGAAAAGCATCCCGCCAAGGACAATCCCAGCGAACACGGTGAGATCCCCAGAACGCGCGATGACAGTGAAGACGACAAAAAAGATCCGTTTAACGACGAATAACAAACATCATTAGCAACGGCAGCGCGGCAAACAGCGTTAATGCGGTTGGCGCGCCTGCCAGCATAAAGAGTTGTCCAAACAGCAGTGATCCCATCACCTGACCCGCCGCCAACATAACGAACAAGATGCCTACGCCAACGGCGGGGGCATTGTTGGTTGCTTCTGCGCCCCACACCAGCAACACGCCCGAGAGCGTAACATACGCCGCGCCACCCAGCGCCACGGCGGGAAACAGCCAGGCTGAATAGTGATGGCTGAACGCCAGTAGCAATAAGGGCACGGCAAGGCAGCATTGCGACAGCCAATAAACCCGCTTCATCCCCATCCATTTCGCCATCGGGCCGGTGAGCGCGCCGATAATGCCTGCTGCGCCAGCGATGAGCCACAACAGGCTAACCATGCGGTCGCTGACGTGAATGTGATGCAGCAGATCCGGGCCGAAGCTCCACCAAGCCGCGCTGGCGACGCCGCTGAACAGTGCAATGAAGATAAGGCGCTGCAGCGAACGCTGCCGCAGGTGGCTTAACCAGGATTCACGTTGAGCGTTTTCACTGTGATTGGGTAGCAGGCGCCAAATCGGCACCAGGCAGATCATCGCCAGCGCGGCAAAAACCGCACAGGCGATGCGCCAGCCGCCGGGCAGCCAGTACAAAATTGGCACTGACAACATAATGCCCATGCTGGTTCCGGCATTGATAACCGTGTTCATCTGCGGCTGTTGCTCAGCCTCAATACGCTGGCTGACGGCGCTCGCTAACGCAGGCGAGGCGAGACCGGCGCTCATACCGGCGATAAACAATCCCACGCCCAGCATCCACGGCGATACCGCGCTCGCGATGATCAACAAACCCAACGCGGCACACAGCGCGGCAATCGCAGCTGGAAATCGCGGCCCGGCGCGGGCGGTCATCATCGGCGCGATCAACACCGCCACACAGTAAGCGGCAAAGCTACAGGCCGAAAGCACGCCAGAAACGCGCCGGGTAAAGGGGATGTCGTGCATCACCTCGGGCATCATCAAGCCCCAGGCGAAACGCGCCATACCGTAGGTCACCGCGATAAGTGCAAATCCGGTGATGCCGAGCGCCGTACCCTTCATGTCTGTTCACTGAACGCGATAAGCTGCAGCGCGGCGTTTTTACCGGCTTCGCACGCCTGCGCCGCGCCGATGATCAGCGCGGAAGTCAGCACACCTTCAAACAGCAGCCAAACCGCATCCGCTAGCGCGACATGCTGCTTGCCGAGCGCCTGTTGAATGGCGCGTGCAATGTAATCGCGCATCTTGTGGCGGTAAGCCAGCGCCTGTTCAGCTAGCGCGGCATCTTCTCCGGCGTATTCGCCCCATGCCTTGAGAAACAAGCAGCCATTATTGCCATATTGCTGCATCCAGTCGGCCATCGCATCGAACATGTGGCTGACCGCTTGTGGATGGTCCGGCGATTGCAACGCGGCGAAGAAACGATCTTGTCGCGCCTCCAGCACCGCGGCCGTTAGCGCTTCACGCGAGGGGAAATAGCGATACAAGGTGCGCGTCGAGACATTCGCCTCGCTGCAAATGCGATCGGTGCTGATGGCGTGAAAGCCGTTGAGATAGAACAGCCGCTCAGCGGCATTGATGATATCGAGTTTCTTTTTCATCCTTAAAAAGTAAACCGATCGTTTTACTTTTGCAAATTTGGCTTGTCATCCATTTCGCCCATTTTGTAGGACATTTCCCCGGAATTGGGAATATCGCACCGCTTATCTGATTGTTTTATTGGTAAGTTATTTTAAACTACATGGAACAACTCCTGTCGTCGTAGAAGAGGTGAAGATGGCGAGTATTTTGATAATTGATGATCATCCAGTCGCACGTCTTGCGGTTCGTTTTTTACTGGAAAAAGATGGGCATACGGTGGTAGCCGAAGCGGAAGAGGGCCACCAGGCGTTGAAAATGATCAACGAACATCATCCCGATCTCATCGTGCTTGACCTCGATATTCCTGGACTAAGCGGCATTGAGCTGATCGTGAAATTGCGCGCAGCGGAATATCGCGGTGGCATTCTGGTGTTAACCGCTCGCGATGATGACCACTATTTGAGTCGCTGTATGAGCACCGGGGCCGATGGTTTTGTCGGTAAGCGTAATAATCTGGAAGAGCTGGGTGATGCGGTGCGCGCCGTGATGCGCGGTTACGGCTACTTCCCACTGAAGCGCCGCGATAATAAGGGCACCAATAAAATGCCCGAAGCGGAAGTGGATGCGATTAAAAATCTCTCAAGCCGCGAATTTCAGGTTCTGCAGCATCTGGCGCGCGGTATGAAAGTGATCGATATCTCTGAGATCATGCACATCAGCAATAAAACTGTCAGTACTTACAAAACCCGCATCCTGACCAAACTGGCGCTGAATTCTACACTCGAATTAATCGATTTCGCGCGTCGTCATCATCTCGATTAGTGTGCTGCGTTGCACAGAAAGAGGCTCTCTTGGCTAAATCTGCAAAATCCTTAGATTCACTACTTAGCCTGGAGCGCCTGCGCACGTTAACTGGCCACGATGAATCCCTGCTTTACGCCATGCTTGCCATGACACTAAAAAGTAATTCCACGGATTTAAACGTAGCTGCAGCGCTTTATGCCCGCGCGGATTGGGGTGAACTCGCCAAAAGCGTGCACCGTATTGCCGGAGCCGCGCAGATCATCGGCGCTCGTCGCGCTGAACATGCCTGTCGCCAGTTAGAAACAGCCTGCCTGCAATATCTCCCTGACAACATCCTCTTAGCCAATCTGTGGTCGGAAGTCTCTTCAACAGTTGAAGAGATCAATGCCAGTATTGCTGATTACCTCGAGCAGCATTCTGCTCAATAAATCCTGACGCCCGCATCAATGCTTACATTGGACTACAGCGGCCTACAAAATGGACTACAAGAATTACAGCCTATCTTGACAAATGTAGGCCTCCGCTCTGATACCTGACATCCCCTGTAAACCGTAATCTTTACGCCATCAGACGGACACCTTCCCTTAAGCAACACCAGGTCTTCTTAAGGGTACTCAGTCTGAGGACCGGAGCGATTAGCCTCCACGTAAAAACGACAAACAGGGAATCATTCTCGTGAGCAAAACTACTCAATCTATTTTCGCTGCTTCCGCTTTGGCTCTGCTGGTGATGAGCGCGTCGTCTCAGGCATCAGACGGTACCATCACCTTTAATGGTGAACTGACTGCCAGTACCTGTGACGTTATCGTTGACGGCCAGGGGGCAGATGCCACTATCCAGCTGCCAATAGTATCAACTGCCGACCTGAAAGCCGCGTCTAAGGTTGCGGGTCGTACCGGCTTCAACATGGCGCTGAATAACTGTAGCGGCACGTTGAAAACGGCATCAGCCTTCTTCGAAGCGGGTGCAACAGTGGACACCGTAACCGGTCGTCTGAAAAATACGGTCACGGCCCCCAACGGTGGTGCAACCAACGTTAGCCTGCAGTTGCTGGATGGGGACAACTCGAACGTGATTCAGGCGGGCAACCAGAATCAAATCACAAACAATTCCTTCGTCGACGTAGCCTCCGGAAGTGGAACGCTGAGCTATGCCGTGCAGTATTACGCCGAAAATGCCACCACCCCGGGTTTGGTATCAAGCAACGTCGTTTACTCAATTATGTATAAGTAGTCATCGTCAGGTGGGAGAAATCCCACCTTTCTTTCTCAGGATTTCAACATGAACATCTCCCGTAACAAAACCCTGCCTTTTTTTGCTTTGCTTTGGGCAACTTTAATGAGTGGCCAGGCATTAGCCAGCATCGTCATTACCGGTACGCGCGTTATCTATCATCAGGATGACAAAGAAGTCTCCGTGCAACTGAAAAACGTGGGAGCTTCACCCGTGTTGATCCAAAGCTGGGTTGATAACGGAGATGCCAATGCGACACCTGAGAACATTCAAACGCCTTACATCATCACGCCACCGGTGAACCGTGTTGATGCAGGGAAAGGGCAGACTTTACGTTTGTCTTTAAGCAATTCTGGTGCGTTTGCACACGATCGTGAATCAGTGTCATGGCTAAACGTGCTGGAGATTCCGGCTAAAACCAAAGACAAGGCGGAACTTAATACCTTACAGATGGCGTTCCGCACCCGTATCAAACTGTTTTATCGTCCAGCAGGACTGAAGGGCGATGCGAATGAAGCGGTGAAATCGCTGAATTGGTCTGTGAGTAATGGCCAGCTGAAAGCCAGCAATCCAACGCCTTACAACGTCTCGCTAGTGACGGTTACGGTGAATGGACGCACGATTGACGGTGAAATGGTGCCGCCACTCTCCTCGTTGACTTTCAAAATCAGCGCCAGCGCAGGTGCCAACGTCAGCGGCGACTACGTTAACGATTTCGGGGCCGTTCAGCCTTTTACCGCTGCCATTAAATAACTTCTCTCTTGAATCTCTATCTCCTATAGCCGGCATGTCAGGACGTGCCGGAAGGCACGCTTATGACTTTTACCAGAGAATCTTCAATGCCACTGCGTTACACCTTATTAGCGAGCGCGGTGTTTACCGCGTTATTAAGTGGCGCAAATCAAGCCTTTGCCGCTGAAGAGGCGGAGTTTGACGCCAGTTTTTTACAGGTCAGCAAAGGGGGAGCCATTGATCTGGCGCGCTTTAACCAGGGCGCATCGGCTACACCGGGCACCTATCGCACGTTGGTGTACGTTAATGAACACTTGATTGCCAATCAGGATATCAACTTCCGCGAGATGGCAGATAAGCAAGTTCGCGCCTGCATACCTTCATCATTGCTGAAAAAGATCCCGTTTAATGCCTCGGCGCTGCCCGCGTCGGCTGCGGATCTGCTCACGAGTGAAAAGGATTGCAGCGATTTAACGTCTGTATTGCCGGACGCCAGCGTGAGCTACGACAGCAACCAGTTGCGTCTCGACATCTCCATTCCGCAAATCTATCTGAATAAGGTGCCACAGGATTACGTTGATCCAGCGTTATGGGATGAAGGGATCCCGGCCTTCATGTTGGGATACTCGACCAATGCCTACACCAGCCGCTCGGCGGGACAGGTGTATAAATCCTTCTTTGGCGGCGTGAACGCAGGGTTGAACATCGGCGGTTGGTACCTGCGTCACAACGGCAACTACAACTGGCAGCAACAAGGCGGCAGCGGTTATCAGTCGCTTAATACCTATGTGCAGCATGATGTAGTGCCATTGCGTGGACGCCTTGTCGTCGGGCAATCAAATACCAGCGGTGTGATTTTCGATACGCTGCCGTTCAGTGGCGTTCAACTGGCCAGCGACGAGCGCATGTTGCCGGAATCTCAGCGCGGCTATGCGCCGGAAATTCGCGGTATCGCGCGCACCAACGCACGCGTAACGGTTAGTCAGCAAGGTCAGGTGATTTATGAAACCACCGTGTCGCCGGGCGAGTTCCTAATCAACGATCTTTATCCTACCGGCTACGGTGGCGATCTCGAGGTAACGGTGATTGAAGCGGATGGCAGCAAAAGCAGTTTCCGCGTGCCTTATGCAGCGGTAGCGCAATTGCTGCGCCCAGGAACATCCCGCTATAACGTGACGGCGGGTAAATTGCGTGCCAACTACATTCGTGATGACGTCGCGCTCTATCAGGGCACTTGGCAATATGGCTTAACTAACAATGTTACCGGTTACGCAGGATTGCAGGCGAGCCAGAATTATTATGCGCTGCAAGGCGGAACGGCGTTAGGTACACCTCTGGGTGCTTTTGCTTTTGATATTACGCAGGCACGCACCCATCTGCGCAATGTTGATGAGCAGCAAGATGCCAGCATGACCGGGCAAAGTTACCGTATTAGCTACAGCAAAGCGGTGCCGGAAAGCGGCAGTAATCTGTCAATCGCTGCTTACCGCTTCTCAACGTCCGGTTATATGGATTTTATGACAGCGATGCAAAGCCGTGATGTGCTACAGCGTGGCGCTAGCCTGGATTCCGTATATCGTGCCAAAAATCGTTTCTCGGTCACCGCCGGACAAACGCTGCCGGATATATGGGGAAATGTCTACCTCAGTGGCTCGATGCAGGATTACTGGAATCGTGAAGGCAACCAGAAACAGTTCCAGCTTGGCTATAACAATCGCACTGGTTCCGTGTCATGGGGCATTTCCGTCAACCGTAGCTACAGCAGCTATGGCAGCTCGCAAAACAGTTACTTGCTGAGTTTCAGTATGCCGTTGGGTAGTGATAATCAACGCCATACGCCGCTATTACGCACTGAACTTTCACATGACAATGATGGGCGTTGGGGGCAACTCGCCTCGATCGCCGGTACGGCGGGAGATGATAACCAGTTCAGCTATGGCGCAACGGCGCGTCATGCTGCGGCAGGTGATGGCAGCAGCGGCTCGCTCAATGGACAATATCGCGCCAGTGCTACTAACCTCAGCGGTTCATTGAGTACGGGTAAAGGTTACCAGAGCGGTTCTGTGGGACTTAATGGTACGATCGTGGCACACAGCGGTGGTGTAACCTTGAGCCCGTACACCGGCGATACCTATGCACTGGTGGAAGCCAAAGGTGCGCAGGGCGCGAGCGTGTCGTCCTATCCGGGCGTGTTTGTCGATAACAGCGGATATGCGCTGGTACCTTATCTCAATCCCTATCAGATGAATGAGATCGTGGTGGATCCCAAAGGCACGTCAGCGGGCGTGGAGCTTGAGAACACCTCTTCACGCGTCGCACCTTATTCAGGTGCGGTGGTGAAAGTGAAATACAAGGCGCACCGTGGTCTGCCAATACTGATTTCCGCGAACTGGCAAGGCAAACCCTTACCGTTTGGCGCCGATGTGCTGGACAGCAAAGGCAAGCAGGTGGGTTCCGTGGGTCAGGCAGGACAGGCATACGCCTTGGTAGAACAAGAGCAGGGCAAATTGACGGTGCGCTGGGGTAACGATGCCAATCAATCGTGTCAGTTACCATACAAACGTATGCCTGAAGCAAAAAACAGCAAACCTGCACTGCAATCCTTTAATGCGGTTTGTGGTCGCTAAATGTCAAGTGCCTGGTGGAGCAACTCCGCCGGGCAGTTAAACATCTCTAAAAACTTTAGTTTTACTCAATCTGGCCGATTATTAAGATGTCATTCTTGATAAGAGGCCACAACATGACTTTCCGCAACGCCATCCTGTTTGCCTTTCTCTCCAGCTTATATTCAGCCAATGTGCCAGCTTCGGGCAGCACGCTTCATTTTCAGGGTTATTTAAAAGAAGAGACGTGCGAGATAACCTTGCAGCAAAAAAACGTTAAGACCCATTGTCCCAGAACCACTCAACCGCGTATTTCAGCAATTCACTCTGATGTCCGATTCAAGGCTTTGCCTGGTCATCAAGGCAGTATGAAGTTAGTGTGGATTGATAATACAAAGCAGAAAGGAATTATTACGACGACCTATCGTTGAGTATTGCAGGTGAATGGAACGCGATTGACTGCGACCTAACCAAAACGGTTGGTTTGCGTGTTTCCTACTAACATGATGGGATTCAGATATAAAAAAGGGAATAAGGTATACAACCTTATTCCCGCTCATTTAACAATGCTTAATCAGTAATAGCTTATATTGAAAATCACTTTACCATTTGCAACACCAGGCGAAACGGTGCCGCCTGTTTTGATATAGCGCGCGGAGAAAGGCAGTAAAACCGTCCCCACCGCGTTACTGGCCATATTTTTATCGAGCGTCTGGTTGAGATTGACCGGTGCAGGTGAAACCTTTCCGTCGGCAATTTGAATACCTATACCTTGTGCGGAATCAGCACTGTTGTCCAGACTCATAATGCCCTGAGCGGCGTCAATGACCCCATTACTCGGTGTGAATCTAATCTTGATACTGTTCGTCACCCAGGTTCCTGCGGCAAATCCGCTGCCAGTATGATACGTAGGCGGTGCGCTGGGATTGGAATAATTACCCTGAAATGCTGGGCAGTTAGTCAATCGAATATCAAATGGCACCCATGAGGTGGCATTGGCTTTGCCTGTACCAAACCAGCTATTGATTTCCCATTTGCCCATGTTGACGTTGACATCGGGTGTGGTGCAACTGGCGGCGATCACATTCAGACTGCCGGAGAAGTTAAGTCGATAGGGCGTATCAGGAATATTCACTACAGGCGTAACAGATCCGGTGGTTAATAAAACGGTTGGCAGCTGTGCACCATTAACTGTGCCTGCACTCATTGGGCCGGTCTTAATAAAATGAAGAGTAAATGAGTTACCATAATAAAAATGATAGGCTGTATTTCCCACCGGCGTCGTCCACTTTTTTACCGCTGAAGTGGTAATGGCTTGATTGGCGGTAGTACCGTCATTATTGACAATGGCGACACCTAGACCGGGAACACCTGTTTGAAATACTGCGCCCGCATAATTTCCAGTCCAGCCCGGAACTAATGCCGGTGCATTGGTCAGGCTAAGATACTGGTCAATACTGAACCCATTTGATGTTCCTTCAGGACGACAAACTAACCAAGGTTGTTTACCTGCACTGCCTATTACCTTAAGGGTATGCACTGTCGAGCCAACCGGAACGTCAGCGCCAACTGAAATATTCGCAACTGAAAGCGGAACAGTTAAATTTACCGGGCCAGAACCGGGATCATAATCACAGCGATCTGCCCAAGCCAATTGGCTTGTGGTATTAATCAGTAAAAATAATATAGCGACGATAATTTTCTTCATGACAAACTCGAATTCACGCGTTTAGTGGAATGTGCTAAAGGCAAAGTTAGGGATTGGACGTCATTTTAATAATTGTTTTACCGGCACTCCATCAGAGTGGAATCGCAATTATGTAAGGCATTTCGTACAAACAGCGTTAGCGAGATTTTTATCTACTTTGAAAAAATAGTGTTCTGCTCATTCACAGGTCACGCCTCTCATCCTTATGCACCGTTCTGCAACGGGCGTATCAGAAAAAAGCTATGCCACGACTCACATCCATCTTCCCGCTGGGTAAAAATTCTCTGAGTCCTACAATTTGGTAAAATGTGTTGTTAAGTTATATTGTTACAGCAGGACGAGTAGGATCGGATTGGCACAAAACTGCTGAAAAGCTCAGGGTCAGGAATAGGAAGCATAAGTAATTTCCTACAGACCATTCTGTTAAAACCGGATAGTGTAATCCGCCCTGGGAACTCATTGATAACCCGCTCAGCGTAGTCATCAGGATCTCATTTCTATGAAAAAAGTAATCATTGTTGATGACCATCCGGTTATCCGATTTGCCGTAAAAATGTTGCTGGAACGCAATGAGATGGAAGTGGTGGCCGAAACCAATAACGGTGTCGACGCTATTCAGAAAACACGGGAATGTTTGCCAGATTTAGTGCTGCTGGATATTGGGCTGCCAAAAATTGATGGTTTCCAGGTGCTGGAGCGGCTGCGCACCCTGAATTTGTCGCTAAAGATCTTAGTGCTGACATCGCAGTCCAGCAGCCATTTTGCCCAGCGCTGTAAACAAGCCGGTGCAGATGGCTTCGTCACCAAATCTGATGATATGAGCGAATTATTAGATGCCATCAAAATGGTGATGCGCGGATACAGTTTTTTTCCGCAATCAACCTATCAATCGTATGAGCAAACTGACAGCTATCATGATGACGACGGCTTGTTAGAGCAACTTTCCGATCGTGAATTGAGCGTGTTAGTTAGCATCGGTAAGGGCATGGGTAATAAACAGATTGGCGAACAATTGCTGCTGAGTGAAAAAACGATCAGCACTTATAAACATCGTCTAAAGCAGAAGCTCAATGCGCAGTCGCTGATCGAGCTAATCGATTTTGCCCGTCGTAACAACCTGATCAAATAGCCGGTGCTATGCGTACGCTTTGCTGCATTTTCCTGATATTGCTCTGTGCCGCGCGGGTTCCTGTGCAGGCGAAAGAGTTTCATTTACTGACTCGCGCCTCATTTGAGGGGCTCAAACCGCTAGTGCTTTCGACGGAAGACCGTCATCTGCTGCAGGATAAAAAGCAGTTAGTAATGGGCATTTTTCCCAGCGAGTCACCGCCTTATGGCATGACTAACATGCGGGACGAATATGAAGGATTGAGCGCCGACTATGCTGGACTGGTAGCTAAACAGCTCGGCTTAACGCTGCACATTGAGCAATATGCGTCGCTGGAGCAAGCACTCAATGCGTTGAAAAGTGGCAAGATCGATTTGGTGCCGTCGCTCACTGCGCGGCAGGATGAGAGCCCGCTGCTTTTTTCTGATCCTTATGCCAGTGAACAACCGGTTCTCGGCATGCGCGCCAACGATAACGACCCTTTGCCCGGCGATCTCCACAATATTGATGTTGCCGTGGTGAAGACCTATCTGCCTTTAAGCCTGCTGCGTCAGGCTTATCCGCACGCTAATTTCCGCATGTATGAAAATTATCAGGATGCGCTGAGCGCCGTCTCCTTTGGAACCGCGCGTGTCTATCTGGGCAACAGTTTTTCCCTCAGCCGTAACTTTTTAAATAATTTGCGCATGGTCCGCTTTAGCCAGCTGCCGCAGAAGATGATCAGTTTTGCGTTTTCCGAGCAGGCGACAGAACTTCAAACGCTGGTGAATCGTGCAATCAGTAACGTGCCGCAGGAAGAGAAAAACGAACTGTTGCGTATTTGGCAGCCCGACATGGTGGGGATGAACCAGTCGCTGAATACCCCACCTTTCACCGCTGAGGAACGTAAATGGATGATGGCGCATCCGGTGATAAAAATGGTGATGTTCAGCCAGGACAAAGCCGCGCCGATGACCATTATCGATCAGAGTGGCGCCTTGCGCGGCATGGTCAGCGATCTCATCACGCTCGTCACACTGAAAACCGGTTTGCGTTTCAGTTTTGAAACCGTCGATACCTCACAAGAGTTGGTTAACCGCGTCAACAGCGCCGATTTTGATATGTTCGCCTCGCTGACACCCAGCGCTCAGCGCGAGCAGCAAATTCTGTTTACCCGACCTTATCTGCGCAGCACCTTTGCCCTGACCACGCGCGTGGGTAACAACGATATTCATTCGCTGCCCGATCTGCGCGGCAAGCGGCTGGCGATGGTCGCCAACACCAGCGTCGAAAATACGGTGCATGCGCGTTATCCGGAAATTGAGATTGTGCCAGTACAGAACATCACAGAAATGATGGCGAAGGTGGAAAAAGGCCAGGCCGATGCGGGCGTCGATATTCTGGTGATGGTGGATTATCAGATCAAAACTCACTTCCAGAATAAGTTAAAGATGGTCAGCGCGATTGGCAGTTCGCCCGCGTGGGTTTCGTTTGGCGTTGGACGCGCCGATCCCGAACTGCGCAGCATTCTCGATAAAGTGCTGCTGAGCATTCCACCGGTGGAGATTGAGGAGCTGGCGAACCGCTGGCGGCCCAGCGACCTGATTGTTTACGACAGCTTCTGGCAGCGCTATCAGGGGGTGCTGATCGCCAGCATCATCTTTTTTGTATTGCTCATGTTGATGGTGATTGGCTGGGCGCTGTATCAGCGACAAATTATTCGCCGAAAAGCCGAGCTGCGGCGTGAACTGAATGTGCAGCTGGCGCAGCTACAAGCGTTAGTCACCA
The DNA here is from genome assembly GCF_029866845.1 of Pantoea sp. SS70. NCBI lineage: Bacteria > Pseudomonadati > Pseudomonadota > Gammaproteobacteria > Enterobacterales > Erwiniaceae > Pantoea > Pantoea sp. SS70. The sequence continues at coordinate 33,643 of NZ_CP117200.1, read as the reverse complement.
GCATGCCGTTCCCGGTTTCACTGCGCGACAAAGATGGTCGTTTAACCTACTGTAACCAGCGCTATTTAGTGGAAACCGGTGTGATTTATGAAGAGGCGTTGGGCAAAACCATGCCCGAACATCCCGGCTTACGCACGCCAGAGCAGGCGGCGTTTTATCACAATCAGCTGATTGGTGTGGTAAAAACTGGCGTTCCGATCGTTGAAGATCGCCGTTATGACCTGTGGGACAACCCGGATTCTTCGATTGGCGTCACCGTTTATCAGTGGATCCAGCCGTTTAACGACAGCGATGGCAACGTGGTCGGTGTTATCGCCGGTTGGATGGACATCTCCGAGCGTGAAGCGCTGTTTGCCGAACTACGCGAGGCCAAAGAGCGGGCCGAAGATTCCAGCCGCGCTAAATCAGTTTTTCTCTCCACCATGAGCCATGAAATCCGTACGCCAATGAACGCCATTATCGGCATGCTGGATATGGCGCTGAAAAAAGGGCGCAGCGGCGAGCAGGATTTGCAGGCATTAGAAGTGGCGTACGATTCAGCGGAAAGTCTGGTGGGGCTGATTGGCGATATCCTCGACATCTCGCGCATTGAAGGCGGCCAGCTGGAATATCATCCGGAAGCGGTGCATCCCGGCAAGCTGATCGATAACCTGATGAAGGTGTTTCAGGGGCTAGCGATTGACAAAAATATCACGCTGACCAGGCACATTCCCGAAGATGGGTTGGAGCAGGTGCTCGCCGATCCGTTGCGCATCAAGCAGGTGCTGTCCAATCTGTTAAGCAACGCGATCAAATTCACCGATCAGGGCGGCGTCTCACTGACACTCACCCAACGGAAAGATGTCGCTGCCGGCCACGTGTATCTGGTGATTGAAGTGCAGGACAGCGGCATTGGTATTGATGAAAAACAGCAGGCCGCGCTGTTTAAACCCTTCAGCCAGGCCGATAACCGCCGCGCCGGAACCGGGCTTGGTCTTTATATCAGCCGTACCATTTGTGAAAAGATGGGCGGAACCTTAACGCTGAGCAGTGAAAAAGGTGTGGGAACCTGCGCCCGCGCTACGTTGATGTTGCCGATGGCGGAAAGTCAGAGCCTCGAGCTGGAAGAGAAAGCGGAAGAGGGTGAAAAACTGCCGCTCCGTTCGGTGCTGGTGGTGGATGATAACGCAGCTAACCGTATGCTGCTGGCGAAACAGTTGAGTTGGTTGGGGCAACATGCGGATTTGGCCGCTGATGGTCATGAAGCATTACAGATGTGGCAGCGTGGCAATTACGATGTGGTGATCACCGACTGCAATATGCCGGGTTTAAATGGTTATCAACTAACCGAGATTATTCGTGAATCGGAAGAAGATTTAGGGCGTGAACCGATTTGGATCATGGGCTTTACCGCGAATGCCATGCATGTGGTAATCAAACGCTGCCTGGAAGCCGGCATGAACAGCTGTCTGTTTAAACCCTGCTCGATCAGCAGCCTGGCGGCCGCACTGCGCGCGATTGGTGCAGAACAATCTCCAGCGGACGTCACCGTGCCTGCAGCGCCAGAGAGTAGCGATGTTGATCGCCAGATGGAAGCGGCCATGCGCGATTTAATGGTTGCCACGCTGGCGGAAGATTTGGCGCAGTTAGACGATTTCAACCTCGACCATCATCGTGCTGAAATTGCCGATCTGGTACATCGCATCGCGGGCAGCGTGCGTATCGCCCGCCAGCATCGGTTGGCTGATGCCTGTCTGCAACTGGAGATTGCCTGCCGCGATCCACAACAGCAAAGCGACGCATTGCAGCCACGCTTGAGTGAGCTGGTCACGCGGTTGGCAGCTTATCAGGCGCAGCTGGAGAGTGCAGCGGTTCTGAGTGATATCGCCGAAGAGGAGTAAATAGTTAAAAGCCGGCGCGCTGGGCGGAATCTGTGGTTTCCTTTGTGCGCAGACAATTCGACAGAATTTCACGTAACTCTGTTGGCGTAATCGGCTTGGTCAGGCAGCCATCAATGCCTGCGCTGCGGCAATCTTCGGCGGCATCAAAACTGCTCATCGCTGTTAAAGCGTAGATGGGTGTTGCTGCCAGCTGCTGGTTTTTCTCCTGTTGCCGAATCGCAAGGCTCATGGCAAAACCGTCCATCTGCGGCATGGTGCAGTCGGTAATGACTAATCCAATCTCATGCCGATGTTGCTGCCAAAGCGTCAGACCTTGTTGGCCATCTAACGCGCTCAGTACCTCGCAACCTGCCTTTTGCAACTGCTGGCTCAGTAACAGACGAGCGGGGGGATAATCGTCAACAATTAGCACTTTCGGGGTGGGCTGTGCCGGAGCGCGCGGTGCAGCTGGCGATGCGTTTACCGGCGCCGCAGAGAAGTGCAAGCTCACGCTGTTGCTTTCACCGGCAACGCTGTTGACTTTGAGCTGCGCACCGGCGTCCTGCGCCATACGCTGGCAGGCGGCCAGGCTAAAGCCGGTTTCCGCCCAGGCGCGCGTATCGTCAGCGCCTTGCAAGCTTTCCCAGCGCTCGGCCAGCAAGCCGTCGCTCTGATTGCTAACCGCGATCGCCAGCGGTAAATAGCCATTAGGTTCCTGCGTTTCACAGCACAGCGTCACCGTGATATCGCCTTGCTGAGTGTGTTGAATGGCATTACGTAACAGGCTGGAGGTGATCCGAATGATCAGCAGCGGATCGAACTCCACGCGCGGCGCATGGGGATCGAGTGTGACATGCAGGCGCAAACCTTTCTCCTCAGCTTGCTGCTGAAATAGCGCCACCGTACTGCTCAGTAATGAAGGCAGGTTTACCACGCGGATGCGGCTCTGTTCATCACGCGCTTCGGCGCGGAAAATATCAAACACATCGCCGGTGATGGAGAGCAGCGAGCATGCGGATTCATACACCGTTTGCAAATTTTCATTGTGCTGATGCTGGCTGTGTAATCGCTCCAGCTCTAACTCCAGCAGGCCGGTAATAGCGTTGAGCGGGGTGCGAATTTCGTGGCCCATGCTCTTCATAAACGCGTTACGCGCCGCGAGCACCCGATCATTCTCTGCTTTGGCTTCCTGCAGTTGACGAATCAAGGTTTGATTACTGTTGAGACGTTCACGCAGGGCCTTTAGCGACTGGCACAATCGACCAATCCACCAGCCTACCAACAGGAACAGCAGCGACCCCAGCAACAGGGTGATCGCGATTAAGGTGGGGGAAAACGCGCGTGCTGATTTCTGATCCGGCGCCAGGAGTGTGTCACGCCAGGAACTGGCAATACTCATCAGCCTATCGGGAGGCGTTTGTTGTAGCGCTTTGTTGAGAATACTGAGAGCAGGTGAGTCTGCTCGTTGGGCGGCAAAGCCCACGCTGTAAGGTTTTACCGGCAGCGAAAGCGACTGGTGTAGACGGTGGAATGGGTTGCGCTTCAGCTGATACTGTACCGAGAATTGCGATCCAATCGCGCCGTGCGCCTCGCCGTTGTTGACCAGCACCAGCGCCTGCTGCAGCGTGTCGGTGACGATCAGTTGCAACGTGGGATACCAGGTTTCCAGCCACGGAATCAGCGGATTATTCTGCTGGATAGCAATTCTCTCGCCCTCCAGCTCGTGCAGTGAAGCAGGCTGAATGGTGTTGCGTTGCATCACCAGCACCGCTGGCGTCACCAGCCAGGGCTCACTTTGCGTCATCGACAGATCGGCGGCTTCCGGTTCCCCCGGTATGGTCAGGCTGCTGGCCAGCACCGCCTGCGGATATTTCACCCAGAGCGCGGTCAGCTGTGCATCGTCTTCAGCTATTTGATAGTTGAACTGTAAGCCGAAGCGCTCGCTGATGTGCCGCAGCACATCGACCGCCAGTCCAGAGGGTTCCCCTTGCTGGCTGATATAACTGATAGGTTCGCGACGACCATCCAGCAATACAGTGATGGCCGGATTTTGCTGGCTCCATGTCAGCTCTTCCGGCGAGAGTGATAACGCGGGATGACCGATCACCGCTTCACGATCCATGCCCCAGCCTTGTGCAATGCGCAAACGGCTTACCAGCGGCAGATGAGTGAGCACATTATTGATGGCGCTCAGCAATTGCGGTTCGGCAGCCGGCACGCCAAAAGTGAGCCGGAACTCGCCGAGTGAAGGATGCGGCAGTAGCCACAGATTATCGAGTTGATTATTACGCTGAAGATAGCTGGCGGTAGCATGGCTAAAACCGGCGGCAGCGGATTGACCAAAGGCGATGGAATTGATCGCCTGATAGTAATCTTCAAACGCTTCCGGCGAAGGACTGATATCTGGCAGCGTTTGACTATCCAGCATGAGTAACGGCAGCTTACCGCGCGGCGCTTGCTGTCCGGCGCGCGTGACGATCACCGCTCGGTCGTTTAGCCATGGCAATGAAGCATGCACCGACATGTGCGGCGTGAGATCGGGTGTCCAGATCGCCAGCATGTCGACTTTTTTATGATTCATCGCGCGAATCGCCTCTTCACGGCTGCGATAGTGAGTCAGCTCAAAATGTAACTGTAGCGTCGATTCGAGCAGCGCCAGGTAATCTGCGTCAATGCCCGCCAACTGTCCACGCTCCATGCCCAAGCTAACCGGCGGTTGTGACGCGCCCCAGACGCCGACGCGCACCACGGGATGCGTTAGCAGCCACGCGCGAACATTCGCGGCAAAGGTCACCGGCGGCGGATTGACTTCAATGCGCGGGGCCAGCGTCAGCACGTTTCCTTGCGCATGTGGCAGCCCTGGCATAAAAACCAGCGTCAGGAGAGCAAGCAAGAGGTAAAAAAGCAGTCCGTTTTTCATCGTCAAATAATCGGTAATTTTTCTACCTTGATTTTGACGTAATACTGCCTGGAATCAGCCAGGCCAGGTCTTGGTTTTTAGTAGTAAGTGTATGAAAAACAATATAAGTATTTTCCTACGCGCGCCTAAGCATTCAGCGCTTCAGAAAAGTCCCGGTAATGCCTATGCTGGGCCAAACCGTATCAATATGAGTTTCAGGTTACCGAGGTGGCAGATGGCCGTGTTTCACGCGAACAAAATTAAGGTGGTGATGCTGGATGATCATCCCATGATGCGCTTCTCATTCGAAGTTGCTGCCACACGTGAACCCGATATCAACATGCTGGCGACATTTGGCACCAGCAAAGCGCTGTTGGCCTGGCTTGGGCAGAACAGTGCCGACGTATTGGTGCTGGATTACATTCTGGGTAACGACCAGTTAGATGGCTTATCGCTAATTAAACACATCCGGATGCATCATCCGCAGTTGAAAATTTTGCTCTCAACGTCGATGGAAAGTGTTGCGGTAATTCGTGCGGCTCTGCATCTGGGCATTAAAGGCTATATCACTAAACGTGAAGAGACCCCGGCTTACTTTGCGGCAATCCGTAATATTGCTGCTGGCAAGCGCTCGCTGCCGGATGACATCGCCAGCCTGCTAAGCCAATTGCCAGGCCGTAAGCGGGATCGTCCTATTTTGCAGGAAGATTCGAACGAGGTTTCGCGTGTTTCACAGCTGAGTAAATTGCTCACGGCGCGTGAAGCGGAAGTGATTCGCTGTTTTATTGATGGCATGCAAGTGTTCGAAATCGCTGCAAAACTCAATCGCAGCCGCAAAACCATCAGCGCTCATAAGCAGACCGGCATGAAAAAACTCGGCATCGCGTCGGATTTGGAGCTGTTTAAATATCGTGGCGATCTGTTTCAGTAACCGCTGTGCTTAAAGCGCCGCTTCCAGCCGATCCAGCGCAAACAAAATGCCGTAACGGCGCGCGTGTTGCGCTTCCGGCAGCGGCAGCCAAATATCGGCCTGATTGGCGAGATCTAATGTCTTCGCACAAAGCGCAATCACCGGCGTTTTTTGAATGTGCGCATGGTGTACTGCGCTAAGCACGTGGCTGTTAACCGTATCAGGCGCGAGAATCAGCAACAGGTCGTCCGGCTGCAAACGGCTCAGCGTCATGCTCAGCAGGTTGTCATCCTGAATCCACGCGCTGGCCAGTCCGGCGTTTTGCAGGCGCTGATGGACGTCCGCCACCAGCGTAGTTTGCAGCCCCGATGCGCCAATCAGCAGTACGCTTCGGGCTTTACGCAACATCTCTGCGGCACGTTGCCAGGTCGCCGCTTCCGCTTGACCATATTGCTGGGTTAACGCTTGAGTAATAGCCTCAATCGGCGCAATCGCGTGAGGGGGTTGTCTCTGTGGCGCGCGCGCCAGCCGCATACGCAAATCGCGGATATCCTCGCAACCCAGCGAACGCGCAAAGCGGGTGATGGTGGCGGCGCTGACTTCTGCGCGGCCGGCAAGTTGCTCGATGGTGGCGGAAGCGGCAAAAGCAGTGTCGCTGAGAATCGCTTCGGCAACACGTTTCTCCTGCTGACTCAGCGACGATTGCCTCTGGCGGATGACATCGATAAATTCAACATCCTGCTGCTGACCGGCTTTCCGCACCTGATGGAGAAAATCATCAAGATCCTGACAGCCCGCCGAAGTGGCAAAGCGTCTTAGCACATCCGGACTCACACCAGCCTGTGTAGCCAGACTCTCCATGGTGACGTGTACATTGGCGTGCAGGTTCGCCAGAATAAAACGCGCCAGCCTCGATTCCTGCGCATCCGCGCGCTCCGACTGCTGTCGTAATTGCCAGACAATATCCATTAGCTCATCACATCCTCAGTAGCGAAGGTCCATCATGCATGAAATTATTTTTCATGTTGAGTTTTTTTTCATCTCATCGCGGGGTGTTAGCGCCGTTTGTTGGGCTTTTTACTGTTAAATTACGGTTAAGATCACACTCATGAAAAATATTTTCATGACGATTTTAATCGTATCCATCTGACTTGTATTAATAAATTATCTATCCATCAGAAAATCCTCTGCCCACAGCCACTTTACAGCGTCTCTGAGACAGGTCTTAAATGGCCGGAACAAATCACAGGAGAAGAAATTATGCGCATCGTACTTTGCTGTGCTGCTGGCATGTCAACCAGCATGCTGGTGAGCAAAATGCAGCACGCCGCTGCAGGTCGCGGTATGGAGATTGACATTAAAGCCGTGCCGGTGGCGGAATTCGAACGCATTCTGCCAGATGCCGATGTGGTTCTGCTTGGCCCGCAGGTGCAGTTCGAAGCAGCCCGACTTAGCGCCATTGCCGCGCCGCAAGGCAAATCTGTCGCCGTCATTGACATGATGGATTACGGCATGATGCGTGGCGAACAGGTGCTCGATAAAGCGCTGGCCTTACACGCTTCTTAAACGTCCTTTTTAACCCATCCAACTGACATTACACGGCGTTGTGCTGTGGGGGATTCTGCATGTCTGAAATCGTGGCTATCGAGTTTGAAGAGGAAATTATGCTGTTGCTGGTGCAGGCCGGCGCAGCCCGCAGCGCGGCCATCAGCGCGCTGCGACTGGCGCGAGAAGGGCGCTTTAGCGAGGCGCAGCAACAGCTGGCGGCGGCAGGCGAAAGCATCAGCGCTGCGCACCAGCAGCAGACCGCGCTGATTGGTCTGGATGAAGGCAGCGGTAAGTTGCCGGTCACGCTGATTCTGGTGCACGCCCAGGATCATCTGATGAACGCCATGCTGATTCAGGATCTGGCTGGCGAAATCATTGAACTCTACCGCCGCACAGCGGCAGGAGGCACAGATGCTTAAGATCGCAATTATTGGTGGTGGCAGCAGCTATTCACCGGAGCTGGTGGAAGGGATCATCAATCGCTATGCGCAGCTGCCGGTGACGGAACTGGCGCTGGTGGATATTGAGCAAGGGCGCGAAAAGGTTAATGTCATCGCCGATCTTACTCGTCGCATGCTGCAGCAAAACGGGCTGGAGCAGGTAAAAGTGAGCGTCCATTTTGAGCTGGATGACGCGATTCGCGGTGCTCGTTTTGTTCTGACGCAGCTGCGTGTGGGACTGTTGGCCGCGCGCGCGGCGGATGAGCGCCTCGGGCTGAAATATGGTCGGCTCGGCCAGGAAACCACTGGCGTTGGCGGCTTTGCCAAAGCATTGCGCACCATTCCGGTGATGCTCAAAGTAGCGCGCAAAGTCGAGGAGCTGGCGCCGGACGCCTTCATCATCAACTTCACTAATCCGGCGGGAATTGTGACGGAGGCGGTGTCGCGCTATAGCAAGGCGAAAATCATCGGGCTGTGCAATGTGCCGGTGAATATGCATCACATGATTGCTGGCATGCTCGACGCGCCCTGGGATGACGTGCAGCTGCGCTTCGCCGGGCTCAATCATCTGGTGTGGGTGCATCAGGTGACCTGTCGCGGCGAGGATGTGACCGCGCAGGTGATCGAGCAACTGTGCGATGGCCAATCGCTCACCATGAACAACATCAAAGATATGCCGTGGTCGCCGCAGTTCTTGCGCGCGCTCAAAGCGATTCCGTGCCCGTATCACCGTTATTACTGGCAAACGCCGCAGATGCTGGCCGAAGAGCAGGAGAAAGCGCAAAACGGTCATGAAGGCACGCGCGCGGAGCAGGTGATGAAAGTGGAAGCGGAACTGTTCGCGCTGTATGCCGACCCGCATCTGGCGCACAAACCCGAGCAGCTGAGTTTCCGTGGCGGCGCGTATTACTCCGAAGTGGCGGTTGAGCTGATCAGTGCGATTCACAATAACAGCGGCAAAAATCTGGTGGTGAACTGTCGCAACAATGGCGCGATTCATGGCCTGCCGGATGACGCGGTGGTGGAGGTGAACTGTCTGGTTGATGCGCAAGGCGCGCATCCGTTGGCGTTTGGTGAGTTGCCGCCGCTGATGAATGGCCTGACGCAGCAGATCAAAGCGTTTGAACGCCTGACTATCGAAGCCGCGGTGCATGGCGATCGTGAGCAAGCGCTGATGGCGCTGCTCGGCAATCCGTTAGTCGGTGATGTCGCGACCGCCGAAGCCTTGCTTGACGAAGTGCTGACCCTAAACAAGCCGTGGCTGCCGCAGTTCGCCACGCCATAATCCGTTGCGCCACTGAGCCAGAGGAACACCTATGTCTAACCGTACTTTTATAGACCGTTATGTCTTGCCCGTCGCACTGAAAATCGCCGGTCAGAAGCATGTCCTCTCCGTGCGCGATGGCATCATTCTCAACATGCCGTTTATGCTGATTGGCAGCTTCTTCCTGATCTTTGCCTATCTGCCGATTCCGGCGTGGGGCCATTTAATGGCGGATCTGTTTGGCGAGACGTGGCGCAACAAACTGCTTTATCCGGTGCGCGCCACCTACGACATCATGGCGCTGATCTCCAGCTTCGGCATCGCTTACCGCCTGGCGGAGAAGTATCGCACGCTCGATCCGCTCACCAGCGGCGCGATGGCGTTAGTGGCATTTGTGATGACCATTCCGCAGCAGACGCTGTTTGCCCCGGTGGAAGGCGCGCCGACGCAGTTGGTCACCGGCGTGTTGCCGATTTCACTGATTGGCAGCCAGGGTTTGTTCGTGGCTATCGTGGTTGCGCTGCTCTCGACCGAGATCTACCGCTTTGTGCACAACCGTAATTTGGTAATCAAGATGCCGGAGGGCGTGCCGCCTGCGGTGGCGAAATCCTTCCTCGCGCTGGTGCCCGGTTTTTGCGTGCTGGCGGTGGTGTTGGTGATTCGTCTGGCGGTGGAAGCATCGCCGTTCGGCGATATCAATAACCTGATTGCTACTGTAATTGGTTTGCCGATGCATCACGTGGGCGGCACCTTGCCTGGCATGATTTTCTCGGTGCTGCTGATTGGGATTCTCTGGACGCTTGGACTGCACGGCGATGCGATTGTGCTGGTATTCATTCAGCCGGTTTGGCTGTCGAATATGAGTGAAAACCTCGAGGCGTTTCAGCACAACCAACCGATCCCGCACATCTTTACCCAGCAGTTTTATGATTTGTGGATTGCGCCCGGCGGCACCGGCGCGCTGCTGGGATTGGTGATTTTCATGCTGATTCGTTCGCGCAGTCGCCAGATGAAACAGCTTGGTAAAATTGCCGCACCGGCGGCGCTGTTTAACATTAGTGAGCCATTAGTGTTCGGTATTCCGCTGGTGATGAACCCGTATCTGTTCCTGCCCTTTATCCTGACGCCGGTGGTGCTGGTGATTGTGTCGTGGGCGGCGATGAGCACCGGTTTGGTGGCGCCTCCGGCGGGGATTGCGCTGCCGTTTACCACACCGATTTTTGTCAGCGGCTATCTGGCCACCGGCGGGCATATTTCCGGCACCGTTTTGCAGGTGGTGAATCTGACAATTTCACTGGTGATTTACTATCCGTTCTTCCGGGTCTGGGATCGTCTGAAGTTCCGCGAGGAAGAGGCCAGCCTGCAGCAGGCAAAAGTGGTGAGCGGCGAAGCGGTAACGCCTTAGACACCGGGGCAGAAGCGCATCAATGTGCGCTTCTGTGATCTGTAAACCGATAAACCACAATGCGCATTAATCACCTAACAGGACTAATTTACAATTCTCTTTGGACTCTAACTATCACTCAACTGACTGTTATCGCTGATTTTATTTCAATTGCTTAAAATAACAGCGGTTTTATTATAAGAAACTTCTGTACTCTTATTACGTGTTTGTATATTTTTGTGATCAAGTGGTGACATAACTTCTTTCACCCCGAAACCCACGCTACTCAATGTAAACTTCAGCAGGCTCTCTTGATAGACATTTTCTCTAAAATTAACAACATTCCCCTTTTATTAAATTCAATCAACTTAACGAGATCATTTGCGATCTCATTTTTCAGACTATTCCATTAATTTTTTATTACTCAATAAAGTGCTGGCACTAACGTCGCCAGGGGAAACGCATGCAAAAAATGAATATCAGTACCGATTTTATCGCTTATTTCAATTGTGGTTCTGTAAAGCTGAAATCTGAGGCCGAAATATTGGGCTCAATTATCACCGCTATCATAAAAGACAAAAAAACTGTTACCAATAAGAGCATTATTGCCTATCTGCTGGCAGAGCTTGAGAGCACCGATGATGTGATTTTCCAGGATTGCCTGCGGAATACGCTGCAAATCGTGGTAGGAAAGACGCCGGATGATGACGGCTTTTTCAGTTAAGATAATCTCCCATAATTAAGAACGTGGGTTTTAAACCGATTCATTTTTAAAAGTTCAGGATTTATCTGACAGTATCAGGCCATGAGAATGGCGTTATAATTACTGGCCCGACCAGAATAATCTGGCACACAGATAAATCCAACAATAAGTGATATTTTATGAATTACAGCAATTTTTCAGCAAAAGTGAGTTTCTGGCCCAATATGCATTTCACCGCAATTGAAATTGTACAGTGTGGCGATCTCTACGAAATATATGCGACGGACATTTCCCGTCTCGCTAAAAGCAAGCTTTTTGTCGGGCGCACCCATGATAAAAATCTGGCGGATTCCTACGCGAAACAGTTCGAAGAGTGGTTACCTAAAGTTAATCGTGAAATGAAACTGCGTGACATTGCGCCGTTAACAGGAAATATGCCGTCGCAGGCTTTTTGTGGAAAACGCGATCTTGAAATTTTGCCGAGCCAGGCTGAATTTTTGCGTAACCCTCATCAATGGTAGTCCTCAGTAAGTAGTCTTAAAATGCGAGCTTGCGATTAAGATTATTACTCTTCTAAAGGCGGTGCTGCCCATCACCGCCATCAGAAATAAACTTTTACTTATTCACCGGTTAAATCGTATACGTTTAGCCTGCTCATCGCTTTCGCATTATACAAAACTGAACCAGGCTCAACATGTCATGGTTAATTATGTATACAAGCGAGGAACGAATGGATTTTGTACAACGCACGATCGATTTAGCAATGAAAAACGTTGAAGAGGGCGGTCGCCCATTTGCAACAGTCATTGTTCGCGACGGCAAGGTAATCGCTGAGAGCGCAAACCAGGTCGCACAGACGAATGATCCCACGGCTCACGCTGAAATACTGGCCATCCGCGAAGCCTGCCGTCAATCAAGCAGCGAAAACCTCACCGACTGCGACATTTACATTCTTGCCAGCCCTTGTCCAATGTGTCTGGGTGCACTCTATTATTGCAGTCCAAAGCAGGTGATATACATCACCAAACGCGAAGAATACTCGACGTATTACCGTGACGATCGTAAATACTTTGAACTGGACACCTTTTACGCTGAATACAGCAAGCCAATTGAACAACGGCGCTTGCCGATGCAATATCAGCCTCGACCGCAAGCGCTCGACGTCTATAAACGCTGGCAGGTTTTAAATAAATAAAAACGTGTTAGTTGCTCGCGGCTACATCCCTCCCAGGATGATCAATACCCTTGCCACGTACCCAACTGGTGCAAATCCCCTCGATTTGCACCAGCAAAACTCATAATGTCCACTTATAACCCCGCACAAAATTCATTCAATTCAGCGGATTAATAATCTGGCACGCGCGTTGCTATTCGATTGGTAGAGATGTTGGACCAATTAAGGCATTGCCATGCAGATACCGGCTGAGCTTCATCCTATTTCCACGCCGCGCAGCGATACGCTGATTCTCGATGCGCTAACGCGCTATATGGCGCAGTCGGGTGCGCAGCCCGGCAGCCGCTTGCCGCCGGAACGCGTACTGGCGGAGAAGCTTGGCGTCAGCCGCAATACGGTGCGTGAAGCACTCAAACGCTGGGAAGCGCTAGGCATTATTCTGCGTAAAAAGGGCAGCGGGACTTTTTTGCAGGCGGAAGTGGGCGTCAACGACAGCTTCTTATCGCTGCGCTTTAAAAACGATTCGGCCAACATGCTGCACGCGCTGGAAGTGCGCCGCATTATCGAGTCGGAATCCTGCGCGTTGGCGGCTCAACGTGCCTCGGCTGCCGATCTGATCGAAATCGAACAACGTCTTAATGAGATGGAAAAAGTGCATCTGGCGATCGGTTCTGCCGGTGCGGAAGACTGGGCATTTCACGCCAGTATCTATCGGGCTGCCGGAAATCCATTGCTGCTACAAATGCTCAACGGCATTTACGACTCATTTCATGCATTTTTTGAATCACCGCCGGAACAGGCGCTGTTTTCAGACTCTTTCCCGCTGCATCGTGAACTCTTTAACGCTATCCGCCAGCGCGATTGCACGGCAGCGCGCGCGATCTGCCATCAAATTCTCGATATCACCGAACGCGACATGAAGGATGTAATGAATGCCAAACGATAAGTTGATTTCGCAACAAACGCTGCTCACTCACGATCAACGCCATGAAATGGGCGCGGTCACTACGCCGATTTACCAATCTTCGCTGTTCACCTTCAGTGATTACGACAGCATGATCGCGCGCTTTCGCGGCGAGAGCGATCAGCCGCTCTATTCGCGCGTCGATAACCCGACGGTAAAAGCGCTGCAGGACAAGATGGCGGCGCTGGAGGGCGGCGAAGCCTGTCTGGCTTTTGGCAGCGGCATGGCGGCGATCAGCAATGCGATTCTCAGCGTGGTGGCGCCGGGTAAAAAAGTGGTGTGCGTTAATCACGTTTATCCCGATACCTATCGCTTTCTGCGTGGCTTCTGCCAGCGCTTTGGCATCGTCACCGAGTTTGTCGATGGCGATGACGAAGCTGCAATTGGTGCGGCCTTATCGGATGCCAGCCTGCTGTATCTGGAAAGTCCCTCAAGCTGGGTGATGAGTGAACAGAATCTGAATAAGCTCGGCGCGATGGCGCGCGAAGCGGGCGTGGTCAGCATGATCGATAACAGCTGGGCTTCACCGATTTTCCAGCAGCCGCTGCTGTGCGGCATCGATATCGTGGTGCACTCGGCGTCGAAATATATCAGCGGCCACAGCGATGTGGTGGCTGGTCTGGTGATCGCCAGCCAGCAGCACATCAACCACATTACGCGTCACATCAGTCCTTACCTCGGCGGCAAACTTTCGGCGCATGAAGCGTCACTGCTGATGCGCGGCCTGCGCACGCTGCCGCTGCGCATGAAACACCACCACCAGAGCGCGCTGACTATTGCTGAGAAACTGGCGGAGCATCCGCTAGTGACCGACGTCTGCCATCCGGGGCTGAAACCGCAGTCGTGGTCCACCTTGCGCGGCTACAGCGGTCTGTTTGCCTTTGAAGTGGCGGAGCAGGTGGATATTCCACAGCTGTGTAACGCGCTAGAGCTGTTCCACATGGGCGTGAGCTGGGGCGGATTTGAGAGTCTGGTGATGCCGGCGATTTCGGTGATCAACCAGGCCAGTGAATTTAACTCGGCGGTGGATTTCGGCGTCTCGCCACGCCTGATCCGCATCTCGGTCGGCCTTGAAGAGACCAACGATTTGTGGGCCGATTTGCAGCAAGCCCTTGCCAGCGCGAATTGCGCGTAATCACTCACTGGAGAAAAGTCATGACGCAACGTTTTGCCGTGAAAGCATTAGTGTTAGCCGTGGGTTTGAGTGCGGCGATGAGCAGCCTCGCCGCCAAGCTTACCGTAGTGGAAGTGATTACCAGCCCGCCGCGCACCGCGCTGCTGCAAAAAATGCTCGATGAGTATAAAACCCAGCATCCCGGCACGGAGATTGAACTGATTTCACTGCCGTGGGGCCAGGCGTTTGAAAAGCTCGGCACCATGCTGCAGAGCGGTCAGGTGCCGGATGTGGTGGAAATGCCGGATACCTGGCAAGGATTGTATGCCAGTAACAATATGCTGGAAGACCTCGAGCCGCGCCTGAAAAGCTGGGATGCCACGCCGCAGCTCACCGATAAAACGCTGGCCATGGCGCGCGCCGCCAACGGCAAAGCCACCATGGTGCCGTACGGCTTTTATCTGCGCGCGCTGTTCTGGAATAAAAAGCTGTTCCAGCAGGCAGGATTGAGTGAACCGCCCAAAACCATGGAGGAATTCGCCAGCGATGCCCAGCGCATCAGCAAATTGGGGAATGGCATCAGCGGCTACTGCATGCGCGGTGGCGTGGGCGGCACCAACGCCTGGATGATGTTTATGGCGGCGATGAACGGTTCGCCGGAGTTCTTCGATAAACAAGGTAACAGCACGCTGACCGAGCCGGGTGCGATGAAAGGCGCGCAGCTGCTGGTGGATATGTATCAAAAGGGCGGCGCCTCGAAAGACAGCGTTAACTGGGGCTTCAATGAGATCGTTTCGGGCTTCTATTCAGGTAAATGCGCAATGCTCGATCAGGATCCCGACGCGCTGATCGCGATTAAAAACAGCATGGCGGCCGATGATTTCGCTGTGGCTCCGATGCCGGTTGGCCCGTCAGGCAAAGCTTTTCCGACCATTGGCTATACCGGCTGGTCGATGTTTAAGCAGGGTAAACAGAAGGATCTCGCCTGGCCGCTGATTACCTTCCTCAGTGACAAAACCAACAACCTCGCATGGTCAAAATTCGTCGGCACGCTGCCGATTTACAAAGGCGCCGAGCAGGATCCGTTCTACCAAACGCCGCAGTTCGCCGGCTGGTTCAAAGAGCTGAACGATCCTAACTATGTGCCGCTAACCATGCCAACCCATCTCAAAGGCTGGGGCTATTTCAACTCGGTGATTGTGAAAGAGAGCAGCCAGGAAACCTTGCTGGGTGAGAACGATACCGAAAGCATGGTGAAGGATTGGGCGAACTATCTCAGCAAAGAGCAGAAAGCCTGGCTTGCCACGCAGTAACCTTCAACCACGCGGAGTGTGATTATGATGCTTGATGCTTCTCTGCCCAACAGTCCGGCGCGCCGCCGCCTCCGCTGGAGTCGGCTGGCTGAGCCGTGGTGGTATCTCTCGCCTGGCCTGTTGCTGATCGCTTTGTTCATCTTTGTGCCGATGGCGATCGGCATCTCCTATGCGTTTCAGAGCATTAACCTGCTGAATCCGCTGGAGACCGGTTGGGTCGGCTGGGATAACTTCAGCGAGATGTTTGATGACCGGCGCTTTTTCAAAGCGCTGGGCCACACGCTGAACTGGACGCTCAGCTCGCTGCTGCTGCAGTTCTTTTTCGGTTTGGCGCTGGCGCTGCTGCTCAATCGCGAATTCCGTTTTCGCCGTTGGGTGCAGGCGCTGGTGTTCTTGCCGTGGGCGGTTCCGGCATTTCTTTCTGGCTTGACCTGGTCATGGTTGTTCAATCCGGTCGTCGGGCCGCTGCCGCAGTGGCTGAGCGATTTGGGCGTGCTGAGTGAGCCGTATAACATCCTGTCCGATCCGCAGTTGGCTATGTGGGGACCGGTGATTGCCAACGTCTGGTTTGGCATTCCGTTCTTTGCCATCACGCTGCTGGCGGCGCTGCAGTCGATTCCCAAAGACCTGTACGAAGCGGCCTCGATTGACGGTGCCAGCGGCTGGCAGCAGTTTCGTCGCGTCACGCTGCCGTTTCTGGCACCGATGATCGCCATCACCGTGATGCTGCGCACCATCTGGATCGCCAATTTTGCCGATCTCATTGTGGTGATGACCGATGGCGGTCCGGCGGGATCGACCTCGATTCTCTCCAGCTACATCTTCACCACCGCCTATCGAAAGCTCGACTTTGGCTATGCCTCAGCGATGGCGGTGTTTCTGTTACTGCTGATGACCTGTTATGCGCTGGTGTTGCTGCGCATCCGTCATCAGCTGCTGAAATAGGAGGCGGCGATGCGACTCTTACCGCTGATTGGCCATCGCCTGAGTATTGCGGCGTATCTGCTGTTCGCGCTGTTTCCCCTGTATTGGATCATCAAAATCTCGCTGACGCCGGAGCAACTGTTGTTTAGTCAGGGCGTAAGGTTATTGCCGAGCGGCGTGACCTTTGGTCATTTCAAAAAAGTGCTGACCGACAGTGATTTCCCGACCTTTTTTACCAACAGCCTGATTGTCTCGCTTAGCACCGCGTTTCTTACCACGCTGATTGCCGCTGCGGCCGGCTATGCCTTTTCGCGCTTCCAGTTCCGCGGCAAAGTGCTAATCGCCGGACTGCTGCTGTTCACGCAGATGTTTCCGCTGGTGATGATCATCGCGCCGATTTACAAGGTGATGGCGCCGCTGGGCCTGACCAACAGCTTGCTGGGGCTGATTCTGATCTACACCGCGTTTAACGTGCCGTTTGCCACCTTCCTGATGCAATCCTTCTTTGATGCGATTCCCAAAGATCTGGAGGAGTCGGCGATGCTGGAAGGCTGCACGCGTTTTCAGGCGCTGTATCGCGTGCTGATGCCGCTGACCTTGCCGGGCATGGCGGCCACATTGGGTTTTGTGTTTACCGCAGCGTGGAGCGAGCTGCTGTTCTCGCTGATGCTGATCAACAAAAACGAAGTGATGACCTTCCCAGTTGGGCTGCTCAGCTTCGTGTCGAAGTTTGCCGTTTCCTGGGGCGAGATGATGGCGGCGGTGGTGCTGGCGCTGATCCCGGCCTGTCTGTTCTTCGCCTTTATTCAACGCTATTTGGTTCAGGGACTCACCGCCGGTGCGGTTAAGGGGTAAATCATGGCTGAAATCACGCTCAAACAGATCGACAAGCGCTATGGCAACGTTGAGGTGCTGCGCGATATTAACCTCACCATCAAAGACGGCGAATTCGTGGTACTGGTGGGACCTTCCGGCTGTGGCAAATCGACGCTGCTGCGCACCATCGCCGGACTGGAGCTGGCGACCGGCGGCGATATTCGTATCGGCAACCAGCTGATGAACGATGTGGCACCCAAAGATCGCGATATCTCGATGGTGTTTCAAAGCTACGCGCTCTATCCGCATCTAACGGTGGCGCGCAATATGGGCTTCAGCCTGGAAATCCAGAAGCGTCCGCGTGCGGAAATTGAAGAGAAGGTGAGGCGTGCGGCGGAAATTCTCAGCCTGACGCATTTGCTTGATCGCCGACCCAAAGAGTTATCCGGCGGTCAGCGCCAGCGTGTGGCCATGGGACGCGCCATCGTGCGTCAGCCGCAGGTGTTTCTGTTTGATGAACCGCTGTCGAACCTGGATGCACAGCTGCGCGGTCAGATGCGCGTCGAAATCAAAAAGCTGCATCAGCAGATGAACAACACCATTGTGTACGTGACGCACGATCAGGTTGAAGCCATGACGCTGGCGGATCGTATTGTGGTGCTGAACAACGGTGTGATTCAGCAGGTCGGTACGCCGCTCGAGCTGTATGACACACCGGCGAACAAGTTTGTCGCCAGCTTTATTGGCTCGCCATCAATGAACTTCATCAATGGCATGATGACCGCGCAGGGCGTGCGTATTGGCGATAGCGCACAGCTGCCGTTGAATCAGCATTGGTCGCAGCATCAGGCTGGGCGAGCGGTAATTTACGGTATCCGACCAGAGAATGTGGCGATTGCCGAAGCGGGCGCGATGAATGCGCTGCCGTTAGAAGTGTCGCTGGTGGAGCCGACGGGATTATCCGAGCTGATTCATGGATCGCTGTTGGGGCATGACATCATGCTATTCACCACGCAACGTTCTGGCGCACAGGCGGGGGATATTCTGCCTGTGACCATTGATGCGGATCGCGCGATGCTGTTTGATGCGGATTCGCAAAAACGTTTATAACGCGTGTTACAGCTGCCTGTTTGCACAGGCAGCTCAGGGAATTACTTAGACTGCTGCTGTTTGCTGTCCGCTTCTTTCTGCTTTTTGTTCGCCATATGGTGACCAACCGCACAACCCGCTGCTGCACCCGCAACGCCGTGATGCGCCACGTGGCCCGCCACGCCGCCGACAACCGCTCCTTTGATGCAGCCCTTCGCTTCGACCTGAGAAGTGACCGACAGCAGCACGCCCGCAGTTAATACAATCAGAGAAAATTTACGCACTGGATTTATTCCTTATAAAGTTAATAGCGTGTAAATACACGCTTCCAGTGTAGTAAGTGGAATAAATCCTACCGTTATAAACTGTAAACAAAGATATTTTAGCGTAATACCCTAAAGCGGTTTAGTGAACGCTTTTTAATCGGCTTATTTAACATTATTAATCATTGATAAAAGTCACAGACGAATGGAATGCGCTGGCGAGTGTTTATCAGGTTTGTAGAAGAGAAGCAGCCTCCTTGCTGCCCGCATTATCGTTAACGTTTCAGTCTGGCCCAATCGACAAACTGGCCATCCTTCATCACCGCCGCTTTTTCCGGAAAATAGTGATAGAAAATAACGGTCAATCCATCGCCTTGCATAACACGCGCAGAGTCGGTGGTGGCTATCTCCGCCATCATCTTGCCGTCGCAGGTGACTTCATGATTCTTCACATTAAAAGTGAATTTTCTGAACTGATAGATTTTCAATTTCGCTGCATCCTAACCGATAACAGTAAAGCAAAGTGAGGTGAGAAAAGCAGGGTTTGCGGCTTTCATACTAATTATTTCCCGTGGTGATTTTTCGCCATGAAAACGTACGCGAGGCCACTAAGACTTTTCTTATCTTTAATCAAGTTGGATGAGCTTGTTTTTATC
Organism: Pantoea sp. SS70; assembly: GCF_029866845.1. Taxonomy (NCBI): domain Bacteria; kingdom Pseudomonadati; phylum Pseudomonadota; class Gammaproteobacteria; order Enterobacterales; family Erwiniaceae; genus Pantoea; species Pantoea sp. SS70. The sequence goes on along the minus strand of NZ_CP117200.1, from coordinate 14,323 downwards.
GGGGAATGTCATCGCGCCGAGGCGATCATTTTTTATGCGGCAGGACTTGCTGATAGCGGTGCTGAATTAGATTGGATTTTACAAAACAATTGTTTTCTCTTAACCTGACTGACGCACGTTGATTTTCTCAAGATAACAACGCCATTGGTTAATAACTCTTAAGCTTGAGTAAATATGACTACACAGAGAATTAAATGACCAGCAGTTATGATGAACAGATGAAGGACCGAATGATTGGTGAGGCGCTGCTTGCTCTTTTAGAAGACCAGGTTGCAGTATCCTCTGCGGCGCTGATAGCCAAACTTGAAGAGATGGCGGAAACAGAAGAGGAAAGCTACAGGCGAGTTGCCTGCCAACGCGCACTGGCGGATGTCAGAAATCATAGCGTCAGGACCAACACGCAACGCGACGGACAAGATTTCAGTAGTGAGAAGCATGCTAATATCCCGAATCAGAAAAAGCACTGATTACGATGCTAAACACTTTTCCGCAATCTTACTCATCGCGTTGACATAATCCTGCTTGAGCTGAACGGGCGCGGCTTCTTCTTGCTGCTTCAATAGCGCAGTAATGTGATCAAGTTGCAAAGGTTGATCGGATTTAAGCAGGCATGACACGGCGTGACCAATGACAGCATGAATGTCATCCATATTTTCCGCTTTCTCGTCTGACATCACCTTCTCCTTAATCCCTTTGCTAATTAACATTTTTCAGCTTGCTCCAAAGCATTCATAGGAATGTATTATTTCGCGCCCTCAGGGCAGGGCATTGATCAGTTTCTGGCGCAGCGTGGTAACACGTGCAGTGAGATCGGCCAGTTCTTCATAAGGCGTATCCATCACTGACACCATGTCAGCCGGAACGCCGGCCGCCGCGATCTTTAATTCTTGTCCCTGCTCAGTGACGGAGATCAACACTCTGCGCTCATCGCCACCGACATCGCGTTTTCTACTGATAATGCCAGCCTGCTCCAGTCGTTTTAAAAGCTGGCTGAGCGTGCCTGAATCCAGCTGCACGCGCGCGCCCAATTCTGAAACGGTGACATGGTCTTTTTCCCACAGCGCCAGCAGCACCAGATATTGCGGATAGGTCAAACCCAGTGGTTTCAGTCGCGACTGATAAAGTTTGGTCATCGCAAGGGACGCGGAATAGAGCGCGAAGCAGAGAAACTGGTCGACAGTCACCGGCGCTTCACTCTCAGGACCTACACAGCAAACTTCATCGTTTAACTCTTTCATATCACCACTATTTTTAAGGCAGAGTTGCAGTCATTGAGACTGAAAAACGTGAATATATTGACATAAATTAGATTGAAGTCAATCTAATTTGGATTGGCTATTTTTTGTTAATATCTATTATAAATCATAGGATTAGCTATAATTTTATTAACAATCGATGGTAACGCAAGGTTTAAAACTTCTATGGATTCAGCAACGCCGGGCATTCTCATCCTCGCGGCAGGTAAAGGTTCGCGTTATATCGCCAGCGGCGGCAGCGGCAATAAGTTGCTGGCCAGCATAAAAGACGATGCGCCGACGGTAATTGAAACGGTGATTGAACAGGCAAAGCTGAGTGGCTTGCCGGTGGCGCTGGTGACGCGTCCCGACTATCTGGCGGTGCGTCAGCATGCTAAAAAGGCGGGCGTGCAGCTTGTGCTGTGTGAAAGTGGCGGCAGCGGCGAATCCATTGCAGCGGGTGTGGCGATGACCGCTCACTGGAACGGATGGATCATTACGCTGGGAGATATGCCGTGGCTAACGGTGGATCATTATCGGCAAGTAAAAGAGGCGTTAGAAAAGGGCGCGGCGCAGGTGCGTCTTACCTATAAAGGCAAACCCGGCCATCCGGTCGGGTTTGCTGGATGCTACGCTGAGGCGTTACGCAATTTGCAGGGCGATGAAGGTGCCAGAGCGCTGCTGGACCCGCGCTTACTGGTCACCCTTGAAGCGGACGCTGCTGTACAGCGCGATCTCGATGTGGTGGCTAAACCACGTTGAGCCGAGCCGCCGCGACATCCGCGACAATTGATAGCGCTAGTGTGCGCGCATCGCGCGCCTGGGCAAAGATGCCAATCGGCGCTTTGATGCGCGCAATCTCTTCCTCACTAAACCCTAGCGACAGCAGTTTCTTAACGCGCGTTGCATGCGTGCGCCGACTTCCCAATGCTCCGATATAGAAGGGTGCAGAACGCAGCGCTGACAGAAGCACTGGGAGTTCGCGATCGAGATCGTGATACAGCAAAATCACCGCCGTAAAGGGATCAACGGCCTGCGCCTGCACATCCTCGCCAGAAAGCACCTCGTAACCAGCGGCCTGCGCAATCGACGCCGTCGCCAACGCTTCGACTGAACGTCCATATACCGCCACGCGTGTTTTTGGCAGATAGCCGGTGATAAAGGCATCCTCCTGCCAGCCGGTTATCTCAGTGCAAGCAGCGCTCGCCAGCCGCTGAAACGTCGGCAGATAGCGCAGCGCTGCGGGTTGACGCGTTGCCAGCAAATCCAGCACGTTTCTCAGCGGTTGCGCGTCACGTAGCTGATGGAAAGCCAGCGTGATGCCGCCGCCACAGGGCAGCACAATATCCAGATAAGGCGATCCTTCGCCATATCTCACAAAGCGATCTTTACCAGTGGCGATGACTTGCAACGCTTCATAAGCCGCCGCCGCTTCCACGCAGCCGCCGGAAACATAGCCGCAATAGCGGCCATCTTCCCGCACCACCATCTGCGCACCCAATGCCCGCGCCGCGCCACCGCGAATCTCAACCAGCGTGACCAGCACGGCAGCGGAATCTGCCTCCATTGCTTCAAGCGCGAAGCGCAGGATGCTTTCACTGTCATCGGTCTGTAAAGCCTGCTGCGGCTTGATCTGCGGATGCAGATCGTCATCAATCAGTAGCTGCTGCAATGCGCTTCTCCTCAGCTTTAGACAAGGGCAGGCAAGCCTTTAAGTAACTTATCCAGCGTCACCGGATAGTCGCGTACGCGTACGCCGGTGGCGTTGTAAATGGCATTGACGATTGCCGCGCTGACGCCGCACAAACCCAGTTCACCTACGCCCTTTGCTTTCATCGGTGAGGAGATGGGATCGGTGTCATCAAGGAAAATCACCTCCTGCTGCGGGATATCGGCGTGAACCGGCACTTCGTAGCCCGCCATATCGTGGTTAACGAAATAACCGAGGCGTTCATCGACGAACAGCTCCTCCATCAACGCGCCGCCAAGTCCCATCGTCATGGCACCAATCACCTGACTGCGCGCCGTTTTGGGATTGAGAATGCGTCCGGCGGCACAAACCGCCAGCATGCGCCGCACGCGCACTTCACCGGTAGCGACGTCCACGCCGACTTCAATGAAGTGTCCGGCGAAAGTGGATTGCTGATATTGCTCGTCAAGATCGCCAAACTCGATGGTGTCTTCCACGGTGATGGTGGCTTCAGCGGCGGCCTGGGCGAGCGGCGCGCTCTGGTTTCCGTCATGCACCTGACCGTCGCTGAAAGTAGCGCGTTGCGCATCAAAGCCCAGTTTGCTGGCGACCGCTTCACGCAATTTCACGCAGGCGGCGTAAACGCCGGATGTTGAGGTGTTCGCGCCCCATTGGCCGCCGGAACCGGCAGAAACCGGGAAGTCTGAATCGCCTAAACGAACCGCCACACGCTCAATCGGCACGCCCATCATCTCCGCCGCCGTTTGCGCGAGGATGGTGTAGCTGCCGGTACCGATGTCGGTCATGTCGGTTTCAACGGTGATGATGCCTTTATTGTCGAGATGCACACGCGCACCGGAAGGCGCCACCATGTTGTTACGAAAACCGGCCGCAACCCCCATGCCGACCAGCCAGCGTCCCTCTTTGACCATTGCCGGTTTGGCGTTGCGTCGTGACCAGCCAAAGCGCTCGGCGCCGGTATTCAGGCACTCAACCAGCTGGCGGCGTGAGAAAGGGCGCTCGGGTTTGGCCGGATCGACCTGCGTATCATTGAGGATGCGGAAGGCGATCGGATCAATGCCCACTTTTTCCGCTATTTCATCAATGGCAATTTCTAGCGCCATGAGTCCAGGCGCTTCACCCGGTGCGCGCATAGCGTTACCTTCGGGCAGATCCAGCGTCGCCAGTCGTAATCCGGTAAAGCGGTTAGCACCGGCGTAAAGCAGTTCCGTTTGCTGCACGGCGGTTTCAGGTGTGCCTCCCGGCAGGTTCCCCGACCAGCTTTCATGCGCGATGGCCTGAATCTTGCCGGCTTTATCGGTGCCAATGCGAATGTGCTGAATGGTGGCCGGTCGATGTGTGGTGTTATTGGCGATTAATGGCCGAGGCAGCATCACTTTGACCGGACGCTTTACCGCGCGCGCACCCAACGCCGCTAATACCGCATCGCTGCGCAGGAACAGCTTGCCGCCAAAGCCGCCGCCAATATAAGGCGACACGATGCGGATCTTCTCCATCGGCATGTTGAGCGTGGCGGCCAGATCGGTGCGGCACCAGTCGATCATCTGATTCGAGGTCCAAACGGTGAGTTTATCGCCTTGCCATGTCGCCATCGAGGCGTGCGGTTCCATCGCGGTGTGGCTTTGGTCCGGCGTGGTGTAGTGCGCATCCAGCTTGACGTCAGCTGCAGCAAACGCACCGGCGAAATCACCCACGGACTTATCTGGCGTATCTTCGGGCGCGGAGGTAACGCCCGGCTTTTGCTGCGCGAGATCATAAGCGCCGCGCTCACGCTGATAATCCACCTTCACTAAACTGGCCGCAGCACGCGCCTGCTCAAACGTCTCCGCCACGACCAGTGCGACGGCCTGGTGATAGTGTTCGATGGTGTCGCCGGCCAACAGGCGAGCGGTATTTTTATCGCCTTTGCCCAGTTTTCCCGCGTTGTTAGCCGTCACCACCGCTAACACGCCCGGCGCATTTTGCGCTGCCTGCACATCAATGGCGGTGATTTTTCCTTTGGCGATCGGCGCGCCGACCACATAGCCGTACGCTGCATCGGGCGCTTCGTGATGCCATTCGTACGCGTAATGCGCCAGGCCGGAGGTTTTCAGCGGTCCGTCGATACGATTGAGTGGCTGACCAACTACCTTGAGCTGATCAATTGGGTTATTGCCTGCGGATTTTTCGAATTTCATCAGTTATCCCCTCGCTTCTGCCAATACGGAAGCGAGCGTTCGCTGCGCCAGAATGATCTTGAACTCGTTTTCAGCGGTAGGTTGCGCCGTGGCGAACAGCCGATCGCTCACTGCCTGCGCGCCCTGAATCAGCGCATTGTCCGCCTCTGCCAACCGCCACGGCTGATGTGCCACGCCACCGAGCGCCACGCGACCGGATTTATCCGGCTGAATGATGGCGGCAACAGAGACCAGCGCAAAAGCGTAAGACGCGCGGTCGCGCACCTTGCGGTAAATGTGCGTGCCGCCCAGCGGAGCCGGCAGTGAAACGGCCACAATCAGCTCGCCAGGAGTGAGCACGGTTTCCAGATGCGGCGTATTGCCAGGCGCACGATAGAATTCAGCAATCGGGATTTTGCGCTCACGGCCATCCGGGCTGACCGTTTCGATAACCGCATCCAGCAAACGCATCGCCACCGCCATATCGCTCGGATGGGTGGCGATACAGTCCTGGCTGGTTCCGACCACCGCATGCTGGCGACTGAAGCCATCCAGCGCCGCGCAGCCGCTACCGGGTAAACGTTTGTTGCACGGTTGGTTGGTGTCATAGAAGTAGGGGCAACGCGTGCGCTGCAGCAGATTCCCTGCGGTGGTCGCCTGATTACGTAACTGGCCGGAAGCGCCAGCCACTAACGCGCGCGACAGCACGCCATAATCGCGGCTAATACGCGCATCGGCCGCCAGATCGGTGTTACGCACCAACGCGCCGATGCGTAATCCGCCATCGGCTGTGGCCTCGATTTTGTCCAGCTCAAGACCATTCACATCAATAAGATGCGCGGGCGTCTCAATCTCCAGCTTCATCAGATCGAGCAGATTGGTGCCGCCGGCGATGAATTTGGCATTAGTATGTTGCTGAGCGCTGGTAGCGGCTTCAGCCGGGGTTTTGACCCGCTGGTAAGTGAAGGCTTTCATGATTCCAGGCCCTCCGCGTACTCTTCAATCGCCGCAAGAATGTTGGAATAGGCACCGCAGCGGCAGATATTGCCACTCATGCGCTCACGGATTTCATCCGCAGTCACGTTGGGCGCGGAAACCAGATCGTGGGTGACGTGGCTGGGAATGCCCGCTTTGATCTCTTCCAGCACCGCCATAGATGAACATATTTGCCCAGGCGTGCAGTAGCCGCACTGGTAACCATCATGTTTGATGAACGCCGCCTGCAAGGGATGCAGCTCATTCGGATTTCCCAAACCTTCAATGGTGGTGATTTCTGCATCCTGCTGCATCACCGCTAAGGTCAGGCACGCGTTGATGCGACGTCCGTTGACCATCACCGTACAGGCACCACATTGGCCGTGATCGCAGCCTTTTTTGGTGCCGGTCAAATGCAGGTGTTCACGCAATGCATCCAGCAGCGTGGTGCGGGTATCAACGTTTAATTGCTGCTGTATACCGTTGACTTTGAAGCTGATCGGCACCATTGACGGCACAGGTGTTGTTAAGTGTTGGCTGCTCATGCCAAACCTCCAGTAAAAGGGTTAAATGTTGGGGTACAACTTATTTTTGTATGGTTTTAGAAGGGTAAGCATAGTCGGCATCTGCGAAAGCATTATCCGTAATCACTAAATGGGTTTATGAGCGGGAGTAATAAAAGCAGGTTAGGGCGCTGAATGGCCCGAGAAAACGGCGCTTTTCCGGGGCCGCAGCGGCTATCTATTTCGCCAGGTTTTTGATGTTTTCGTCAATGCGCGCCTGGAGAAAGCGCAGCGTTTCCGCAGTGATTTGCTCTGGGAACATATCGGCCGCTTTGCGGGCAAAGCCAGTTGCAACCGAACAGTAATTATCGATGATATCGCCTGCCTGCGCTGGCGTGAGTTCAGTTTCCTGTTGCCCGAGCGCTAACAGGTGAGCGCGTTTAATATCCAGCGCTTCACCCATCACATCCATCTGATGATAGCCACCCGGACCTTCGCAATAGGTGACGTCATAGGCCGGTGCCAATTGCCATTGACCGCTGGCTGACATGATCCAGGCGAAGTTTTTAGGGTGATCGTCTCGATTATTGAAAACGACGTTAAACACCACTCTTTCAAATGCGCGCGCCTTTTCCCTGACATCATTGGTGCAGAGTTGGGTGGCGCGCAGAAAATTGGTGCAATCCAGTGCACCGGGTGATTGGTAGTTTGCGCCGGTAAACGCTGCCAGACTCTGCATGGGAATGCGCAGCCCGTTTTGGCGGTCAAAACGTCGCGAAGCGAAAGCCGCCTGACCGTTGGGCAAGGCAAAATAAGCGGTATCTGGCGTGCTGATGTTGCAATCACGCAGACACTGCGCATACGCAGCTTCAATGGCACACACCTCAGGATGTTCCTGCCGCGCCGGAAACTTTACCAGCCAGGCTTCTAACTCTGCTGATGCTGCTGTGGTGAAGCCACCGCTGGCGGGATCGCGATAGAGCAGGGCTTTAGGTCTTGCACCTTGCGGTGAGCCGCCCATCTGCAGCAATCGTTGCAGAAATTCTCCGCCTTCGCCGTCCAGCACCTGCTGGACTTCGGCCGAGAGTTGGTCCAGCGCGATGTTATCAGGGCGTTCATCTGCTTCAGGTTGTGACGGTTTAAATGACATCGCACCCATCGCGTTGTTGCCTACATAGGTTAACCGTTCTAACGGGCCGATGCGTGCGGCGTTAAGCCCGTGCTGGCGGAACAGTCGATCCATCAGCAACATACCCCAGCCATCGGGTAACGCATCATAGACCGGGCCGGGTAAACCCAATTGATGAGCAGGGAAATCTCTGCGCAACCGGGGACCTTTCAGAGGTAAAGTAAATGAGGCGAGTTCCAGACCGCGCCGCGCCGCCGCTTCGCTGTACTCAAACATAATCACCGGACGGCCGGTTAGGGCGGTCGATGAGGCCAGCGTGCCCCAATGAAAGCGCTCACCCCAGCCGTCGTACCAGACATCGACTTTACTCACCATCAACATTGCTCCTTTTCACCCGCTTGCGGCTGGCGTTCTTTTCGTAGCGAAGCAGGTCATCGAGACTATCGATTTGAGGGGCAAACAGCGCTTCCAGCTCGTTAACCCGACCGAGCACCATCGCCACTTTCACCAAATTTTCAAAGCCGACGTTACGACCCGCTTCCAGATTGGAAACCGTATTTACGCCAATTCCCGCTCTGGCCGCGACATCCGCCTGCGTCATCCGCTGTGCCAGACGCTCTTTACGTAAGCGCCCACATAACAGCTTGACGATTTCTTCAGGTTTCCTGAGAGTTAAATCCAGCATATTGTGGCTTATTATCCAAAAATGACTTTAACACCCAATATTATAGAGTTAATCAACGCAATCGGCGAGTTGTTGTTCCAGAAAGGCAATAAACGCTCTTACCTTTGCATTCAGCGCCGAACGCTCGTTGACGCAGGCATAAATATTCATCGGTGAAGCCACTACGTCGCTTTTCTCACCTTGATCTGAGTGGAATAAAGGTATTAGTTGACCACTCTCGAGCAACGGCTGAGCAATAAAACTCGCCAGCCGGGCAATTCCACCGCCGTTTTCGGCAATTTTCGCGATGATATCAATATCATCGCTGATGAATTCTGGGTTGAGTTTTGCATTCACCGGCTGGCCATTGACCATAAACGTCCACGGAAGAAAGCGTCCGTCGGTTGGATAGCGGAAAACCAAACAGGCGTGCTGGCTCAGATTTTCAGGCGTTTTAGGGATGCCCGCACGCGCCAGATAAGAGGGTGCCGCGCAGAAGATAAAGGGTAATGAGGCAATTTTGCGGGCGATCAATTGATCGTTCAGTTGCGCCTCAATACGAATACTGACGTCAACGCCTTCCAGGCGGTGGTCAACATTGCGATCGGTACTGATCAGTTCGATATCAATATCGGGGTAAGTTTGTTTAAAGGCAGGCATCAGTGGAGCGAGAACGTGTCTGCCAAAGGCCGCCGTGGTGGCGATGCAAAGCGAACCCTGCGGTTTGGTTTCAATCGCAGCGGCCTGCGAGGCAAGGTCAATATCATGGGGAATGTGTCGGACTTTTTCGAAATAGCGTTTACCGCTTTCGGTTAACGTCATGCTGCGGGTAGTGCGTGAAAGCAGCCGCACACCCAAATGTGTCTCCAGACGCGCGACACTTTGGCTTACCGCTGCTGGACTCATTCCTTTCGCCCGCGCGGCGGCGGCAATGCTGCCGTTCTCAACTACGCTAATAAAAGTGTTGATCAACCCCAGTAAATCCATAGATCCCTCAATGCGTGATTCGTTACTTTTACTTAATAATGATTAAAGCAGAAGCGTTCTACTCGCATCCTGATTAACTTGATAGGTTAGCGGCTGTTTTGCTTAAACTTACTGAAAAGGATCACGCTATGACAACAGCAACCGAGAAAAGTAGTGCTCGTCTACGCCTGCCAAAGCACGTTTCACCTTACATCTTCGCGCTGTATATGGCGACTATCATGGCGTTTCTGATGAGCCTGTTCATTACCTTCGCCGAATTTGGCATCGGGCCGCATTATATGGAAAATGTGATGAATGCATATCAAGTTGCGATGCCCGCTGCTTTTGTTTGCATACTGGTAGTGCGCCCGATTGTGGTTCGGTTGGTGGGGTTGACAGTGCATGGTCATTGAGTCGTTTGATGCTCCTCGCATCAGTTTTATTGGGGGCTTCCAACTCTGCTCTGTAAAAAATCGATGAACGCTCGTACTTTTTCAGGTACATGGCGGGTATTGGGATAAAGGGCAAAACGCGCGTGGCCATCATGTAATCAAAGGCCGATTCACTCTGGCAGAAGCGCAGGTGCATCAGACGACCGGTCGCGTCATCGATGTAAACCAGCAGGTGACATTATCAAATAGCACCCACAACCTAAGTGCGCATAATCATGATTATGTTAAATGAGGTGTCTCATCACGCACTCTAGCCACGTCTAAACCCGATATCAACCGTCACCCTTTCAAGTGACGTTTAACGTTAAACACCCCCGTTAAGGCGGCTGGTAATAATCTCAAGGCCAATCTGTTGGCCATATGAAAGTTCAAGCGTGTTGCCATCGGGATCGGCGAAGAATGCCCAATAACCGACGGGAGCGGCTGATTGTTGCGCTTGGCGGCGTAACACACCTTCGCATTCAGCCTGAGCAACCCTGGCATCAATCTCTTCTTTACTGTCACACGCAACGCCTAAATGACCAAACGGACCCAGAGGCGTATCCACTGTGGTTTGAGATTGCACCAACACCAACGCAAATGGACGCGTTAAATCAGAAAGCCATGCGACTTTTTGCGCTTCTGCAATGCCTGGTGCCCGCTCATGGATCACCTGCATCCCTGCGTAACGTTGATAGAAATCGATGCTGCGTTCTATATCTCTCACTTGCAGTGCTATGTGGCTAAAACCAATATCGTGCTCTTTCATATTCCAATCCTGTAAAATAAGAAGAATTGGAATATGACATAAAATGTTGATAGCACTTGTTCACGAATGCCTAAAGATGAAGCTCATACACCACGCAAGGCACATCGTAGTGTTGCTCAATCGCTTTGTAGGTCATGCCAAGCCGCTGCATCACCTTTTGCGAAGCGGCATTCTCAGGATCGGCCACCGCAACCAAATATTTAACGCCAACCTTTTCTACCGCAAACTTAACTATCGCCTGTGCGGCTTCGGTGGCAAAACCTTTGCCGTGATAATTGGCATTGAGACGCCAGCCAATTTCCAATGGCGCACCATCCTGATTGGCTAAATGCTGCAGACAGCAAGCACCGACGATTTCGCCAGACTCTTTTTCACGCATCGCCCACTAGGAAAAACCATATTGCTGCCAGCGCGATTGAACGCGTTCGATACTCGTCAGGGTTTCTTCTGGCGTTTTAACTACGCCATTGCTGATGTAACGCATAATTTCCGGATCGCTTTCCATCGCTCGCAGTCCGCCAAAATGCGCCAGCTCAAAGGGTTCCAGCCGCAGTCGGGTTGTTTCTAATTCCATCATTCCTCCACTTTATGAAGAGCCTACACCAGCATCGTCGCATACGGTGACGCTTCAGAAATATCCAGCTGCTGCGCCAGTTAACTATGTCGGCTATTTTCCTCAACAGCAAATGAAACGCGCCAGGCTGATACACCACTCGCTGCCTTTCCTGGCTGTGCATCGCTTCATGTTCTTATTTTTGTTGCACATTTTTTCCAGCGGCAAGCCCGATGCAAGGCTAACACCCAACGCGGCCATACGTTCACCCAGCGGTTATATCTCAACAACACTGACATGCGTTTAAATCTGTAATCGCGAATTTGGGAAATTTCGTACAAACCTCCCTTCCCCAGTCCGATATTCATAGCACCGGGATCGCGCTTTAATGCCAGCATAATAAAGATGGGGATAACTATGTTGTCATTAACGCTGATAGACAATAACAAATGGATTACTGAAGGGATTTCGCGTTATTTTTCCGGGAAATTTATTCATGTAAAAAATATAGATAGTGACGATATTGACTCAGCGCTGAGTAAGATCGCCGGAACGGATTTGCTCATCAGTGAATTAACCGCTTATGGCCGCGATGTGCAATTCTTTACCGAATTATTGCTGACAGTCCAACGGACTTCGCCAGACACGCGGATTATCGTGCTAACCGATTTGCATGAGAAAGCGGTCATAAGCTATGTGGTCAGTTTGCTGCCAGGTGTTACTTTTCTCTCTAAAAAGTGCAGTCTGAAAGCGCTTTCTGATGCTGTATTAGGTTTACCGTTGGCTACAGAATTTGAGGCGTATGTTCGCCGCACCAAGCAAACCCTTTCAGCGCGGGAGTTCGGCTTATTGCGCATGCTGGGGCAAACCAGCAATCTCACCGATATTGGCTACAAACTGCATCTCAGTTGCAAAACCATCAGCCATCATCGGCAGAGTATTATTCGCAAGCTCAACTGCGCCAACAATAAAGAGTTATTCAGCCGGTTAAGCCGGATGGGATATCACAGCAAACAGGTTTGAACAAAGGGGCATGGCATCGAATATTGTGTGATTACGGTTGCATTTCCGTCAATGATTGCTGGTTAACTGCGCACGCCGAGGCGCAGAATGGAATATATAACCATATATGAATATATATTCAATGACGCAATCATCTGAGGAGAAGGTCAAATGAGTTCCTACACGTATCCGAAATTCGGTGCCGGATTGTGGCACTTCGCCAACTATATCGATCGCTACGCCGTAGATGGTTACGGGCCAGCGCTTAGTACCCTCGATCAGATTAAACTCGCTGGCAGCGTCGAGGACCTATCCTATGTTGATGTGCCCTATCCCTTCACCGAAGGCGTAACCGTAGCGCAGGTTAAACAAGCGCTCGCCGATGCCGGATTGAAAGCCATTGGCGTGACGCCAGAAATCTATCTGCGCCGCTTTTCACGCGGTGCTTTCACCAATCCCGACGCCGCCATTCGCCAACAGGCGTTTGATTTAATGCACGAAGCCGCCACCGTAGTGCGTGAGCTGGGGGCTAACTACGTGAAAGTCTGGCCGGGTCAGGATGGCTGGGATTATCCGTTCCAGGTCGATCATAAAAACCTGTGGAAGATGGCCGTAGAGGGTATGCGCGAACTGGCGAGCGCCAATCCAGACGTCAAATTTGCTATCGAGTACAAACCGCGCGAACCACGCGTGAAAATGACCTGGGATTCAGCTGCGCGTACGCTGCTTGGCATTGAGGATATTGGACTGGATAACGTTGGCGTGCTGCTCGATTTTGGTCATGCACTGTTTGCCGGTGAATCCCCAGCGGATTCCGCCCAGCTGATTATCGATCGTGGTCGTCTGTTTGGTATGGACGTCAACGACAACCTGCGCGGCTGGGATGACGATTTGGTGGTCGGTACCGTGCACATGACCGAGATTTTTGAGTTCTTCTATGTTCTGAAGATCAATAACTGGGACGGCGTGTGGCAGCTTGATCAATTCCCGTTCCGTGAAGATCATGTTGAAGCCGCCAATCTGTCGATTCGCTTCCTCAAACATATCTATCGCGCGCTGGATAAGCTGGATATCGCCGCGTTGCAGGAAGCGCAGCGTGAGCAAAACCCGCTGAAAGCGCAAAGAATTATTCAAAATGCGTTACTGACCAGCATAGAACAGTGATTTTACGTCGTGGGTCGTCATTTATGGCGACCTCAAATGCGAACGCCGTACTCGCATTTCACCCCGCCGCCAATGCTCATCCGCACTCTCGCGACCATCAATCAATCGGTTTAACGCTTCGGCGATCAGCAGATCAATACGTTGGCTAAAGGTGGTGAGTTGGCAGCCTGGCGCGCTGGCTTCTTCAATATCATCGAATCCCACCACCGCAATCCTTGGCCTGGTCGGGGCGGCGCGCATCGCTTCCATCGCGCCGAGCGCCAGTACATCGTTTTCACAGAACAGCGCATCAATTGCGGGCGCATCCGGCTGATGCAGATAATCGCTCATCGCTTGCCAGCTGCGTGCACGATCGTAGCTGCCGGCTTTAAGCAGCACATCAATCTGACAGCCCGCTTGTTGCAGCGTCGCTTCAAATCCCTCTTTGCGCAGCAGATGTGACGTTGGTGTATCCGGACCTTGCATAAAACCAAACCGTTGCGCGCCCTGCGCCAGCAACAGCTCGGCGATTTGCTTGCCGGCGGCATAACCATCAATCGCCACCACATCGATGCCCTGCGCATGCGTATTGCGGCACAGCTGCACCAGCGGAATGTTGTACATATCCTCCACCAGCGTAATCAGCTGCGCCGATAACACCGTACCGAGAAACAAAATGCCGTCGATCTGCAATTGATCCGCCTGCGTCATTACCGATCGATACGGCTCGCCGTCGGTGATGTTGAGGATCAACGCCATATAGCCGCGACGTTGTAGCTGCTGCGTAGCTTCATTGAGAATCATCAGCGTATGCGGATTTTTCAGCTCGTCGATCACCACGCCAATAATATGCGTCTTCTTTTTTACCAGACTACGCGCCAGCAAATTTGGCCGATATCCCAGCTCTTTAGCGATGCGCATCACCTTCTCGCGCGCCTTCTCAGAGATTGAAGCGCCGGGCATAAACGCGCGCGATACCGTCCATTTCGATACGCCGGCAAGAAGCGCCACATCGCTGGCCGTGGCTTTTTTCACTGTTCTCGTCATCGCCTCCCTTCCGCAAATTAGCTGGCAAAAAGTGAGCAT